>JABFVL010000011.1 GCA_013362805.1 Mycobacteriales bacterium | reverse complement strand
GTAATCAGTCACACCAAAAGCATGGGGTAAACCATGGGGAATAGCCGAACGGCCCGAACAAGATGGGCCACCACCAGCAAAGATGCTCCCCCGACTGGACTCGAACCAGTAACCCTTCGATTAACAGTCGAATGCTCTGCCAATTGAGCTACGGGGGATCGTGCTCCGTAATGTTTACGGCGCGTCGACGTGGGTAAGAGTACCGCATGGCATTACGGCGCCCGCGACCCAGTATGGGGTCGTTCCGCGCGCCGCCCACCATGGGCAATCGTCAGACGGCAGGATGGGTCAGTATGAAAAGAACCTTGTATTTTGTTGCGGGTGTGGCGGCCGGATACGTGTTGGGCGCTCGGGCCGGTCGACAACGGTACGAACAGCTGCGGGATCTGGCCAAGCGCTTCAGTGAACGACCAGCTGTTCAGGAGGCGGCGGGCATAGTGCAGGCGAAAGCGGACGAGCTGGGCAATGTCGCGAAACGCAAAGTGAGAAGCAAGATGGGGTTGAGCAACGGCGTTGGCCATAAGCCGGTGGTGCCCCCTCCGCCAGCCAGCGCGGCTATACAACCGTAGTGCCGGGGTCGGGCTTGCCCGACCCTTTTCTAGAAGTAATTCTGCTGCGCTTGTGTGCGCAGCTCGTCTGCCTGCGCCCGCGTAGTCGCCGTATCCACGCCCTCGTCAAAACGCAGCACCCAATCCAAGCCGTCACGGCCAGCTATTCGGCGCGCGATCACCCATACTCCTGGCGGCATGTGGTGTTCGGCGTGCGCGACGCTTCGAGTGACTCGGGCGTGAACTTCGGCCGGCACTTTGGACGGCTCGACGAGCTGCCAGCGGCGTGGTGGGGCGTCTTTGACCACGCCGGGCTCGACTTCTTCGCCGGGAATCAGAGTGAGCGCGTCATGCGCCCAGGTGGCTTTGTGAATGGTGTGCCAGCGCCACGAAACGGGCTCGTTTCCCGCTACATGCCACAAACGTCGCTCGGTGCATACGAGAGTTTCACCGCTGTCGGTGCGAGCCCAGGCCGTGACATGTTCACCGGGCTCCAGCGAAACAACGACTCCTTCGGGCAGTTGCACCCCAAGAAAAGCTTCTTTGACGCGTTGCGCGAACCGCATGTCACAAGCCTCCAATAGCCTGTTCGCGGAGACCTCGTTTTTGCTGTTCGAGTGCGATGAGTTCGCCGAACAGGGTGTTGTATTCGCTGGTGTGTTCGACGGGGTTCATGCGCTGCAATCGGGATTTCACGCCCGCGATTCGACGGGTTACGGCGAGTTCTTGAAGCCTAGCGAGAACAACCGCGACGTAGGGCTGATCCGGGTCGGCGGCGCTGCGCGCGGATTCTACGGCGAGTTGTGACACGGTGGAGCTGGCGATGAGGTCTTCACAGGCGCTTGACACTTTGTCTATCCACTGTGGTCCTTCGGTGGCTGAATCGGCGCCGCCGGCTGCCGTGATCGCTCGGCGAATCGCGATGTGTACCGGGTCCAAATATGCGGTTTCGTCGATGGCGTCAAAGTGTGGACCCGCGAGCACGGGATATTGCACGGCCAAACGCAACGCTTCGCGTTCTAGTTCTCGTACGGCTGGGTCTATCGTGGCATCAGGGGCAGCTCGTTGAGCGGGCGCATTATTACCGGGGGCTCGTAGTTCGGCTGAGATCGCCGCGTTCGTTTGTTCCACTTCTATGCCTAGATAGCCAGCGAGACGTCGTGCGTATCCAGGTCTCAGCGATCTGTCTTTGATTTTTGCCACCAACGGCGCTGTCGCACGCAGTGCGGCTGCTTGCCCTTCGACCGTGCCCAGGTCGTAGCGGGCAATCGTGGTGCGCAGCACGAAGTTGATGAGCGGCTCACGCCGGGCGACCAGGTCTCGCACCGCGGTGTCGCCGTGGGCTAGCCGCAGCTCGCAGGGGTCCATGTCGTCTGGCGAAATGGCGATGAAGGTTTGCGCGACGAACTTTTGGTCGTCCTCGAAGGCGCGCATGGCTGCTTTTTGCCCGGCGGCGTCACCGTCAAAAGTGAAAATCACTTCGCCACGGAATTCATCTTGGTCCATCAACAGGCGACGGAGCACCCCAACGTGATCAGCACCGAATGCGGTTCCGCAGGTAGCGACAGCGCTGCCAATGCCGGCAAGGTGGCAGGCCATCACATCGGTGTATCCCTCGACGATGACAGCGCGGTGGCTGGAGGCGATTTCGCGTTTGGCCGCGTCGACGCCATAGAGCACTTGAGATTTCTTGTAAATCGGGGTTTCGGGGGTGTTGAGGTATTTGGGTCCGTCATCATCGTCGAAGAGCCGGCGGGCACCGAATCCGATGATGTCACCGGTGAGGTCGCGAATCGGCCACATGAGTCGACGTCGGAATCGGTCGATGAGATTCCCGGAACGCCCACCGTGTTTAGCGAGTCCGCCGGTGATGAGCTCTTCTTCGGAGAAGCCTTGGTGAAGTAGATGTTTGGAGAGCGCATCCCATTCGGGTGAGGCGAATCCGCAACTGAATTGTTCGGCGGCTTGCTGATCGAAGCCCCGTTGCGCCAGAAAGTCGCGGGCGATTCGGGCGCCTGGGGTAAGCAGTTGCTGTCGGTAAAACACGGCGGCGGCGGTGTGCGCGGCGATGAGCCGCTGACGCTGGCCGGGTTTGCGATTGGGAGCTGGCCCGGATTCTTCGTAGGTGAGTGCGATTCCCGCTCTGTCGGCGAGCCATTGCACTGATTCAGCGAAACTGAGCAGTTCGGTGCGCATGACGAAACTGATGACGTCGCCACCGACACCGCAGCCGAAGCAGTGGAAGAAGCCACGAGCCGGGCTCACGTTAAATGAGGGCGAGCGTTCATCGTGGAAGGGGCAGAGCCCTTTCATGTTGCCGCCACCAGCGTTTTTGAGGGTGACGCGCTGGGAGACCACCTCATCGATGGGCGATCTTTCCCGCACGAGGGCGATATCAGCGTCGCGTATCCGGCCTGCTTGAGAGCTCACGACTCTATCCTGCCTCGCGGGCGGCCCGACCGCTCGCTCAGGGCACCGAGTGCGGACGTCTGATCTTGCGGCGTGACTGTCGCATGCTGTCAGCGGACATCGTAGGGAACTGCATTGATTTTCATGTCGGGCTTCCTCATTTAAGTCATGATGAGTGCCAGCTTCAGCGTGAAGGTCGAACTTTTACCCATGGATGGAATGTGGTGAGTTCTTCGTCGTTAATGTCGCAATGCCTGGCTCGGGATAGGCCGGGCTTAGCCACATTTTGAGCTGGGGCTACTCTTCTGAGTTCTTGCCCCATCACTTGCCGCAATTTGCACGAACCTCCCGCAAACTTGGTCTTTCTTGCCCAGCTACGTCCGCAACAGACCGCAGGCCGCCAAAGGAGCGCCATGCCGGCACACGATACTCACGCCGAGCCCAAGTACTACCAGGTAAAAAAGAAACTTCTCAACGACATAGCCGGCCTAAAGCCGGGACACGCGATCGCGCCGGAAAGAGAACTTGCCGAACAATTTCGCACCTCACGCACCACCGTTCGGCAAGCTTTGACCGAACTCGTAGTGCAAGGACTTTTGGAACGAGCTCAGGGACGAGGAACTTTCGTCGCGAATCCAAAAACGACACAGACATTACAGCTCAATCACCCGCTGGACGACATTCAGGCGAATGACATCTTCCCCACGTCCACGCTGCTTACCTTGGACATCGAACACGCCGACTCAGAAGTGTCACTTCGTCTCGAACTACGCGGCGGCGCACGGGTGGTCCGCATAGAAAAACTGCGACTCACTAGTGGGGAACCCATGGCGATTGAAACCGCGTACGTGCCAGCGAGCCGCTTTCCCTACCTCAAAAGGCACCTTAAACAGCACAAATCGCTCTACTGTGCGCTACGAGAACACTATGGAATAACACTTAGTCAAGCCGAAGAAACCATTGAGACTGTGTTGTGCCCGCCTCGCGAAGCCATGCTTTTGCACACGGAAGTGGGTGCCCCCATGCTGCTCCTATCGCGACGCAGCTATGCGGACGATGGCACACCGGTGGAGTTCGCGCGCTCGCTATATCGCGGTGACCGCTACAAGTTCGCCACCAAACACACAAGACCTAACTGACGACGGCTATCAAATCGCCCTCTTGAATGACATCGCCCTCTTTGACGGCGAGTTCCGTCAAGACGCCGGAGGTCTCCGCGATGACCGGAATCTCCATTTTCATGGATTCCAAGATGACGATGGTGTCCCCTTCGGCAATCTTCGCACCAACTTTGGCCGCGATTTGCCACACATTCGCCACCATTTCAGCCCGAATCTGTTCCATCACTCACCCCTAGCTTTCGTCCAGCGCGATCAATACAACCGAAGCCGCCGCGTATTCACCATACGTGGCGGCCCAGATTACCGCCTCTGCGACGAGTGCGCGCCACCTGCTTGTCCGTCCTTGTTCGGTGGGCAGATTTTCAGCGACGCATTACCCTCTTCATGTGACCAATCCGCTGGAAGAAACGATAGTGAAATCCAGCTTGGAGATACGAGAATCCCTCGAGGCAACCGCGCATTTTGTGACCGTCGCCTCGCATATGAGCAGCGCGAGGCAGTCTCGCCTGCTGAAAGATGCCGATAGGCTCACCCACGAATCACCTGAGCTGAGCCGTTGCGAGATGACCGCGACTCGACTGAACCAAACATACCGCCATCTTTATAAGGCCGCGGGAACGCTCAAATTCGTGGTAGATCACCTTGGGTTCGCAGACCTTGCGCCGAGACTTCTACTGCCCGTTGACTATCACAGCGCACTTGACGCGAGCTGGCGGAAAGCTCGTAGTGAAATGAGCGAAGACGCACTATACGAGCAGGTGCTAGCCGCCATTTCACCCGCCGCACATGCTCGAATGTCTGGGGAAATAAGCGATCTAGTAGGTCACATCGACTCATATGTCCGAGCGAACACGTCGGAACCTTCTGACGAAATACGTCGTGCGGCTAACCGTTCACGAGCCGCTCGCGCCCTAACATCGATTAGCCGCCCAGGTCAGTTGGGAACTTTCTACCATCTCTCGACGGCATGCGACGCGGTTCGGGAAGCGTTCGATAGCGATTTCAGCCGACCATGTATCGCCGAATTCGATTGGGACGACGCAAAGGTCGAGTTAATTCATGCCCATTGGCAGCGGGCTCATGATCTTGGTCAGGCTCTTAGCGATGACCACCAGGGCCAAGACATTAAAAAACGTCGAGGGGCCAGGTCTTCGATGAATGTGAAGGGCAGAGCGTCAATGGCCATCGCGCGCCGAATTCGGGGCGGCCCGCGCCGCCCCTAGCTCTATTTAGTGACGTCGGGCTGCTTTTCCATCAATGTGTGTAGCTTGTCGCGCAGACGATCACGAAGCGCCTCGGGGGCGACATCTCCTCCACAGCAGCGCGATACCAATGCTTTTACTTCTTGCTCGATGCCAAATTCCCGCAAGCACGGGTGACACTCTGACAAATGTTGCTTGATTCGACTGGTGCGGTCATTTTCGCATTCAGCATCTAGGTACCGATAAACCTCACCGAGGACCTCATCACACGGTGTTTCATGAGGCTGACTACAGTTCACCGTCCCGCTCCCGTGCCTGCGGGCAGCAACCCGCGCTCAATCGCATAGCTTTCCAACATAGTCCGCAGATTACGCCGGCCGCGGTGCAAACGGGACATCACAGTGCCAACTGGGGTGTCCATGATTTCCGCGATCTCTTTGTATGCGAATCCTTCGACGTCGGCGAGGTATACCGCCAGGCGGAATTCCTCGGGGAGTTCTTGCAGGGCTCGTTTCACATCGTTGTCGGGAAGGCTGTCCAGAGCTTCCATTTCAGCGGACCGCAAACCTGTTGAACTGTGAGAAGCGGCGGCCGCGAGCTGCCAGTCTTCAATCTGCTCGGTGGGGCTCTGCTGGGGTTGCCGCTGCTTTTTGCGGTAGTTGTTGATGAAAGTGTTCGTCAGGATGCGATATAGCCACGCCTTGAGGTTTGTGCCCTCTTTGAACTGGTGGAATGCGGCGAATGCCTTGACGTAGGTCTCTTGAACCAAGTCTTCGGCGTCAGCTGGATTGCGCGTCATCCGAAGACCGGCCGCATATAGCTGGTCCAGGTATTGCAACGCGTCTCGTTCAAAACGCGCGTTGATGTCACTCTCGGTTGACGTCACGCTTGATTTCTTACCCCCCATGCGCCGGCCTGCCCGGCCGGGATGCGACTGGTGTTCGCGCTCTGAGGGTATCTGGTCTAGTCCAGCGAAATTCGCGGGCATCGCCGAGGATTCGGCGAAAAAAGTGCCCGAAATGGGAGAATCTGCCTCTGGCACCGTGACTCCAGGGACATATGGCACGGTCTCAGAGAGCTCAGGGCAGCGCTTCAAAATCGTCACGCTGGCTCCAACCGGCCTAGACACAAAAATATTCCCCGCCGTCAAAATTCGGCGAAGAATATTTTTGCGTGTTTCTATGGCCTTTCCACTCGCATAAGTGGTGGTCAAGCAGCTAAGAGCGGAGCGAACCAGCCAACAGCTCACCCAACACATCCGCGGTCTCCCGCTTGTTCTCATCACGTTTGGCGTGAATGGGAGTACGGGTAGATCCACGACGCGAACCACGAAGCGAGGGGGCAACGAGGGTCGGGGTGCCAACTGGGAGTGGGCTGTCTTCATCAGCCCGCCAAGCGGCGAGCATGGCGCGGCGCTCACGTGGGGTTGTGCCGCCCCATACGCCTTCGCAATCGCCAGCTTCAAGAGCTGCTCGAAGACACTCGGCCGCAACTGGGCAGGCATTACACAGAGCGAGCGCCAAGTCTGCTGGCTCAGTGGGCAGCGGGAAGAAGGTTTCTGGGTCTACAGTGCGGCAACGAGCTTGCGTACGCCAGGAAAGATCGGGACGAGCGGCCTGTGCACGCAGAAAACGTGGGTCGCGAGCGGCGGCCTGCACCTCATGCGGGCGAGGCATCCTTGCGCGGGTCACGTGGACTCCCTTCATCTGGGTGAGTATTTCGCCGAGTCTGTCGACCGGCTCCCGGGAGATGTGCCCAAGCCGAAACTGTCATGCCGTCAGACCCGCCTTGGCCAACGAGGTGTAGTGACGGGCGTGACGGGCATAATGCATTTAATTTCTTTTTTCCACCCCTAGCAAAACCGCTTGCATCGTACTTTCGGCTAAAACAGCTGATCAGGGCCGGTTTGTTCTTCAACAGCTGAAATAAGACTAGGGCCGTTATTTGCGACATTTCCGACCGCCGAACCCACCGGCCGCAATCTCACCGCCGTGATGTCCGGATGTTCCAGCAGTTGCACCGCGGCATCATCGTCCTTCAGCCAGGCCTCCCACTGCCCTGGCGAAAGCACCAAGGGCTGCCGGTCGTGAATGCGCGCTAGCTCGCCTTGAGCGGGCGTAGTGAGGATCGTGCACGTGATGAGTTTGTCGGGCCCGAAAACCTCCCACAGCCCGGCGAAAACCAGCTGGCCACTCTCGGGCGTGATGTAGAACGCTTGCTTGCCCGGACCAAACTGTTTAGGCGTCCACTCGTACCAACCATCGGCTGGAATCAAGGCACGACGCCGCGCGAAAGCGTTTCGAAAAGCGGAGGTTGTTCGCACCGATTCGGCACGAGCGTTGAAAAGGCGAGAACCAATTTTGATGTCTTTAGCCCAGGACGGAATCAATCCCCACCGCGCGGTATCAACCACTTCCCGCTCAACGTCATCGCGATGAGTCATACGAACAATGTGGACATTTTTCGTGGGGGCGACGTTATAGTCGGGCTCAACAGCCGGACCTCGTGTGAAATCGCCCGCATTAAAGGTGTTCGCCAGCTGTTCAGCTGTAGCTGTGGAAACATAACGACCGCACATACTCATTACGCTAATGCGTTGGTACGACAAAAACTTGTTGTGAGGTTCGGAGTCATGGCTAGATGGATTAGGGGCAGCCTGAAGGCCGCCGCCGTACTCACAGTTGCGGGAACGGCTATCGGCCTCACCTTTTTCGCGGGTCAGAACTCCGACTACGAAATTGCTGAACAACCAAAAGATCGGGAACAAGTCAGCATTGATGAGGGGCGAGTCGCGACAGCGAACCGCACTGACGCGTTCTTCTTCGATACCAAAAGCGGAACCGTTGCTTACGTTCAACTTTTACGTGGGGAATCCACCAAAGATGGGCGAGCGCTGGCCACGTCAGCCATGTGTGTGGCTAAATTCGCGGACCTTGACAAGCAAGTGAAAGTCGAGCTCAACCCAGGTCCGCATTTCATGAAGAGCGCGGTTAAAAACCTTGTGCCTACCGATGGCACCAAACCCATGTGCGACATCGCCTCCGTATCCGCCGTTCTCAGTCCTCCCACCCCAGGCAAGACCGCGGGGCGCGATAATCAAGATGCCGCGATGATCGCGGTAAACCCCAATGAAAGCGGCGAAAAGGCCGATGCTGGGTTCGGACTGTTTCAGGCTCAAGCCGACGAAGACGCTCCCGTCACGATGGATGCGCAAAGCAGCCCAGGAAGCATCACGATCCTCGCCAACTACACCTCACCCAATGCTGAAACCATCGGTGTGATGAGTGACAGGTTGTCCGCCATCACCGCAAAATTGCGCGACACGCTTGAGTCAAGCCAACTCAGAGACCTCGATCAAGAGCAACGAAGAGCCGCTCTTGTTGCGAGCCTGCGCGACAATATCGCCCCGAATGTTCAGAGCAGTCATTACACAATCGGACAAACACAGTTTCCGCGGGCCGGAGCGCAACTCAATTCAGATTCCACACCGCCCACACGCTAGACAAGGTGAACACGCGAATCCGCTGCTTGCAACAATGGTGCAATGACATCCGCTGCCTCTGCGCTTTGGCCCGCCCCGCAGGCGGACCAGCCAATTCGAGCCACCGTAAACCTGCCGGGTTCCAAGTCAGCGACTAATCGCGCGCTAATTCTGGCCAGCGCGGCCGAACCTGGTCAGAAATCTCTGCTACGCGCACCGCTGCGCGCCCGAGATACCGAACTTATGGCCAGCGCTTTGCGAGCACTTGGAGTAACCGTCGCCGATCAAGGGCAGGATTGGCTGGTTACTCCTGGGGACATGCCGAGCTCGGCGCACATAGATTGTGGTTTGGCTGGCACCGTGATGCGCTTTGTGCCTCCCCTGGCCGCGCTCGCATCGGGTGACATCACCTTTGATGGTGACCCACATGCTCGGCTACGTCCCATGAAAACCCTGCTAGAGGGCCTGCGACACCTCGGGGCGAACGTCAGCGGTGACGCCCTGCCGTTCGTCATTCATGGAACCGGCGCCGTCCGAGGCGGGGAAATCCACTTGGACGCCTCTGGCTCCAGCCAGTTTGTCTCAGCGCTGCTTCTGCTGGGAGCACGGTTCGAAGACGGCGTCATCGTGCGCCACTTGGGCGGTCCACTTCCCAGCGCCCCCCACATCGAAATGACGATGGAGATGTTGCGTCAAGTGGGTGTCGATGTGACACAACCACGGCGCCGAAGCTGGCAAGTGGCCCCAGGCGCTATCGCCCCACATGACTGGAATATCGAACCTGACTTGTCCAACGCGGCGCCTTTCCTATGCGCGGCACTAGTCACCGGTGGACAGGTGCACATTCCGGATTGGCCGCATGAGACAACGCAGGCTGGCGACGCGCTCCGCCATCTGCTTCCCCAACTTGGCGCGACCGTGTCATGGAACCCATCAGGGTTGACGGTCCATGGCGGCAAGACAATCGCGGGTATCGACGTCGACTTGCACGACGTCGGCGAACTTACGCCGGTGTTGGCCGCGTTGTGTGCGCTCGCGGATCACCCTTCTCGACTGCGAGGCATCGGTCATCTGCGCAACCACGAAACAGATCGGCTTGCCGCGTTGGCCACGGAACTCAACAAGCTCGGCGCGCAAGTGACCGAAGGGGCTGATGAACTGGCTATCACGCCAAAGCCGCTTCGCGGTGGCGTGTTTGGCACCTATGACGACCACCGGATGGGCCAAGCCGGGGCCTTGCTGGGCTTGGCGGTGCCCGGTGTTGAAGTCGAAAACATTGCGACGACAGGCAAGACCATGACGAACTTTGTGGAGTTGTGGACTTCTATGCTAGAGAGCCAATGAGTAGATATCGGGATGAAGACGACGTGCGGGTGCGACCCGGGCGTCGCTCCCGTCCGCGTTCCTCACTGCGGCCAGCACACAACAACGCGGAAGTAGCCCTAGTCACGACGATCGATCGAGGGCGTTACACCTGCGCTCTCGACGACAAAACCGTCATCGCCATGCGGGCCAGGGAACTTGGTCGTCGCGGGGTGGTGGTGGGCGATCGTGTCGCCGTCGTCGGGGATCTCTCGGGTAAACCAGACGCCCTAGCACGCATTGTTCGCATTGAAGAACGCACCAGCGAACTACGGCGCAGCGGAGATGACACCGAGGGCACCGAAGCCCGCGAGAAAGTCATTGTGGCAAACGCACAACAACTCGTCATTGTAGTCGCTCTCGCTGATCCGCCACCTCGTACCGGGCTGATTGATCGCGCTCTCGTCGCAGCTGAGGACGCGGGCATTGACCCCTTGCTTTGCTTGACCAAATCCGACCTAGCTAAGCCTGACGAGCTGCTTCGCTACTACGGCAAGATTGATTTGCCACATGTAGTGTGGCAACGCGGCACGCCCGTGGACGACGTACGCGAACATCTAGTCGGCCGCAGATCTGTCCTTTTGGGCCATTCTGGCGTTGGCAAATCAACGTTGGTGAACGCGCTGGTGCCCGGCGCTGACCGGGCTACCGGAATAGTGAGCGGCATCGGAAAAGGGCGACACACCTCCACCTCAGCAATCGCCCTGCCCCTAACCCCAGATGGTTTTGTGATCGACACTCCAGGAGTGCGGTCATTTGGGCTGGCCCATATTCCCTATGAAGACCTTTTGCACGGCTACCCCGACCTGTTGCCGGGCTCACTGAATTGTGAACCGGGCTGCGATCACAGCGAACCAAAATCCGATTGCGCATTGGACGCCTGGGTGGCGGCCGGGAACGCCCCAGCGGAAAGATTGGTCTCATTTCGCACATTGCTCGCGTCCATGAGAAGTTAAAAACCGACGCATGTTTCACACCTTCTGACACACGGGTATCGTCGGAACCACAGTCCACATAGCAAAGAGGCCGGCTGGATGAAGTTCTTTTCTCAAGACACGTCGGAGACCGCCGCCATAGTCGCCGAGCAATCATTGGTGATTCGGGTGATATTGAGTGCTGGCCCGTCTGGAACTCGGACGGGTATGGCTAGCTTGGCCACGCTCGAGGAAGACTTGATCGGGTCTTTGACTCGCAATCGGGCTGGTGAATTCGACGGTAGCGAATTCACCGAACATGAGGTGTTTTTCTACGCCTACGGGCCGAGCGCGGATCGACTATTCGCCGCCGTGCGTCCCGTGCTGGAAAGTTTTCCGATCCGCCCGATTCAAGTACTCGTTCGATATGGGCCGTATCACGACGAAATGGCGCCGGCAACAGTCATAAACATCTAGACGACACACGAACGATATAGACCGGGTGCTAGCCTCCAAGCTTGGCCAAGCGAGGGACATTCCCTTGCGTCGATAGGTGTGGTGGGGGGCATTGTGCGATCGCTTTCTGTGTACATGGGGCAAGATGCCTCACCCCTGGAATCACGAGTGCTTTTGGCGCAAAGCCAGTTCGAGGTTTTCCTCAAGCCTTATCTTGATGGCGCTGTGCATTTGCAAAACACCGCCGATGAGACATTGCGGTTTCGCGAAGATGGGACCCCTAGCACCGCGTTTTTGAGCAACGGCCCGCTGTCAGCCCGCGAACGGGCGTTGCGTATGCCCAAAATTCCCCGATTGGTGATCGCCACTGGCGGAAGCACACACCTGGTTGCCGCGGGAAGAACTGACAAGCCGATGAGCGCCAACGAGCGCCGAGCATTCAGAACTCTCGGGCTGGGCACCGAGATGCTCGACAAACTCGATGGAATAACCACCTCACAACGCGACTATCTTCGTTACGCGCTAGCTGCCGATCTGATTCTGCCCGAAAGCATCGAGCGGCTCATCGTCGCGGACAGCTTCACAGATTTCGATAAGGTGCTGGTTGCCGCCAGAGATGACGGGCGACCAATAGTTGCCTTCAATGCCAACCCCGACTTCCTCGCCCTGTGCGAGCAGTACAACGTTTCGACCTACGAGACAGTCGGGCAAAAGCCGGCACTAGATCTCAACGACAAACATTTGTTCCGGCAAACGGTCGAAGAGCGTTTCCCGCAGGTGCGCGCCTATCCGCGTCTGTGGTCTCCGCGCGGAGTGTCACCCACCGAACAGCAACTCGCCGAACTGATCGAATACAGCCGTCAAAGCACCGGCGCCTCGCACTTCACTCCGCACAGCGTGCTCTTCATTCAAAAAACCCATGCATCCGGAGGCTTGGGCAATTTCCCCGTGATCGCACTTCCCGACGCGGGTTACTCAATCGACAACGAATATTTCGATGACCTCACTGGTGTCACCGAATTCATTAAACGCCTAGATACAAATGTGGAAACCTCACCGTTTCTACAGCTGCGCGATAGCCCCTCGCTTGGGCTGTTGATCGGCGAAAACGTGGTGAGCTGCCTTGGTCCCTTCTTCCAAATCATCAACGCTCGAAATGACTACATCGGGTTTCACGCGGATGTTGACCTACGTCATAGCTGCAACGACGTGCACGTCGCGGATTTCCTTGAACGTAACTGTGACGATTTGCTGCGCATTGGGCTTGAGATGGCGATGACTCTTCAGCACAGCGGATATCGGGGCTATGCGTCCATCGACCTAATGATCTACGACGACATTGAGCGCGGGCTCATGTATTCCCTCACGGAGATGAACCAACGCCACACGGGCACCTGCCCCGCACAGATGGTGGCGCTTTCCCATCCGCTGTTGGCACGCCGACAACAACGCGATGAGCTGTCGCTGGGACAACGCGACTTTGTCCACATCAGCCCCGAGGTGTTCGCGGCGACAAAGGGCACGGCGACGGGCTTGGCGCAGTTCCTGCGTGCGAGCGGCATCCCCATGTTGGCCGGCAACACCGACGCGGGCGTGGTGCTGATGGCTTCACCAAGTCAGCGACCCGACGGCGCCAGCGTGATGGTGGCTGTATTCGCTCACTCAGATGCGGCGCGGGATCAGATTTTTGAGAACGTGCAATTGTGTCTTGCTGGAGCCTCGCCATTCCAGCCAGGTCAAGCCGTGCGACGGTTGGCTTCCTTCGGCGCGGCGGCCATTGCCACCGCTGCCGCGGCGGCGATCCTGGGAAGATTTAGGACACGTACCCGCGTCGATTAGCTGTATCGCACTCCGCGGCGTCCGCAAGAGCCGTATTGCTAGTCACATCTCAAAGATGGAGGCAACATGGCGACAACGTGGACGACGAGCACTTTGACGGATGTGTATGGCATGGGAGTCGTATCCTGCTCCCGCCCCACATTTGAGAACACCGCGGTGTCGGCGCCATATCGTGATACCCAAGACATCCTGAGCGCGCCACCCATCGCTGTAGCCGGTGACACTCCGGTGATTTGTAGCGCTGGCGCCATCGAACCAACTCTCTTGGGGGTGCTCCGACATTCGGGAATGTCAGTTGGCGAAGATTTACGGCCGTACAAAAGCGAATCCGACTTTGTCGATCTTTTCACCCAAGCTCAAGCCCATGGAGAGATCATTGCCACCGACTATCCACAACCAGATTCTATTGTTGCCCCCGCTGCGACTCTCAATAGCGCGAGTTTGATCGGCTACCTCAATAACAAAGGAAAATTGGGTGAGTTGACATCGATTGACTTTTGCGCGGACCGACGAGTCATACCTAGCGAGGCAGCGCTGACGTTGCCTACCGAAAAATCGTGGGTTCTTAAGGCGGCAACCGACTCCGCTAATGGTGGAGGATTCGATGTATTCATCCACCGAGCAAACGCACCAATATCGTGGCCCGAATTCTTAAATTTCACACCTGAAGTTGTGGTCGAAGATTACGAACATTTTCTGACAAATTGGACCGTGCATCTCATTGTCGGCGTCCAAGATGAGCCGCTGCTACTTGGAATCACCGAGCAACGCATCGAGCACACTGGCCGGTTTTTAGGAGCGCATTACAGCCCGGAAACCTCTGCCCCCACTGAACTCATTTATGAGTGTTTCAATGTGGCCCGGCGGGCGGCCAAGCTTGGATACCGTGGTTTCGCTGGTGTGGACGCTGGAATAACGCCAGCTGGAAGGCTCATTATTTTCGATTTAAACTTCCGCATCAACAGTTCTTCCTGCCCACTGTTGGCACTGCGCACATGTCGCCCATCCGCGTTGGACGGAGCGGCGCTTTCCACGCGATGGACCTCCGAGCGGCCTATCGCTGAGATGCTCCAGCTCCTTAGCGCGCCCATCAATGAGGAATATTTACTTATCAGTGCTGGTCACGACGCGCGGCTTACCGATCAACCAAGCTCACGCAGCATGGTGCAAGCGTGGATTTTCGGTGATGATGTGGATCAGGTGACCGCACGTCGGAACCAATGTGAACGTCTGCTTTTGTGAACTTCTTAATGCGTTGTCATCAAATCTTCGACACGTTCCGCCCGTCGGCTGCACACGTCGACAAAGGCACTGAATAGCCGAGGATCACCGAGCTCTTCAGGGTGCCATTGGACTCCGAGCACGAATTCTTTGTCGGGGTCCTCCAACACTTCGATGACGTCATCTGGCGCCCAGCCGGTGATAGTGAGCGACCCTGGGTCTTCAACCCCTTGATGGTGATAAGAGTTCACCTCCGCCGTATCTCCAAAAATGCTGGCCGCTTTGGTCTCGGGACGAAAGTGGACAGCATGTTGGCCGAAGACGCCGGGGGCGGGTTGATGTTCGTCGCTGCCCAATTCATCGGGCAGATGTTGTTTCAGCCTGCCCCCATATGCGACGGCGAGCAGCTGCATGCCCCGGCAGATTCCTAATATTGGTAGGTCAATGTCCAATGCCGCTTCGGCCAGGGCGAGTTCACTGCGATCGCGGTCCGGGCGAGTGTAGGTGCGTTCATGAGGGGTTTGTCCATATAGGTCAGGGCTAAGGTCGGCACCCCCAGCTAGGATGAGCCCGTCAAGCCGGGAAACACTGTGGCTACTGAATCGTTCTGGTGGCAAGATGACCGCGTATCCGCCGACAGCGGTAACGCTTTGCACGTAGGCGTAGGGCAATAGCGCGGCTTTGGTGTGCCACACGTTCCACTGCGCGGGTTCGGCGTATCCAGAGATTCCGATGATGGGTGGTTTAGTCGGAGAAATTTCGCGTTGGATGGGCATTGGTATTTGCCCTTTTTGTTTGCTTTTTGGTGTTTTGTGCACCGTAGAGCTCACCTATTTCTACTACTTCCGCCGCTTAGTTCCCAGCCAGTGTATGACTTAGCTCACTGGTTGTAATCGACTTTGTGACGTAGCTAGCGGTTCGTAGAGTCGCGACAAACGAGTTGACGACAAACGTTAAGGTGCTCAGGTGACAATTGCTTGGGTGGCCTTGACGTTCATGGTGTTCGCTTACGGCACGGCCAACTTCCTCCAAGCCATCGCCGCCACCAGAGGACAGGCCGACGAACAGCTCAGCCCAGGCTTACTTTTCAAACTCGTTCGGCACAAGACTTATCTCGCCGGAGTCGCCTGCCAAGGAATCGGCACAATCACGTCTTTTCTAGCTCGACGTGATCTACCACTTTTTTTGGTGCAAGCGGCTGTGTGCGCCGGCATTATCGTCACCGCCCTGCTCGGAGTTCTCGTTCTTCACTGGAAGCTACCCCGCGCCGAAGTGGCGCTCATAGCCATCGTGTTGGTCGGCGTCAGCATGCTCATCATGTCCGCCAAACCCAGCAAAGCCAACAACCCCTCAACCCTGATCGTCGTGGGCATCGCCGCGATGGTGCTGGTTATCGCCGTCGCGGCGCATTTTGGCGCCCGGCTCCATGGCGCCCCCGGCTCGGTAGTGCTAGGCGGGCTCGCTGGCGCGGCGTTTGGGCTAGCCGCGATCGCTTCGCGCCCATTGGTAAACGCCTCTAGCATCAGCGACTTTGTCACCGACCCGCTGCTCTACATCTTCCTGGTGCACATGATCGCCGGTCAGCTATGCCTTGGCATGGCCTTGCAGCGTGGTGCCACCACCGCCGCGAGCGCATCGATGAACGCGATGTCAGCGATCCCGCCAGCGATTATCGGCCTTCTTCTGCTCGGCGATCACATCAAAGACGGCATGCACCTGATGGCCGCGGGTGGATTCGCCCTCACCATTGCCGGCACGGCGGCCCTGGCCTGGTATGCGCAACCTCAATCGCACACCCGCGCCAAAACCGCCCCGACAGAGATTGTTCCCGAGCAAACTCCCCCGATGACTCAGGCAAGTTTGAGCCACGATTAGTTCTTGCGCTCAAGCGACTCGGCGAATTTCCACAAACCGGGAAGCAGACCAGCAGCAAGCGCTATCTTGAGCCCATCACCGAGCAGAAATGGTGTCAGACCCGCATCGATGGCGGCCGACATATTCAAACCCATATTCGCGGCTAGCCACGGCACGCCAACGCTGTAAATCGCCAGGGTGCCCAGCGCCATGGTCGCCACGCTCTTGGCGACGGTGCGATCTCCCCCACGGCCAGCCATAGAACCGACAACCACGGCAGCCAGCAGGAACCCCACCACATATCCGAAAGTTGGCCATTCCAGGCCAGACTTAGCTTCGGCAAACCACGGTAGACCAGCCACTCCGGCCAACAAGTACATAGACATTGAGGCGAGGGCACGCCACCAACCCAACGCGGCACCCACGACAAGAACACCGAATGTTTGGCCGGTAACCGGCACGGGTGTTCCCGGAATAGGAATAGCGATTTGCGCCAGAATACCGACGAATGCGGCACCACCGACTATGAGTGATATATCGCGGACAAGCTCCGCGGGCACATTCCGCATGGCGCGGCTGGGGATAAAGTCCGCTAAGACATTTGGCCGCCTGGCAGCACTAATCGGGACCGTCATTTACTCCTCCGAATGATTTCACTACAAATTCACGAACGCCACTGACAGTAGTCCGCTCGTCCCGGGTTACTGCGCAGTCGACATGCACGAATATGAAATCCGGCGCTAAATAACACCGGGGCATCCACGCTCAAGCCGAATCTGACTTAATGTGTGCGATGGAGGTGTCGGCATTGGACCGAATAACGAGCTTTATCACTGTCGCTATCGTGAGCGCCGTTCCCCTACTGCATCCGACCGTCATCGACGCCGCGCCAGACCCAGCCAACGGAGCCGTGGCAAGCATCGACGCTAACGCCACCGCAATCGGCACCGAAGTGCTGCGCAACGGCGGCAATGCCGTAGACGCCGCCGTCGCCACAGCGGCCGCGCTAGGTGTCACCGATCCATTCTCCTCAGGCATCGGCGGCGGCGGGTTCTTTGTGTACTACGACGCCGACACCAATAAAGTCCACACCCTGGACGGGCGGGAAACAGCGCCCGGCACGGCGGATCACACTCTGTTCCTGGAAAACGGCGCGCCCATTCCGTTCACGGAAGCAGTCAGTAGCGGCTTGGGAGTTGGCACGCCAGGGACTCCCATGACCTGGCACTACGCCTTGGAAAAATGGGGAACACATTCGCTGAGCGAAGCCCTCGCGCCAGCTGAGAAACTTGCCCGCAAAGGCTTCACCGTGGACAGCACATTCGCTGGCCAAATCGAGAACAACGCCGAGCGATTTAGTCGCTTTCCCGCCACCGCGAAACTGTATTTGCCAGGCGGCAAAGCTCCAGCCCAAGGCAGCAATTTCAAAAACCCTGACCTCGCCAGGACATACCACGACCTGCGCAGATACGGCATCACTTCCCTGTATCGGGGCGACATTGGGCGTGACATCGTAAAAACTGTTAACCATCCACAAAGCACAACACCTGTCCGTCCAGGGCTGTTGACGGAGGATGATCTCGGGGAATACGAAGTCATTGAGCGGGCACCTGTCAACAGCTCGTACCGCGGGCTAGACATTTATGGGATGGCGCCACCCTCCTCTGGCACCACCACGGTGGGTGAAGCACTTAATATCATCGAAACCTTTCCACCGGGCTCAGCGGTCGATCAATTCCATCGGTATCTGGAAGCGAGCCGGCTCGCTTTCGCGGACCGCAATCGATGGGTTGGTGACCCAGAATTCGTAGAGGTCCCCACCGACAGGCTGCTTTCGCAAGAATTCGCGAATACCCGCGCCTGCTTGATCAAAGACAATGCAACCCTGCAAAGTCCGGTGGCACCTGGTGACTCAGACGAGGACTGCGATAACACTGGCACACCAGCACCTACCAATTACGAAGGAAAAGACACCACACACCTCACCGTCGCTGACAAGTGGGGCAACGTCGTCTCGTACACCTTGACGATCGAGCAAGAAGGTGGCAGCGGAATGGTGGTGCCTGGGCGCGGGTTCATCCTCAACAACGAACTGACTGACTTTTCCTTCGCGCCAGCCAACGCCAACACGCCAGATCCCAACCTGCCAGGACCGAGTAAACGTCCCCGTTCGTCGATGGCGCCGTTGATCGTCTTCAAGGACGGACAAGTGTGGCTAGCGATTGGATCACCGGGTGGGGCGACCATCATCACCACAGTTCTACAAATCATGATCGGACGTGTTGACCAGGGGCTTTCACTGACCGATGCCATAGCAGCACCTCGAGCTTCCCAACGCAATGCCGCCAAAACCGACGCCGAACCAGCGTTCATGAGTGGGCCGTTGCGCGCCGAACTGGAGAGCCGAGGACAGGTCTTCACTCAGGTGCCCGAAATTGGCGCCGCGACAGGGGTCGAAAAAACAGCCGACGGGAATTGGATCGCCGCGGCCGAACCGACCCGACGAGGAGGGGGCTCGGCCGTGGTTGTTCCTTAAACACCGTTGACTTATGTTCGAACACATGTTCGAATCTAGGTTATGCGATGGACGAATCTACTGGCCACACCCACCGAGCAGTCCACAGCCGAGCTACCACTTGGAGTGCCACACGCCACCGCGCGCACCTTCGACACCCCGCAATTCAAGGGGATGACCTTCTACGAAGTGCACGCCAAATCGATCATCAACCAAGTGCCCGGGCAATCCGCGATGCCGTTTCGATGGACCATCAATCCGTATCGCGGATGCAGCCACAAATGCACCTATTGTTTCGCCCGCCCAACCCACACATACCTTGGACTGAACTCCGGCGAAGACTTCGATCAAAAAATCGTGGTCAAAGTAAACGCTGGCACCTTGCTGCGCAAAGAACTCACCAAAGCCAGCTGGCGTGGTGAAGCAATCGCCATGGGCACCAACGTCGACCCCTACCAGCGCGCCGAGGGCAAATATCGGCTCATGCGCGACATCCTTGGCGCACTCGTTGAACACCGAAATCCGTTTTCCATCCTCACCAAAGGTGCTCTAGTCCTTCGCGACCTAGATCTTCTCCGAGCCGCCGCCGAACACACCCAAGTGCGGGTTTCGTTCTCAATTGGATTCGTCGACCGCACGCTATGGCGTGCGGTCGAAGCCGGCACACCTAGCCCAGCCGCCCGGCTCGGGGTGTGCCGGAGCCTCACCGAAGCCGGGATCAACTGTGGGGTACTTATGGCCCCGATCTTGCCCTACTTGACCGACAGCGACGAACAGCTCGAGGCCACTGTCTCGGCAATCGCGGCCGCCGGCGCCACCAGCATCACGCCGCTTGTGCTTCACCTTCGGCCTGGGGTCCGGGAATGGTTCATGACACAACTACGTCAACAACGGCCAGAGGTCATCTCCCACTACGAAAAGCTGTACCGCGATAGGGCGTATGCCCCCGACTGGTACACCAGGTCAATCACCGAAAAGGTGCGCGACCTGAGCCAGGCGCACGGCATTTCCGGCCGACGCGGTTGGCGAAATGCTGGCAAAGCTGCCGACTTTTCACACCGCGTCAGCCGTCCCATCGATGTTGAGCAAGAAGACACCGCTAAACAACTCAGCCTGCTGTGAGGCCGCGCTAGTCCTTCACCAAACCAGCGCGACGCAACGCATCGGCGATCGCACCTTGTGGCTTGTTATCGCGCTGGTTGCGAGAACCCGATCCCCGGTGCCCGCTCGCCTGCCGGGCACCGGCACCCCGTCCGCCCGACGGGCGGTCCGCACGAGCTCCCGGCTGACGACGCCCTGACTCAGCTGGCTCATCAAGTCGCAAAGTGAGCGCGATCCGCTTGCGAGGAATGTCCACATCAACGACTTTGACGCGCACAATTTCGCCGGACTTCACCACAGTTCGCGGATCGCTGACGAAGCTATTGGACATCGCCGACACATGCACGAGCCCATCTTGATGAACGCCCACATCAACAAATGCGCCGAACGCGGCAACGTTAGTGACCACGCCTTCTAGCACCATGCCGGGTTTGAGATCTTGCAGTTTTTCCACGCCTTCGGCAAAAGTGGCGGTTTTGAACGCCGGGCGCGGGTCCCGCCCCGGCTTGTCGAGCTCGGCCAAAATGTCGGTTACTGTCGGCAAACCGAAGGTGTCGTCCACAAACTGGCTGGGCTGGAACTTCGCGAGCACGGCGCGGTTCCCGATCAGGGCCGACGCCTCACAGTCAGCGGCCCGCAAAATGCGCCGCACCACCGGGTAGGCCTCGGGGTGAACGCTGGAAGCATCCAAGGGGTCATCTCCGGCGGCAATACGCAGGAACCCGGCGCACTGTTCGAAGGCTTTGGGCCCCAGCATCGGAACTTTCTTCAGATCTTCACGGGTGCGGAATGAACCGTGAGCATCACGATGAGCCACGATGTTTTCCGCGAGGGTGCGACCAATGCCGGAGACCCGCGTCAACAGCGGCGCGGAAGCGGTGTTGACCTCGACGCCCACGGCGTTTACGCAGTCTTCGACGACGGCATCCAAAGATCGGGACAGTTTCAGCTCGGAAACGTCGTGTTGGTATTGCCCGACGCCAATGGACTTGGGGTCGATCTTGACGAGTTCGGCGAGCGGGTCTTGCAATCGGCGTGCGATGGAGACCGCGCCACGCAACGACACGTCCATGCCCGGGAGTTCTTGGGAGGCGTATGCCGACGCGGAGTATACCGAGGCCCCGGCTTCGGATACGACAACTTTGGTGAGGTTCGCGGCCGGGTGACGTTTGATGAGCTCACCGGCGAGTTTATCGGTTTCGCGGGAGGCGGTGCCGTTACCGATCGCGATGAGGTCCACTTTGTGTACTTCAGCGAGTCGAACGAGGGTGGCAATAGATTCATCCCACTGTCGGCGCGGCTCGTGTGGGTAGATCGTGTCGGTGGCGACGACTTTGCCAGTCGCGTCCACTACCGCCACTTTAACCCCGGTGCGCAGACCTGGGTCCAGACCCATGGTGCAGCGGGTTCCAGCTGGCGCCGCGAGCAACAGATCGCGCAGGTTCGCCCCGAACACCCGGACGGCTTCTTCTTCGGCTGATTGCCATAGTCGTGTGCGCAGGTCGATTCCGAGCCGTATGAACAGGCGAATCCGCCAGGCCCAGCGAACAGTTTCGACAAGCCACGCATCGCCGGGCCGGTTTTGGTCTCGGACAGAAAACCGGGACGCGATATGGGTTTCGTAGCTGTTAAAGCCAGTGGTTTCTGGTTCAGCGGGATCGATTTCTAGTTGCAGGATGTCTTCTTTTTCGGCGCGGAACATGGCGAGTGCCCGGTGTGAGGGTAGGTCTTTGAGGTTTTCGCTCGCGTCGAAGTAGTCGGAGTATTTCGCGCCGGCTTCGGCTTGTCCTTCGCGCACTTTGGACACGAGCTGCCCTTGCTGCCACAGCTGCTCGCGGAGTGTTCCCACGAGGTCAGCATCTTCACTGAACTGTTCGGTGAGAATCGCGCGAGCGCCATCTAGGGCAGCTGTGATGTCCGCTATTCCGCGTTCGGCATCAACGAATGATTGGGCTTGGGAGGCGGGCTCGAGGCTAGGGTTTTTAAGCAACTGTTCGGCGAGCGGTTCCAGGCCCGCTTCCCGCGCGATCTGCGCTTTGGTGCGTCGCTTTGGTTTGTATGGAAGATAGATATCTTCTAGCCGCGCTTTAGTATCGGCGGCCATGATTTGGGCGCGCAGCGCGTCGTCGAGTTTGCCTTGAGACTCGATCGATTCGAGCACAGCACGACGTCGCTCAGCGAGCTCGCGTAGGTATCGGAGCCGTTCATCGAGGGTGCGTAGTTGTGCATCATCGAGCATGCCGGTGGCTTCTTTGCGGTACCTGGCGATGAAAGGCACGGTGGAACCGGCGTCGAGAAGTTCTATCGCGGCATTGACTTGGCCTGGTCGAACTCCGAGCTCGGTGGCAATAAGGTGCCCGACCATTGCTGTTTCGTCTTGTTCTTGCGCCACCGTCACGGGTTCATCCTTTTCACTGCTGGGTTTGCGGCACA
Source organism: Mycobacteriales bacterium (assembly GCA_013362805.1). GTDB lineage: Bacteria > Actinomycetota > Actinomycetes > Mycobacteriales > QHCE01 > JABFVL01. The sequence continues at coordinate 23,631 of JABFVL010000011.1, read as the reverse complement.
TTGTGCCCTAGAACGGGTTTCCCACATCGTGCCCTGGTGCGGGTTTGACACTTTGTACCGGAGGGCGGGTTCCGCGCACCGCGCCGTTGTGCGATTCCACATGGTGCGAATTGGGGTTCATTGTGCCGGGCCGGTGCGACCTTTTTCGATCCTGCGCGTGGCGCGTTTCCGGGAACTGTTTCTTTTGGCCCTTGACTGGGGCGGTCAACAGGGTTAATAATCAACCTATCAGTTAATTAACCAAGGGGTTGCATACAAGATGTCGGAGGACCAGCTCAGCCTCACATTTGCCGCACTCGCGGACCCCACCCGACGCGCGATTCTGGCCCGACTCGCTGAAGGAGAAGCAACGGTCAATGAACTGGCGGAGCCGTTCGAGATGAGCCTGCAAGCAATTTCCAAGCACCTCAAAGTGCTGGAGCGAGCCGGCTTAATTTCCAGGGGACGCCAAGCCCAATGGCGACCTTGCCGACTGGAAACCGCGCCACTGGAAAAGGTCTCGGGCTGGATCGAGCGTTACCAACAAATATGGGTCGACAGATTCGATCGACTCGACCAAGAAATCAAAAACATCCAACAGAAAAGAAAAGGTAAAGAAAATGGCTGAAACACAGTTCGTCATCGAGCCAAGTCGCCAGGACATCGTCATCACCCGCGCTTTCAACGCCCCCAAAGACATTGTGTTCGAGGCATTTACTAACCCTGAGCACATTCCAAACTGGTGGGGTCCGGCCGAATACAGCACCGTCATCGAAAGCGCCGAGATGCGTCCGGGTGGCAGCTGGCGCTACATCCAGCAAGACAAAGATGGCAACGAATACGGATTTAGGGGCGTTTACCACGATGTGGTGCCAAACGAGCGCATCGTTTCGACCTTCGAGTTCGAGGGCGTTCCCGGCCATGTCGCCTTGGAGACAGTGGTATTCACCGAGGTTGATGGCGTGACAACCTACAACGGTCTCAGCGTGTTCCAGTCCATCGAGGATCGCGACGGCATGGTGGCTTCGGGCATGCGCGAAGGCTTCAGCGAAGGAATGGATCGCCTCGAAGCCCTCATCGAGAAACTCCAATAAACCGCATTCCCCCGCGCGAGGGAGCTAATGTGCCTCTCGCGCGGGAATCGCTCGAGCCGATGAATAACCAAAATCAAGTCAGCATCAAATCAGTTGATGCCTGATTAGAAAGGTCGGCCCGTGAATAAGTTTTCCGCACAGCGTGCCACCATCGCCGTTCTTGCCGCCGGGCTTGCCCTATTACCCATTGCGGCCTCGAGTGCCCATGCCGAACCGACCATTAAGAAATCCGCTGAGAAAGAGAAAGTTCATGCCTGGGCTCTTACCGGCAAGGCCGGTGGTCATCTCCCCGAAGGTTTCGGGCCATGGACGGGCGATCCAGTAAGTTTCGAACTTGAGGCCAAGGCCAGTGACAATAACCCTGCCTCGGGCACATTCGCTGTGAACCACATCCACCCGGACGGGGAACTAGTTGGCGACTTCACCGGCACAATTACCTGCCTCGCGGTGGGCGGCGATGTGGCGGTAGCTACCGGGGTGATCAGCGAGGGCAAAGTGCATCTGCCCGACCAAGAGGTCCAGGATGTCGCGGGCCAGAAAGTATCTTTCACAGTCCAGGACAACGGCAAAAAGAAGGACACTTTTTTCTGGCAGTGGGAGTTTGTTGGAGCACCCATCAATGATTGCCAGGGCACGGCACCCGTATACGACCCGCAATGGGGTGATTTTGCAGTCAGCGGGAGCATGTTGTGAATCTTGGGCACCATCCCGGGAATAGTTGGCGCACTCACATGCTTGGTATGTATGTAATCAAGTAATCAACATTACGGAGCATGTGAGATGCGTAAGGTAGTCATGATTCAAGGCGTACAGTTTCGGCACACCAACAACCCCACCCACCGTGGAACCCGCCATGGCTGGGGCGGAGGTCGAGCCACCGACAGGCACGCCGCGGCCACACCCGAGGAAATCAGCAGCTGGTTCGCCGGTCGACTCCCCGACAACTGGTTCGTCAAAGCCCCCACTGTCACCGTGGATAAAGAAGAGATTGTCGTCATCGGCGAGCTACCACCATTGGAGGGCGAGTTCTCCGACGACGCCGCACAGGCGGCAGCAGAAGCCGGGCGAATTGCTCGCTTCCGGGAAGACACCCGCCACGAACGGATGGAAATAGCCCGGCATGCCGAGCACCAATTTGGGCGAAAAGTTTCTTGGGGTGTGGAAATAGGCAACACCCAAGAGCTCTACACCCATCAATCAGTGCCAGTGATGACCCGGTTGAAGCAACCCGAACGCATGGTTCTGGACACCCTGGTCGATGCTGGCGTAGCTAAATCGCGGTCAGAAGCGCTGGGCTGGGCGGTGCGACTGGTTGGGCAACACACCACTGAATGGCTGGATGAACTCCGTGAAGCCATGACCAAGGTAGATGAACTTCGCGCGCGCGGCCCCGCGAAATAAATCGATTGGGGGCTAGCGAGACGCTAGCCCCCAATTTTTTGCCCCTAAGCCGCCATCATCTGCGCAAAGCCCCTTCGCCAGGACGCGAATTCTGGCAGCCACTTCAACTCGTTCTTAGCTTTGGTGTTCGATGCACCTGGCACGTCAGTTTGCATGCTCACCACAGCCTCCCCCGCGGCCAGCCGGCCCAACCAGGCAGGAATATGAAGTGGCGATTTCGCACCTACCACTTTGGCGAAATACGGCAGCCATTCCTTGATAGGCGCTGGCTCGTCGTCGCAAATGTTGAAATACCCCGCAACTGGATTTTCCAACGTGCGCACCACGGCCTTTGCCGCGTCACGCACATGAATGAACGACCACACTCCATCCCCGGAGCCAACAAGAGGAAACTTCCGCGCCTTAATCATTTCCGTGACTTCACCACCTGGGCCAAGGTTTGTTCCAGGGCCATACAAACTCCCGTAACGATGGACCGTGCCGCCGAACTCCGTCACCGCGTTTTCCAGATGAACGATTGCTTCAAGCGAGCGGGCCATAGTCGGCAGCGGGTTGGAATCGAGCGGATCGGTCTCGGATTTGATTCGAGAACCCGTGCGCCCATAAGGCCACCCGGTGTAGCTTTGCGCGACCACCCGGGTCACTCCGGCTGCATCAGCCGCGGCCAAAAGGTTGTCGGTGCCTTCGACGCGAAGGCGATTCGTCGCGGCGAAAGCCTTGTCAAAGTTGCGCATCGAGCTCATCCCCGACAGAGCGGTGAGCTGGTGAACAATGGCATCGGGCTGGCTTTGCCGCACGGCTTTCGTTACTTCAGCGGCGTCTAGCGCATCGGCTACAGCCACTTCAACCCCCGCGGGAAGGGTGCCGCCCCGGGAAGGTCGAGTCAAAGCGATAACGGTGTGGCCGGCTTCTTGCAAAACGGGCACCAGTTGGCCGCCAATCGCGCCAGTTGCCCCAGCGAGCAGTACTCTCATGATCGTCTCCTTCTCGAGTTGTGCATGGGACGAGATAGCGGCCTCGTCCGTGACACTTAGAAAAGTGATCAACAGCACATTTGAGGTTTTGGTATGACGAATTCATTCACTGAACACCGACCGTTGGCTTTCTCGATCGCCTACAACATGCTCGGTTCAGTCTCTGAAGCCGAAGACATCGTGCAAGAAACCTTCGCGCGGTTGCTCGAGTCGTCTTCGCCGATCACCTCGCCAAAGGCATATATAGCTAAAACCGCGACCAACCTAAGCATCGATCATTTCCGTTCGGCCCGCGTTCGTCGCGAAACCTACTTCGGAGAATGGCTACCCGAACCACTAGTTTCCGATCCTGGCCCAGAAGCCCATGTTGAGGAAAAGGAAGAACTATCACTAGCCACCCTCGCGCTCCTGGAAAACCTCACGCCCACTGAACGCGCCGTATTCGTCCTACGCGAAGTCCTCGAATTCGATTATTCGGAAATATCAACATTCGTGAATAAGAGCCCAGAGAACTGTCGGCAACTTTTCGCGCGTGCTCGCAAACACATTCGCGACAACAAGCCACGGTTCGACGTGCCTCGGGCTGAAAAACAAAAACTTGCCGAACAGTTCTTTCACATGTTTCGCACTGGCGACACCACCGAGCTCATTTCCATGCTCACCAAGGACATCGTGTTCCACGGCGATGGCGGCGGCAACGGTCTCGGCCTACACAAACCACTCGCGGGCATGACCCAAGTAGCGCGGTTCGTGGCCGGCCTAGTTCGGCAAGTCGAGCGGTGGAATGTTCGTTTCGAACCCGCCACCGTCAATGGCCAGCCAGGCGCAAAATTCTTCATGCAAGATGGGGCGCTCATCTATGTGATGGCGCTCGATATCGCCGATGGCCACATAGTTGGCATCCGTTCAATTATTAACTCGGCCAAACTTGAACACCTCGGGAAGGTGGCCGATATACCCGCGCTCTTGGCCGCTGGACCACCTAAAAAATAGCTGATTTAAGCGGATAAACGACGACGAGCACACAACGCGGCCAGGCATTTAAGCGCAAGAACTCGGTCACGTCATCGCGAGTCATTGACCTATCAGCGATTAATGTCTTCCCTTGGCAGGTCTTAATTTCGGACGTTCCCGATCCGCACCGAGGCGAAATCTGGAGAAGCCGAACCATGAACACAGCTCACACGTTGATAGCGAAACATGGCCGGACTTTCGCCGAAGAAGCCGGAATCACCCTCCGCGACAAACCCGCGCCGCTATGGCAACTACTGGTGCTTTCTCTTTTGCTCTCGACACGGATAGACGCGAAAATCGCCACTCGCTCCGCACATGAACTTTATGTCGCCGGTTGGCGAACCCCACAGCGCTTGTTGAGCAGCACCTGGCAGCAACGTGTGGACGCACTCGGCCGTGGGGGCTACCGGCGCTATGACGAAAGCACCGCCACTCGGCTCGCCGAGGCCGCCGAGCACATCTTGACCCAATGGCAAGGCGACCTGCGCAAACTACATGCCCAAGCCCCCAAAGACCCCGAGCGGATCGCCGAACTGTTGCAGACATTCAAAGGCATCGGCCCAGTCGGTGCCTCCATTTTCCTGCGTGAAGTCCAAGTAATTTGGACGGACATTCGACCTTATATTGACGATCTCGCGGTGCAAGGCGCCACAGCGTTGGGGCTACCGACACGCGCGGACGAGCTATTCGATCAGGTTGACCCCGCGGATTTTCACCGACTCGTCGCGGCGTGTGTGCGATGCGCACTGCACCCTTCCCTGTGCGGCGATCTCGATTCAGCTGGCAAAGCCTAAAAACCACGGGTGCGTTTGGCGGCACGACGCTTGGCACGACCGGAATTTCCAAGCAGCAGCCGAGACGCTTCTGAGCCCAAGTTCACCCCAATGGCAATGGCCAGAGCGAGCGCCCCAACTTTGGTTAAGGTCGCGAGTCCTTTATCGAGTTCGTCCCCAGCCAGGGCAAGAAGTGCGAAATAGGTCGCCGAACCTGGCAGGAGCGGGCCAATCGCCGCGGTGACGTACGGAAGCGCCGAGGCGAAACGGTAACGGGAAAGCAGCTGCCCGAATAGGCCAACCGTCCCGGCCGCGGTGGCAGTGGACGGCACCGCGGGAACATCGGCGATGTGGTGCATGGCCCCGAAAATCACCCAACCCATTCCACCGTTAAGCGTGACCAGCAAAACGGTCGAGCGTTCTTGCTGAAGCAGGATGGCGAAAGTGCAGGACAGGACCATCGCGGCCAGAGCTTGCACGACTGGTCGTTCGGTTATCTGCGAGGTTTCCTCCGGGTTGAGCGGAGCACCAAGCTGTAGGCCGAGATATAGCACGGAAAGCACACCGAGCACGATTCCGATATAGAGGTAGAGCACCTCTAGCAGGCGTGCGGTCGCGCTGATGTAATAACCGGTCAGCCCATCTTGCACAGCCGCCACGAGGGCACGCCCGGGCAACAGCGCGAACAATCCACCCGTAATGACAGCCGCGCCCTGCACATCCACGTGACCGAGGGTGAGCGCCACCCCAATCGCGGCCGGTGGCATGGCGGCTACGACGAATTGGTAGAACTCTGGCAACCCGCGTCCTGCACACCACCATGCGAGACGATCGCCGAGGATCGCGCCAAGAGCCGCGGCAAGGAACACGACGACACCGCCGCCGACGAGCACTGATGCGGCGCCGGCGAGTAAACCGGCGGCACCGGTGAGAACCCAGCCGTGGTATGGGTGACGATTACGTCGAATTTCGGCAAGGCGATGGTATGCATCCTGCAATGACACCTCTACGTCCGCGCGACTGATGTCAGCGACGAGCTTGTAGGCGGCCGCGAGTCGGGTGTAGTCGGTGCCCCGCCGACGCACGGTTCGACTGGCGGTCACTGGGTCATCGACGAGCGAGGGCTGGTGAGTGATAGACAGCATCGTGAAGGTGGCGGTTGGCTCGGTGCGATCGAGCCCATAGGCGCGGGTGACCGCAAACATCGCCGCTTCTACATCCTCGGCGCCTTCTCCTCCGGCGAGCAACAATTCCCCGATGCGCAACGCCAGGTCGAGTACGCGCGGCACAGCGGGGCCAGTGTCGTCGGGTTTTTGCGTTGATTCGGGCGCGGGGCGCTCCCCAACTGGCATGCGTAGCACCGGTCGGACACGATGCTGCCAGGGAGTTTCATTCATCCCATGCGTAACTCGGCTGCGGGCTTTGTTCCCCACTAACTCGGCCACAGCGAACCCCTCCTTTCAGTGCACCTGTGACCAGTATGAGCATGCCGAATTGTGACATTACCCGAGGGGGCACGTAGTGGTACTCAAGGGCATGAACACCTTAAATGCGGACAAAAGTAGAGCCGCTAGACCCTCGGCACAACAACGCCACAAACAGCACACATCAGAATCAGCGGCCTACTGAGCACGCGAACATCTTCAGTGACTCGAGGAAGATCTAGGAAGCCGTCCGAGCGAACCCTAGAACAGCCCCCTGCTGTGAAATGCCGCCACTTCGGTGGCAGCCATCGCACCAATAAACCCAGCTTGGCCCGCAACCGTGACGAGCCAGTCTCGTGTCGCTGTGGCCCGGGGAAGGGCAGGCATCACCGCCTGCGCTTTGAGTGGTTTACCTTGCGCACGAGCGAACATGCGAGTGGTTCGGCGATATATGTCCCGCTGGGTATGTGTCACTGCCGCATTAGCCACGCCCACCGCGGTCAAATATCCGGCCACCGGCAATGACCAAGCTCCTAAAGATTGATCAATTCCCGCGGCGGCGGCAAAAGCGAAAGCGGTTCCAGCTTGCAGGGCGTGCGCCCGAACATAACGTCGCATCAATTTGTCGAAAGCTTGCTCGGACCGTGCGACATCATCAGGGTCAGATGCCGAAAAACGAGCGGCAAGCTTGGCTCGGATTTCGTGGCGCCCGTGAAAAGGCATTCTTGAGGTGGTCTTCTTGACAGCCTCAGAGACCAGCCGTCCCGGAGAATTTAAACCCCGTTCGCGGTCGAAATCCTTTTCATGCCCGATCGTCACCGTTTCACGATACCTGCGACCGCATAACCGCTGTTAGTGCGCGGAACCGCACATCCGCGAGGTCACAAACCGCGCAGTACCGTGCTCAGGAACTCGCGGGTGCGTCCATGTTCGGGGTCGGTGAAGATCTTGTCCGGTGGCCCCGATTCAATAATTTTGCCCGCATCAAACATGAGCACCGCATCTGAAATATCGCGGGCGAAACTCATTTCGTGAGTTACCACCAACATGGTGATGTCCGCCGTTTGGGCGATATCGCGCAACACGTCCAGCACTCCCGCCACCAACTCCGGGTCAAGAGCGGCTGTTACTTCATCCAGGCACAAAACTTGAGGACGCATCGCCAGCGCTCGGGCAATAGCGACCCGTTGCTGCTGTCCACCCGACAGTTGGCTGGGATATTTGTCGAGATGTTCAGACAGGCCCACCAGCTCGATGAGTTCCTCAGCTCGGTGCACGGCTTCGTCCTTGGGCAATCCCAAAACATGCCGAGGCGCCTCAGTGACATTCCGCAGCACTTTCATGTTGGGAAATAGGTTGAACTGCTGGAAGACCATCCCTATTTTTTTACGCACTTCCCGTACATGTTTTTCGCTGGGTTTAACGAGTTTTCCGTTCTTTTCCTGATGCGTCAGATAGTCCCCGTCGACAACGATGCTCCCTTCATCAGGCGTCAACAACGTCATCAGCAACCGCAAAATCGTGGTTTTACCCGACCCCGAAGGCCCAATCAGCGTGACGTGTTTACCAGTGTCGACTGAAAAACTCAGCTCATCGAGCACCTTCACGTCACCGAACCGCTTCGTGATCTTGTTGAACCTGACCAGCTCGGCGCCACTAGCGCGGCTTTGACCGTTGCTTTCCTGACTGTCAACTGATGCGGGCAAGACGGCGCTCCTGAGCTCGAACCAACAAAGATGCCGGATAGGCAATAACCAAGAAGGCGATACCGACAACCGTGTAGGCCACGGACGTAAAGGTTTCGTTGCTCTACACCTCGGCTTGGCCAAGCATGTCTAGCGCGCCGATGATGGCGATCATCGGCGAATCTTTCAGCATCGCGATGACGTAGTTACCCAATGCTGGGGTGATCCGGCGAATGGCCTGCGGCAATATCACCACCGCCCAAGTGCGGACCCGAGAAAGGCTCAGTGCCTTCGCGGCTTCCCACTGCCCCACGGGCACCCCTTCAATGCCTGCCCGATACACCTCGGCGGTGTAGGTGGAAAAGTGAACGCCAAGGCCGACAATGCCCGTGGTCAGCGGCGACCAAGAAGGTCCCCATTCGGGCAAGACATAGAAAAGGAAAAAGAGCTGTACCAACAATGGGGTGTTGCGAATGAACTCGGTAATGGCATTGACCGGCCAACGCACCCAACGAAATGGAGAGCGTTGCGCGATGGCCCAAATGAGACCCAATACGAACGCGATTACCGTGCCCCAGAACGTGGCTTTGAGTGTCACCCACAGCCCATCCCAAAAGAGCGGCATGAAATCTTGCACCGCGTCCCATTCCCAGTTCATTGGGCACCTCCGATCTTGGACGGAGCGCCCGTAGTGCCTTCGCCGCCTGGTTCACGCAGCGAAAGTTTTTCCCAAAAACTAGTGCGGGGCGGTGCTTGCCCAATTCCGGCCTTGGCCTGGCGCTCAACGACGCGCATTCCACGAGTAATGATGAATGCCATTACGAAATAAACGACCAGCAACAATGTGTAAATGGGAGCGCTTTCACTTTCGCCGATACGCACCAAGTTCCCGGCGAATGTCATATCCGCGACGGTGATTGTCGATACCAAGGCGGTGCATTTCAGAAGCTCGATCAACAGGTTATTGAGTGGCGGCACCATTTCGGGCCATGCTTGTGGAATTTCGATCCGACGCAGCCGATCGAATCTGCTAAATCCGAGCGCGAGCCCAGCTTCTCGTTGTGCCACGGGCACGGCAGCCAACGCGCCACGCACAATCTCCGACCCGTAGGCACCGTAGGTGAGACCCATCGCGAGCACACCTGCGAACATCGGCACGAGTTGCCATTGAAAAATTAGTGGCAGTGAGAAGACCAGCCAAAACATAAACACCAGCGCGGACATTCCCCGAAAAATTTCGAAGTATGTGCCGGAGATAAACCGCACAATCCAGAGCTGAGAGGTGCGCATAGTGCCAATAACGAATGCGATCACCGCCGCCATCAACGCGCTATACAGCGTGACTTGGATGGTGATCCAGACACCGGGCAGGAAGTAGGTTTCGAACATGCCTCGGGTCATCATTGGCAAAGCTCCTGTGCTGTCAAATCGGTCATCTCCGTTTCGGTGAAACCGAATGGCCGCACAATGTTGAGTAGCTCTCCGGTGCGTTTGAGGTCAAGTAGTTCGGCGTTGAACGCGTCACGCAGGTTTTTCTCAGTGAGACGAAACGCGAAACCACCTGCGCCTAGAGCTGGTTCACCATCGATCGTGGGTTGGAAAGGCGCCGTTGCGGCGACTCGAGTCTTGCCCTTCACTACGTTTCTCACGGCGACGTTTGAGCCAGCGAATGCCGCGACCCGGCCTTGAGTGACCGCGTCCAGCCCCGCGACTTGGTCGGGCAATACCAATATTTTGTTCTTCGGAATGCCGTTCGCGAGCGCGTAATCGTATTGTGCGTATGCCTGCCCAGTGGCCATCTGTAGGCCTTTGCTCGCGATGTCGGCATATGTGTGAAGACCCAACGGATTTCCAGCGGGAACAATGAAGGCGTCGAGCATCAGATAGTCGGGGTCAGAGAACAACACTTGTTCGCATCGCACCGGGCTGATGTACATACCGGCGGAGACCACATCGAAAAGTTGCGCTTTGAGACCCGGGATGAGCGCGCTGAAATCAACTGGAACTGGAATGACTTTGTCGACCCCCAACCGCGCGAAGATAACTTTCGCGATTTCGGGGGCTTCTCCGGTGGGGTCGCCTTCGTCGTTGATATAGCCAAATGGCGGTTCGCTGGCGATGCCGATTTTTACTGAGCCCCGCTCTTGCAGACGTTCGAGTAGATCCCCACCTTCTACTTCACCTTCGGCGGCGATGCGACTGCATGAGGTAGCCGCGAGGCCACCGAGAAGCACAGCGCTGGCGAGAAGTGCGCGTCGGCTCAACTGTGGAGGCATTGTGTTCTCGTTCCGCATGTCCGCCTTGGCGCCAAACTGCTTTGGGCATTTGTCATAGTGCACTGGCGGCACAGTGTACGCGGATCACCACATATGGTCTTTTATGCCACAGGCGTCAGCGCGTCGCGCACCACTTAATACGGCTCTTGCGAGACGCCCAGAATGGGCAGAACGTAAAGGAGAAGCCATACATGCGAAGGAGGACGCCATGACTCACGTAGCGGAAATGCTCGAAACCTTCCCCGCTGACCTGGGAGACGTGGAGGGCGCGGCTCTAGAGCGGTGCATCGAAGAGTGCATATCTTGCGCGCAAACCTGCACGGCCTGCGCGGATGCCTGCCTGTCCGAAGATATGGTCGCCGAACTGACCACCTGCATCCGCACCAACCTGGACTGTGCAGACATCTGCGGAACCACCGGGAAAGTGCTCTCCCGCCACACCGGATATGACCCCACACTCACCCGCGCTGTGCTGCAGGCATGCATCGCGGCTTGCCGAGCTTGCGCTGCCCAATGTGAAGAGCACGCCGACATGCACGAACACTGCAGAGTGTGTGCCCAAGCGTGCCGGCGATGTGGCCAAGCCTGCCAGGAGCTACTCACCTCATTGGGTTGATATCCAATGAGCCCCTTCGCGGTAGTGACAACTCCGGTATGAATGATTTCAGGAAAGGAAGTCATATGCCGGATAAGTCACTACCGCCCCAACAAAGTTCCCTCGGCGAACGAGCCGCACAGAGCCTCGCGAATCTCAAAATGAAAGTAAACAAGCTCCGCGGACAATTCATGATTGGCACCGCGAATTTACTCATGAGCAGCCCTGGAAAAGCGGCGAACAACGAAGTGCGAACCGACAACACCAAACCCGACAACGCACAAGCCGCACTGGTCGGCACTGGAGCGGGCGTGTGGTTCGGCAAACAATGGGTACGCGCCACGCGACTATTCGGCGCCACTAAAACACCTCCAAGCAAACCGGGCGCGCTTTCCCAAGCGGCCACCGCCCTGACAGCCATAGCTGTTGGCTATGTCAACAGCAGCGACCCACAAGGGGCAGATACCGCGGAAGCCGCCGCGAATCTGGTAAAAAGCACCAATGCTGGTTTTCACGAAGGTGTGAACACTGAACGTAAAGTGAAACCACGCACCCCTCGCGGGAGCCACGCCGCCCGAGTCACCCGCTATACCGCTCGTGCCGGACGCGTCGTACCGGCTACCCAGACACCGGGACGGGTACGCGGCCCCGGGCGGCAAGACAATCGCCGAGATGCGATACGCACGCACAGTACGCCTCGGGCGGCTGCCGCACGCCGACGCTAAAACGCATGACACCATTGCTCCATGCTGATCAGAGATGCCACCGAAGACGATTGGACCCACATCTGGCCGTTCTTCAGCGACATTATGGGCGCCGGCGAGACCTTCCCCTATCCGCTCGATTTGACCAGCGAACAGGGCCGCCACATCTGGTTCAAAATGGCACCCAACCGAACAACTGTCGCGGTCAATAACGACGGTGTTGTGGTGGGCACAGCGCACATGAATAACAACCGCGATGGCAACGGCGCCCACATCGCCAGCGCGAGCTATGTGGTCGACCCGGCCCACGCCGGCCAAGGAATAGGCCGAGCTCTCTGCGAAGACAGCCTGCGCTGGGCGCGCGAAGCTGGATTCTCGGCGATGCAATTCAACGCGGTCGTCGAAACCAATGCCCACGCGGTCGCGCTGTACACCTCGCTTGGCTTCACCATCATCGGCACTGTGCCGGAGGCTTTCAGGCATCCAACGGCTGGGCTGGTTGGGCTGCACATCATGCATCGCGCCCTGTGAAACCCATCAGCCGCCGTTGACTAGTTATCCCCGCTCAAAATCTGCCGACGGTATTGCCCAGGCGGTGCCCCATGGGCGCGTTTGAACGCTTTCGCGAAAGCGTATTCAGAGGTGTAGCCCACGCACTTAGCGATATTCGCGAGCGAGGCATCTGATTCTCTAAGTTGACGCGCGGCGGTGATCATCCGCCAACGGGTGAGATAGGCCAGCGGCGGCTCGCCCACTAGCGCGGTGAACCGACGCGCGAAATGAGCGCGTGACATTCCGGCGCGCTTGCCAAGTTCTTCGACGGTCCAGGCGGCGGCTGGATCTGAATGAATGTCTCGCAGTGCCGAGGTGATAGCTGGGTCATGGAAAGCGGCCGCCCAACCCGACACGTCGGTTTCGTGTGATTGCTCATCGAACCAGGCGCGCAAGGTGTAGATGAGCAGGGCGTCCAGCAAGGACGGCACGAGTGCGTCCCGGCCAGGCGATTCGTCCTCTAGTTCGCGGGTGAGCAGGTCAACCGCTGCCCGCAATTGTGGATGGTGACCGAGTCGGGCCGGCACGTGAACCACTTCGGGGAGTTCATCGAGCAGCGGGTGGGACCAGCCTGGGGTGAACTCGTAGACCCCGCATAGCAGGGTGCTCCGTGCGCCTGGACCTTCGATCAGGCTGGGCTCGCCGGGCCTGGGGATCTCCGAAAGCTCGGTGTTGGGGTGATCGGCGATGCCGTGGCCGGCGTCGAGATACAGCAGGACCACGTCGCCTACGCCCAACGGAACCGGATCGCCGGTGCGCGGAATCAACCAACAGGCACCTTGCAGTACAACGTGAAAGCCCGCACCCGCGGCTTTGGGGTATCGCCGGCCCCAGGGGGCGTGGCGCACAAACATTCCCGAGCCGGGTCGACCAGTGCGCAGGGCCGCGATCGTATCGCTGAGCACATCCATGCGTACATCCTATCGTCCCGAATCATGATACGACCAGACATCAATTCGAGAGTTAGAAGCATTGGTTATCTCATCTGGTTTTCATAGCCTTGGTTTAACCGAATCAACCGGGCATTAGCCCGACTCTCGAAAGAAGACTCGACAATGACTCACCAAGTCACGAGTAAACCCACAAGCCGGCGGCTATCGCTAGGCGTGCTGCTCGCCATGCAGCTGATGATCATCTTGGATGGAACCATCGTCACGGTGGCTCTACCCACCATTCAAGAAGATCTCAATTTCTCCTCATCGGGCCTGGCATGGGTAGTCAACTCGTACCTCATCGCCTTCGCTGGTCTGCTCTTGCTGTCCGGCAAGCTCGGCGACCTCATCGGAAGCAAGAAAGTGTTTATCGCGGGACTGGTGACGTTTACGGCCGCATCAGTGCTGGCAGCGGTAGCCGTGAACCCATTGATGCTCATCCTTGGACGCTTCGCCCAAGGAATCGGTGGAGCGCTGGCCTCGGCCGTCATTCTCGGGATGATTATTCGCCTGTACCCCAAACCTGGCGAGCAGGCCAAAGTGATGGGCATCTACAGCTTCGTATCCGCTGGCGGCGGGGCCATCGGGCTCATTGCGGGCGGCGTCATCACCGAAACAATCGGCTGGACCGGTGCCTTCTGGGTCAACGTGCCAATCGGAATCATCGCGCTAGTGCTTGCGGTGCGTGGGCTGCCCAACGAATCAGGTATCGGATTGCACAAAGGCGCCGATGTTCTTGGTGCGGTGCTGGTAACGGTCGGGCTCTCACTCGGCATCTACACCATTGTTCAGCTCGCCGAACCCGAAACCACCACGGGACAGTCCCTCGGCTACGGCGCCACGGCGGCCGTCCTGCTCATCGCTTTCCTCATTCGGCAAGCCAAATCGGCAAACCCGTTGCTGCCCCTACGCATCTTCCGCAGCCGCCAAGTCTCCGCCGCCAACATCGTGGTCATCATGATTTTCGCCGCCGGTTTTGGATTCCAATTCCTCAACGCTCTCTACCTGCAAAAGGTCCTAGGTTTCGACTCACTCCGCACCGGGCTGGCCTTCCTGCCCGCACCAGTGACCCTTGGGGCCATTTCCCTGTTCCTCGCCTCCAAGCTGAACATTCGATTCGGTGCCCACAAAGTTCTTTTGGTTGGGCTGTTCGGCTTGGGGGCGGGCTTGGCTCTGCTAAGCCGCGCTCCTGAAAACGGCAACTACTTCATCGACGTGATGCCCACGCTATTCATCATGGGCGCCGGGATGGGGCTTGCTCTTCCCGCGGCGATCATGATGGCCATGTCCGGCGCTCAACCGGCCGACCAAGGATTGGCGTCAGGGCTTAACAACACCGCGCAGCAAGCTGGTGGTGCCGTCGGGCTCGCCGTGCTAGCCACCACGGCTGCGACCTACACGGCCAGTCAGCAAGATGCTGGGGCAGCGGCCGTCACCGCGTTGCGCGATGGCTATAGCGTCGCTTTCCTCATCGCCGCCGGGTTCGCATTTGTTGGGTTCTTGGTCGCCGCGTTCGCCCTACGGCCAGCCGAAACCCCGACGCACAAGGTTCAAGAAACCGAGGCTCTGTTGGCGCCAAGCCACATGTAGAAAAATGAAAAGCCCGGGCAGTGATCACTCACTGCCCGGGCTTTTCGCGTGTGACGCTCATTCACGCTACTGGAGAATCTTTTTCGCTCGACGAATCTGGCTGCGAGGGCACATTGTCAGTAGCAGCCACCCCGTTGTCGTCTTCCGCGGCATCAGGGAGTTCGTTCGATCCACCCGCATCATCGTCTTTTGGCAATTCCTTCTTACTAGCCGGCTCTTCATCTGTCGGCTTTGGCTGACGGTGGAAGATCCGGTTGACGCCATAGAGGGCAATGCCGATGATCAGCAGAATTCCAGCGGTTTTGTACTGCGAGGTTTCTCGACCCGAGAACGGACTCGCCAAATAGGCACTGGTGATGAGCCCAAGGATCGGCAAAATTGTCGGAGCCCGATAGTGCTTGTGCTCAACTTTTTCGCGACGCAACACCAAGACAGCGATATTGACGACGGTGAAAACGCACAACAGCAGCAGCGCCGTGGTCCCGGCTAGTTCAGAGATTTCGCTGCTAGTGACGAGTGCCAACGCCAGAACCGTGGTGAACACGATCGCGACCCACGGCGTGCGGCGTAGGGGTGCGACACGGGCGAACACCTTCATCAGAACGCCTTCATTGGCCATGCCATAGAGGAGTCGGCTAGCCATCATCATGTTGATCAGCGCCGAGTTCACCACCGCGAACAGTGCGATTAGCGAGAACACCCATAGCGGGAAGTCAGGGGCTCCCACTTCGATGATTTCGTTCAGTGGCGCTGTCGATTTCGCCAAAGTGTCCACTGGAATGAGCATGGGCGCGAGCAAGGCCACAATGAGATAGATGGTGCCAGTGAACGCCATCCCGATGAACATCACTTTGGGAAAAACCCTGTTTGGTTCCTGGGTTTCCTCAGCCATGTTTACCGAGTCTTCAAAGCCGATGAACGCGAAAAACGCCAGGGCCGCTCCACTGGTGATCAGCGCGGGTACCGCTTCTCCGCCTTTGAAGTCGTTGAGTCGCGAGGCATCACCTTCGCCATTAAGCACCGCCCACACGCCAATGCCGATGACCAATAGCAGACCGGTGAGTTCGATGGTGGTGAGTACGACGTTGGCTTTCACCGACTCGGAGACGCCACGATAGTTAATCGCCGCGACAAGAATGATGAAGCACATCGCAACGGCCACGGTGGGCAAGGTGACGAACTCTTTGAGGTAATCACCACCAAAGGCTCTGGCCGCGGTGCTTGCCGAGGTGAGCCCGGAAGACATCACCGCGAATGCGACTAGAAAGGTCAGGAAATGAATTCCGAAGGCCCGGTGTGTGTAGAGGGCCGCACCAGCGGCACGGGGGTATTTTCCGACAAGTTCTAGATATGACGCGGCGGTAAAGAGCGCGGTAGTGAAGGCGAGCAAGAACGAGGTCCACATCGCTCCGCCGACTTCGCCGGCCACTTTGCCGGTAAGGGCGTAGATCCCGGTTCCTAAAATGTCACCGACGATAAAGAACAGCAGGAGCTTCGGGCTGATAACCCGGTGCAGTTCAGTGCGTTCGGTTTCGGTCGCCGGCTGTGCCATGACGTCCTCCCGGCTTGTTGTCATCCATTTAGGAGCAGATTGTGCCGCACGGGGTGGGCGATGCGCCAGAAAAGACCGTTTTCGCAGCACAGCTGTTAGCTTGCTCTCTGACTGCAAGTCCATTTCGCACTGTCGTCGACACTGTGTAGTCGGTTTGCGCTACGGTGTGGCATGTGCGCGGCAAACCATATGTAAAGGGGGCAACCCTCTGCCTTTTACTCAACGTCATCGTCGCCGTGCTGGCTCTTACGCTCATAAACGCGCCGATGTGCTCAGGCCCCGAACACAGCCACAACCACGCGACAACTGCGCCTATTCACGAGCCCTACTGCCCCACCCACCCGGCACATCAATCAAGTGAGCCCGACAACGCGCTCATTGGAACACCACACACCGACCACGCCGCTCCCATCGAGCGGCGAGCTTTTGAACCCGACACGTATGGGTCGGATCCGCAGCACGGGCTCACCGTCCAAAAAGCTTTCGCGAGCGGCCGCGCCCGTTTGACCTCCTTGTGCATCTCCCAGACCTGATCACGGCGCCACACAGCCGCCTTCATCAGTTCACGTTTAGGGAGAAACAACTATGCCAAATTCCGCCATCGTCATGCCCAAAGACGCCCGAGGCCACGGCACAGTATGTCCAGGTCCGGCCGCTCTCGTCGGGAACACCCCACTGCTGCGAATTCAGGCCGCATCAGCTGGATACTGGGCAAAACTCGAAGGGCACAATCCAGGTGGCATTAAAGATCGAGCCGCTCTACACATGGTCCAAAGCGCACTTGGCAAGGGCCTGCTCAGCGCTGGCGCACCCATTGTGGAATCCACTAGCGGAACCCTGGGACTCGGCCTCGCCCTGGCCGGCCTGGTTCACAAACATCCAGTGACCGTGGTGACCGATCCGGGAATGGAACCACTGATGCGACACATGCTCGCCGCGTATGGCGCGAACGTCGAGCTAGTCTCCACGCCGCACCCAACGGGAGGCTGGCAAGAGGCTCGCCGGGAACGCGTCGCGGAGCTCCTCAAAGAAACACCGCATGCCTGGTCCCCAAATCAATATGACAACCCGGACAATGTTTCCGCCTACGCGAGCCTCGCCCACGAACTAGCCGAGCAGCTTCCCCAGATCGACATATTGGTATGCGCCGTCGGTACTGGTGGCCACTCCGCCGGTATTTATCGCACGCTACGCCAACGCTTTCCCGCGCTGCGGCTCGCCGGAGTCGACACCATCGGTTCCACTATTTTCGGTCAACCCGCCAGGCCTCGGCTCATGCGCGGCTTGGGTTCCAGCATTCATCCGCGAAATGTGGATTACGCCGCGTTCAGCGAAGTGCACTGGGTGCCGCCCGCGGCGGCCGTCTCCAGCGCCCGGCAGCTCGCCCATTCGTACTATGAGACGGGCGGGTGGAGCGTGGGAGCCGTCGCATTGGTCGCCGATTGGCTAGCACGTACAAACCCAGCGGGAACCAACATCGTGGCAATTTTTCCCGACGGTCCACAGCGTTATGCGGACACCGTCTTTAATGACGCTTATTGCGCGCAACACGAGCTGTTGCTGAGTGAGCTTCCTGATTCACCCGAGATCATGGGTCATCCGTCAGAGCGCGAAGTCACCAGATGGACCCGCTGCACCCACGTCATTGACCCCCGCGCGCTGAGTGGAGTGTCCGCGTGAAAACGCTGTGGCAAGAGGCGTCGTCATTTCCGCGCGCCGTGCGTCTACTTTTCATCAACCAGTTCAGCATCAACGCTGGTTTTTACATGCTCATGCCCTACCTCGCCGACTATCTAGCCCACGACGTGCACTTGGCTGCCTGGGCCATCGGTCTTGTGCTGGGGATTCGGAATCTCGGCCAACAGGGCATGTTCTTTTTGGGTGGAGCACTCGCCGATCGGTTCGGATACAAACCGCTGATTGTCAGCGGGCTACTGCTGCGCACAGTCGCTTTCGTGCTCCTCGCCGTTGCTAATACGCTGCCGATTTTGCTGTTGGCCTGCGCGCTCATTGGGTTCGCTGGAGCATTGTTTAATCCCGCCGTTCGAGCCTATGTCGCGCAAGAGTCCGGTGACCGACGGGTTTCAGCTTTTGCCATGTTCAACATGTTTTATCAAGCGGGATTACTCGCCGGCCCGCTGATTGGTTTGGCGTTGTTGGCCGCCAACTTCCAGCTCATTTGCGCGGTATCCGCTGGTCTATTTGCCCTGCTGAGCATCGTGCAAGCGTTCGTGTTGCCAACCGCGCCCCGCCAGGTCGGCAACACTGAAACGCCGCCGGAACCGATGCGAACGGGCTTGGCGGTGGCGGCACGAAATCGGCGGTTCTTGACGTTCTCGTTGGCGATGTCAGTCACGACCTTGCTGATCTTCCAGACATATTTGGTGTTGCCCCTGCAACTTCGTTCGGCAACTACCGAGGCATCGGCTGGCGTCTGGACAGCCGCGTTGTTCGGAGTTTCTGGCCTGGTGGCGATCTGCGCGCAAAGTCCCCTCACAGCGTGGGCAAGACGACAACTCACATCCAGGCAAGCGCTGGCCGGGGGTTTGACTATCGCTGGGTTGGCCTTTGCCCCGCTCGCTCTAGCTTCTGCCGTTGGGAATTCAGCCGCGATTGCGGTGACCGTGCTGGTAGCGGGCGCGGCGCTCGGCGTCGCGAGTGCACTGACGTATCCATTTGAAATGGACACCATTGTCACGCTAGCCGCTGATCGTTTTGTCGCCACTCATTACGGGGTGTACAGCACGATCACCGGATTGCTGGTGAGTGCGCTCAACCTTGCGGCGGGCGCGACGATGGATCTAGCAACAACCTGGCATGCACCCATGCTCCCGGGTGTGGTTTTGACCGGACTTGGCATCGCCGGCGGGATGGCATTGCACCGGATGCGACATTTGGACGGGCCTGATGATGCGGCGGCGCGGTTGGCGCCAGCGTTGACTAAAACGGGCTAGCTATTGACGCCATGGGGGTCGATGACGATTCGCTCATTGGTTTTCAGCCGGTAAGGGCCACTCACAATGTGGTCCATGACGCGGAGTTGACGTTCTTTTATTGCGCCGTCTATGAGAACCACATCGCCGATTTGCTGCCAGTTTTTCCAATACGCGCCGCCCTGTTCTTCTCCGTGGTTTTGCCCAAGGCATGAGCACGAGCATTCGATTCCGGTGGCACGTCGACACTGGCGGTCGCAGGTTTCATTTGCGCGGAACTGCAAGAAGACATCGACTGAATTGAATTTGCGCACGAGCGCGTCAACGAGATGACGTAAATGCACGCGCGAGATCTCCCAGTGGTGTGCGTCCTTGTTCCAATATGGCCGAGTTCGCTGGCCCAGGACTTGTTTCAACCAGAGACGATGGCCGCCGGTTTCGTATGGCATCCATGCCGTTAAGCGCTTGCTTGGCCCTAGCGGCCGACGCACCCAGACATCTTTTTCCATTCATTCATTGTGAACATTTTGAACATATTTTTCAGCGTTTACTGGCATATCGGGGAACCGTCGACTCTTGTGGTTGGCTGGCGGCCGCGCCAGCCAACCACAGAGCGCTAAAGCTCAGCGACCTGAACTAGTGACTTGCCCACCTTGTCTCCAGTAAAAAGGCGCCGATACGCATCCAAGGTGTTCTCCACGCCTTGGGTCACAGCAAAGTTCATTTTCAACTTCCCGGCCTCATACCAAGGGCGCATATGCCGATTCACATCCGGCCCACGGTGATAAAAGTCCGGCGAAAAGAACCCGGTGATACTCAGACGCTTCATCAGAACCTGATCGAACTTGTACGGCCCGGGGATGGGTCCCTCTTGGTCATAATTGAGCAACAATCCACAGACAGCGATTCGGCCAAACAGCGCCATATTTTCCAATGAGGCATCAAGAATCGGACCGCCAACATTGTCGAAATAAACATCAATCCCGTCAGGACACAGTTCTCGAAGGCGCTCGGCAACTTTGTCATCCTTGTAATTGATCGCCGCGTCAAACCCGAGCTCTTTGGTGATCCAGTCGCCTTTGGCCGTTGAACCGGTAATGCCAATAACTCGACAACCCAGCTGTTTGGCGACCTGGCCGGCGAGCGCACCGGTAACCCCGGCCGCCGCGGACACCACAAAAGTTTCTCCGGGTTTGGTGTTGCCATACTCCAAAACGCCCAAATAAGCGGTCCAGCCATTAGGCCCGAACACCGCCAGGTGCTGCCGGAGGTCATCGAGCTGCCAGCTCACCCGTTCCACGTACGTTTCCTCTGGACGGGATACCGAATAGTCAGACCATTGCCCGTAGGCGCGGGCAAGATCGCCGGTGCGGAAATCGGGGTGCCGCGAGGCCACTACTTCGCCGAGAACCATGCCGATGACCGGCGTGCCAAGGGGGGTGGGCGGGGAATACGAATCTTCCCGGGCGCTCATCCACATCCGAGTGCCCGCGTCTAGCGAAAAGTACGCGTTGCGGATGAGGACGTCACCATCGCGCAGCTCGGGTAGTTCTTCCTCAACGAGCTCGAGGGCTGATGAATAGTCGTTGCCGACGGGGCGCCGAGCGAGCACCCAATATCGATTTTTCTCGCCCATCTTGTGTCCAACTCTCTGATCGAAAACGAGAAACCAAGTGCTCTTCTTATCAGAGAAAGTTCGTTGAAAATTTCGACAATCCAGAAAATAGGTATCGGCTCGGGCACGCTACGAGCAAATCGTTGCCAGCATGAAACGCTCGAAAACATGCCTCGGCCAGCAACGATTCCTGAAGCCGCTCTTGGTGACTATGAGAATTGTGGGATGGTGATCGAGCCATCGGCGTTCAACGGAAAACCGGGGTTGTAGGCGATTTCCCAACAGTGGCCGTCGAGGTCCGCAAAGCAACCCGCATATCCGCCATACGAGGTTTTCCGCGCGGGTTGAGTGATGGTTCCTCCCGCGTCGCGGGCACTGGCCAACACTTCGTCGACCTCATGTTCGTGGCGGACATTGTGAGCGAGCGCTATGCCACCAAAGCCATCGGCGTGGGTGTCTTTTATCCCCGCGTCGTCGGCCAATTGCTCTCGGCCCCAAAGCACGAGGGCGATGCCACCGGCCTGAATGAACACAGTTTCTTGCACTTCTTGGCCGTGCCATCCCAGTTCTTCGTAGAACGTGCGAGCTCGATCAAGACTTGCGACGCCGAGTGTGATCAGGCTGAGTCGTTGTTCCATCGGTGCAACGTATCGCGGGACTGTGACGTTAGCGCGCTTTGCGCCGTCGATACGCGCGTTGTTGACAGGCACGAGAGCAATACGCACGGGGGCGCCCCGAATGTGACCGCTCGACAGGTCCGCCGCACACTTCACACTTAGCTATTTCATCACGGATTTCGTCACGCTCAATCAAGACTTCAATGCCATCTAGTACTCGTGCTAAGCCAAATTCGAAGGAATCTTCCGGCCGGTCGAAACCTCCAGCCCGCCAAAGCGCAGACAAGGTGGGATAACGGTCCATGCGCGCGAAGAGCGTGCCACGCTCACCCCACCACTCTTCCTCACTTAGCCCGCTGCTTTGCTCAGCTCGCACCGCCTCCAACCCGGCCAAGGCCTCGGCCTCCACAAATCGGCCAAGAAGAGCGGCCGCGGCGATAACTTGGGCGGGCCGCAACCCCGTCTCGGCGAGAATGCGCAAGACATGTTCATAGTGCGCTACAGAATTCGGCCCTGGTACCCGTCGTGTGCCGCGGATTTGGGCAAGCCAGGGGTGCCTTTTGTGCAGTTCCCAACGGGCCCGCGCGCTTCTCTCTAGTTGCTCCCGCCAGGTGCCGCGCGGGGGCAGCTCGGCGCATTCCTCAAGCACGGCGTCGCACATGAGATCGATGAGCTGTTCCCGGCCGGGCACGTGCCGGTAGAGAGACATGGTGGTAAAGCCCAACGGTTCGGCGATCTTGCGCATCGACAAACCGGTCAGGCCTTGCTCGTCGGCGACGGCGATGGCCGATCGCACGACTCGATCGAGGCTTAATGCGGGCTTAGGGCCCGGCTTAGGGCCGGAGGGCTCACCCCACAAGAGTTCGACCGCGTCGTTGGCTTCCTTGTTATTCCGCTTGGGCATCTCCCACCTCCTTTGTTTATGCTATACACTGCGTACACCATAAACAATGGAAGGCCGTTATTCATGGTTGATATATACATCTCCCCAACCGGCAAAGACACCAATCCAGGCACGCGCCAGGAACCATTCGCGACCCTTGAACGAGCCCAATTAGCGGCACAACAAGCAACCAACGATGTGACCATTCACCTCAGAGCCGGCACTTACCCACTCAGTCAAACCCTCACCGTGAACGCACCCACCAAACACCACATCACCTACCAGGCCTACGAGCACGACAAAACCTCAGAAAAAGTCATCATCAGCGGGGGCCACGTCATCGTTGAGTGGCAACAAAACCACGACATCTGGGAAACCAACATAGGCGAACGTGATGCCCGCCAGCTCTATGTAGACGGCGAACGCGTCGAGCGAGCCAGCATCCAGTCACTCCCCGAAAACACCCACGTCACCAAGACTGGCTACACCGTTCCCACCGCCGAAATGCCGCAATGGCAAACACCATCGTCAGTGGAACTCGTCTATCGGGGCGTATATCCATGGACCGAAGCACGCTGCGGCGTCAGCTCCGTGCGGCACGACACCGATTCAACCGTGATCACCATGACCCAGCCAGCCTTCACTTGGGCTCACGAACTTTACAACTCAGCATGGGACGGAAACACGAGCTCAGGTCCAGGCCTGCCCACCAGAATAGAGAACGACGCCAGCTTTTTAACCCCTGGCAGCTTCGCCATTGATCGCAGCACACCAGGGCAGCACATTTTGCGCTACGCGCCCCGCGCCGACGAAGACCCATCCACAACCCACGTCGTACTTCCGGCGCTCGAGACACTGATTCGGCTGACCAATGTTCGAAACATGTCATTCAAAGGCTTGACCTTTGCCGACGCCACCTGGCTCTTGCCCAACCGCGACCAAGCATTCTTGCATTATCACGGCAGCGGCTATTACAACGGCACAGGCGAAATTAACAAAGTGGTTGTCGTTGAAGACCAAGCCTGGGTCACCGTTCCA
>JABFVL010000005.1 GCA_013362805.1 Mycobacteriales bacterium | reverse complement strand
GGATCTTTAGCGGTAAACGAGCCCGGATAGCTGCCAGGCCAGACGCTTTCGCGCCGAAGGAACTTTTGCCAGGGCGCGTAGCATCAGATTCCTGAAGGGGCGCATCGCGGGACTCGCTGTAGCTAGCTTGGTGAGTCGGCCAGCCAAAGTCAGCACATTCTCGGCGACTGGTCTGCGAGTGGTGTTGTACGCGTCCATGAGCGCTGGGGCATTGTGTTCGAGTGCTTGTCCCATGAGTTCTGCGAGCGCTATCGCGTCTGTAATGCCCGCGTTCATGCCCTGTCCACCGGCTGGACTGTGCACATGTGCCGCGTCGCCGGCGAGAAAAATGCGGCCCGCGCGGTAGTTGTCGGCGATTCTGTGGTGAACTCGGAATCGGGAGCTCCAAATAGTGTCTGTAATGATCGCGGGCTGCGCTTGGGGCCCACGGCTATCGAGCAGCTCTTGGACGAATTCGCGGTTTGGGTGTTCTGGGGCTTGATCCACTGTTGCCACGATGCGGTAGCTGCCATCGGGTAGCGGTGCGACCACGACCAATCCGGCGGGGGAGAAGTACAAAATCACCTCGTTTTGCGGCACACCTCCTTCTAGGCGCACGTCGGCGAGGACGAATGATTCATCATATGTTCCGCCGGTGAAACCAACGCCCGCTTGCTCGCGCACCGTGCTGTGCATGCCGTCGGCGCCAATAACAAAGGAGGCGCGGATTTGCTCTCCGGAAGTCATCGTGGCGACAACGTCATCGCTTGTTTGTTCGAGCTTCGCCAAAGAGTAGGGTCGCAGCACCTGGCCGCCGAGGGCGTGTAGTTGTTCTAGGAGTACAGCCTCAGTTGTGGCCTGCGAAATCATCAGGGTGTATGGGTATTTCGTGGGCAGGTCGTCAAAGTCTACGGGCAGCAGCAACGTGTCGCGGTCTCTGATGGTGAATCGAGGGGTGTGAATTCCCAGCTCTGCGAGCTTTGAGGAAACTCCATAGGGCTCCAACTTTTCCAGAGTATGCGAGTGCACTACCGCGGCCCGAGATGTGTGCTGGGTGTGCTCTTGGCTATCAATAATCACTACGTCTCGCCCCTGGCTAGCGAGGGCAATCGCCGCGGTTAGGCCGGTAGGGCCAGCGCCAATTATCAGAACTTCGATGTTATCGGGAATCATGACAATCTCCTTTGTCAACGGGCGTTGACAAAAACTATGGAGCACCAAGCTCGCCATGTCAACACTTGTTGGCCTACAATTGTTGACATGAAGAATGCCGAAAAGACAAAAGCCGCCATCCTGGCCGCCGCGAGAGAGCGATTTGCCACCGATGGCTACGAGCGGGCCACCATTCGAGCGATCGCTGCCGATGCCAACATCGACCCCGCTATGGTCATGCGCTACTTCGGGAACAAAGAGAAACTATTCACCGCCGCGGCGGAATTTAACCTAAAATTTCCCGATCTGGCTGATGTGCCTATCGATGACATCGGTCGCGTACTCGTTCAACACTTCCTAGACCGTTGGGAAGCCGACGAAACGTTTCTCGTGCTTCTCAGAACGAGCGTCACTAACCGGACGGCGGCTGAGCGAATGCAAGCGATTTTCGCGCAACAGCTCCAGCCGTTGATCGCACGACTTTCACCAAACAGCCAGAGGTCGCGAGCAGCACTGGCCTCGAGCCAAATTTTGGGAATCGCGCTGTGTCGCTATGTGCTCGAGTTTCCTCCCGCGGTTGCGCTCACGCGAACGGAGATCATCGAATGGGTAGCGCCCACGCTGCAGCGATATCTGATCGGCGACGAACCAAAATCTGAACCGACCATCGAGAGCACCGCTACATAAATTGAGCTGCCAGCCACCCCTGAAAGTGATTTGCAAGCTCTCGCGATTTACGAAGCGATTCGTCTCGTGACGGTTGAGGAAGGCGGCGGAGTCCGGCGGCGCAGCTGTACGTGAATCCGCTCACTTCCCAAACGCACCATGCCTATGGAAAAGTCGCGACCTGATTTTTTTAAAGCGTCGTGTCCGGCCGCTGTCGTCTTCTCTTGAACCCCTTTTCTGTGGGGGGTTCGATTAAGGGCGTCTCGGTGGGGTGGGTGGGACTTGAACCCACGACCGACGGATTATGAGTCCGCTGCTCTGACCAACTGAGCTACCACCCCGATGCACCTAATGACCTGCTCAAACTATTGTTCTTGCTGGTTATGTGCGGTTTTTTCAGTTTTCAATTCCGCCCGAAACTGTATCGAAAGTAATTCCAAAACAGACGAGCGCACACCAACTTTGCTCCCTGGGGAACGCAGTTTGATCCCGAAGTTCGTTGGTGCGCCGAAGGGGACGTGGCAACTATAGAGGATCGCGATATGGAGCCAAACTCCTCGGGCTGAGGTGGATCAGTAATCGGACTTTTTGCGTGTGGATCGCTGAAACCAGCATTTATATGAGTATGTGCAGCTGAACTACGCACATTAATAGTTCTATGCATGATTACGTACAGCTACAGTGTTTGTATGGCAGCGTTGCATTCTAAGTCTTCGAGCCGCAGAGTGGGTGAGTTTCACACCATTGCTCAAGCGGCTCAAGCGTTGCACGCCGACTCGAAAAATCTCGTCCGGCTCCGATCTCGTCCGTATGCCGATCCATCCGCGCCCACTGACATTGAGCAAATGGAGCGCAAGCGCGAGCTATTCGCGATTCTTGCGCACTTATCCGAGCTCGTCATGAAAGATTTCGAGCACGCGTTAGCGCAACAGGCCGGAACAACGGGGTTGTTATGGAGCGACGAAAGCGCCCTCGCCTCGCCTGCTTACCCAAATCAACTCGCGGCCTGGTCGTTTAAAACCGAGATGAGGTATCACGATGCGGAAGGCGATTACTACCAGAATATCGATCGACTATTTGTTTACGCCGCGGAGCGGTTACTTACCGCCGATAGGAGTTCACTGAACAGCTCGGAACAATTACCTATTATTCATCGCGCAGCCGAGCTGATGAGTGAATTGCCGTCCACCGCTCATAAACGCGAAGACAGTGAAAGTGACGATGTGGAGTATGTGTTACGCAATATCAGGCAAGGGATGGGCACGTCGTTCCAGTTCGCCGCGAATATTTTGCGCGCTTTTCCAGCTGCGATAGCACGCACTCAGCCCGACATAACCTGCGATGAGCTATTAGATATCGCTCGCGCGAGCACAGGCTTGATGCGAGGACCCGCTGGAATGAATATGACTCAGTTCAGCGGGTTCCACAACTCGATCCGTACGCCGTTACCAGAAGACGAGTCCACTATTGGATATGCGAAATACGCCTTCGGTTTAATGGCACCCAAGTCGGGTGCCGCTGGCGACCAGCACAACGAAATTCCTGAGCAGGCCCCATATCCGGTATCTCCTGATTACTTATACCTGGATGACAAGGGCAATCGCGCTAAGTTTCTTTTTGACCGCCCGCTAGACGCACCACGAGTCGCCGCGAATATGCAGTTCGAAACGGTGCGGACTCTCATCGAAGACGAATTCAAATTGCCTTCAGCGGATGGTTGTCCCGCGCGCATTGAAGTGGTTCCAGGACAGCTATCCCCGCTTGTTCGTTCGTATTTTCGCGTTTTAGAGCAGATAGAACATCACTGGCGAAACACAGTCCCCAACAACAAGCCGATGAATTTATTGGATCCGAAAATTGCCATAGACCCTTATGACGATGTTGAGGAAGTCGAGTTTGCCGACCTTGGTGACTATCACGTCAAAGTTCTGCCGTCGGCCACCGAAATGACCAGTCTGGAGTTTTCTGACGATACTGACCAGGGCGCTATCTCTACTGATCTAAAGAACGGCGTGTTCACCCTGATAGGCGCGCAAAACAAGATTCAGGAGGGAGCGAGAAAGACGCTGATTTTTCGAACCCCATTAGCGCCACGTGTCAGCGCTCATGGCGTCGCTGTCTTGGATTGTGAATTCACACGCGAGATAAATGTAGAGCTGGCCGCGGGTTGTCGACTTCGAGCCGCACCAACTGGGTCAAATACAAGCTGGATCAAGCTAGGTGAACGTTCAAAAGCTCTCGTTGTCAGTGATAGCGCCAGCGAGATCGAGATCATTCCGAGTGACGATCAAACTCATGAAGCATTGCTCGTGACCCGGCTAGAGAACGGGCGGCGGCCGCGCCAGGACGCCAAAGTTTTTTCGCTTTCTGGTGATCGAGCCTCAAATGCGGGCCAACACCTAGCCCAGGGCGATATAAGTTTCATTGTGCGGCACACGGCAGATCAGATTGAACCTGCTGATGTGCACGATATGTTTTCACCTGGACCACAAGGCCTTATAGATATCGCGCGAACAAATGTCCCGAGAACGATCACTTCGCCTGCGGAACGTGGGCTTCTGACGGCTAAGGAGCCACATAAGCGGAGAATGCTGTAGGAGCTTTGTTTAGCCTCTGAGGCCGTGCTTTCCCTTGTGTGGTAATCCTATCGGCATGACTACCACCACGGTGCCTCTCGAAGAGCTGGTTCATCCCAGCTGGGCCAAAGCTTTAGAACCAGTCGCTGATCACATCACCGCAATGGGTAACTTTTTGCGGGAAGAGATCGCGGCCGGCCGCTCGTATCTTCCCGCTGGTAAAGCCGTGTTGCGTGCATTTGAACAGCCAATGGAACAAGTGCGGGTGTTGATTGTGGGTCAGGACCCATACCCAACTCCGGGCAATGCCGTGGGTTTGTCGTTTTCAGTGGCGCCAGATGTGCGCATACCAGCGAGTTTGCGAAACATCTACAAAGAGTATTGCGCTGACCTGGGGTTTGATCGGCCCAGCAATGGCGATCTGACGCCGTGGACCGAGCACGGCGTATTGCTGCTGAACCGAGTGTTGACGGTACGGCCAGGAGAATCAGGCGCACATCGCGGGAAAGGCTGGGAGAAAGTCACTGACGCGGCGATCAAAGCGCTAGCCGCCCGTGGTGGTCCCATGGTGGCGATCTTGTGGGGCCGCGACGCTCAATCATTGCAGCCGTTGCTGGGTGACATTCCCGCTATCTGCAGCGCTCACCCTAGTCCTATGTCCGCTGATCGTGGTTTTTTCGGCTCACGCCCTTTTAGCCGCGCGAATGAATTGATCGTTGAGCAAGGTGGTCAGCCAGTGGATTGGCGTTTGTCCTAATTTCGGAGCGAACGAACAAAGAGGTGGGGCCGCTAGACCCCACCTCTTTGTGTGTTTAAGACTTAGCCACGTTCATGTTTTGTGAACTTAGCTTTCGGGCTGCGCTTGCCGCCCTGCGCACTGCTCTTGCGGCTTCCACGGTCCCAGCTGGTGCGGTCCGCCCGGTGCCCGTTGCTGCGTTCATTACGATCGCTGCGGCCCTGGCTGTTTGAACGGCTACCCGAAGATTTGGCGTAACGGGGACGTTCACCGCGGTGGTTGTCGATGATCCCAGCTTCGGCGCGCGCGGTTTGTTCCTGTGCCGCTTTACGCAACGTTTCCACATGCGCTTTGGCATCTTCGAGCTTTTTCGCCAAGTTCTGGACTTCGCGTTCAGCAGCCATTACCGCGATTTGTGCGGTCGCGGCGTGAATGCCACTTATGGATTTCGCGCCGGTAAGGGCCGCGAGTGTTTCGTCGTAGGTGCCGTGAGCTGTATGCGCCGACGCTTTCACGCCAGCGACTCCCAGAAGCCGATCTACGCTGCGCTGCTGATGTGGCAGAACCAACGTGACGACGATGCCGCTTCGTCCGGCACGTGCCGTGCGGCCCGACCGGTGCAGATAGTCGGCGGGTTCGCCGGCGGGGTCGACGTTCAACACAAGTCCGATCCCGTCAACGTCGATGCCGCGCGCGGCGACGTCGGTAGCAACAAGAACGCTGACCTGGCCTTCTTTGAACTCAGCTAGCACTTTGGTGCGGGCGGCTTGGTTCATGCCGCCGTGAAGCGCGGCTGTTTTCACGCCGACTTCTTGGAGCTGTTCGGCGACACGTTCGGCGCCCAGTTGGGTGCGAACGAAGGCGATAGCGCGGCCCTGCCGCCCTGCGATAGCGGCGGTGAGTAGGTGCTTGTCGCGTGGCTTGACGATGATTTGGTGGTGCGTCATCGTGGTGACGACTCCGGCCGCGGGGTCGACGGAGTGTCGCACTGGGTCGTTGAGGTATTTGTGAACGAGGGTGTCTACGCCGCGCCCAAGAGTGGCGGAGAAGAGCATACGTTGTCCGTCACTGGGAATCAGATCTAGCAGGGCTGAAACCTCGGGCAAGAAGCCCATGTCCGCCATCTGGTCAGCTTCATCGAGAACAGTAATTTCGACTTCATCCAGAAAGCATGAACGGCGTTCTAGCAGGTCACCGAGTCGTCCAGGTGTTGCTACGAGGATGTCTACACCTTGGCGGAGAGCTTCCATCTGCTTCGGCATGGACGTGCCACCGCAAACAACCTTGCTACGCAGGCCTAGCACGCTGGCGTATGGCTCAAGCGCGTCGCTGATTTGCATGGCGAGTTCGCGAGTGGGGGACAGGATGAGCCCGCGGGGACGTTTCGGGTTGGTGCGTCCGCCAGCTAGGCGGGTAAGCAGCGCCAGACCGAAGGTGAGGGTTTTTCCGGAGCCGGTGCGGCCCTGCCCGAGGACATCGCGCCCCGATAGGGCGTCGGGAATGGCCGCGGCTTGGATGGGAAATGGGCTGGTGAGCCCATTTTTGGTAAGGATTCGAACGACTTCTGGGGCCAGACCTAGGTCAGCGAAGCTAACGTGGGCAGCTTGGTCACGTTCGAGGACAGCGTGGGGCATGTAAAACCTTCCGAGGTAAGGCCCGCATTCGCATGTCCGCGAAGAACCATGCCCACGAATTGGGCACTGAAGAGTCACGGTAAAGACTGAACGAGCCGAGGCGCCGGGTTGGATGATTTAGGCGCGCAAAAACAAACGAGAGCCCAACCCTACACGGTGAGTCGGCCCGGATGCCCAGCGGTGAGTCGCATCTCACGCCGGGCATAGCGGTTTTTAGTAGGTGGTGCCGAGCTCTTTGAGGATGGCTTGGCGTTCTTTTTTGGCAATGCGATCGATATACAGATAGCCGTTGAGGTGGTCAGTTTCGTGTTGGAGACAGCGGGCCAATAGTCCAGTTCCGGTGACGCTGATGGGGTTGCCGTTTTTGTCTACGCCATCAACGGTGGCGGTGTCGGGGCGGGCGACGAAGGCGTGTTGCCCGGGCACGGAGAGGCAAGCTTCGGCGTTGTCGTCCAGGATGCGTTCGGTGGCGGGAAGCTCGCGCAGGACGGGGTTGATGACGTGACCTATCTGATTTTGTTCGGTGGCGTCAGGGCAGTCGTAAACAAAAATTCGCTTCGCGACGCCGATCTGATTGGCGGCGAGCCCTACGCCTTCGGCGGCGTACATGCTCGCGAACATTGTTTCGATGAACGCTTCCAGTTCAGCGTCAAATTCTGTGACGTCGGCGCAGGGCTCGTGTAGCACGGGGTCGCCGGCGATTCGAATGGGAAGAACCTTGCCCTGGGGTTGCGCTGTGGTCATTGCGGTATGTCCTTTAAGCCTGCTTGTTTGCCGAGGTTTGGGATCACTCTATTGGGCCCCGGGCCGCTAAATGCAGAGAGGTGCGCCACATTGCGAGGTAGTAAGTAGCGCGTCACCAGGCGTTTTTGGCGAGTTCTTGTCGGTCCCCTGGAATACCCTAAGGGCTATCAGGGTTCTACAAGGTGGTTTTCCAGGGATGTTCCCCGATGTGGGAAACAGTGGGAAAAGCCAAGGTAGGGAGGGTGTTGGTCGGCCTGAGGCTGAAGATGGCGCGCTCGATCTCGGGGGCGCTGTCAGGGTTGGTGGGTCGGAGCGGAGCAAAAATACGTTTCCATCGCAGATGAGAACGGAATATTTTGTTCCGGTGATTTCTCAGCAATATCACAGCACGTACTGCTTGAGTAGTACGTACACAGAGAGACCGTGAGGTAGCCATGTTGGATTTAATTGTCGCAATCGCGACATCGCCATGGGTTTACCTTGTGCTACTCATAATGATCGCCGTGGACGTTGTGGTTCCCGTGTTGCCAAGCGGCACCCTGCTTGTCACCGCCTCGCTGTACGCCGTCGAAGGCGGCACCTCCGTGCTCGGACTTATCGCCGTCGCGGTTTTGGCTTCGATTGCTGGCGACGTAGCCTTCTTCCTTCTTGGTAAGCACGCCGGTTCCTGGCTGTTCAGCAAGCTGGGCCCACAAGAACGTCGTGAGCGCATCGAACGGATGTTGTCCAACCATGGCGGCCCGCTCATGGTGCTGGCGCGATTTGTGCCAGCCGGACGTACTTTGGCCGCGCTCTCTGCCTCCGCTACTGGATACCCCCTGCTTCGTTACCTCGGCTGGTCCGCCATCGCGGCGGGAGCCTGGGGAAGCTACAGCGTCGCTCTGGGATACCTCAATGGCGAATGGTTCGGCGACAGCTGGGCCGGCCTACTGATCGCCATCGCCGCGGCAACGGGCATCGGAGCTGTGGTCGGAACCCTCTGGCGTCGTGGTGAGCGGGTTGCCGCGCCCGTCGAGCCCGCTGTCCCCGCTCTCACCGCCTAGGCTGAACGCGCAATCTCGCTTTCGGCGCTGGCGAAGGAACGGAATGAACATCACTCAACTAGGAACTTCCCCGGGTGCACTCGCGGAAAAAATGGGCATTGAGCTCGTGGAGGCCTCGGCTGACAAGGTCGTGGCCTCGATGCCGGTCGAAGGAAACACGCAGCCCTATGGTTTGTTGCACGGCGGTGCGTCATGCGTCCTCGCGGAAACGGCGGGCTCAATTGCCGCGATGCTACACGCCATGAGTGTTGACCCCGATGCGATCGCGGTGGGCATCGAACTTAATGCCAGTCATCACCGAGGGGTAAGAGCGGGGCGGGTCACCGCGACCGCGGAGGCGATTCACCGAGGCGGCACGTTGGCCTCCTATGAAATTTTGGTAGTTGATGATCGCCAGCGGCGAGTGTGTACTGCTCGGTTGGCGTGCGCGATTCGGCCAGGATCAGCGATCTCAACCAAAGCTTCCTAGGGCAATTGCGTGCCATTAGGACAGTAATGACGCATATATCCCTAGGCTGAGCACAGCGCCAACGAGGGGAGTGCTGCAAGTGTCGAAAAATGCGGCTGTCACCTTGACCCAGCATCTTGATGCGGTGTCAAGACGAGACTTGAAAACCTACGCCGATACCGTGCACCCCGAGGCGCTGCTCGTCTTGCCCACGGGAGACCGTCTCATCGGTAAAACCCAGATCATCGAATTCCACCGGGGCTGGTTCGCCGACCTCGACTGGTCACAACGGCTGCAGCTGTTGTCGATGCACGGCGATGAGCACGTGTTGTCGGCGCTATATGAAGTCGACTATCAAGACTTCACCCCCGAGGGCCAAGAAATTCGTAAAAAGTACCTGCTCGGGTTGGTTTTCGTCCGCGACGAATCGGGCCAGTGGCAAATGCTGCACGACCAATGCACAGCATTGCCAGACACGCCCAACTGAGTGGTTCAGAGCTTGTAAATAAACCGATGCCGCTTATCGGCGAACCCGTGACGATCTTCAAACATGTCCTGCACCATATGGCCTAATTCGAAGTGCTCGTAGGCGTCAAGCGGCTTCATCTCCGCGTCTTCGGTGAGCCGGGCGGCTTTGTCATTCATGATCTTGGTGGCTCGATGCTCGCTCGCGTACTCGTGAGCGAGTTCGGCCAGCCACGGATCGAAAGCGGCTTGTTCACGCGGCCCAACTTCGTCCAATAGCCCGATGTCGCGTGCCCCCGAGGCGTTAATGGGTAGACAGTCAGTGGTGAGCCGTCGAGCCATTTGGGTTCCCACTCGGCGCGGCAAGGTGTAGGTGTGTAGCTCGGAGCCGAACAGCCCCATGGTCGCGTAATGCGGGTTTAGCACTGTGTCGGCGCGGGCGGTGAGTACATCGGCGCCGAGCGGCAGCATGACGCCGCCCGCACCCGCATTGCCGGTGAATGCCCCAATGACCACCTGGTTCGTGCAGGTGATGATGGCGCGGCAGACGGCATTGATCGCTTTGATGTTTGCCCAACCTTCAGCGGCTGGATTCGCGGCGGCTTCGATTGTTCCCAGGTGAATGCCGTTTGAAAAATATGGTCCATCGCCCCGCAAGACCAAAACCCTGGTGTCTTGGGCAGCGGCGTAGGCGAAAGCGCGCAGCAGGCGGTTACATTGCGTGGTGCTCATGGCGCCGTTGTAGAAGTCGAATGTTAGGTAACCAACGTCCCCATCCCGCTGGTATCCAATATTGCGGTACGCCCCGGTGCGTTCTACGGGCAGCTCATCAATATCCAGTCCGAATTCGGGGGCGTTCAGCACGGCTGTGGCGGGCAGCTTCAGGGCTTTGCCGCCGTCTTGGTGTTTGGCGCGGGCGTATCCGATCCACACGCTCCCTTCGCCCGCGGCGATTCTGACGGCGTGGTGTCGACGGCTGAGCACGGTGCCTGGCTCCGCCTCGGATGACTCATCTATTCGTGCGTCGTAGACGAATGCGCGGCCTTGTCCGATGTTGGTGAGCACGCCAGGGAAGCCATCTCCGGCGGCGATGCGCCGAACGATGGTTGATGCTGGTTCCGCCCAGTCAAACGCGCGATCGGCTTGCTTCATCAATGGGCGTACTGTCGCGGACTTTATGGGGCGAGTAGCAAGGCTTAGCGGAGTGGGTTCAAAGCCAGCCTGGGCGACTTTTGCGACGGCTTCGACGATGCATTCGATGGCCGCATCAGCGGTGGGGCCGTTGTACACCGCTGTTTTCCGCATGAGGTGGGTGGGCATATCGAAGGTGCGCCAGGCCCAGATTGGCCCGGCATCCATTTCTTCCACCGCTGAGAGTGCGGTGACTCCCCACCGTGGTTCGGATTCGGTGATGGCCCAGTCGAGGGATGATGGGCCACGGTCGCCGATGGGGCCGGGGTGAATGATGATTGTTGGCCATTTTTGGTAGACCTCGGCGGGGATGCGCGCCTTGAGGAATGGGCAGACGATGAGGTTGAAGTCGCCGGGGGCCACGGCTCGTTTGATTGAGGTGTCGTCGTCCACTACTGCGGTGCGCACGCTGTAACCAGCATCTCGCAGCGTCAACGCGGCGCGCTGGGTGAGTCCATTGTTGGCGCTGACCAGGAATAACACTCGCTGCATCTACGTGGCCCCTTTGCAATCGCGACCGGGGGATCGGTCGCGTGGTGTCATAGTTTTACCAGCTCGGTGTGGGTCATTCTCAAGCAACTAACACCAGTTAGCGTAAGTAAATATTGTGTATGATACACGAGGCCGCTACTCCAAAATGGATCAAGCGTTCGCACTACAAGTTTCACTGATTGCTGATAAAGCTGATGAATAGTGCCTACCCTGTGGGCATGAGTGAGCCTGATGCACCGATCGGCGAAAACCTCGCCCGGATCCGTCGCGCCCGTGGCCACACCCAGGAAGAACTAGCTCACGCGGCCGAAGTGTCAGTGGATGTGATCGCTCGACTCGAACAGGGCCGGAAGCACACAGCGCGTTGGAGCACGCTCTCGGCGCTGGCACACGCCCTCGATGTCGAGCTCTCCGAGCTGGTGATGACCCGCACGCCCTTAGCCACCCCAAAAGAAAACCCGGCTTTACTCAACCTTCGCCGCGCGCTCACCGACATAGGCGAGATGCCCTGGTCAGGGGACTTCGCTGAGAACGAGTCCACCACGAGCCCGCTACAACTTAACGAAACGATTCAATCTGCGTGGTTCCGGTATCAGTCCGGAGAATTCGCATTACTCGCCCAGCTGCTTCCCAATTTGCTCGCCGATGCCCGTCGACTTGGTGCCCCAGAGTCATTGGCTTCGGTGTATCACATGGCAGCTGGGATCGCCGTCACCCTTGGTCGGGAAGATCTAGCTCTGCACGCGGTCGAGAAGGCGCTGTGCTGCGCGGACGGCCGAGCGCTTCCCCAAGCCGCGAGTGCAACCTTCGGTTCGTGGGTATTACTCAAACAAGGTCGTTACGGTGATGCTGAAACGGTTGCCGTGCGGCAAGCCGAAGAGATCGAACCGGGTTTTCAGAAGGGCACCAGCGAGCAGCTAGCTCTGTTCGGGCACCTACTGATTAATGCCAGCGCGGCCGCTGTGCGCGCCAATAGGGGAGTCCGCGCGGCTGAGCTGCTCGACGTCGCCGCTGGCGCGGCCATGCGTTTGGGCGCCGATGTATGTAGCCAGCAATCAGTGTTCGGGCCGGCCGTTGTGGCTATGACAGCTGTAAACAACGCGGTTGAGCTTGGCGAGATGGACACAGCGTTACAGCTCGCGAGCACCATGCCGAAAGCGCCGCGCGTTCCGGCCACCTGGGCGGCGCGGTGCCTGCTCAACATCGCTTATGCCGCGGCGGAATCCGGCAATGATGTAGCGGCGGTTGATGCGTTGTGGCGCAGTCGAACGATGGCGGGTGAGTGGATGCGTTACCACCCGTTGGGCCGAGCGGTTGTGCGGGATTTGCTCGAACGGGTATCCCGCCGGACCTCGCCACGACTGCGCACCTTGGCGGCCGAGCTGAAAGTAGTGCCCTAATCGACTACTAGCTGCTCAATTGGTGGGTTCGCTAGGCCTAACTTGCTAGTTCCTCTCGGGCGTGGCGTGGAAAGTCGGCTTTGGCGGCTCTTTTATCGGTGCTCAGCGGCGGGCATTCTTAGTGGGCACGACCATCTGCTGGTTCAGGCGAGGTCGATGTTGATCCCTCCCATGAACCTTTCTGACTGACGGCTCTCGCAAAACCCCGCAGAGCGAGAACCGTCGCGTGGAGCGCCCCTTTGGTGCGCTCGGCCCTGGTGCCGGTAGCCGCTTTCGCCCGGTAGTGGCTACCGGCACTCAAAAACCTGTTTGCCTGCTGTGATGCCCGACTCGGAGCTGCGAAATTTGCACATGATGCTGGGCATTGACGGTTAGAGTGGTGTTCCTTGTCCTGCTGAAATGGAGCACCACCTCATGTCCGCCATGCTTGTCCCTATCGGGCATGCCGTGGGGCCTTTGTACCCATTGACTGGGACACCCGAGGCGGACAACTACGAAATTCGTATCGGTGATGGCATCTTCAACGTGGATGCTGAAGAACTGCGAATTTGGTCACTCATTCATGGCGACCCCAAAAAAGTAGTGTCGGAGATGCCATCCCGCAAAATGATGTATGAGGCTGCGGGTGATTTGCCCATTTCACAGATAAATATGCTGATAGATCGGTTGCGCGATTTCGGACTTATCATGGAATTCACCCCAGGCGGCCAAGCCGCCCGGGCCTTCGGATATCAGCACAAAGTGAACCCGCTCGCGGTGGGACTCGGTAACACAGAGCAAGCACCCTGGTATTTCAGTATCGGTCTACCCAATGCGGCCCGTGTCATCGTCGCTCATGGCGTCTATCATCTATGGATGTTCGGGCATAGACATGCATCCTTGTGGGAAGCTTGTCTATATCTGGCATCGGAGCGCAAAGCTCTGGCCCGGGCCGACCTGGAAAGCGACCCAGATCGACTCCTAGCGCAATTTTTGGACGCGCTGCCGGCTCTAGTCGCGACAGCATGTGTGTATGTGGACAGGGTGAGGTGAGCGCAGTGGGTACACAGGACGGCCCCCGAGCCATCGGAGCAGCAACGCCCGCTGGCGATGCGACCCGCTTGGATGCGGAAGCTGCTCAAGAGCTCGTAAACCGAGCCACGGTTTCCGGCCGCGCGACGGTTCCAGGTCCGCTGCCGGCATTTGCCTTCGCTCCGCAAGGAGAATCTCGTCGAGCTGGCGCGGCGTTTCCTGTCCAGCCGCCGGCTCTAGGGCCCGCGGCCGAAGGCGTTGGACAAGCCGCCGCGCTCGGTGCCGAACAGAGCCGCACGGCCCCGACCCATTCAGCTCCAAGACGTACACCCGTCGCTGGCATCAGCGACACTGTTCCGACCGTGCAGTCCCGCCGCGGCCCCGGGATGTGACACGCCGTTACGGCTCAATTTTTGTTTTACTCGTGCCAAGGCTGCAACAAAGCTGGCGTAATACCGGTTAAATGTGCATCATGAGAAGAACTTTCGGTTACGAGG
>JABFVL010000069.1 GCA_013362805.1 Mycobacteriales bacterium | reverse complement strand
ATCTGGCCGAGCACGACTCGGCCAGAAAAGCCAATATCGGTAATCGCCTCCGTGTCATGAACAGCTGTCAACAATAGGGCCTGAGCTGGTGCTAGCTCGACATCTGTGAACAAATCTTTGTGTAGCAGTTCAACGGCTCGGGCGAGATTGCGCACTGCGATGATGAGCTGTGTGGGAACTTTCTCTCCAGTGCGCAGCAACGAATAAGCTCGGCGGGCTAGCACTTCACAGTTGGTAATCGCGCGTCCAATATGCACACTCGCCGTCAAATAGTTGCCGAGTTGATCTCGCCGACGCCACCACACTGGCGCGATGCTCGCGTGTTCTTGACCAGACTTCACGACTTCACGAAATGTGGCCCGTGGCTCGTCGAGCTTTCGAACCGCCGACAAGGCTAGCCGGGCCCCGCGTTTGTCACCGGCTTCGAGTGCGTCAGCCACGGCGTCGAGCGCGTCGCGGGTTCCGTCAAAGAGCGGCGCGGCGGCACGTTTGACCGCGCGAACTGGGTTGAACGGCAACAAAATGGTGCCCACCGTGAAGCCCACGGCGCCACCGATGAGCGCGTCGATCCACCGGGTGTAATAGATGCCGCCCGATGGCGGGGCCAATGTGGCTACCAAGATCGCGGAGGAGCCCGCCTGCGCGACGAGCAGTGCGCCACCTCCGACAAGGAGGGCGACAGAAATTGCCAGCGATACCACGAGCCCCACTTGAAGAGCTCCGGTCCCGATGAAATAGATAAGGATGTCGCCGACGCCAATCCCTACCGTGACGCCGATGGTCAGTTCGATGGCGCGGCGGAGGCGCTGTCCTACCGCGATGCCGAGAACGATGACGGCGGCGATAGGGGCGAAGAATGGTTGCGGATGCCCAACGATGTTGTGTGCGATGAGCCAGGCGATCGCTGCGGCCAGCCCGCTTTGAGCGATGGGTAGAAGGTGGCGACGTAGTCGGTTGAGCCGATCTTTGGTGGAGATGCGCGAAAATTGAGCGAGTTCTGTAAAAAAGTCGCTGGCGGCGTTCAAGGGGGCGCTGTAGAGCTTTTCACGCAAAGGGGTGTTGTCATCGAAATGCCCGCGGTTGGATGCGACATTTCGGTCAGTCATATTCTGAGGTTAGCTCGACGGGAGCGGGATGGAACGCAAGGCGCGAGTATCCTGCGAATTGTGAACGACACAACGCCCGTTAAGCCTGGTTGGAACGACCTTCTGCGGTTCTTTCTTGAGCTCGTTATGTTCGCCTCCTACGCCTGGTTGGGGGCCGAGGTCGCATCCTGGCTGGGAGGATTCATATTGCCGATCGCCGCGGCCTTTGCGTGGGCACTCTTTTCCACCCCTGGTGACCCTGGCCGAAATCCAAAATCGGTAATTCCTACCCCAGGCCCGGTTCGATTTGTGCTGGAACTGGCCTTGTTGGGCGGGGGATGTGTGGCGCTATGGATTCTGGGACAGCCGATTCTTTTCGCGATCTGCGTGGCACTTAATGTGCTGCATCTGTGGTTCGCTCAAACTCGCACCCGATGGCTACTAAGCCATTAAGGTTTTGCCCGGCCGGTGTGCACACCCGCCGGGCAGCCCAACTTACGCCAAAGCGTCCTGCGCCCCGAGCGTGACGGCGGCCGCATGAATAACCGCGGCGATGCGTACCGCTTCCTGGATGGCAGCTTTGTCCATGCCCTTATTGCTCAACACCTGCTCGTGAGAACGCAAGCAACGGTCGCAGCCGTTGATAGCGGACACGGCTACACACCACAGCTCAAAATCCACTGGATCAGCGCCATGTTTCGCAATGATCTGCATGCGCAGCCTGGCCGGTAGGTCTTCGTAGTCTTGACCTAGCTGGTGCGCACTGCGGTAGTAGACATTGTTCATCGCCATGATCGCGGCCGCGCCCCGCGCCGCTTCCATCTCAGTCGCGCTCAAATGCGTTGCCGCGTCGGCTGACACGGCGCGCATCAAAGATGGTTCACGGGAGGTAATCGCGCAAGCCAATGCCGCGCCCCACCGTTGGGCGGGAGTCAACATTGTTCCGGCGGTTGCCCCCAGCGTTGAGCCAAGGTTGAGTTTGATGTCCTTGGCGTATTCGGGAAGTCGTGCCTTTATTGCGTCGAGCGACATTTACGAGCCAGCCTTCATGAGCTCTTTAACATCCAACGTCGCTTCGCCCTTGTTCCAGTTGCACGGGCACAGCTCGTCGGTCTGCAATGCGTCAAGTACGCGCAGTACTTCATCCACATTGCGTCCAACTGAACCCGCGGTGACCATGGCGAACTGGATTTCGTTGTTGGGGTCCACGATGAAGGTCGCGCGGTCGGCAACGCCATCGGCGTTGAGGACCCCACAGGCCTCGCTGAGCTCGCGACGCACATCGCTCAGCATGGGGAAGGGAAGATCGCGTAGGTCTTTGTGGTTTTCGCGCCAGGCGAGGTGCACAAATTCTGAATCCACCGATACCCCAAGAACCTGGGCGTCGCGGTCGGCGAATTCTTCGTTCAATTTGCCGAATGCCGCGATTTCGGTGGGGCACACAAAGGTGAAGTCTTTGGGCCAAAAGAAAACTACCCGCCACTTGCCCTCATGGGTTTCGGGGGTGATTTGCGTGAAAGCGGTGTCTGGGTCCAGGGAAACGACACCAGTCACATTGTAGTTCGGGAACTGGTCACCAACGGTGAGCACGGAACCTCCAGAAGTAGAAAAGAGAACCGCACCATTGTGCCCGGCTTGGGCGACAAACTCGGCCCCTACCTCGCCCGTCGGTGACTCACTTCACCGCGCGTGGGTGATGAACCCATTTGAGACGCCCGTGCGATTACTGGCGTCGAGTTCGCCCGATCTGTTTGTCGTTGGCTAATCCAGTTGAGGATGTCTTCCGCGTGGTTGTTGTCCAGCGTCGTTGGGTAGCCAAGGTGCGGAACGTAGGCTCGAAGCCCTGCCATGTGGCTGTATTCGTGTATCAACTCATTACCAGCGCTCGCGATTATGAAGTCGTCAAAGTCGCCGGGTTCCAGGCCTATCTGTCGCAATGACGCGTCGAGGGCGCCGCTCCAGGCGTGCATCAGTGTGGGTCGGTCGCTGACGGGGATCTGCGGATCACTGATGAGCTCGATGAACTCATCGGTAAGTAATACCAGGTTGTTCCAAGGTGGCCCTATGCTCAGCTGCAGATCTGTCATCACGTCTTGATCGGGTCCGGAATCGGCGAGCAGAATTTCTTCAATTAGTAGTCCGTCGTGCATGAGGTAGTCCTCGTTGAGGAGTGCCATTACTCGTTCTTCGGCGTCTATGTATTCATTTAGCCGTTCGTGAATGTGTTGTGGAATGTGCGGATGAAGTACTTCTTCGTCCCGTATCGCTTGCCAGGTTTCTCCCAATGCGCCGCGTAAACCACGTAGATGGTTGGGCAGGTGACTGTGTTCGGGTTCGGCCTTGCGGCATGCGCGGGCCGCCACCGTAAGGACTCTGTTAGCGACATCGGCGATGTCAAGCCCGTGAGTTAACGCACCGTGCAGGGCGGTCCTGGCGTCCGTGCCGGCGACCCAATCGAATGCCATCCATGGGCCTGATGCGCCGTGTGCTCGAAGGGCCGGTGTTGGATAGTCTGCCGGCACAACAGCGTGAGATTCGAGCTCAATAGCGGCATCATCGGCCGCGTCATTGTCGCCTTCTGGATATTGTTTGACGAACATTTCTTGTGCGGCTGTGTTGTGGGCCTTGACTAGCACCTTCCAATAGCTCGAGCGCATCGGTCTAATCTTAGGGCGCTCCGCCAATATTTCGACGTCAAGTGAGTCGACGAGTTGCTCGTGTAAATCCACGGGCAGCGAGGCGGGGTCTCGGTCGGGTGCGTTCATTACCGCATTATCCACCAACTCGGCTCATCTCACCATGTGAGATGAGTTTCCCAATTTGTGAGGTGTGTGAGAGCATGTCCGGCATGCAACGCTGCATCCTCATTATTTGCTAGCGCGCTGACAACTCCAGTCAGCGCGCAGACCTCCCACGTCCGTGGGGGGTCTTCTTGTTTTCTGGAACCCTTTTCCCCGCAGCCGAGAAAGGTCACCTATGACATCGCCCAGCCCCCAAAGCTTTCAGCTCTATGACACCACCTTGCGCGATGGGGCCCAGGCCGAAGGTATTTCCTACTCCGTAAGCGACAAACTCGCCGTTGCCAAACTGCTAGACGAATTCGGAGTTGGGTTCATCGAAGGCGGCTGGCCAGGCGCTATGCCCAAAGATACCGAGTTCTTCCAACGCGCCCTCGCCGGTGAGCTCGCGCTGAAGAACGCCCAACTCGTCGCCTTCGGTGCCACTCGCAAAGCCGGAACTAAAGTCACCGAAGACCGCCAAGTCGCCGCGCTACTGGAATCGGGCGCGCCCGTCGTCACGTTGGTGGCCAAATCAGATGTGCGACACGTGGAACAAGCGCTTCGAACCACCACCGCCGAAAACCTCGCGATGGTTGCCGACACCGTCGCCTATCTCGTCGAACATGGACGTCGAGTATTCCTTGACTGCGAACACTTCTTCGACGGGTACCAAGCCGACCGTGATTACGGCCTTCGCGTCATCGAAGCGGCGGTGAATGCCGGCGCCGAACTCGGCGTTTTGTGCGACACCAACGGGGGCATGCTGCCACTCGGCGTCTACCGGACCGTCCTCGAAGTGCGGCAACGGGGCGGGTTTGAACTGGGAATTCACTGCCAAGACGACACCGCCTGCGCTGTCGCGAACACGCTCGCCGCCGTTGAGGCCGGGGCGACCCACGCCCAATGCACCGCGAACGGATACGGCGAGCGCACTGGAAACGCCGATCTGTTCGCCGTCGCGGCGGCGCTTGAAACAAAAATGAATCTTCGCGTCCTGCCGCCGGCGGGCCTCGCG
Organism: Mycobacteriales bacterium; assembly: GCA_013362805.1. Lineage (GTDB taxonomy): Bacteria > Actinomycetota > Actinomycetes > Mycobacteriales > QHCE01 > JABFVL01. The sequence goes on along the minus strand of JABFVL010000069.1, from coordinate 43,275 downwards.
GAAATGGTGCGCGTCTCGCACGCGATAGCCGAGATCGCCAACATGCGCCCAAACAACCATCAGGCGTATGTCGGAGCCAGCGCGTTCGCTCACAAGGCGGGCCTGCACGCCAGCGCGATCAAAGTCAATCCGGAGCTCTATAACCACATGGAGCCCGGTGCGGTCGGCAACGATATGCGCATCTTGGTGACCGAGATGGCCGGTCGGGCCTCTATCGAGCTCAAAGCACGCGAGCTTGGCATGGACCTGACCGGTCATCCCGAGGTGGTCAGCGGAGTCACCGAGAAAGTAAAGACATTGGAGGCCCAGGGCTGGTCTTTCGAAGCGGCTGACGCTTCCTTCGAGCTCCTGGTCCGCTCCGAAGTCGCCGGTGAAGTGCGAGCCCCGTTTTTCCTCGAGTCATACCGTGCGAGCGTGGAGAATCGGGCCGGAGAAGTTATCAGTGAGGCGACAGTCAAGGTGCTAGTGCCGCTCGATGAGGTCGGTGAGAGCCTCGAACGCGTCATCGCTACCGCCGAAGGCAATGGGCCAGTATCCGCTCTGGACCACGCGTTGCGGCAGGCGCTGAGCCGCCGCTATCCCGAGTTGGCCAAGCTCGAACTCGCCGACTACAAGGTGCGCATATTGGATGGGCGGGCTGGCACCGACGCGGTGACCAGAGTACTTATCGACACCAGCGATGGCACGCGAACCTGGACCACCGTTGGTGTGCACGACAACGTTATTGAAGCCTCATGGCTCGCACTTGTGGATTCTCTTACATATGGTCTGCCACGACCGGCGTAACCGCTGCTGTAAAAAATATGGGCGACCCCGCACCACGGGGTCGCCCATATTTTTCTATTCGGTTTTGGATTATGCGGTCGCGTCGCCTTCGTCACGGCGGCGACGTGCGGCCATTGTTAGTGCGATTCCGCCGACCAACACCGCGGCACCAGCGCCGATCGCGCCTTGCACCGAAACACCGGTGGTGGGCAGTGGTTTGTCGTCCACGCCCGGGGCCGCGTTCTCCCCGGGGACGCCTGGGAGACCCGGAGCGCCCGGGGTTCCAGGAGTTCCTGGCGTACCAGGCGTGCCGGGGGTTCCCGGAGTGCCTGGGGTACCTGGAGTGCCCGGGTCTTCACCGCCACCACCGCCGGTGATCAGGCCCGCGCCAATGACGCGGAAGTCCTGGTCGCCGATGCCGGAGAGTGAAGCGGCTCCGTCGCCGTTGACTTGAGAACCGTCGCCCCGGCTGAAGCCCGTGAAACCACCTGGGTTTGCCACTGTGACGGTGACGTTCCCCAGTACGTTGCCAAAGCTGTAGGTGCCGTCACTGCCGGTTGAGACAGTGCGCGGTCCGTCGTTTCCGATGAGAGTAACGGTGGTGGCTACGCCAGCCTCCCCGCCATCTTTACGGCCGTTGCGGTTTTCGTCATCGAAAACCGTTCCGGTGACGCCGCCCCCATAGTTGCTGGGAACGGTGAAGTTGACCGAACCGTCATTGTTGCTTGGGTCCAGGTCTGGCACACCTGATGCCGAGATGCTTCCGGAAACGGTTTCGCCAGCTGTTGGGGTGAGCACGGTGCCGTTGATCACCTTGGTCACGGATTCGCCCGCACCCATGGAGCCGATTTCGCAGTAGACATTGCTGCCACTTACGCAATCGCCGGACAAAGATGCGCCGTTGATGCTGCCGGTGATGTTTACGCCGGTGGCGGGCAACAAGCTGTTGTTCGTGACCGTGATGGTGGTGGTGAACGTGTCTCGTCCACCTGATGTGCTCACATTCAACGAGATATCGGCGACGTCGAGGGCGCCGAGACCAGTTGAGGGCGAAGCCTGGGCTTCTTTGGTGGTGGTGGATGGGGCTGGGGCTTCACTGGGTGCTGGTTCCGGTTCGTTTCCGCCCAGGTCTACAGCGATCAGTGGCGTCTCAGGGGATGGCGTAACTTCCTCGGCGGCGGCCGGGGAACTGAAAGCCGTTGATAAAGCGGCTGCGGTCACAATGGTGGCGATGCCCGCTGCCGTCCGCCCAAGGCGCTTGCGAATGTCACTACGCACGCCGATGGCTCCTTAATATTAGTGCGGGAATTCCCGCGGACTTATCTGACGTCATTACCTTCTGCCCGGTATTAACGCCATTGGCAGGTTTTGCCGTGTGCGGTCTGCATTATTTGCGTCACCCGCCAGAATGTAGATCTTAGGAGCTTAATGCACATTGATGTTGGGTGACCTGCTGTTTATTTATCGCAACGGATACGATTGCGTTCTTATCAAGCAGGCTCGCCTCCTACCACTTTGACCCGAACAAGGAAGAAACATGCGATTTGTTCGCTTCGTCCACCCCGCCGGTGCCGCTTTTGGTGTTGTAGAAGGAGAGCAGGGCGCTCCACTCGATGCTCTCACGGTTGCCGAAATCGAAGGTCATCCGTTTGGGGAGATTACCTTCACCGGTCAGCGCTGGGCCTTGAACGACGTCCGACTGCTCTCGCCGATCTTGCCCAGCAAAGTAGTGGGCGTGGCCGGAAACTACCCAGCCATTGCCGCCGAGATCGGACAAAGTGAACTCACCACTCCGCGCATCTTCCTCAAACCCTCAACAACGGTCATCGGTCCCAACGATGCGGTGCGCCTGCCCGTCGACAGTAAGAACACGATTCACGAAGTCGAGCTCGCTGTTGTCATTGGCGCCCGGGGCGCGCGAAACGTGAAACACGACCGCGCCCTCGACAGTGTTTTCGGGTACACCGTGGCCAACGACATCACCGCTTTTGACCAGCTCAAATCAGATGGCCACTTCACCCGGGCTAAATCTCACGACTCTTTCTGCCCAATCGGCCCATGGATCGACACCGACTTTCGCCCCGACGGGCAAGAGCTTTCCTGCGAAGTTGATGGCGAAATGCGGCAGCGCGACAGCATCAAATCGATGACCCACGACATCGCCACTCTTATTTCTTACGTCTCGCACATCATGACGCTTCTGCCGGGAGATGTGTTGCTCACCGGAACGCCGCAGGGCACCAGCGCTCTGGCCGGTGGCAACATCATGCGCGCCACCGTGGAGGGTATTGGCACCCTGGTCAACCCTGTTGTCGAGAAAGCTGCGGCTTAGCGGGTCAGCTGGGGCGGTGCAACGCGGCACGCGCTGTCCGGTAAAGTACGTGGAGTCGCAACGGCGTGGGCAGGTTTGTTCACAATTGTGCGACCCCTGGGGTATGGGGTAATTGGCAGCCCGACGGTTTCTGGTTCCGTTAGTCTAGGTTCGAGTCCTGGTACCCCAGCCAGTATGAATGTGTTTCGTTAAGCATTTCTAAGCCAACTTCGGCACACATTCGGCACGGCTGTGGTGGAGGCTCCGGTTAGAGCCTCCACAATCCGACTCCGGGTCGAACTCTCCCCAAAATCGCGCGCTGGCGGTCTATCCCGCGCGATGTGATCTTGTCCAATAAATGCTTCAGGCAGATGTGCGGGGGGGCACCCCGAGTGTAGGTACGCTCGATTGAGCGGCCTTTAACCTCCTTACGGCGAAGAATGCTTTTACCCTCGTGGGTCACTTCGCTATGCGGTCAGCGCGGCGAGCAGCTCGGCGCGTCCGTAGGCGCCAGTCTTGCGAAACACACTTTTAAGATGGTCATTGATCGTATGGCGGGAGAGGTCCAAAATACGGGCCAGTTGTGGGATCGTTGCCCCTTTGACGAGGAATTCGATGACCTGCCGTTCTCGCGGGGTGATGCCATGCCAGTCGCAAAAGGAGGGGAGCAATAGCTCGCCGCGGGCCGCTTGAATAACGATCGCGACGTCGTCATCCAGCATTTGTCCGTCGATCGCCACCCAGCGGCCGAATGTCACCGCCGGTGCGCAGCTGAGTGAATGTCCTATTGGGCCATTAACGCCAGCGCGCACTTCTCTGGACAAGGTGCTCGGAAACATGGTCGCTATCCAGTCCGGTAGACCGTTCTGATCCGGTGCCCACATCTGCTGTAGCCACGCGCGTGCTTGCGGGGTGAAGGAGCGCACCTTGTGGTCAGCGCCCACCACGATGACACCCGGGGCGAGCGCCGGAGATTGGGGCAAAAGCGGCCCCGCTGTCACGTGAGCTTGAAGCGCGGCCACTAGCGCCGGCCCGAGCTTGCTCGCTCGATGCGCCTCCTCTGGCGTGAAAGGTGCGCGGTCTTCGCCCCGCACCAGGCACAATATTCCCCAAACGCCCCGCGGGTTCCGCAGCAATAGACGTAGCTCGCTGCTAGCTCCGTGGGCGGCCAGGACTTTTCGCACCAATCGATCGCTCGGTGCGTCATCGCCGCCAACGATCCCGATTGGTATCGTGCGTCGGGCCAGGTCCACAGGCGAGGATGGGTCGCCTCCGGCGTAGCGATTGAGCGCTAGCGCGGTGTTGAGCGCCGGATCGTATTGATGCCAGAAGCTAAACGAGCCCAGGCCTAGCCCTGTCGCTGGGCTGGTGGCTACTAGTCGTAGCGCGTCATGTGCCACATGGGACGTAATGACGTTCGAGAGCTCTTCTCCGACTTTGTCCGGGTGGCTCTCGTGTGTGAGCGCCGAGGCGAATTGATGTATTAATCGGTCCTGATTGTGGCGCACGTTACTTAGAATCTCACACTTAGTAATCGCCAGCTTGGTTTTATTCTTCGCACACCCCCCAAATTTGGGGATACCGCCGCAGTGTTGGCGGAGCGCATCCTTCTGTTAGGCCAGTTCGAGCTGGCCTGGTGACTGAATGGAGCTGCTGATGAAACTTTTACTGCGTGTCACTAGCCCCCTGATAGGGGTGGCCTTCCTGGCCGTCGCGTTTTTGATGTTCGCTCCAGCTTCACCAGTGGCTGCGGCGGAGCCTGGGCGCGAACTCGTTCATGCGGCGGTGAACGAGCAAACGATCGCGCGACAGATCAGTGAAAAGCTCAACGTGCCCGTCGAAGAGGTGAGGATTGTTAAGGCCTCATGTCAATATGCGGACTGGTTTTGGTATTGGGAGGACTGCATGCGCGCCGGCCAACAATTCGGCCAACAAACCGGGCGCAGTTGGGGCTGTATTCAAAGTCAAATTACCTTCGTCTGGAACCTTTACGTTTGCTGACAACAGCGCTTCCGGCGTGATGTGCCACACCGTGCTCGTCACGCCAGAGCGCGGGGGACGAAAGGAACGTGATGGTTCGTCGAATTGTCTTCGTGGTCGCGACGATCGTACTGGTGACGGCGTTGCGAGGGGCAGCTCCGACCCTGGCACTAGACGGCGCGGACTTGCGGCCCAGGGGAAAAGAAGACCGCTGTGTGGACATTTTTCAGTTCAATGACAGCAACGGTGCGCCGCTAGTTCTCTGGGAATGCAATGACGCCATAAATCAACGATGGGCGGGCGGCGCGACCATTGACGGTGACATTCAGAGCGCGTGGAACGGCAAGTGCGTCACCGCCGTTAAACGTCCCGAAATGCCTTTTCGGACGTTGGAAATGTTTGATTGCACAGGTGGCCCGGACCAGCATTGGGTATGGGACAAGCGGACCGATGTCCGGGAAACGCTGTGCCTGAAGTTCGAACCTTCGCAGTGTCTGTGGTGGAGCCCCAGTCTGGGGCTCCACGTCACCGACGTGAACACGGGCGACGGTTTCAGAGGTTGGTATTTCCATTAGGTTCGATCAGTTTGTGGGCGGGAAGCTCGTTCGAAAGCCGCCTGATTCGATGACAAATCTCCGTTGTCTAGGGGAACTTTGGTACGGCTGTCGTGGAGGCTCAGTGATGAAGCCTCCACGATCCGATTTGCGTAATGCGATTAATCTTTCTTGGCGTCTCGCATGAATCGGCAATAGCACCGCGATCACTTTTTCGGCGGCTTCCCACAAAACTCTGTGGCCAATAGTGAGTTCGTCGCATCTTCCGCCGTTGACGGCTGGCTGAGACTTCGGTTAGTCGAGATGGTGATTTGCCGTTTGCCATCATCGCTGGTGAAGCTGGAAGTCTGATATCCGGGAACGCCGCCGACATGTCCCCAGATGGTGTGCCCGCAGATTTCTCCTCCAGCAAGGCCGAGTCCATAGCCAAAGCCTGGAAAAGCGTCCACGGTCTCTTTCATCTGTTGCAGTTGGGCTTTTGGAAGCAGACTGCCGGTCAGGAGTGCTTTATAAAAACGGTTGACATCCGATGTTGTGGACGTGATTGCACCGGTAGCCCAGGACACTGACATGTTGTATCTGGTTACATCTGTCAGTTCTCCCGCGTCGCTGAGCGTTTCGTAGCCGCGCATGCTCGGGTTTTTCAGCGTCGGAGAAGATCCGGCGAGTGAGGTGTCTCGTAGCTTGAGGGGGCGAATGATCCTCTTTTTTAGCTCGGTGGCAAAACTGTGATCGGTGACTTTTTCGATCAACATCGCCAACACAATGTAGTCCGTGTTGGAGTAGCCGAATTGGCTGCCAGGTGTGAACTGCAAGGGCTCCCGCGTTGCGATCTCAACGAGTTGGGCGGGGGCATAGTTATTGTTTCGGTTGTCGTAGGCAACCTGAGGGCTAGCCCACACCACGTCGCCGTAGTCAAATAGACCACTTTGGTGCCGTAGCAGCTGTCTTACGGAAATAGGTTCGGCGTAGGGCAGTAAGCCTGGCAAATACTCATTGATAGAGGCGTCGAGTTCGATGTGCTTTTCAGCGACCAGCTGCATGATTACCGTGGCGGTGAAGGTTTTCGTGACGCTGCCGATCCGGAATTTGCCCCCGGCGTTTGGGGCACTATTGGTTGTGGTGTCGCCGGTGCCAGCGACACCGTTCCAGGTGCCCTTCTCGTCGCGCACCTCAACGTTTACCCCTGGTGCGCCGGCGGCGACGAGAGCCTCCATCTGGCTTTGTAACACTGAGCGTGGGGGCGGTGATGAGGCTGCCGCTTGGGCGTAGCCGGTCATGAGGGTCAGCGCTGTAAGTGCCGCGCAGCCTCCGGTTAAAACAGTTCTCGTAATTTTCATTTGGGACCCTTACCTTGGTGGCGGATAACTCCACACCAGGAGTCTCGTTGACCTCATCAGCCATCACTACTAGGCGATGCCCTCTCATAGTTAGGGGTATGCCCTAAGTCTGAACAGAGGGGGATTGCCCCTAAGAGCTACCTGAATCCGCCGTTCAAGGGCAGTGCGCTAGAGTTTGTTCCTGGAAGGGCGCTAGTTCCTGGTGAGGTTCAAGCCCGTTCTAACCAGAGCGCTCGAAGTTCCACACCCCGGTGTTTCGACACGCATTTGGCATGTGGCAGTATTTGTCACGCAGCTTGGTCCCGTCGTCTAGTGGCCTAGGACGCCGCCCTCTCAAGGCGGTAGCGCCGGTTCGAATCCGGTCGGGACTACCATTCCTACTTTGGTTTCGGTGCAAGTTTTTTGCCGTGCATCCGTAGCTTTTCATGTTGTTTTGTAACGAGCGTGCGTTAAATTGCATGACTAATTATGTCCAAGTGACAATTGATGCATTACTTTTCTGAGTGCCATCCCAGTAATTCTCGGATAGTGCGATGTGGCCTTCCACTGATGAGGGCACATGCTTGGCATCCACGGTAGTCAGATGTGGTCCACGGGTTTAGAGCGCGCGGTGTCACCGCGAGGCCCCCGACACTCCGTTAGCTGGTTCTGAAGTACTCGGATTGAGTGTTAGCTTGCGAATGAATAAACATCCATCACTATTGTCCGATTTGCTCATATCGATGGCTCTGAACAGTGCATATATCTATTGATTTGCGCTCGCAAATCTATGAGAGGACACATAATGTTCGGCAAAACTACAGCCATGCGCGTGGCTATTCCGGCGGCTTTGTGCGCATTGGCCCTGGCAACGACGTCTGCGGCTTCGGCCGAGCCCGCGGACGCGACCAAGCAATGGGTCACAGTAGCTAAGGCGCAGCTTGGCCCGGTCAATGGCACGGCGGCTACGGGAGAATCGGTGATTGTCCTACGCGGAACGCAAGCTGATGTGTGGGTGAAGGCAATTGGCTTGGTGCCCGCGTTGCCGCATCCTCAACACATCAGAGTGAATGGTCGTGGGGTCTGCCCTGAGGAGTCGGCCGATGTGAACCAAGATGGTGTGGTGAGCACAACTGAGGGGGTGAATTCGTATGGGGATATTGGTGTTTCGTTGACCGCGAGCGGCGATACGGATAAGTCTAGTGCGTTTACTTCGGGCCGCTTTCCTGCTGCTCAATATGGCATTCACACTTATCACCGAACAATCACGTTGACCGATGAGGTCGCGGCGAAGATTCGGGCCGGAAATGCTGTGTTGGTATTGCAGGGTGTGGATATCAATCGTAATGGTGCGTACGACGGTGGGGTGCAAAGCGACGTCAACCCAGCATTGTCACTTGAGGAAACTTCTCCAACGGCGTGCGGTTCGTATTGGGCGCGCAGCGGGTGGGATATTGACGCTGACTTGAATGTCAATTCCGATCTGGACTTTAGTCTGGATGTCGACTTTGGTCCCGGATATGGAATGTCTCACTAGCGCTCGACTCGCCCAACAACATGTGATAAGCGCCGTTAATATAAGTTTTGCGTGTATATCTTCCTAATTCGGGAATCTACCGCTACGGTCGATTTTGGCCAGCGAGACAAGGCTTGGCCGCACCGGGCTCAGAGCGGAATCGCCGAGCGGTTCGCCTGAGATGCTATTAAGAAGGGGACTATCAGTTATGCGTAACATTTACCGCGTTATTGCTGTTGGTGCACTCGCAATCCCGTTCGCGTTGGGAGCGGCTGGCGTCGCCGCCGCTGATGATGACGTCAAATTCAAGGACAAACACTCGCACTCTGGTCCTTACGGGGCTGAGCTGTGCAAGGTGAAGTCTTATGCCGAAGAATACGGCGACACCTACTTCTACGAATTCTGCCTCAAGGCCAACAAGCACGGCGCCTGGGCGAACAGCACCGAAGCCAGCACTGACTAGTAGTCAACGTTGCGCTGTGGGGAGTCTCCATGATGGAGGCTCCCCAACCTTTTTGGGAACATCGGCCGGTCGTGGTCAGTAGCGGCAGAATTCTGGATCGCCGGTGCTGCTGATAGTGGTGTTCTCCCAGGACCAGTCGTCCCATTCGCCTTCTTCACTGAGGTAATAGAGCGTGTCGCCATATTCATTGGCGTATGTGCAAAGAACCCGGATGGAGTATCCGTGAGGACCTGCGGTCACGTGATGTTCGTAATGTGAGACCGGGTTGGCGAATGCCACGCTTGGCACCGCCAAAGCAAATCCGAGTCCAAGAATGGCCGCACCTATCTGGCGCAATGGTTTCATGTGATGAGAGCTCCTGATCAATAGGGGAACCGAGCGGGTTTGATCATCAACGACGAAATCCTTTTTGTCCTCTTGACACGCTGTGTCCTTTTCGGTGCTAAATCTCCCCGGCCGATACGCACCTGGTAATGCGAATTAACGTCATGTGGTTGACATGCCAGACTTGATGGCATTTAGGCGGGGCTGCGAAGTTAGTGATGAGCCGCTAGTGTCGCGGAAATGATTCCGCGCGAGATTTTCCCCAAGCAGGCTGTTCGGATGCTTGCCGTTTCTGTTGGTGTCGCTGCCGCTGCGCTCTTCTCGGCTCCTGCGATTGCCGCTGACACTGAAGACAACGGTGGGGTTGGCAACGGGAATCAAGTTGAGGCACCAGTTCAGGCGCCGATCGAGATTCGTTGCAATGCCATCGGGGTTCTTGGCGATGCTAAGGCCGAATGCCCAGAAGGCAAAGACAAACCCAAGCCCGAAAAAACCAAGCCACCCAAAACACCGCCTTCCACGCCACCAGCTTCCACCCCACCGGTAGAAAAGACTCCGCCAGCTAAGCCGCCGGCAGATAAAGCTCTCCCAGTGACCGGTGGAGCGGTGACCTCACTGCTTCTTGCTGGCGCGGCTGTGGTCGGTGCCGGCGGCGCGCTGCTCGTGGCGGCACGCCGACGAGCGGTCCAAAACTAAAAATAGTTAAGCAGTTTCACTCAATTGCCGGGCGGCGGCCAGGACAGCATGCGCATGGTGCTCACCTGGTCGCCGCCCGAGTCGTTCGATGGGGCCAGAAAGGCTGATGGCCGCGGCAACCCGGCCAGATCGTTCCCGCACCGGCGCTGACACTGAGGCGACACCAGGTTCCCGCTGCGCGACACTCGATGCCCAACCACGTCTGCGCACCTCGGCGAGGGTTCGCGCGGTGAATCGTGCTTGGGTCAAAAATGCCACCGTATTTTCCGGTGGTTCCCAGGCCAGCAAAATCTGCGCGGCCGACCCTGCGGTGAGGGGGAGCGCCGCATCCAGGGGGATTGTGTCTCGAAGTCCGCTGGCGCGTTCGGCGACTGCCACGCATATTCGTTCGTTGCCTCTACGCATAAAAAGTTGAGCGCTTTCGCCGGTGTGGTCGCGAAGGTGGGCCAACACGGGCGCAGCAGCGCTGACCAATGATTGGGGTGCTGCGCGGCCGAGTTCGCCGAGTCGGGGGCCGGGGCGCCAGCGCCCGGCGTGGTCGCGGGCGAGCAGTCGATGGAATTCCAGAGCTTGGGCGATGCGATGTGCCGTTGCTCTGGGCAATCCGCTCTTTTCGGCTAGTTCGGCAAGGTTTGCGCCGTCTTTGGTGGCCTCTAGTACGAGGACTGCTTTGTCCAGCACTCCCACGCCACTGCTATGGTGTCTCACAACACGGAATATACATCCCACATAGTAAGAACGTCTAGGGGTGTGAGAAGTTGATGGGAGAGCGCGATGGCTAAGACGCTGGCGCAAAAAGTATGGGACGCGCACATCGTGCGCCAAGCACAAGGCGAACCGGACCTGCTCTACATCGACCTGCACCTGCTTCACGAGGTCACCAGCCCTCAGGCTTTCGATGGCCTGCGGCTCGCGGGCCGCCCGGTGCGACGTCCCGATCTCACCATCGCTACCGAAGACCACAACGTCCCCACCACGCCTGGTCCCATCGTCGACCCTGTTTCGCGCACTCAAATCGAAACTTTGCGCAAGAATTGCGCCGAGTTCGGTGTGCGACTGCATCCGCTCGGTGACGAAGAACAAGGAATTGTGCACGTCATCGGACCACAGCTCGGGCTCACTCAGCCTGGAATGACCGTGGTGTGCGGCGACTCCCACACATCGACACACGGCGCGTTCGGTGCGCTGGCCTTTGGCATTGGCACCTCCGAAGTCGAGCACGTTTTGGCCACACAGACGCTTCCCTTGCGCCCCTTTAAAACGATGGCTGTCAATGTTCGGGGAACTTTGCCAGAAGGGGTAAGCGCCAAAGACCTGATCTTGGCCTTGATCACCCAAATCGGCACGGGTGGTGGGCAAGGCTATGTCATTGAATATCGCGGCGAGGCTATCGAAGCGCTCAGCATGGAAAGTCGAATGACGATTTGCAACATGTCCATCGAGGCTGGAGCCCGGGCGGGAATGATCGCTCCCGACGAGACAACATTTGAGTATCTGCGCGATAAGGCACATGCGCCGGAAGATTTTGAGGCGGCGGTAGCCTACTGGCGGACATTGCCCACCGATAAAGATGCGCGTTTTGACACCGAAGTAGACATTGATGCCAGGAGCTTGACGCCCTTTGTCACGTGGGGAACAAACCCTGGGCAGGGTGCACCTTTGGGCGCCAGTGTGCCGGACCCGCAGAGCTTCGACACTGACAGCGCTCGAGTTGCCGCGCAGCGGGCGCTGGAATACATGGGGTTGCAAGCGGGAACACCGTTGCGTGACATTAGCGTCGACACGGTTTTCTTGGGCTCTTGCACGAATGGCCGAATTGAAGACCTACGCACCGCTGCCCAGGTTCTTGACGGCCGCAAGGTTGCCCAAGGCGTTCGAATGATGGTTGTGCCGGGCTCGGTGCGGGTTCGTTTGCAAGCCGAGGCCGAAGGTCTGGACAAGGTTTTCACCGATGCTGGCGCGGATTGGCGTCAGGCTGGTTGCTCGATGTGCTTGGGCATGAACCCGGATACTTTGCAGCCGGGCGAGCGTGCGGCCTCGACCTCTAATAGAAATTTTGAAGGACGGCAAGGAAAAGGTGGGCGCACGCACTTGGTGTCCCCGCTTGTTGCTGCCGCTACCGCTGTTGTGGGCCGGTTGGCTTCACCGGCCGATCTGGTTTAGGAGTCGCTATGGACAAGTTCACTACTCACACGGGCACCGGCATCCCGTTGCGTCGGAGCAACGTGGATACCGATCAGATCATTCCCGCCGTGTATTTGAAGCGAGTTACTCGCTCTGGTTTTGAGGATGGTCTGTTCGCGGCTTGGCGGAGCGATCCCGATTTCGTCCTTAACGATGAGGCATATGCGAACGCGACGATCCTGGTTGCTGGGCCTGAGTTTGGCACTGGCTCTTCGCGGGAACACGCTGTCTGGGCTTTGCAGAACTATGGCTTCAAGGTGGTGATTTCCCCACGATTCGCCGATATTTTCCGGGGAAACTCACTCAAAGGTGGTCTGCTCACCGTCCAGCTGGATACCGCTGTAGTTGAAGAGCTATGGAAGGCGATTGAAGCTGACCCATCGACTTCAATTACTGTCGATGTGGTTAATCGCCAGGTTCGTTTTGGTGATACGACAACGGAATTTGAACTCGATGACTACACGCGATGGCGGCTCTTGGAGGGCTTGGACGACATTGGGTTGACGTTGCGACACGGCGATTCCATAGATGAATTTGAAAAGAGCCGTCCGAGTTGGGCTCCGCGAACAATCGTTGCTTAAAACCCTTATTTCATAAGGATTTGCGGGCCGATTATCGTCGTGTTTTTGGTGAACCTGGCGATAATCGGCTAATTCATTTCTACAGAAATACCGCGACACCATGTAAATAAATGCTTGCGGTGTTTGTCTGAACCCCTTACGGCGCTTAACGTTCGGCCTTAGCTGCCGCAATAGTTTGGGGGGAACCAATGAATAAAGCGGAACTGATTGATGTCTTGGCTGACAGACTAGGAAGCCGACGGGCCGGCGCTGATGCGGTCGATGCCGTGTTCGACGAGATTGTGCGAGCCGTTTCCAAAGGCGACAAGGTCTCGCTTACTGGGTTCGGTGTTTTTGAAAAGCGCGAGCGTAAGGCGCGAACCGCACGGAATCCACGTACTGGTGAAGCGGTGAAGGTAAAAAAGACCTCGGTTCCGGCTTTTCGTGCGGGACAGGGATTCAAAGACGTGGTGTCGGGGTCCAAGAAACTGCCTAAAGCGGCTGGCGCGGCCAAAGCGACCAAAGCTGGAGCCACCAAGGCCACCAAGGCAACGAAAGCTACTAAAGCGACCAAGGCTACAAAAGCCACGAAGTCGGCTGCCAAGAAAGTGACTAAGAAGGCGGCTGCGAAGCCTGCGAAAAAAGGCGCGAAGAAAGCCGCTAAAAAGGCGGGCAAGCGCTAGAAAGCAACGCTTAAACGGCGTTTATTGGGGTCTATGCGATCCCCAATAAACGCCGATTTTATTGAGAATCCCGAACTGAGTCGGGAGAATAAGTGAGCAAGGTGATTTCGCTAATCCGCCCTGAAGAATCTCGCTGAAGACGTACTCTTTGACCGGGGCGTAGAAAGCGCAAACCAGAGCGCGCGAACGCGTCCGCGTCAAAGTCGGCGCCAACCCCATTGTCAAAAACCACTGAGCCTGAGCCTTCAGCAAAGGTGTGCACTGTCGCTTGTTCAATCACCGTCACACTCTACGTCGCGCGTCGATGGCGCGGTATTCTGCCGAAGCCATACCTAACTGGGGGTTGTGACCATGGAGGACCACGAAACGGGATCGCCGCGCAATGGCGACAAAACCTCTGAGCAGTTCCCGCAATGGGGTGATCCGGGTTACGACTTGGAGGCCCCACCATCTTTCGGGGGTCGCGCTTTCGCACCCGCTCGCAGAGTTTTAGCTGGAAGGTATGCCGTATCTGGCTTGATTGGCGCCGCCTCGGCCACATTGACCGCCACCGCGCTTGTACTTTCAGTGGCCTCTTTCTGGGGCACGTTTCGATCCTCAGCTGAGAACGACAAGCAGTTGAAAGAGTTTGGTGGATACCTCGATGTAATGCTGTCGGGTATCGCCGCGGGAGATCCGAGTGTGGTCAGTCACTTTAACGACGCCGCGAGAGCGGAAATTTTGCGCGCCGCACAACTGCCCGCCAGCGCGGTAGACGACCAGGTCATGCTGAACAAAGCGATGGAAAAGATCTATCGTGACACATCGGGTCAGCAGCGCCAATCACTTAATCAACCGCAGGCCCGTGCGGTCATTGGGCAAGGTCATGCGGCTGGCGGTGTTGGGGAGCTGGCCAGTGTCACGTTTCGCATTAGACCCGTGGAAGCTGCCCCGAATGAGTCCGTGGTGGTTCCCATTTCTCGGACTGATGATCCGGATAAGCCATTCACAGTGGACAGCGCGCAAATTTTGACCGCTGGTGTGCAGGCGCTTAGTCCTGCGCGCATCTTGACCACTCAGCATCTTTCTACACGGAGTGACCAACGTCCTAATAGTGCCCGTACCCGCCACTGAGAGCGGTATGCTCTAAGCATAATTTCTCTGGTGGGGTAGGCATGTCTGAAAAAAGTCTTGGACTTCGGCACGCATTGGTGCTCAGCTGGAGCGATCGTGCCCTCAGAAGGAAATTGATCGGAAGCCTCGGTGTAGTGGCATTCGCCGGAGCAACGGTTGGTGTAGGCCTTGGCGTGACCTTGGCCGAGTCCAGCCCCTTGAAAATGCGCGCCGACGCCACCTATCAGAAAGCGCGACAAAACCAAGCTCGAGAAGCTCAGTTCGTTCAGTTCCTTGAGCACGCACTGAACAAAATCGCGGCTGGGGACCCTTCAGTTGTTGAAGCGTTTGACGACGGCTCCCTAGACAAGCTCATTGCTGAGGCCAAAAACCGTGGCGCAGATTCTCCACGGTCAGACGAGAAAGCAGCAGTCAACTTCCTATTGGCCTTGCCGTCCGACGAAGCGCGCAAAGCATTCGCGCAACAGCCCCCGGTGTTGAAAAGTCGCACCGACTTCGGCCGTACGACATCCACGCTCGATGCCATCTCACATATTGAATTTGAACTCGCACTCGATGACGGCCCCGCTGTGTCCGTCATCGTAGGGGCGCAGTCTGCTGACCCCGGGGCTGAGCTGCGTATCTATAGCCCCGAACTCCTGACTTCTGTAATGCCGCGACTCGAAGCCACTCCAACGAATAATCACCGAGCCCAGGCGCTCAGTGCCTGGCCTCTATCAGCGCCACAGAACACTTTTATTGCCCAACCCCGCCGATGAACCCCGAAATTAGCGACCGACCCCATGAGGGACGCGTGCTAAGTGAAACAATGTGGGAGTGAAGCGCGGGTTTTGGCTCAGGGTGGCAGAAGCGATTTTGCGTCCCATTTTGGTGATAATCGCGCGAAAGAGCTGGCAGGGTCAGGCGAATATGCCCGCCGGTGGAGTGATATTCGCGGTTAATCACATTTCCTACGCTGATCCGCTGCTGATCGCCCACTTCGTCTATGACACCCCACGCAACCCACGTTTCCTGGCCAAAGAGTCGCTATTTCGGCTGCCCATTGCGGGTTATTTGCTCCGCAAATGCGGCCAGATTCCCGTGAAACGTGGAGCCGTAGACGCCTCACACGCCTTGGATGCCGCCGCCGATGCGATCCGCGCTGGCCACGCCGTCATCGTTTACCCAGAAGGCACCTGTACGAAAGAGCCAGAGCAGTGGCCGATGCAAGGCCGCACCGGCATAGCGCGACTTGCTTTGACCACCGGCGCACCTGTCGTGCCGATTGCCCAATGGGGTGCCCAGCGCATTCATCACCCGCTCACCAACAAGATCCACCTCTGGCGATCTCCCATCACGATTTCCGCTGGGGCGCCCATTGATCTGCGGCAATATCAGGGCCAGCCCGTAAGCGCCCTTCTGCTGCGGGAAGTCACCGATGTGATCATGCAACGCTTGCGCGATGATGTGGCGGTGTTGCGCAACGAATCAGCACCCACGGGCCCATTTTTTGTGCCCCCAGCGAGAAAGGCGAAAAAGTGAAGGCAGCGGTGCTCGGAGCGGGTTCCTGGGGTACCACCTTTGCGAAGGTTCTTGCCGATTCTGGGCAGGACGTCATGGTGTGGGGCCGACGCCAAGATGTAGCCCTCGACATCAATAAAAATCATGCCAACACTGCTTATCTGCCCGACATCGCTCTTCCGGAAGCGATGCAGGCGACAACCGACGTGGCGGAGGCGTTGCGGGGAACCGAGCTGGTTGTGCTCGCGGTGCCCAGTCAAACCATGCGCGAAAACGTCACCCAATGGGCGCACCTGATCCCCGAGCGGGCCGTCGTGCTCAGTTTGGCCAAAGGCATTGAGCTCGGCACTGGACTTCGTATGAGTGAGGTCATTACAGAAGTGGGCGACATCCCCGCTGACCGCGTCGCTGTGTTGTCAGGCCCAAACCTGGCTCGAGAAATCGCGGAAGAAAAGCCCGCCGCGACTGTGATCGCCTGTCAAAACGCGGACCGAGCTCGCTGGTTGCAGGAACACACAGCGACATCGTATTTGCGTCCATATTCCAATATGGATGTGATTGGTTGTGAGCTCGCGGGAGCGATGAAAAATGTGATCGCTCTCGCTTGCGGCATGGCTGATGGTTTGAATCTGGGCGACAACAGCAAAGCATCACTGATGACCCGCGGCCTGGCGGAAATGACTCGACTTGGCCTGGCGCTAGGAGCTCAAGCTCAAACATTTAGCGGCCTGGCCGGCATGGGTGACCTGATTGCCACGTGTGCGTCGGGCTTGTCACGCAACCATCGCTTCGGAGAATTTTTGGCCCGTGGCCATTCTTTGGAATCAGCTAGGCTCGCCACCGGGCAGACGGCCGAGGGCGTTGTATCTTGTGTCGCCATCGCTGAACTCGCGGGCAAAGTAGCTGTGGAGCTTCCCATTACGCAGGAAGTGATGCGGGTGTGCCACGAAGGTCGCGCTCCGCAGGCAGCTCTCGCCGCATTTATGGCAAGAGACACCCGCGCGGAAGACTAAAACTCGGGACTTAAAGCTGGCATCAAATCCAAGGTTGGTTCGGCGGGGGCTTCGTGGCGCGTCACGCGCTTAGGCCCGAACATCCAATGGCCATCCAGGCTGGCTTCGGGGTTGATGTAATAGTCGGTGATCGCCGAAACTAGCTCTTTATACGAAACAGTGCCATTTCGGTTGGTGTCCATGTCGCGCACGTGAGCGAGAGCGTCCTGGTGTGACACGCCGTATTCACCCAGCCAATTGATGATTTCTTGCTGGCTGAGCGACCCGTTTTCATCGAGGTCGTAGGCGTTAAAAATCGCGGTTGCGATCATTGTGATCGCTGGGACAAAAGAATCATCGTCGAGATGATTGAGACCCTCCTCGAATTCGACAAGATTCACCTGCCGGTCCCCGTTAAGGTCCATCGGCGCGAACACGGTCTGCCACAGATAGTCATAGCCGGCGCGGATGGCCTTGGCTTTTACCGAATCGGGGTCAGCTTTGGTGCCAACGACGGTGTGTTCCGCGAGTTCTTGAAGGTCCGGTTCGGTGATTGTCGCCGAGCCGGTGACATCCAAACGATCGAACAAATCCAAGGCGCGGCTGCGTTTCCAGCTGGGGATCATCACGCCTCCTATTGTGCACTGTCCGCACCATGACGTTCTCACATCGACGCTCCACCACGCATGAGGGCGAACCGGTGAACACGGGTGAAACGCGTCTCAGTCACCACTCCGCTCACAGTGTCCACGCAGGCGCGCAGTATCGTCGGGCAGGTGAGTGAGAAACAGCAGGTACGGGTCGCCGTCGTCTTCGGTGGACGCAGCAGTGAACATGCCATCTCATGCCTGAGCGCGAAAAGCGTAATGGCGGCGTTGGAAGACAGCGGTTACGAGGTGACGCCCGTCGGAATCACCACACAGGGCCGTTGGGTGCTTCCTGATGTAGGTCGGGAAGCGCTGGGTTTGAACGGCCGCGAACTTCCCGCGATAACAAGTGGTGAAAGTGTGGTTTTGCCACCTGACCCTACCGCTGGCGGGCTGGTAGTCATGCAGCCTGCTGACGGCGCTCGCCGCCTGGCCGATGTTGACGTAGTTTTCCCAGTTCTACACGGTCCCTATGGGGAAGATGGAACCATCCAAGGCCTTCTCGAGATGGCTGGTGTGCCTTATGTGGGCGCTGGGGTTCTTTCTTCCGCTGTGGGCATGGACAAAGAGTTCACCAAACGACTCCTGGCGGGGGTTGGGCTCAATGTTGGTGAATACGCTGTGTTGCGTCCCGGGCAAGAACTAAGCACCGAGGACAAAGAGCGCCTCGGGCTTCCTGTTTTTGTTAAGCCCGCCCGTGCTGGCTCCAGCGTCGGTGTGAGCAAAGTGAACGATTGGGCTGAACTTGACGCCGCCATAGCCACCGCCCGCGCCGCCGATCCCAAGGTCTTGGTCGAAAAAGCTATCGTGGGCCGCGAAGTCGAATGTGCGGTATTGGAATCTCAAACACCCGGTGCCGAACCTGACGCGAGTTTGCCCGCTGAAATTCGTTTTGTCGCCGACCACGACTGGTACGACTTTGATGCCAAATATCTCGACGAGGTATGCGAATTCGATCTGCCCGCGAAGTTGCCGGATGAGATCACTGAACGGGTTCGTGACACCGCTCGCCAGGTATTCACCGCGCTCGATGGCGCCGGACTTGCCAGGGTCGATGTATTCGTGACCGATGACTACGAGGTCGTGGTCAACGAAATCAATACAATGCCGGGATTCACCCCGATCTCCATGTTCCCTCGCATGTGGGGTGAAAGCGGTATCTCTTACCCGGAACTTGTGTCCCGTCTGGTCAAAACCGCGCTGGCTCGAGGAACTGGACTGCGCTAGTTCACGCACTCCTTGTGGTGGCCGTATTTTTACGACCACCACTACTCGAAACTAGTTCTTGTCATGAGGGTTCACTGGTATGCCGAGCCCTCTGGCTTTTTCTTGGTATTCGGCGGTATCTATCTCACCCTTTGCGTAACGCTCCGCCAAAATCCGGGCGGGGTCTGCGGCTGCCATGTGGGCCGGTCCGGTCCAAACACCTGGCCCATAGCCGCGCCAATGGCCGAATCCCCCGTGATAGCGCCGAGCCTTTATTAGCCGGACGATGAGCACTACCACGAGCGCGATGAGCAGCACTTGAAAAATGGCACCCACAAAGAAGAACGGTGGTGGACCATCGTGATAGCGATCGCCGTGCGCGAGTACGTCAGTCATAGTCATGAGAAGCCTCCGAGCTGGATAACACATATGGGGTGTTTTGGCTCTTCCAGCGTCTCGAATTTCGCGCGGGAGCGCGTCGGCTGACGATCGTCTTTCGCGCTACGCTGCCGAGCACATTCCGCCGGTGGCCCTACGCCCATTGGAGTAGTGCCGTTCACGTTGGTAATAGTTCACAGTGACAGCGAGTAACAGTGGCGCCCACGCGACAAGTGGCACATACGCTAGGCCGACAAATATATGACCAGTGCTAGTCATATCAGGGTGTTCTATACCCCACCAAAACAAGAACGGGGTCCATAGAGCAAACAGGATGAGCGCTCCCGTTAAAGCTGTCGCTGCGATGATTCTTGGGTTCAAGACGGTGTCACCAATGAGCGGAATCCAATGCGGAACCGTGCGGCCCCATGGTCGGACTAATCCGAGAGTGAGCAAAGCGGCGAATTCTGTGATCAGACTCAAAAAGACGACCCAGGTGATGCCCCAACCTTGTAGGTTCAACGCGGTGAACCCCTCGGCGGTATAGCCCCCCGGGTATCCGAAAGCCAACGAGAGCCGCCACAAGCTCGAGGGCAGCGGGGTCAAAGCAGCAACATGCGCGGCGATGTTGGCCCAGCGTGGGGCGGGTTCTGAGAATGGCATGTGATCAGCGTGCCCGCGCGGTGCGTTCCATTCCTCCAGCCAGAGAGCTACGTGGTTTCCCCCAACAGAGGGAACTACAGCCCGCCCAGCCGGGGTTCACCAGACCGGATTCAAAAGCGAATACCACCAGTTGCGCGCGGTCACGAGCTCCAAGTTTCAGCATGGCGCGACTGACATGGGTTTTCGCGGTCGCCGGGCTGACGAACAGCCGGTCACCAATTTCTTCATTTGATAGCCCCGCTGCCACCAGCGTCATCACTTCGCGTTCTCGTTCAGTCAGAGTGTCAAGATTTTGGGTAGGCCGACGGACGCGGGCCTTGTTAGCGAATTCGCCGATGAGGGTACGGGTGACACTCGGCGACAAGAGGGCATCGCCGCTTGCCACGATGCGCACGCCACGAATCAAATCGGCGGGTTCGGTGTCTTTGACCAAGAACCCGCTGGCCCCCGCGCGGATCGCATCGAAAATATATTCGTCTTGTTCGAATGTCGTCAAAATGATTACCCGAAGGTCAGCGAGCGTGCGGTCTTCTACAAGTCGTTGAGTGGCCGCCAGGCCATCCACATCAGGCATGCGTATATCCATCAACACCACATCGGGGCGTAGCTCTTGGGCCAGGTGAATTGCTTGTGCGCCATCAGCGGCCTCGCCAACCACATCTATATCGGGCTCGGCGTTCAACAACGCTTTGAACGCACCGCGCAGCAAAGCTTGGTCATCAGCGAGCAATACCCGGATCATTCGTCATCCTGTTCGGCTGTTAGAGGCAAATGCGCGGTGACGCTGAAGCCACCTGACGAAGTGGACACCGCTGTCAATGATCCCCCCAAAGCACTCGCACGCTCCCGCATTCCCACGATTCCATTGCCACCGGATTCTTCACTTTTGGATGCCGGTGGACCCGCGTCGTCGATGCGCACAGTGAGTTCAGAAGAAGAGTATTCGAGGTGAACATATGCCACTTTCGCCTGAGAATGCCGCAGCACATTGGTGAGGGCTTCTTGCGCTATTCGATAGGCGCCCTGCCCGATACTGGTCGGGACCGACTTCGGATCCGGGTTTGTAAGCCGCACAGTAATTCCTGAATCAGCGAATTGCTCGGCCAATGTCGGCAGCTCGGCCAGACCAGGTGTGGGCGCACGAGGCGCCTGCTCATCGACGCGGCGCAGCACGCCGAGCACAGATCGCATTTCACGCAAGGTGTCTTTGCTTGCCTTTTTGATCGCGACCAGCGCGGTCCGTGCCTGTTCTGGATCACTATCTAGCAGATGAAGAGCCACGGAGGACCGCACATTGATCAAGGAAATGTTGTGGGCGAGTACGTCGTGAAGTTCTCGGGCGATAGATAGTCGCTCATCCGCTGCCCGGCGTCGCTGTTCTTCCGCGAAGGTGCGTCGAGCTTCGGCCCGAGCGATCCGGCCGATGCGCACCGCTTCGGCGGCGCTCAAAATGAGCAGCGTCCACACGGCCAGGCCGGTGATTTGCGCTATGGAAAGTTCGTCACCTACAGACAGTTCGTAAGCGCTGATAGCTAGCACGCCGACGATCACTGCGCTCCAGGCGAGCAGCCGATGGCCCGATGAGACCAAACGAAATAGCGCGACGGCCGGGGAGAGGAAAATTGGTCCCGGCGGATAGCCCAGCACGAAATAGCTTGCGGTAATGGCTACGACGAGGGCGAAAACTTGAACGGGATATTTCTTGCGCCATACCAGAACCACGGGGCCAGCCAGCACCAGTGTTATCGCGATCGCATCCACGCTGACGTTCTGGTGACGGGCCGATCCGAGTGTGCCAATGAGCTGCACTATCGCTGCGAATGTGGGCAGCAAAAACGTGGGCGTACGGCGGCGGCCACGGAACGCTCGTGGCCCGATAGTGCCAGGTTGCCAGCGGCTTGGAATTGGGTCCACGGCATTGACCGTATGGGACTTAGCGGGCAATGGCATCATCCTTGGGGCGCACGTGCCCGTACTCCGTGGGGCGTACCGCGTGCTAAGTCCCCCAGATGGGGGGTGCAGCTGGTTCTGTCGAGGGAGTGAAGAGGCCGCCGCCCGTTCAATAGTTATGCCTATGAATGGACAAGGCGTTGCGGACAAGGGTTTCGGTGAGCTCAGTGGCTGGGCATGGTGGGCGCGCTTGGGTGTCTATGGCGCGGCTACCTGGGGCTTTGCCTTTGCATTCGTCCATCTGTATTGGCTCTTTGGTGGCCGTGTTGGGTTGCCCGATGATCTGTCGCTATTCGACAATTTGCCCCTGCTGATCATTGACATTGTCGCGGTGCCATTGTGCGTGTTGGCCGCATTGGTCGCGCTGGCCCGTGTCACTCGATGGGGTAGGCGAGTGCCTCAACAGCTATTGAATATTGCGATATATGGGACAGCTTTCGTGTTGCTGATGCATGCTTTTCCGTCTGCTGTCGACTGGTTCGCTTTGGCTATCGGCGCATTGTCGGTCGACGATTTGGATTCGATGGAGCGGTTTGCCACGTTTCTTTATGAGCCCTTTTTCTTCGCTGGTGGGCTGCTATTCGCGGTGGCCGCATCGGCGCGGCGTTAGCTGGCGCGCAGTGGTTGAGCGAGTGGGTTGAGAATGTGACTGGCGGCCGTTTCGGTATATGCCGTTGGCACCGTGATCTCGACAAAGACTGGCAAGGAGACCGTCGTCCAGATAGTGCCGTCTTCGGTAGTTTCGGTCACCCATTCGATGCCGTTCACACCGATTATTTGTGCTGTTGGGGTCCAGGCGCTTGGTTTGTCGACGCCACAGCGCAGCACGATCGCTGGGTCTCCCCAGGCCACAACTTGAGCTTGGCGTGGTCGCACCAAACGACGATTCTTCTCATGCAGTGTGGCGGGCAGAGCATCCACAATGGGTGCGCACGCGGAGTTGGCCGCCGGCGAGGGGACGGAGATAGCCGCTGTCGATTCGGTTGTTGGTTTTTCCGCGGAACTTTCTTCGCGCAAATTTAAGTAGACAACTATGCCCGCGATGAGGGCGAGGGGAACGGCGACCAATGTGGCGAGGGTGGCAGGAGAACGGGCCATATTGGCACTCTAACTGGTGCTCATGACCCATTTGTTGTCCGCCCGTAGCGGGTGTTCTTGCTGAGCCGCTTTGCGTACGTGGGGCGAAATGGGTGCACATCAACCGAAAGACCCATTTATTGTCACGCGCGCCGGTCGATACTGTTTCCAAGACGCCACATGTGACCTTTCCCAGGGCCCGTAGGATGGGAATTCCGCCGAATCCACCGAGGAGCACGATGAGGGTTGCGCGACAGCTCCACCTCGCCGCTGCGCTCTTAGTCGCGGCGTTGATCGTCCTACCTGGCGCATCAGCCCAAGCGGCCGGCTCCGTACGCGAATATCAGTGGTACCTTCCTGGGCTCGAGCTCGCGAGCGCCCACAAAGTCAGCAAAGGCGAAGGCCAGATCGTTGCCGTCATCGATAGCGGCGTTGATGCGACCCATCCCGACCTTGCCGACCGAGTTCTTCCAGGACACGGCATCGGGGCAGATGCCGCTGTAGACGGTCGCGAAGACTCCGGTGAAAGCGGTCATGGCACTGCCATGGCGAGCATCATCGCCGGAGGCGGCTTAGATAAATATCACTTGTTAGGGGTAGCTCCTCAGGCTCAAATCTTGCCCATCTCGCTAGGGCCAAGCATCACCTCGGACGAAGTAGCCCAAGGTATCCGGTGGGCTGTCGACAATGGCGCTACCGTGATCAATCTTTCACTGGGATCCACCCATCCAGGCACCGCAAACGACGACGAAATTCAAGCCGTGCGCTACGCCATCGACCACAACGTGGTGCTCGTCGCCGCCGCTGGGAACAATCAGGTCCAAGGCGACCGGGTGGCCTCACCGGGCAACATCCCTGGGGTACTCACCGTCTCTGGCCTCGACCGAAACGGGCAACTATGGACGGGTTCTTGCGTGGGGCCCGAGGTTGTGCTTGCGGCCCCAGCTGTGGAAGTCATCGCAGGTGTGCCCGAACGCGTATCTGACAATGGTTACGTCATCACCGACGGAACCTCCGCCGCCTCTGCGCTCGCAGCCGGCACCGTCGCCCTGGTGAGGTCGGCATATCCCGAGCTCGACGCGGCCAACGTGATTGAACGTCTACTGGCCACGGCAACCGACCTAGGCCCGAGCGGACGAGACGAACAATATGGCTTTGGCGAGATTCAACCCGCGGCCGCCCTTAATGCCGAGGTAGCAACGGTCACCGATTATCCAATCGCAACACCGACCGCTGACCGGGCCGCGAAATCTGGTGACGAACGTTCGCAATGGCGGGTAGACCGTAACGCCGGCGAACGCATGATGCTCACCGGGATATTGGTCGTCGGTGTTCTGCTGCTCTTCAGCTTCGCCGGATGGGCCCTATGGCAAGGCTTCCGGCGCCGACACCTTGAGGTGGTTGAGCGTGAGCAGGTTGTCCCAGCTCCCCGTTCCGGGGGAGAGGTATATGGGTCGTCACCTCGACAATCCACCGCACCACATCAATAGGCGGTGGTCCCAGCTCACGTCACATCGACAAAGTAAAAGAGGTGAGGCCCGTCAGGAATAACCTGACGGGCCTCACCTCTGAGATTTAACTAGCCGCGCTCAACTTTGCCAGCCTTCAAGCATGAAGTGCAGACCTTCATCTTGGAGTTCCGGCGGCCCTGAGGGGAAACCTTTACGTCTTGGATATTTGGGTTCCACCGCCGATTGGTGCGGCGGTGGGAGTGGGACACGGACTTGCCAAAACCTGGCCCCTTGCCGCACACGTCACACTTGGCTGCCACGGGAAACGCTCCTGAAGTCGAAGAAGAATTGTCACTCGCTGCGCGGATGAGCAACCTCAAGGCGCCATGAATCCGTCTTGCAGCCCCATCAGATTACCTACTGCTCTGTGTCGCTTGCTCGCCACCCCCGAGAATCGGCGGACGAGCGGGAGGGCACAGACACATACAAGGCAACTGGCCCTAAAGTTAACAGGCGTGCCAGACAGTGTTCATAACCAGCTCGTGTTCTGGCGGCGCTGGCTCGATTTGACAGTAGAAACGTTGACGAGCCACCGTGCTCAGTTGGATGCCCTCAACGTTTTCCCCATACCCGACAGCGATACTGGCACCAATTTGCTTGCCACTTTTACCGCTGCGGCGAGTGCGCGCAGCGCCGATGCGGCCGAGCTTTTGACACAAGCCGCCGTAGCCGCAACACACGCGGCACAGGGCAATTCCGGCACCATCGCCGCGGCCTGGCTTAGCGGGCTAGCCCAAGAACCTGGTGCCCCGATAGCCCGCGCATTGCAAAATGCCGCGGACAAAGCCCGAGCTGCCATCGCTGAACCTGTCGATGGCACCATCATCACCATTGCCCAAGAAGCGGCATCGGCCGCGCAAGATAATCCCGAGCCTGAATGGGCGGCCGCGGTCGCCGCCGGTCACGCGGTCACGCTTACGCCATCTCAACTGCCGGCACTGGGCCGAGCCGGAGTTGTAGATGCTGGTGCGAGAGGTTTGGCTTTGGTGCTTGAAGCACTTGCCGCAGCCCACGGCATCACCTCAAACACGGCTTGCGCCGCCCCGGAGGTGAACCCGGTTTTTGCTGCTGAGCAGGGCATCAGATTTGAGGTTCAATATTTGCTTGACGCGCCAGCCAGTGAGGAGCTGGTCGAGCGGCTCGAGCGGCTCGGTGATTCGGTGGTTGTCGCTGGGGATGGCCCATGCCAAGTACATGTCCACGCTGATGATGCGGGTGCCGCGATAGAGGCGGGTCTGCGTTTTGGCGGGTTGTCACAGGTGCGAGTTACCGTAATCGCGCAGTCTCCGATGCCGCGGCGGGTGGTCGTCTCATGTGTTCAAGGGTCGGGTCTGCGCGACATGTTTGAGGCGGCGGGCGCGGTAACAATATCGACAGATGTGGGGGTGGCCGAACTGACGCACGCCATCACTCACGCTGGCGCCTCGCAGGTCATCGTGTTGCCGAACGATTATCAGCTAGGACTTGTCGCCGATAGCGCGGTTGAGGTGGCTCGAGCTCAAGGTGTGGGCGCCAATGTGGTGCACACACATTCTCCCGTTCAGGCGATTGCGGCGCTCGCCGTGCATGATGCCCATCGCCGGTTTGATGACGATGTGGTGGCGATGGCTGAAGCCGCTCGCGCCATGCGCTGGGTGCGGGTTTTCCAGGTCACCGAATATGCGTGGACGATGGCTGGTGCCGCCCATCAGGGCGATTTCGCGGCCATTGTGGATGGCGAAGTGCGGCTGCTGGGGGCCGAGTTGCGCGAAGTGTGCGAGCAGGCACTCGCGGCGGTGGTGGGTGGTGCTGAGCTCGTCACGCTGGTAACGGGCGCGCGGTTGTCTTCCGATCTAACTGGGGAACTCGTTCGTTTTGTAGCGCAACGGTGGCGCTATGCCGAATGCCAAGTTATCGCTGGCGGACAGGACGATGCGCTCTTGCTGATAGGAGTGGAATAGCGCCATGGAGCAGTTGACGCCGTTGAAAAGTGTGGTGGGAGCGAAGACCGCCAAGGCGTTGGACGAAGGCCTCGGCTTGACGACCGTCGGCGATCTGCTGAGCCATTTCCCGCGGCGCTATGTGCAGCGTGGCGAGAAAGTTGACTTGTCGGATTTGGTGATTGGCGAGCAGGTGACCATTTTGGCGCAGGTCCTGCGGGTGCAGACTCGCCCGATGCGCGCTCGCCGAGGCAAGCTGCTCGAGGTGACGGTCACAGATGGCACGCGAAATGTGACACTCACCTTTTTCAACCAGGCTTGGCGCGAGCGGGAGCTCACTACTGGCCGGTGGGGTCTTTTCGCTGGGAAAGTGGGCGATTTTCGGGGTCAGCGACAATTGCAAAACCCGGAATATCAGCTCCTCGACGCGGAAGATGAGGACGCGGTCGAAGAGTTCGCTGGCGCTTTGATTCCCGTGTATCCGGCCGCAGCGAAAGCTCCCAGCTGGGTGATAGCTCGGTGCCTTCGGGTTGTGCTGGACACCTTGCCGACATTGGCGGATCCACTGCCCAATGAGGTGAGGGCTAGACGTCACCTCATTGATTACGACAGGGCCGTGCGGGATATGCATCGGCCTCCATCTCAGGAGGAGCTGGCCAAGGCGCGACGTCGTTTGGCATTTGATGAGGCTTTCACCTTGCAATTGGTGTTGGCGCATCGGCGTCGTGATGCGGCGAGTGAGCCGGCACAGGCAAGAGCGGGCCGTGACGATGGCTTGTTGGCGGCGTTTGATCACGCCCTGCCCTTTTCCTTGACGGAAGGTCAACGCGAGGTCGGCGCGCACATCGCCGAAGAACTCGCGCAAGTGCGCCCCATGCATCGATTGCTGCAAGGTGAGGTGGGGTCGGGTAAGACCTTGGTGGCGTTGCGAGCAATGTTGCAGGTTGTGGATTCGGGGGGCCAGGCCGCCCTCCTGGCGCCTACGGAAGTGCTGGCAATGCAGCATGCGCACTCTATTCGCGAAATGCTGGGCGCCCACGCTACTGCTGGCGAGCTCGGCGCCACGGATGTCGCGACCAGGGTGACGCTGTTGACGGGCTCATTGTCCGCGCCGGCGCGTCGACAGGCGCTGGCTGAAATCGCCGGGGGCCAGGCCGGCATCGTTATCGGCACTCATGCTTTGTTGTCGACGGGAGTCGATTTCGCTGATCTTGGGCTCGTCATTGTTGATGAACAGCACCGCTTTGGGGTTGAACAACGAGACGCGTTGCGAGCAAAGGGGCAGAAGCCACCGCATGTGCTGGTGATGACCGCGACACCCATTCCACGCACAGTCGCGATGACCGTATTTGGAGACTTGGATATTT
This sequence comes from Mycobacteriales bacterium, assembly GCA_013362805.1. Lineage (GTDB taxonomy): Bacteria > Actinomycetota > Actinomycetes > Mycobacteriales > QHCE01 > JABFVL01. The sequence continues at coordinate 15,597 of JABFVL010000069.1, read as the reverse complement.
CGGCCCTTACCGAATTGCCTGCCGGACGTTCGCCGATCACCACTAATGTCGTCCCGATCGCTGAGAAGCCCGCCTGGCTGGATCGGGCCTGGGCGCGGTTGGTAGAGGAAGCACGCGCCGGGCATCAGAGCTATGTGGTGTTTCCCCGCATTGGGGACGGGCCTGAGACCGATGAAACCGAACCGGTTGACGATGACGGAAAGCGGCCACCCGCCGCGGTGTTGGAAGTCGCGCCAGATCTGCGCGATGGCCCATTGAAAAACGTGCGCACCGGAATATTGCATGGTCGATTGAGCAGCGATGAGAAAGACGGCGTCATGGCGCGATTCGCGCGCGGTGACGTTGATGTTCTGTTCGCTACCACGATTGTGGAGGTGGGAGTGAATGTTCCCAACGCCACAGTCATGGTGATTTGTGACGCTGACCGTTTTGGTGTTTCACAGCTGCACCAGCTACGAGGTCGGGTGGGGCGGGGTTCAGCGCCAGGGTTGTGTTTGCTGGTCACGGAAGCGGATCCGGGTTCGCCTGCGCGTGAGCGGCTCGATGCGGTGGCATCCACGTTGGACGGATTTCGACTAGCTGAACTTGACCTCGAACAACGCCGTGAAGGTGATGTGTTGGGTGTCGCGCAATCGGGTAAGCGCAGCCATCTCAAAGTGCTGTCGTTGCTGCGCGATGCCACTATCATCGAGCAGGCGCGCGAGGACGCTGAAACGTTGGCGAATCAGGATGCGACGTTCGCTGATCATCCCGATCTTGCGCAACTTTTGGAACAACTGCTCACCGATGAGCGGGCGAAATATCTGCATAAAGGCTGAGTGGGCTGGCCAACCTTTATGCGCAATCTCTGAGCTACCGTCGTCTGCGAGACTTTCCGGTTATGCGCGCGCTAAGCCCGGAAAATGCGCTTCTTAGTGGTCCACGTCGCGGCTCGAAATCAAGATTCGCATATCCGCCCTGGGCACCGTGAGCCGCTCTTGCTCGGAGCGCTTCAGCGTTGGCTAGCCGTTCGGCCCTTTCTGCCCATTGGACCAATTCAGAGGGGCGGGTGGGTTCACTTGTTGGGAAATTTAGGTTTGTGGTGACGCGCTCGTCATCAGTGCTGCGGCCAAGTGCTCGTACGAAATCCGCAGGGTTTATTGAGGCAGCATGATCGTCGCCGACGGCTTTTGAGGGTGATCGGTATACCGCGATTTGCGCGTCAGGGAACATGCGCCGCGCGCGGTTTACGACGTTGCCTAATGCCCGAAGTTGTTCGTGTTCTTCGGCCACGTTGGTGACCACAGTGATCACATTTGGCATGGGTGCGCCGCTGGCCAGGTTCAGTTCTCCTCTGGAAATACTGCGGTGAATTTCTTGAGTCATCCCTTCGTCGAATCTGGCCGTCTGCCCTTGCGGCATTTTGGCGGTGCTTACCAGCTCAATGCCGATGACTTTTGGTTCGGGGGCACTCGGATTTGCGATCCGGGCCAGGACATAATCGGGTTCGATTTCCAGGGCTGTGGTGCCGTCGCGAAGTTGGTCCTGGGTGGGGTGAGTGCTATCGAAGAAAAAAATGTCTCCAGCTGCACCCTTTTGTTGTTGAGCTTTATCTGCGTGAAATAGAGCTGCCTCAAGCTGTTCGTTTTGGCGTTGCAGACTTTTCGCTAAATCCCATAGTTTCCCGTCGCGTTCGATAGCTACGTCTTGCGATTCGTGGGAAGGGAAGGGATTGCGCAAGCCCGCTTCGATCTGGGCTGTCAGAGCTTGGCGTTCCTTGGTGGCTTGTTGTAAGTCTCGGTGCGAGTCTCGCAGCTGATGGTCAAGATGTGCCTGCTGATAGCCGTCTGGAAAACCGAAACCGTAAGAAGGAGCTGGTGTGGTCATGTGAATGTCACCCGATCTGCGATTGCTGACGATTCACAATAGCAAAGCATGTTCGATGTGAGCGTAAAACGAGCGAATCCCCACACGTGTATCTAGCCAGCTCCTGAAAAGATGTCTTAGTGACAAGAATTATCGCGGGCGTCGCTGGTGGTCGGCGCATTGAAGTGCCGCAGGCGGTGACCCGTCCTACAGCGGATCGGGCCCGAGAGGCGCTGTTTTCATCCATCGGGGCCGAGGTGGACCGCGCCGGTTTTCTCGATCTGTACGCGGGCTCCGGAGCGGTCGGTTTGGAGGCCGCCTCGCGCGGTGCCAAACGGGTGTTGTTGGTGGAATCGCATGCCAAAGCGGGTGCTGTCCTGCGACGAAACATCAGTGCGGTAGGGCTGTCTGAGGTGAAATGTGTCATATCGCCGGTAGAGCGGCTGGTAGAACAGCCGTCACCCGAACCGTTTGACATTGTGTTTCTCGACCCGCCGTATGCGCTGTCAGCTTCTGCTTTGAACAAGGTATTAATGCAGCTCAGCACCAATAATTGGCTGGTCGATGAGGCGTTGGTGATCGTGGAACGTGCCTCGCGGGATGCCCCTTGGCAATGGCCTGTCCAGTATGTTCCGCTCCGTGACCGTCGCTACGGTGAAGGCACTCTTTGGTATGGACGCCACAGTGACGTGAGGATGAGAACGTGAGAAGAGCGATCTGCCCGGGCTCGTTCGACCCGGTGACAAATGGCCACCTGGACATCATCGGGCGTGCGAGTGCCCTCTATGACGAGCTTGTGGTGGGCGTGCTCATAAACGCGAGCAAGAACTATGTGTTTGATGTCGCTGAGCGTATCGAGCTCCTGCGTGCCTCTACGGCTAAATATGAAAACGTCACCATCCACTCATTCGACGGACTTTTGGTGGATTACTGTCGCAGCAACGACATCAATGTGATTGTGAAAGGGCTGCGCGCGGTCAGTGACTTTGACTACGAACTTCAGATGTCGCAAATGAACCATGGCCTTTCTGGGGTGGAAACCCTGTTCATGCCAACCAACCCCCTGTACTCATTCCTTTCTTCCAGCATGGTGAAGGAAATTGCCCGCTACGGTGGGGATATTTCGCCCCATGTGCCCGCCTCGGTGCGCCAAGCGCTCGCTGATCGGCTGTCATAGCTCCTGAGGTCTTCGCCGTTATGGTGAGAGCCAATTCGCGTTCAGCTTTACCCCTGTGCCACTTATGGAGGATGTCGTGGAGTTATTGAGTCGCCTCGCTTCGCTTGCTCAGGCGGTGGAACAGGCCCGTTCCGTGCCCATGTCCAGCAACTGCATGATGCACCGTGGCGAATTGTTGTCCGCCTTGGCGGGAATGCGTGATGCGATCCCGGTTGAAATCGCTAAAGCACAACAAGTCATTGATGAACGGGAACATATTGTCGCCGCTGGTCGCACCGAAGCTGAACGAATTGTCGCTGAGGGTGCGGCTGAACGGCAACGTCTGACATCGATGCACGAAATCACCTTGGCGGCCGAGCAAGAGGCCGCGCGAATCGTTGAGCAGGCGCAGGCTGAGGCGCAGCGGCTGCGTGACGAGGTGGAAGAATACGTCGACACCTCACTGGCGAACTTCGAACAGCTGCTGGGTCGTACCATTGACACCGTACGCTTGGGCCGAAATCGAATGAACGCCGTCGTTGGGCTTGAAGGCGGATTTGAACCTCAACCCCAAGAGAAACCACTTCCTTTCTAGAGTTGATGAAAATGACTGAGTTGGACGCCCGTTCCCCGTGGGTCATCGATACCCTGGCTATGGGGCGCGGACCTGGCAAATCGCGCAAATTGCAGCGTAAGATTCCGTTGGATTCTCCGCTTGGGCTAGACATGATCGCGATCCCCGCGGGCGAGACCGTGTCGGCGGATCTCCTGCTGGAGTCAGTGCTGGAGGGGGTTCTCGTCACGGGCACCGTGTCAGCGCAGGCACAGGGGGAGTGCGGGCGCTGCCTCAAACCGTTGACCGATACACTGAACGTCGAGATTTGTGAGCTGTATGTGTATCCAGACAGCGTCACCGATGAAACCGCCGATGCCGATGAGGTGTTTCGGCTGGAAGGTGATTTGCTGAATCTGGAGCCAGCGGCTCGTGATGCTCTGGTCTTGGCTATGCCACTCACTCCGCATTGCCGCGAAGATTGCCGCGGCTTGTGCCCGGAGTGTGGGGAACGCCTTGACGACCTCCCGCCGGACCATGCCCATGATCGGGTCGATCCGCGCTGGGCGGCGCTACAGCAGTTGTTGGAAAGCTCGCCAGAGTCGGCGAGCGAACGTAAAGACGAAAGCTAGGGGTAAGACAGTGGCTGTTCCGAAGCGGAAGATGTCGCGAAGCAACACACGTTCGCGTCGCTCGCAGTGGAAGGCAACCGCGGTGCAGACCGTGGAATGCCCACAATGCAAGCAGCCCAAGCTCCCACACCTCGTGTGTGCTGAGTGCGGCACCTATGACGGCCGCCAGGTAGTCGAGGTCTAAGTGGCCGCCCCGGCAGTGGCTGCCGAGCTAACCGCTGCTCTCGGTGTTGAGGTAGAGCCGCAGTTGTTGACGCGAGCCTTGACCCACCGTTCTTACGCATACGAGAACGGTGGGCTCCCAACAAATGAGCGCCTAGAGTTTTTGGGTGATGCGGTTTTGGGTCTCGTTGTTACCTCGACCCTCTATCACACGTTTCCGGACTTGACCGAGGGCCAGCTCGCTAAGCTGCGTGCCTCCGTGGTCAACATGAGGGCCCTGGCTTCGTTGGCCCGCACTCTGGGTCCTGGCGGTGTGGGCGCTCATGTGCTTCTTGGTAAAGGCGAAGAAGCAACTGGCGGGCGCGACAAGGCCAGCATTCTGGCTGACACCATGGAAGCTTTGCTGGGCGCGGTGTATTCCCAGCATGGCGTCGAGGTCTCCAGCGAGCTTATTCATCGTCTCTTTGATCCGATGATTGAAGATGCCGCGTTGCGAGGCGCCGGCTTGGACTGGAAAACCAGTTTGCAAGAGCTCACTGCCTCACATAGCTTGGGCGTTCCCGAATATCGCATCACCGAAACTGGGCCTGACCACGCTAAATGGTTCACGGCCACAGCGGTTGTCGCGGGGGAGACCTTCACAACCGGCGAGGGACGCAGCAAGAAAGAAGCTGAGCAGCAGGCCGCCGAAGGCGCTTGGCGTGCCCTGCGCGAGCGCTATCCCGCCTGATTCACATGCCGGAACTTCCTGAAGTTGAAGTGGTGCGACGCGGGCTTGCCGAGCACGTTGTCGGCCACACCATCAGTGCTGTTTCTGTCCTGCACCCCAGGGCGATCCGTCGACACCTCGCTGGCGCCGAAAATTTCGCGCTGGCCTTGGTAGGTCAGCGCGTCACCAGTGCCAATCGTCGAGGCAAATCTCTCTGGCTAAGCCTCAGTGGTGGGCTTGTTGTGGTGGCTCATCTGGGGATGAGCGGGCAAATGCTCATGCAGCCGGCCGAGGCCCCCGCCGAGAAACATTTGCGTGTCCGTTTCGCACTCGACGGTGAGCCCGCAATCGATTTGCGATTTGTCGACCAGCGCACGTTCGGTGGCCTTTTCATTGATGAAACCGATCAAAATGGTGTGCCACTAGCGTTGAGCCACGTCGCTCCGGACCCCTTTGAGGGAAGTTTCGCGGACGACAAGTTTATTGATGTGTTGCGGTCCAGAAAGACCGAAGTGAAACGTGCCCTTCTGGACCAGGCCACTATTTCTGGCGTCGGCAACATTTATGCCGACGAGGCTCTGTGGCTGGCACAAGTGCACTATCGTCAGTCGGCCAACACGCTCACCGTGGACCAAGCGACACAACTCTTGCAGGCGTTGCGCAAGGTCATGGGCGAGGCTTTGGAAGCGGGCGGAACCTCATTTGACGCGCTCTATGTCAATGTCAACGGCCAGTCTGGATACTTCGACCGCTCTCTTAACGCATATGGCCGGGAGAATAAACCATGCGCTCGTTGTGGCACCGCGATTGTGCGTGAGCCTTTTATGAACCGCTCATCGTTTCTATGCCCTGTGTGCCAATCAATGAGTTGACGAGTGCTATTCGGCGCCGAACATTTGTGTCCAATATGGGATGCCATCCCCGGATTTGACGACACCTAACCCGATCGTGTTGCTCGCACAGTTGAGGATGTTCTTTCGATGTCCGGGGCTATCCATCCAGGCTTGCATCACCGCGGCGGCGTCGCTTTGGCCTTTGGCGATGTTTTCTGCGCTCGCGAATTGGTATCCGGCGGCTTTCGCTCGGTCCCAGGGGCTCCGTCCGTCAAGTGAGGTATGGCTGAAGTAATTGTTGCTGGCCATGTCGGCGCTGTGGTCTGTAGCCGCGTTCACGAGTTGCGGTGCGATGCGGACGGTGCCGCAGCCGGCTTCCGCTCTGGCGTTATTGACGAGCGTCAGTACCTCGTCAATGGTGCCTTGTGGCGCGCTTGGAGCGGGTTTGGGCTTGGTGGCGGTAGGGCTGGGTGTGGGTGTGGGACTGCTTTGGGGGCTGGGCGAGGGGGCGGGTGCGCCTTCACGGGTGCCGCTTTGCCCGGAACTTTCGCTAATGGGGGCTTGGGTCGATTTGGCGGTGTTTTTGTTGACTGGGTGTGCGGCGGAGCTTGTGAGCTTTTCGGCGGCACTGTGAGATTGGTGTGCTGGTTTCTCGAGTATTACCGCCGCGCCGATACCTATGGCTAGCCCGAGTCCCAATAACGAGCTAATCAGGATGCGTCGAATGCCCGGTCTCGGGCGAATGTGGCGGCCTCGACGTGTGTCGGGGCGAGTCGGGGTGTGCACTTGCTGCTCCTTTTTGCGGGGGCAAGTGTGACATGTTAGCGCTGTTAACCACGTGGTGGAAGTGTCGCTGTGTGTCACGAGCTGGGGAAACGTCGCTGGGTAACCCGAGAATGTGCCGACTCGCTCCGCAGGGGCGGCATAAATAGCCGTCAGGAAATACCATAATGGCGCGGGTATTGATACTCAGGCGTCGTATGCTCGACCACTGGGTGCCTTGTGCCCGCATTCGCCGAACTGGCGGCCGCACGATCAGATAGTTCAAAATAAAAACATGTCGTTAGGCCGGGCACATAAGCATTGACCAGCTCAAATAACAGCGAGAGGATGAAAGAGGCCGCCCTTACGCGCGCCCATCACCATGCGCGTCATTGGCGGTGCGTCCCACTCGCTGCCACATATGTGAGACGAAAATAGCCCATGCTCGCCCCAGGGCAGTTGGAGCCTCCAGCAATCCTTCAGCGAGCCAAACTAACAGGAGTTAATACCATGGCGAAGGCGCTGTATGGCCACGTCGGCACTGTCGACCAGCGGTTGCGCGACGAGGTCCAGCGGTTGCGATCCACAAACCGGGCCCTAGAGTTTGAGATCACCCGCCTGCAAGCCGAAAACGACCGCTTGCACGCCGCGCTCAACGCGGATCAGATGGCTGATGCCCGCGAGCTAGCGCACATGACCGCGCTAGAAGAGCCGGCGCTGACCTAACACCGCCGGTGCACCTGCCAAGCTTTATGGCAGTTATGCCGTAAGGTCACTTCGTGCATTTGAAGAGCTTGACGCTCAAGGGCTTCAAGTCCTTCGCGTCCGCAACAACGCTGCGTTTCGAGCCCGGCATCACCTGCGTGGTCGGCCCGAACGGTTCCGGTAAGTCCAACGTCGTCGACGCCATCGCCTGGGTATTGGGGGAGCAGGGCGCTAAAGCCCTGCGTGGCGGCAAGATGGACGACGTCATCTTCGCTGGAACTGCGGGCCGCGCGCCACTAGGCCGCGCCGAAGTGACTTTGACTATCGACAACAGCGATGGTGCCCTTCCCATCGACTACACCGAAGTGTCGATCACCCGGCGATTGTTCCGCACAGGCGAATCCGAATACGAAATCAACGGCAACTCTTGCCGACTCTTGGACATCCAAGAACTGCTCAGCGACTCCGGTATTGGCCGCGAGATGCACGTCATCGTCGGCCAAGGCAAACTCGATTCAGTGCTCTCAGCCCGACCCGAAGATCGGCGGGGCTTCATCGAAGAAGCAGCCGGCGTGCTCAAACACCGCAAGCGCAAAGAAAAAGCGCTCCGCAAGTTGGACGCTATGCAAGGCAACCTCACCCGGCTCGGCGACCTCACCACTGAAATTCGACGCCAACTCAAACCGCTCGGCAAACAAGCGCAAATGGCCCGACGGGCCGCCACCATCCAAGCCGACCTGCGCGATGCCCGGCAGCGTCTGCTCGCCGACGACCTTGTTCATCTGCGCGCTGAACTAGAGAAAGATGTCGCGGATGAAAGCGCGGCTCGGGCGAAGCGCGCCGAAGTCGAAGAAAAACTCAACACGGCCCGCGAACGGGAAATCGAACTCGATACCGCGATAGCCGAAGAAGCACCAGCTTTGCAGCGCGCTCAAGAAACCTGGTACCGACTGTCCGCATTGGCCGAGCGCTACCGCGGCACCGCCCAACTCGCAGATGAACGTGTCCGCTTCCTGAGCCGAGAATCCGAAGATTCCCGGCCCTCACGTGACCCAGAAGCTCTGGAACGTGAAGCCGAAACGATCCGCGCCCAACATGAGCAACTCGAGGAAACCCTCGAAGCCGATCGGGAACGTCTCGCCGAAGCCGTCGCCCAACGAAACGAATACGAGCGCCGGGCGAGCGAAGCCGAAAAGGCGCTCGTCGCCGCCGTGCGTGCCGTAGCCGATCGGCGTGAAGGCCTCGCCCGGCTCACCGGCCAAGTTGAAACCGCGCGAAGCCGGGCGGGAGCCGCGGCCGACGAAATCGCACGCCTTAACGCGGCGGTCAACGAAGCAACCCAACGGGCAAGTGCCGCGCAAGCCGAATTCGAACAACTCCAGGCCGAAGTGGAGGGGTTGGACGAAGGTGAGCTCGATCTTGATGAGCGACATGTCGCCGCTGCCACCAGTTTCGATGAGATGACAGCACGCGTTAAGACCCTCAGTGAACAGCTGCGATCGGCTGAGAAGGCCGCCACGGAGTGGAAAGCGCGTGCCGAAGCCCTGGGCATGGGACTAGCGCGCAAAGACGGTGCGGGTGCTCTTTTGGCAGCTGCCGAAAAACTCCCGGGCATGTTGGGCAGTGTCGCCGCGTTGCTCACTGTTGAGCCGGGTTCGGAAGCGGCTCTTGCCGCCGCCCTGGGTGGTCTCGCCGATGGGGTCGCGGTGAACTCGGTTTCTGACGCCGTTGCCGCTCTGGAATTGTTGAAAAGCGAAGACGGCGGGCAAGTCAGCGTTGTCATCGGTGGCGCTGCTGCCGGCAGTGACCGTCGAGATTGGCCAGCATTGCCCGAGGGCGCTCGGTGGGCGATCGAGGTTATATCCGCGCCGGAACCATTGCTGCCCGCCCTGCGGCATTCGTTGGAGCGAGTCGCGTTGGTCGCCGATTTGGCAGCCGCGCAACAACTCGTCGAACACATTCCCAGTGCCAAAGCTGTCACCACGCATGGGGACATGTTGGGTGCGAACTGGGCCGGAGGCGGCTCGACAAGCGCACCGAGTTTGATCGAAGTGCAGGCAGCACACGACGAAGCGAAAGAGAAACACCACAGCTTCGCCAATGTGGTGCAACAGCTCACCGCCGAGCTGGAAGCGGCGCAGGAGAACGCGGCGGCACGCAAAGCCGAAGTGAATGCCACCCTGGCCGCGCTGAATGAGTCTGACGCGAAAATGAATGCGGTCGCCGAACGACTGGCGCAATTGGGTTCGGCGGCTCGGTCAGCTGAAGCGGAAGCTGAGCGACTGAAAGTCGCCCATGTGAAAGCCGAAGAAGCCCGGGAGCAGAGCTTGGCGGGCATTGAGGAGCTTGAAGAGCGCCTGCACTTGGCCCAGTCTTCCCCGATAGATGAAGAGCCATCAAGCGCCGAGCGGGATGAGTTTCAGGCGTTGGCTGGCCAGTCACGGCAAAACGAGATGGAAGTTCGGCTTGCTCTGCGCACTGGAGAGGAACGCGCACGAGCGTTGGCGGGTAGAGCGGACTCACTGGAGCGTTCCGCACGTGCGGAACGGGAAGCGCGGGCGCGGGCCGAGCAAGCCCGGGTTGCTCGGGCTCGGGGTGCCGCCATTGCTCGGGCGGTGTCGAGTGTCGCCGCGCGGGTAACTGAACGGGTGCAGCGGTCCTTGGAACTCGCCGCCGCCCAACGTGAAGAAGGCCAGCAGCGCAAAGCAGAACGTGAGGGCGAACTGCTGCAGTTGCGCGGTGCCGTGCGGGAGTTCGCTGGGGAACTTGACCGGCTGACGAATGCGGTGCACCGCGATGAGATGGCTCGGGCTGAGCAGCGGATGCGCATCGAACAGTTGGAAGTCAAAGCGGCCGAGGATTTCGGCGTCGATGTGGATGTTTTGGTCGCCGAATATGGCCCAACCGTGCCGGTGCCTGCATCTCCGGCGGAGTTGGCGCAGGCTGAGGCGGATGGTGAGCCGGTACCTCCGCCCTTGCCGTATCACCGTGCCACGCAAGAAAAGCGAGCTAATCGGGCCGAACGCGAACTGTCGTTGTTGGGCAAGGTGAATCCGCTTGCTTTGGAGGAGTTCGCGGCATTGGAGGAACGCCACGCGTTCTTGTCCACGCAGCTTGAGGACCTTAAAGCGACGCGCCGTGATTTGTTGACCGTCGTGAAAGAGGTCGACGATCGGATTCATGAGGTGTTCAAATCAGCTTTCGAGGACACCGCGCGTGAGTTCGATATCGTGTTTAAGATGCTTTTCCCCGGCGGTGAAGGTCGTTTGTTGCTGACCGATCCGGAGGACATGCTCACCACCGGAGTTGAGGTGGAGGCACGTCCGCCGGGCAAGAAGGTGAAGCGGCTGTCATTGCTCTCTGGTGGCGAGCGTTCGCTGACTGCGGTGGCCTTGTTGGTAGCGATCTTCCGGGCGCGCCCTTCCCCGTTCTATTTGATGGACGAGGTTGAGGCGGCGTTGGACGATACGAACCTGGGCCGACTGTTGGATGCTCTCAAGCACTTGTGCGAAACAAGTCAGTTGATCATCATCACGCACCAAAAGCGCACCATGGAAATCGGCGATGCGCTCTATGGCGTGAGTATGCGTGGCGATGGCATCACGCAAGTGATTTCGCAGCGGCTTCGCGAACCCGCGTGACCTCATTGATCGCTACGCGGCTGTGTGGCTCACGCTCGCGCTCGCGAGTTGGGTCGCGGTTCTGGCGGCGCGTACCAATGTCGCCAAGTATTCTTCGCGAGCGGCGGGGTCGAGCTTCTCGGCTGTGCTGATTTTCCGAACTCGTTCTATCGCGGCGAGGCCTTGGGCCAGGGAGATCCATCCTTTGTGTCCGGTGGCTTCGGCGAGTTGTAGTGCGTATCCCGAAAGTGTGCTGGCGCTCGCGGAATGTGATCCGCGTAGCGCCCGGAGGTAGGAGTACAAGCGGTCATACGCGGTGGCCAGGGCCCAAGCGCTCACGCCATCTTCTCCGTGCACCTGGGGCAGGTCGTTGAATGAGGGTGGTGTGGGCGTTGACGTGTGGCCGGGTGGGATGGCATAGAGCGAATTGGTCCCATCGGTTTGTTGTGGGGGCATGCGCCTTCTGGATTGAGTGTCGGATTCTTCGGCATGCGGGGTGTATCGATGGTGGGGTGATTCGAGATCGCTCGGTGGTTCTTCGTCGAATTCGTCCTTCATGTCGTAAGCGTCGGTGATAAGTCGGGCTTGTTCCTCTTCCATCCAACTATGTGGGTGCGTGGTCGCCTGCGTTGGGTGGGGGTGGGTTTCGCCTCGGGGGATTGGCGGATTGTAGTGGGTGTGGCGTGCTGGTGGCACTGACTGGGGGACTAGTGATGCGTCGGCGTCGCTCATGGAGCGTTGGGCGCTGTCGAGTTCGAGGCGGATGCCTAGTGGCAGTTCAGCTGTTCGGAGGCGCTGGGACCAATCTTGCATTGTGGATGGCAGATGGCGCCGCAGGAGAAAGACGATGCCGACGACGGCACTCGGCCAGGCGAGAACTTGGACGTATTTTAAAAAGATCTCGGCCCGCTTTTCGGGCAAGTACAACGAAGCGGTCAGGACCGCCGCCCAGGCACTAAGGCTCAATGTTGCGAGAACCCAGCGTGCAAATCGGCGTAGAAATCCGGGACGCTCAGTAGTCATGGGTTGATCTTGCCAGCTGTTGCGGTTTGTGGGTCGCCGGTTACAAATGTCCATTGTGAACGCAAACACTGTCCGCTGGTGAACAACGGATGTTCACCATGCGCGTAATCTGTGGGACACCCGCTTACCTTGGGTGATTGCCGGCTCTGAGCTTTTGGGCACTTAACGATTTTCTCGAAGCGACCCGTCAGTGGTTCATTGTGGATTCACGCGAAGTGCGGGATTCCCACAGTAGCAAGAGACATTCTCCTGTTAAAGGAGTGCTGATGCTGTTAAAAGTGCGTGCGCCGACTTTGTTGGGGCGAACCGGCACACGCACGGCTTCGCTACACCAACGTGCGGTGGAAATGCGCAGCAGCTGTATCAGAAGCTATGGTCACCTGCGGTTCCTGATCGTAAAAGTCGAACTGTGTGCCCTGAGTCCAGAAAATACTCTTTGGTCCGGTCAGCCCCGCGTAGAAGCGGTGCGCGCCTTCTGGGATCGCGGCTTCTTCGCTATGCACGAGCAATGTGGGCTGATTGATCTGCGGCGCCAGAGCGATCGCATCATAAGTCAACCAATCTGACCAAGACATCAGCGCGAACCTGTTCGGCCAGGCAGGAATGCCGCCGCGTTCAGGGTTGAGATAAAAGTCGATCTCGAACGGCATCGCTGCGGTGGGATCTGTCGCGCTCACCACTGGTACGTAGTCGACCTCACCAGTTTCTTCATAGTGGGTTCGCGACTGTGTGGCAGTCTTGATCCGGCTAGCAACGGCTTCGGCGCCGCCGTATGCGTCTTGACAAATTGCCGCGTCGTGCAGCCATGGTGCGACCAGGGCTAGGGATTTGACTCGTGGGTCGTTGGACGTGTTGTCGGCCATGTACATAGCTGCCGCGCAAATCCCGAGCGCACCCACCTTATTTTGGTCAATAGCCGGGTGCTCGGTAAGGAACGTCACCGCGTGGTGAATGTCCGCGATTTTTCGCGCCGGTGATTCCACATCGCGGGGTTCACCTTCAGATTCCCCGAAGCCGGTGAAGTCGAAGGACAGCGCGGCGATTCCACGTTCGGCGAGGCGCTGAGCGTAGCGATTAGCCATCAATTCCTTAACGCTCGTCCAGGTACCGGCTACAGCGACCCCAGGCGCGGGGCTGCTCTGCGTCGCGTTCTCGGGCAGATAAAGATTGCCTATCAGCGAAACATCGCCGCTGGCAAAAGTTACTTTCTCGTAAGACATTTTAACTCCTGGTAATTGAAGATGCGTGGTCGCGGAGCGCGATTACGCGTACGTCAACTCTGCGCGGACGATATGGTCGTTTTCGATGTAGAAGACATAGCGGGCTTCAAAACCGCCAGTGCCGCTTGGGGCGAATCGCACCAGCATTGTTGTGCCGCGCTCATCTGGCTCGTTGTTGAGGACTGTGAGCCTGCCTCCGATAACTTCTGTATCTGCCCAGTGGCGAATCGCGTCGTGCCCGCGAATTTCGCGCCCCACATCGACGATGAGCGCATCTGGGGCAAAAGCGGCGACCAACCCGTCCAGGTCGTCTGCCGCGACCGCATCCACGTAACGCTGTGCGGCTGGAGGAAGGGAGACAAGCGTTTCGGGATTTGGTGAGGGCCCAGAACTTTTGTCCCCCTCATCTGGCCGGAACGCCACACCGGCGAGCAAGCCACCCACCAGAAGCAGGCCAACTCCGGCCGCGACGATCAGGGCCCGGGGTTTCATTGGGAAGCCCGCGTCAATAGTTCTTGATTGCCATCACCCCAGGTGGCCTTCATGACGACCCGGCTGATTCGCCATCCGGCATCCGTGCGAATCAGGTCGAAGTGATAGGTGCCGCCCAAGGTCCATAGTCCAGAACCCACTGTGCTGTGAAGGCGATGTGTGGCTTGAAAGGATGCGGTGCACACCGCTTGATCTCCGTCTAGGGTCACTAGATGATTGCCCGTTAGGTGCTGGGTGGCATCGAATGTGCCCAATACGCTCGACCACCCAGTCGCTATTTGATCTGGGGTAAGCGTGACTGGTTCCCCGCCGTTGAGGCTTGTGTAATCGAGCTCAACCTTGTCGGCGAAAACACGGGTAAGTTTGTCCCATTCACGCTGATCCGCATGCCACGCCATCCGCACGCAGACCTCAGCGATCTCCCAGCGGTCTATGGCGGCAGTCACATCACGCGCCGTCGAAGTTTCGTTGCTCATCATTACCTTCTTGAAGCTAAGTTCGCTGAATCTAGGGTGCTCCGACAGCAACGGATACTAAATTCGCAGTTGGCGGGTTCCCCCTCCAACTATGGCAGCGCCAGCTGGGGGTTGAGAAACAATAGTTTTGCGAGGTCAGCTACAAAAAAGACTTGTCACGGCTTTATGGTGTTTACATGGACGATATTGATGTACGGCACCTAAAATCTTTCCTTGCCGTGGCGAGCGAACTCAATATCACCCGTGCCGCTAACCGCCTCCACCTCACCCAGCAGGCCGTATCGAGCCACATCCAACAACTCGAACGTACGCTGAATGTCGCATTGCTCGTGCGCACCTCTCGTGGCGTCCTGCTGACCTCAGCTGGAGAGGAACTCCTAGCGGGCGGCAAGATGGTGCTGGATGATCTTGCCGAGGTCGTTCGTCGGGTCCGTATTGCGGCAGATGAGCAGGCCGGCACTCTTCGGCTGGGATGCTGCCCATACGCGACTAGTCTTTTCGTGGTGGACCTTGCCGACAAACTCGAATCTACTGTGCCGGGCTTGAACGTTGCGTTGACCAGCGTCGCGACCCCCCGGGATGAGTTGGCGTTGCTCCGCGAGGGCCGGGCGGACGCCGCGTTTATGTGGCTTCCCATTGGCGATGTTGGGTTGAGGCATGCCGTAATCCGGTCCGATAGTCACGCGGTGGTGTTGCCGACGCGGCATAGGTTGGCGGAACGTTCGGCGGTGAACATGGCCGACATTAGTACCGAATTGGTGTTGCGGCCTGACGTGCTCACTTCCGAGGAATCCGAACGTTTTTGGATGGCCGACCCTAGGCCAGATGGGGTTCGCGCACCGTATGGACCGAAGTTTCCCACCATGGAGGACGCCTTGCTAGGAGTTGCTCGTGGGCGGGGCATTTGGCTTGCTCCAGAACCATTGAGTGGTGTGGCACTGGCGGATAACCTCCGATGGATTCCTATTTCTGATGGTGAACCTTTTGAGCTCGCCATTGTGTGGAGCGAACATGCTCCGGAAAGCATGATCGCCCGATTGATCGCGGAGGCGCGCACGATCACCGGCTATGTACGGGAACCCCAAGTTGTAGGCCAAGGTTAAGAAACCTGTGTGTTGATCTAGTAAGTCCTGTGATTCATGGGTCTGCCGTTTTTGAGCTCCCATTGTGAACGCGCGCACACTCACTTTGCCAAAGCTAGTGTTCACTGTGCGCATAATCTATGCTGTGCCAATGGCTTACCTGGTGCGGCGTCGACACATCGACTTCCGTCGTGCCACGGTGATGGCTTGTTGCGTTCGTTAACGAATTTTTCTTTTTGACCTGCCTTTTACCTCCAGGCCTTCGTTTACGTTACGCATCTTCAGGAAATTTCATGACCCCTTCTTTTACGCCACGAAGCTCAATTG
>JABFVL010000072.1 GCA_013362805.1 Mycobacteriales bacterium | reverse complement strand
AAAAGTGCTTTCGCCACGATGGTCATGGCCAGCCCGCTGAGTTCTTGATCAAGCAGTAGTTGTTGGCCGGGCTTCCAATCAGCGATCATTTTTTCCGTGCAGTCGCTCATGATATCGACGTAGTCACTGATGCGCTTGCGGTGAAAAGCTGGTTGGGCGAGTCGTCGATTGCGACGATGTGTTGTTCCTTCGGAGGTAACTAGCCCGTTGCCAAGAGTCGCTCGCAGTTTCTGAAATTGCACGCCTTTGGTGACTTTACGGGAGTCGGTAACTAAAAGTTGCCGGATGAGAGCTGGACTGTTGACGACATATGCGGTGGATGGGAGTTGGATTCGTACTATGTCGCCAAGGTCGCGTAGTGAAGTGACGAACTCTAAAGGGCGCCGTAGTAACTCAATTGAGTGCCCAATTAGTGGGTACGATCGCTGTTTTGGCACTGGCACATCGGTGACTGTGGGCATGTGTTATCTCCGAGGATCCTTGAAGGTGCGCCATATCCTAGGTCTAAATGCCGCTGGAAATTACCAAATTTTCGAATTTGATCCCATTAGGAGACACAGCGGGTAACGGCGCGACTTCGATGTCTCATTGACTGGGCTGTCACGGTTCGGGGCATGCATCGGGTCGAGTGGTTGGCGTCTTTCCGAAAACGCTGCGAGCATCAACGTGGCGCGGCTGGGATGAGCCGCGATGGCGTTTCGCGCCAGGCTATCTCTATCGGGGAGCTCGGCACGATACAGAAGTTTGTTTGGCGCTCGCACCTGAATGGCGATTGGCGCAGGATCCAGCACCATAGTCCAAAGAGAAGTTTCAGAAATTTTCCTTGAAAAATGAGGGTGCGAGCCCGCGTACTTGCGGGCAGGATGCGCGAGGGAGGGATCAGGCAAGAGTTGATAGATAGACAAATCAGCCGTTATATGCCTATATTTGCAGTGAAGCCCGACGTGATCGTGGAAGCAGAGATGCGCACACGAACGCGCTGGGCTTCGCCTTTTCCAGGTGAAAGTGCGCGACGAGCCGACGGAAGGGAACCGCTGATGAGCAAGGTTAATTTACTCACCGGCGCCGGGCGCGGCATGGGCGTGGATATCGCACGTGCCGCGCTAGCGGCAGGCCACCACGTTATCGCCACCGGTCGCCGTCCAGACGTGATCGAGAAGACTCTTGGCTCGCAACATGACAACCTACTGGCAATCAAGCTAGACATTACCCAACTAGACGAGGCCAAAGCGGCGGTAAAAACCGCTATCACTCGGTTCGGTCGCATTGATGTTCTTGTTAATAACGCCGGGAATTTTTTCGCCGGGTACTTCGAAGAAATTTCGCCGGGACAAATGCGTCAACAAATTGAGACAAATCTATTCGGCCCGATGAACGTAACTCGCGCGGTTCTGCCCGCAATGCGAAAACAACGCGACGGGCACATCATCACGATATCCTCGGCCGCCGGCCTAATTGGCCAGGAATTTTGTGCCGCGTATGCCGCCTCAAAGTTTGCGGTGGAGGGTTGGATGGAGTCGTTGCGGTATGACGTTGAGCCATACGGAATACGAACTACCATTGTGGAACCCGGCTTTTTTCGCACCGAACTGTTGGTTGATGCGTCTACGACGTGGCCCGCACTATCCATTGATGACTATGCCCCGCGCACGGCGCCCATGATCCAAACGTGGAAGGCTATGAGCGGCCGACAAACTGGTGATCCAGCCAAGCTCGCGAAGGCTTTGGTCAGCATTGTTGATCAAGAGACACCACCACAGCGCTTTGTTGCCGGTGCCGATGCTATTGATGGTGTTGAAGCGAAGGCTCGCGAACTATTGAAACAAGTGATGGGTTCTCGTGAGCTCGGCGGCGAATTGAGCCATGGCGCTGGTGTCTGAGTCCTTGCGTTGTTTGAGCGTCTGCGGCACACGCATCGTGCCGCTGTTCCACGGCCAATGCGAGATATGCCATAGGTTGCCGGATTAGCGAGTAAATAAGGACTTTCATTGGGAGACTTACTAAAAACCAGTAAGTGTTCACAATGGAGGGATCGTGCCGACCAAGACGGGCTTGCGGATTCGAGCGCGGCGAGACTATTGGAACTTTGTTGTCAAATATGAGTGGCCGATCTTGCTCACCATTATGGGTGTGGTGCTAGGGGTAGTCACGATACTGCCCAGTGCGGCGGCGTTAGCCCTGTCGGTATTGGCACTGGCGCTTGGGATAACGTCACTCATGCTCGAATATCGCAACCTCAGAGACCGTTGGTCATCTTTCACATTTTCGCCGGTTTCCGAGTTGTTTCCGGTGCACGAGACACCTTCTCCTCCCTCGTATACCGAACCAGTGCGACACAGTTTTCCCAACCGCGCAACGGCGATTACCGACAACGCGATTGACCGACATTTGCGCCAGGCGGCGGTTCCGGCCCTTGTGGAGGACGAACCGTATGAGCTTTCTGCCAGCCTGCGTGCGACGGCTCCACAGGTACTAGGGGAGACCGCGCAAGGTGGGGTCATATTCAACGGTCCGGTGCTAGGTCTTGCCGATGATCCGTTGCCGACCGCCGCCGCGGCGGGTCGGCCCGTGCGGCTACACAAGGCTCGGTTTTTCGACGGTCAATGTTCCAACGAGCTTTGCCGAATGACCATCGCGCATCGTAAAACTGGTGAAGTTCTCGATTTACGACAACAGGTGTTGCTTGACTCGGCCGGTCAACTGGCACCGCTGGCGGAGACAGATCTGGCGAACATCGTGGGTGTCTCCACCATTGCCATAACAGCCGACCAACATGTGGTGTTGATCGAGCAAACCGCTAAGAATTCGGCCAGTGCGGCGCTGCTCGCTCCTTCGGGGAGTGGCTCTTTGGAACCAGTTGATTTATCTACCTTGTCACCAACGTGGACACTGCAACAGCTTCTGATCAACGGGATGCAGCGCGAGCTCGTCGAAGAATGCGGCATTAAATCTCGGGAGATCATCGACACCCAGGTAGTGGGCTATGGGCGATGGCTGGAAAGGGGTGCTAAGCCTGAGTTCTTTGGTGTCACCAGGCTAGCGATTGCGGCTGAGCAGTTGAATGCTCGCCGGGTCAGCTCGGCCGAGGAACTTTATACCGGGGGCGTCCTATCTGTGATGTTGGACTGGTCAGCACTAGCCGAACAATTGCGGGCGCGAGATGACGTTCTTGCTGCCCCTGCTTGTCCGACGATTGTGCGCCAACGTGGATCGTTGCCATTGCTTTTAGCTCTTCGGGCCGCGGCGCTGGCGATCGGAGAATCGACCAGATAGCTGGCGGAGAATTTTCTATGAGGAGTGCGCAGTATCTTAACTACGGCATTCGCTTGTATTCCGTCCAATCAGAATCTATTACGCTATTCGCCGCTGGAGAACCATGCTGAATCGTCGTTCGATGCTTGTCGCCACTGGCTTGGTCGCTGGAGCGGTCGCCACTGGGGCGGCCCTTCCCACGCTGACCTCCTCCGCTCTCGCTAAAGCGAAACCTACTGACGCCGACATTCCTGAGATGCTCGCCCATCGAGTGCAGAAGTCAGGCGTTGAGTTGCGTCGGGCCGAAACTACATTTCCCCTCACTCACCTTGCCGCTCGTTGGAATGGCGCATCCGATAGCGCCGGGCTTCGCGTGCGAACCGACTCTGGATGGTCCGATTGGCGAGAAATTCGCGCCTGTCACGCCGCGCCGGATCATCGAGGATTTCGCTCAGGTGCATTGCTCGCGCTACCAGGCGCGGTGGGGTACGAGCTGAAAACCGCTGATGGCGCGGCCATTGTGACTGAGCTGAACGCGGTCGATGGACCGAAAAAGCGCAAGGCGGCCTCGGTACGCGCAGAGGTGGAGATCGGTGCGCATGCGACATCCGCCCAATATCTTTCTCGGGCCGCTTGGGGTGCTGATGAAGATTTGCGGTTTAAAGATGGTGTGGAGAACTGGCCGTTGGAGTGGTTTTCCGCTCAGGCACTGACCGTGCACCACAGCGCTGGTATCAACGACGATCCAGATCCCGCTGCGACGGTCCGTGCGATTTACTACTACCACTGCGTGACTCAAGACTGGGGAGATGTTGGCTACCAGCTACTCATAGACGAGGCCGGTCGAGTGTACGAAGGCCGTGTCTCAGGTGATGATTCCGTGCCTGTGTATGGCCAGCAAGTTGATGGAAAAGGCAGCCCGCTGGTGACTAATGGAGGGCATGTCACAGCGCATAACGCCGGGAACATCGGTGTTTGTCTGCTGGGTGACTTTACTGATCGTGCACCGAGTGAGGCCGCCCGCGATTCCCTCACTCGGGTTCTCGCGTTGCTCGCCAAGGTTTCTGGGTTGGATCCAGAGGGTACGACGAACTATGTCAATCCGGTAAATGGCAAAGCCAAGACGGTTCGCACTATCAGCGGTCATCGCGATTGGCTGGACACCGAATGCCCTGGTGAGAACTTCTATCCGATGTTGGAAGAATTGCGCGAGGATGTCGCAGACGAGCTGAGCTGATCTGTTGCGCAGATCGCGGCCACGAATACTAAATGTACTGCTCGGGTGCGGGTGGGTCTCAATGGAGCGGCCCGCCCTCACCCGCATGTGTCGTCATCGTGTTTACGAGGATTAGCATGAACGGCTGCTTCCCGCGGCTCAACCCGAACCGCGACGAGCAAGCTAGCCGACGCTACGACAGTAATGTCGGCGTCTGACCAAATAGTGGCGTTATCTCCCAGTCCTGTCACGACGTGAGCTTCGCGACCAAGACGCCAAGGGTGTTGCCGATGTTGAACGCGACGATCTTGGCGCCTGAGGCGAGGCCCGGTGCCTTGAGTCCAGCTCATGGCGCACCTTTGGAAATCAGGCGCGATGGCGTACCCAAACGCGCCCCATGGGCACGAAGCTGAGGACTGTCGTGATCGGGCTGTTTGCGGCGCGAGCGAGAAGGGCGAGGCATCCGGCTAAAGTGCCGAAAAAGAGATAGCTTCGCCACTGTTTCCGTTGGCTCAGTACAGATGTGCCGCTTCGTTGACTTTGGGTCTACCCCAACCCTGTTTGAGTTTTCGACGGCATTTTGTTGCCTTTGGGCGCTATGAGCGATTGAATCATTGAGTGATGCAACAATCACCCAATGTGGAGTGAGGTGTGCCATGGATCCTCACGCACATGAACTCACAGAAACAAGCGAGCCAGTGACGATGCCTCATGAAGCCGCACGCGATGCACTCGAAGCGCTGACAAGCGCGGCCGCAGCGCTAAAAATCGCCGACAAACGACGTGCCGATCGCATTCGTGACGCCCATGCAGCGGGTTACAGCGATGAAGAGATCGCTCAAGCCGCGCAAACGAGTCTGATGAAAGTGCGGGACACATTGAACCCCACATCACGGCGACGGGGCTATTCCGTGGTGCGGCCAGAAGAGCCTCCGGCTCTCATCGCGCTGAAAGTTTTGTGGGATGACCCCAGACCCTCGCCGCCGCCGCTCATTCGCGCCTGCCGCTGTATCGAAGAGAGCTGCTCGTGCACCCGTGGGATCATCGCCACCAAGGCCGCGCTAGTCAGCTTGGTCGCGCAACATCACATAGAAATGGACGAGAACGCGCGGCCCACTCAAAACGGTTGGACCCGACTAGCTCGCCTCGTCTATGGAGTGGACCCCGATGCCATCTCATATGCGATTTTCCCAGAAGAAGTCTGGCAGCAAGGCCGCTTGGGTAAATGGTGGGCTCAATGGCGGTATAAGCCGGACCATATGCCCATGCTCGCGATCCGCGAAAGTGACAATTCCGCGATGGTTTACCTGGCGCCATCCAGAGCCCTGAGGGCAGAGCCCGCCCAGCCCGGGTCCAAAAAGCAGCGCCCCGCGTATAAGTTCCTGTTCCGGCATGGTTTGGTTATTCCTAAAATTCCGCCGCGCTTGCGTCATGCGGCGCAGGCGTGTGTCAGTGGAGGGCTCGGCGTGCCCGTTGGAGTCACGAGCCCCACGGGATCGCTACCCGCCGTCTTGCCTATCCCCGCGCCCGCAAATGGTGTTCATCCCGTACGGCCGCCCACGGCGATCGACCCGTGCCGCGTCGGCGAGCGAGTGGGCACAGTAAGGCTAGATCCAGAGTGGATTGAGCGCATCATGGTTCTTCCCGATGATGCGCCAATAAGTCCTGCTGTGACCATGCCGACTTCGGCGCCGCCAATCCCCAACTAGCGCTGTGGTGCTCCCAGCGGCTAATCGAAGGTCGTCTTTGATGAAGCGATGAAGGGGTTGTATGGGCGCACTTGTGCTGAGGTGAAGGCGCGACCTGATATTCGGTTCACTCGAATCGCGCGATAAACGGCGGTGTTCGGCTTCTTTTGATTTGTTATCGTGATGATATGCCCGAAAAGCGCGAAAGTGCCGAATCGCTTACGTTGCCAGTGACGTCGTTGACGGTTGAACATCTATGCGATATCAGCTTTCCCGTCAGGCCTCGGGCATTTCCCACGATGCGCGGCGTGCAATTGCTTGCTAATTCTGAGGAAGGGCAGGTTGTCGGACACCGGCTCAACGGGACCATGTACGAATACAGCGGGACGGCGGTAGTGACGGACGATGGTGTAACAACAGGCGAACCCAGGTGTCTCATTCACACTGACGATGAGGCAGACATTCTCATGTCCGGAATTGCGCGAATTCCTCCGTATCTAAACGAGCCACAGCAGACTATCTATCCGGAAACTCAGCGAACATGGGTCAACGGCTGGGGAATGGTGATGTTTGAGACCGAGGCTGAAGACTACCTGTGGCTTAATTCCGCTGCCTCGGTGTTGCAAGTCGCTACTAGGGGTTCAGAGGTTTTCTTTCGCGTTCTCCGGTTGCTTTGACAAATTTGGGTCGTCGTGATGTGCGGTGAATGTCTCATTGTTAGCTGGAATGCCAATGCCGCGCCAAGTGAACGGAATGCCGCGCGCGACATCAAGATCCGGGCCATCCATAAGCTGAAAGTGCAGGTGAGCTTCGGTGGAATTGCCTGAGTTTCCGCATCTGGCCAATGGCTGTCCCGCCTGGACTTTATCTCCCTCATTGACCATGAGGGAACCTTGCTGCACGTGTCCGTAAAGCGCGAAAATTCCATTTCCCAAGTCAAGGATCACATGATTTCCAACCACTCGTGAACCCCCAAAAATGTCTCGTACGGAAGCTTCGACCAGCAACATGTACATAAGTGCGGGATATGACGTGCGGGTGAGGTGGTCCCGCTGGACATCCGTCGCTCGGACAACCGTCGCGTCGGCTACCGCTGTCAGCGGCGCTCCGAATGCGGGGTACAGGGCATTTCGACGGACGAGGGGCCACAGGTTTGTGAACCGAGGGCGTGGCAGCGTCTCGGATTCGGCGACGACGTCAATAGCGTGAGTCTGAGCATAGGCATGAACCCCATGGCTAGGAATTCTTGTGGCGGGACTGTTGAGTGCCGTCCAGCGACCAGATATTGGTGGTTCTATCTCGACGGGCGTGCGGCGGCTTTTGGCGACGGCCGCATTAAACCGACCTATCGTGATGGCGATGAGGATCGCCAATGCGGCGGGCGCAAAAATCCATTGACCCAGGAAGATCATCCCGAATAGTTCAGCGACGATCAGGGTGGCAAATGCAAGCCATAGGCATCTGTACAAAATCATCATGAGTTTACGAACAACCATTATTCTCCCTAATGAATATGTCGACCAGGTTCACAGGCCTGCGGCTGAAAGGATCACTAGTAGCGGCACAATGCGGCCAGCGGGGACCTCGTAGCGGCCACGTGCCGCTGTTCGCAGCCATCCCGCGTTCGTCAATTGCCGTAGATGGTGGTAGATCTGACCCGTCGTTCCCACGTCTTTAATCTCGGTGAGGGCACTGACAGTGGAGCGCCCGATGAGAATCTCGCGCAGCAGTCGGAGTCGGACTTGGTGGCCGAGCGCGGCTAGCGGTTCGGCTGCCTGCTCCCAATCAGTCTCCAGTAGGCCCTCGGCGAGGGCTCCTTGCTGCCACTCGTATTGCTCGCCGGTGGGCAACGTGATTGTGCCCGCGTACACCACTCCACCGTTGGTGGCTTCGCGTTTTTGAAGGTCTTTTGTGAGTTGTTTTAGCGCCCAAAATTTGTGTTCCCCCGTCGGTTCGCTGTGCTCGTCCGCTTTTCGCGGTCGTTCCAGGGCCGTCATTCGACGCTCTAGCTCGGCAACACGTTCTTCTAGGGTCATGGCGACGATATTACGTACTTACGAAAAATCATGCAAGTTGGCGCTGATGTCAATGCCTGGGCTCGTTTGAATGAACGAACGTCAACCTCAGAACCCTGGATATCTCGCGCATTCATGACGGGGGCATAAATGAACTCGGCCACGGAGAGGTTGCGGCAGTTTTCCATATAACGATGCGCGGCAAAGATTTTTGCGATCAGCCATCGAATGGGATCCCATGTGGCACTAAGGTGATGCGCTTCTAGCGGCACAGCGACAGGCCGGGAACGCGAATAGGTGGCGTCTCACCCGGATTGGTCAAAAATTGCGATCAGGCAGGAAACGAATGTCGAGTAGTGGAATTTGTATCTTCATGGGAGAAGGGCTGGGATCGTAAAGAATCGCGATCCCAGCCCAAAACTTTAACTGCAGAATCCCTTAGGAATGCTGCCTCTAGCGGCGTTGGTTCCTTCGCCGATCTGCCCCTTTGCGCTTACGCATCTGTCAGATCCATTTACCCAGACCGCACCAGCGTAGTACTGGTAAGCGTCGTAGTCGTAATCGAGCGTTCCTTGACCGCCCGAGCTGGTGTAATTCATGATTTCAACGCCCGTGTAATGGTCGGTCTTGGTCAAATAATCGTCTTTCAAAAGAACAGCACAGTTGTATCCTGAGCCGCTGCTGTAGAGCAGATACAGGGTGCCGCGGTGAATGCTGTCCAGTTTCACGGCCGCGGTGGCGAGCACGTAGTAGCCGGTGCCCGGCGCCTGGTTGTCGCAAATAGTCCTGGCTCGTGTCGAATTGTTGTTTGTATCCGCCTGGGCTGGAGTTGTCGAGCCCACGATCAATCCGGTGATGGCAATTGCGGTTACCGCGGTGCCGAGCAATAACTTTCTTAGCCTTTTCATCTTTGCTCCTAGCTTGTGCCGCCCTGTGAGGTGAAGAGAGCATAAAGCCCCGAATGCGAAAACAGCGAAAAGAGATGAATTCGTTATTTGGCAAAATTGGTGTGCTAAAAGATCAACAAAAGTACGATTTCGGCTAATTGTGACGAGTCGAGTAGGTGCCCCTGGCTGAGATATCAATTGATATTGGCGCGTCTTTAGAGTTGTAGCGGTAGGGGCGAGCGGATAAGGAGTAATGGAAATTGAGGATCAGGCAAGTGCGAATGGATGAACTTCCCGCGCTTCAAGATATTGAACGCGCGGCAGGACAATGCTTTAAGGACGTTGGCATGCCTGAAATCGCTGCCGACGATCCTCTGTCGCTTGATGAGCTCGCATGGTTTCAAGCTTCTGAAATGGCGTGGGTGGCTGTGAACGAAACAGATCAGCCGATGGCATATCTAATTGCGAAAATAGTGGACGACGATTTTTATGTGGAACAAATTTCTGTCCACTCTGCCTATGCTCGGCGGAGAATAGGCAAAGCTATGCTTGACCACGTTGCTGGTGTCGCGCGAGATGCTGACGCGTCACATTTGACCCTAGCGACATTTCGTGATGTGCCATGGAACGCTCCGTATTATCTGACGTGCGGATTCGAAATAATGTCTAGAGAATCGCTCACCCCAGGTTTGTTGGCGATTCAACGTCAAGAGATTGACCACGGTCTTTATCGCTGGGCTCGTGTTTTTATGCGGCGTGCCGTGTGAAATATCCCGAGCGCGATTAGCCGGTTTGGCTGCTACATGTGCCGAGCGCTCGGAGGCTGAGCGGGCGTCCGAAGTAGAATGATATTTCGGTAATAGTTGGCTAGGTGGCTCCCTGTTATAGGCCCTCGCTGACGCTCTAGCATTCACGAAGCGAGCGCCTGTTCGCGCGAGTCGTTTAAGCCGTGCCGGAATAAAAACAAGCCGAATTTTTCAAGGGGTAGATGTGGGTGTGCACCATCACGGATCCGATGCGTCGGGGACGATCCCAAAGGCGATGGTGCGACCAATGGTCGCGGTGCTGGCATTCGCGGCTTTGATCACGATCGTCGCATTGGTATGGCTGTGGCCTACCGGTGACGTTAAGCAGGATCAAAATCCGGGCGAGAAGCGCACCACCGGCACAATTACCGCCATCAGTAAAACGAAGTGTCCCGAATATCCCGGAAGCGATGAAGCTCCGCCAGGAATGTCCGGCCCAAATGGATGCGGGACGGCGAGCGTCACCCTGTCTTCCAAAGACAATAGGAAACGGATCAAGACTGAGCTGCCCACAGGCCCGGGCGCGCCGAAGGTTAAAAAAGGTGATGAGGTTGTACTCATCTACACCTCAGATGTTTCCGGTGAGCATTTTCAAATCATCGACCACCAGCGTGGCAATCAACTTTGGATACTCGGCATCGCATTTGCCGTAGCTGTCATCGCATTCGGGCGTTTGCGCGGCCTGAGCGCATTGGTTGGCTTGATATTCACGTTCGGTGTGCTGCTGCTATTCGTGGTGCCGGCTATTTTGGCCGGCGAGTCTCCGCTGCTCACCGCGATCGTTGGTTCGGCGGCGATCATGCTCGTTGTGCTCTATCTAACGCACGGGTTCAACGTCTCCACCTCGATTGCCTTGATCGGCACTTTGAGCAGTTTGGCGCTGACCGGTCTGATGGCGGCCCTCGCAGCGAGCGCCGCGCATTTGACAGGCATTGCCGAGGAAAGCTCCATGTATTTGGGCATGATGCATGGCGTTGATATGCGGGGCTTGTTGTTGGCGGGCATCATCATTGGTTCCTTGGGTGTGCTTGACGACGTCACGGTCACCCAAGCGGCCACGGTGAGCGAGCTGGCGCATGCCAACCCCGCATACCGTTTCCGTCAGCTTTATCAAGCGTCTACTCGGGTGGGTCGTGCGCACATCGCCTCGGTCATCAACACGATCGTGTTGGCTTATGCCGGCGCCTCGTTGCCGCTGTTGTTGCTTATCGCTGCCGGCGATCAACCACTGGGAGAGGTGCTGACGAATCAGCTCATCGCGCAGGAGCTGATTCGGAGCATTGTCAGCACCCTCGGGCTCATCGCAGCTGTTCCAATCACCACCGCTCTGGCCGCCATGGCGGCCACCCGGTTTCGTGCGACCGGCGCGGTTCCCGGCGAGCAGCAAAACATTGAGGAGGAACCGCATGTGCCTATGGCAGCGGCGCCTACTGAGCGTATTGCTATGCCCGCTCCCGTGCGAGCGCCCAGGCCACGACCTGAGGCGAAAGAAAAGCCGCTGTTCAGATATGAATAGTGCTCAGCGGCACTTCAACACGGGTGTCATGTTTGTCCACGAGCCATCGATCGGCGTCATATAGCCACCAGTCATTGACGCGCAGGCTGTAAAACCGTCGAGGGCCTTCATCGCGAAAGTCGCTCAATGGGAGCAGCCACTGTTCTCGAATGGCTGGATCTGGGAAGTTTCGTTCGTAATATTCGCGGTGATGTTCGGTGGCTTCAGGTCCCGATACTTCGTGACAGGTACCAGTCAGTTGTGCCCCGTCGATAGGAATACCCGATGGCGCATTGGAGCCGGTGAGCCCAGTCAAAAAGAGTGAACCTGAGATGTAGGGCTGAGCCGCGATGTTGAGTGAGTGTCGGGCGGTCTTCAAGGAGTACCAGAGCAGCCTTAGGGGATTGGGCAAAACCACGTAGTTCACTGTGGATGCCCAGATTCCCGCTGGTCCACTAGTTGCCAGAGTGACAAACCGAGCGTTTTCGAGCAGAAATCGGCTTCGCTTGCCGAGCACTGTGCTGTCAGCCGCCACGCTGCGCGTCGCCGGGGTTGACACCTGCGCGCCGCTTGGCAACGGCACCGGGATAGGAGGATCGGTCAATAGACGCGCGTCAAGAATTTCATACCATTCATCTTGATCGGTGCGCCGCGATTCCCACTGGGGATCGCGAGAGCGTCGGCTCACTTCTTGTCGATATTGGCCCCAAGCGGCCTCATCGGCGAACGTGACGTGGTGTTCCAAGCAGTGCACATCGGCCCCAATAGTGACCGTGTACCACTTCGTGTCGAGCACCATATCCAGGCCGTCATAGAACCAGAGTTGCCGATCGGCGATCCATTTCCAGAATGCGTTCAGGTCCGCACGTGCTTTTGCGTTGGGCTGGAATCTATACACGAGATGCAGCACGAGTCCTCCTATGAAATGGTGCTGTTCGAATCGTGAGCGCCAGCGTTGAGTTTAAGACCGCTGGGGGATTCGATCGCAGTAGTAAAGATGGCACGTCCGCTCGTGCATTTTTCGTCGAATGGTGTGCGGATTGCGTGCCTGCCAACCAAGTAGCATCGATCTCATTTCTGCACACCATTTGTACAGTGAAACACCGAATTGCTCGCTTAGTTCCATTATCGGCCATAGAATAAGCGAACTGCTTACTCCGAGTGGAGACGGTCGTGGAGATTGCGAAGATCTCAGAAGCCCAATGGGCGCGGCTCGTGGGTCCCGAAGGCTTTTACGCCAGCTATGAGTGGCTGCGCTCCGTCGCACTTGTTAACGATGTCGGCCCGACATTTACCGTCTTTGACGATGATCAACTCGTGGCGGCAGTACCCAGCTGGCCTGGCGACACAAGTGGACTGTTTGGGCTTCCAGATTTGATAGGTCAGCTGCCCGGGCCCTGGGCGAGCCCATTTCTTTGGCTGGGGGCCCCTCGATCTACGGCGAACGCTCTCATCTGTCGGCCCGATTCGTTAGACGACAGATGGCTCGCAGACCTACTAAGACAAGCACGTATCTATGCCCAAGAGCACGAACTCGTTGGCATTGTCTGGCCTTATTTGTCGTATCCGGACGCGCGGAGGCTAGCCCGGAGCGACACCGCGCGCGTTATCCTCCATGACGCTGATGCCATCGCACATTTTCCGCTTGAAAAACTTCGACAGCCAGATCGAAAAACTCGTAATCGGGAGCATCGGACCTTTATGGAGGCTGGGGCCTGCGTGAATTGGAAAGCGCTGACCCGCGATCTCGCCGCAGCGCTCGCGCCCGTGATCGCGAGCAATCGAACGAAACATGGATCAGCTGGTGGAAGTGAATGGATGCGGAATGTTTTCGCCGCGCAGTTTGAAAGCGGGGTCTACCGCAATGCGATTGTGGCTGTCAGCGAGAGCGATCGCGGCCTAGACGCCGCGGCGGTCTTTTATCGACATCACGACTGGCTATATGGACGTTACTGGGGAAGTTCCGAAAGCGCGCCCCCGTACGCCTACTACGAACTCACCCAATACGCACCCGCGCGGTGGGCGGCTGAACACGGTTTTCGACACCTTCATTTGTCTATTTCTCAAGCAAAATCCAAAGTTCGGCGTGGTGCCCAGCTCAGGCCGCTCGCCATGTTGATCGATTCGCCTATTGACTCCTCAGAGCTCATTAATTCGGCTCTGGTTGACAAACACAACACTGAATTTACGACGCATTGGCGGCGGGAGTTCAGTGCTCGCCCCGCCGCGCTTGACCCCTCATGGACGGAATAGTCGCGTTTCGCGCGAACCGGTAAAACCGGACCGTAGCTGTGCGCGATGTCGCTGTGCCAGATTTTTATGGAACAAACTTCAACACCCGGATTTGTCAGCAAGCTGATCTCATGGATAAGAACGAGATCCGAGAGCGACCTAGCCGTCTCACTTTCGATGTCCTCGATGGACTTGTCGTCGCTGTGTTCTGTGCTGGGATTTTATGCGTGTTAACGGGTGCGCTTCCCGCAAGTGAGGCGATGGAAACTGGTCAGCGTATCGCGCCACTCTTACTGTTCTTGGGTACGGTGATCATCTTTGCCGAACTGCTAGCTAAGGCGGGAGTGTTCGCCACTGTCGCGGTATGGATTGCCCGATTGGCCGGGGGAAGTCGAAAACTGCTGTTCTTGCTCTGTGTCGTCTTTGCCAGTCTCACCACGATTTTCCTTAACCTTGACACCACGGCGGTCTTATTGACCCCGGTGATGTTGGTCCTAGCTCAACAAATTGGGGTGTCCGGTGTGCCCCTGGCGATGACCACGGTGTGGCTCGCCAACACCGCTAGCCTTCTTCTACCCGTATCAAACCTCACGAACTTGTTGGCTATGAATCGGCTAGGTTTATCCACTCTGGAGTTCGCGTCGCGGATGTGGGTGCCACAACTAGTCGCGATCGTCGTCTCCGCCGGGTTGTTGTGGTTTTTCTACTGGCGAGCACCCGGGGAGCCTTCACGATATGAGGTTCCCACTTTTTCAAAACCAGAAGACCAAGCGCTTTTTCGGCTAGGTGCCTGCTGCAGTGTCGCTTTCGTGGTGATCATGCTGCTGGGTGTGCCGTTGGCCGTTGTCTCGTTTGCCGCCGCCATGGTGATGGTGTTGGCGATTCTTGTTCGGCGGCGCGGGTGGCTGACCGCGGGGCTTTTGCCATGGCGATTGTTGTTGTTCGTGTCTGGATTGTTTCTGGTGATTCAGACGATTACCGTGTCCGGCTTGGGTCCAGCTTTACTCACTTTGGTGGGCACCGAAAGCGGAGCCACCGGCATGCTGCGAACGGCGGCATCAGGGGCCTTGCTCGCGAATCTCATTAATAATTTGCCAAGCTACATCGCGCTAGAGCAGGTGATAAGTCCAGGAAAAGATGGCCAGTTGTTCGCTTTGATTATTGGGACAAACATTGGTCCCTTGATCGCCCCGTGGGCCTCACTGGCGATTTTGCTGTGGTTTGAACGCTGTCGTGCGGCGGGGCTCACCATCCAGTGGCGGCGTTTTATCGGCACTGGTGCCATCACAGCTGTGCTCACCATAGCGGCGACGATGGCCGCTTTTTTTGTGATGTCGTGATGCTTGGCCCGCGCGCGTGGCCTGAAGTCCGGGGGAGTAAAAGGCCTGCGAGCGGGCGAAGTAGCTGGACCGTAATAGTGAAGGATTGTCCTAC
>JABFVL010000007.1 GCA_013362805.1 Mycobacteriales bacterium | reverse complement strand
TGGTAGCTTTAGCGGCATCTGCACAATATCGGGGCCGCGAATATCCGAAATATCCGACATAATCAATGCATCCCAACACTGGGATCTTGATTAGGAGCTAGTGAATGAAACTCAAGACAGTGAGCTTCGCGGTTGTCGCAGGCGCCGCCGCGGCTCTCATGATGATGGCCCCTTCCTACGCCAACGGTGGCCACGACGGTGGACCCGGCGACGACGGCAGCACCCAAAAAGGCCTAGTGGCCGTTGACGACGTTGCGCCTATCCAGGTTTGCCAGTCCGAAATCCCAGTCGCCGCTGCAGGTCTCGCCAGCGTGTTGATCCCCGTTGAGGTTCCGATCGACTCCCCACAGCAGACCGGTGCATGCGCCAACAACGGCAGCAACGCTGAAAGCGAATTCGAGCAAGACTAATTGCGGAACACGGAAACAGGTGGAGCCGAGTCATCCGTTTCTCAACGACAGTGTTGCGTTTAGCTCGTAAGAGGGTATTGGCCTCATTCAATGAGGCCAATACCCTCTTCGCATATTCGAAAGTAATTAGGCGGCTCAATTACCGTCTGTAGTTGCTTCGAGCGCTAACAACAGGAGGTATCTGATGCTGTGGTTCTTGCGAGCCGCCGTATCGCGGCTCCACGGCTGGCGACTGTATGTCTTGTTGTTGGGTGCTGTTTTTCTGCTCGCGTGGGCGCTATTGGCGATATTTGAACCGAATGATGCTCCGATTGATGATGCGCGAAACTATTGGTGGTGGTTCATCGTCACCGCATTCACCGTTGGTTATGGCGACCTTTTTCCTGTCAGCACCGGCGGGCGCATAGCGGCGCTATTGGTCATGATCACCGCTATCGGCGTTGTAGCGGCGTTGGTGAGTGATGTGCTCGCCCGCGCGACACTGCGGAAAAGCCGACGATTGAAGGGAATGGGGCAGGTGAACAGCAAAAATCACTTCATCGTCATCGGCTACGAGCCAGCGCGAACCGAGCGACTTGTCCGAGAGCTGATTTCTGAACCCTCCGCGCAGGTGGTGATATGCGCTGGGCTCGAGGAAGCCTCCGAACATCCGCTGCCCGATGAACCCCAGGTGAGTTTCGTCAGTGGTGACCCTACGGATGCCGAAGTGCTCGCGCGTGCTGGCGCGAAGCGCGCAAGAGCGATCATCGTTGACGGCACCCGTGGGCAAGATGATGCGACTGCCCTGGTCGCATTGGTAGCGCATCGCGTGGCAGCGGACGCTCACATTGTTGTCGCCGCACGTGATTTGGACCGGATGGTGCGGTTGCTAGCCCAGTTCGGCTCGGACTTTGAATGCGCCGAATGGCATGACGTGCGCATGTTGAGCGAAGCCGCGAACGACCCAGGCATCACGCGGTTCCACGCCGATTTGAAAGCTGCCGGCGGCAGCGACACCCATTCATTGTTGCTACCCGACCAGGTGCGGGGTCGCACATTTGGCGATGTGCTGATTCCGCTGAAGGCGCATGCGAACGCGACCGCCTGTGCGCTGGGCAAAGGTGAACGGTTTACTAACAATCCGCCGCTGGGAACAGCGTTGGAGCCAGGCATGACGTTGTACTACATCGCTGACCATCGATTGACATGGAATGACGTAGCGCCGCTCCTGGCTAAGTAGCGGAGGAAGTATGAGGCGCCGATGCTAATTTCTCCGCATGGCAAAACCCCTTAGCGGTCGCCGAGCCCAAGCAGCCCGAAATGACGAAATCATTTTGCGAGCCGCCCGTCAGGTCTTCGGGCGAGACCCTGGTGCGCCAATTTCCACTGTCGCGCACCGTGCCGGCGTGGGTATCAGCGCTCTTTACCGTCGATACCCCAGCAAAGACGAACTACTGCATCAACTGAGCCTTGATGGACTCATGCGATACAACGCGATCCTTGAAGCCGCGTTAGACAATCCAGCCGCGCCCTGGGATGTATTCACCGACTTTATGGAAAATGTGGTCGCCGCGGACACCCACGCTTTGGTTCACCTCTCTGTGGGCTTTACCCAGGATGAAGAAATAGAACTGGCCGCACGGAAATCTCACCTGCTAAGCGAGCGCCTTTTTGAACGCATTAAAAGAGCAAATGTGTTGCGCGTTGATATCACTTTGGAAGATTGGGCCGTAATACACCGGCAACTGAGCGCAATTAATTTTGGTGATACGCCAGAGCGCACGCAGCGGCTCCGACGTCGATATCTCGCACTCGTGTTGGACGCGATGCGCCTGCCCAATGCAGCCCCGCTACCAGGGCCACCACCCCGTTTTGAGGAACTTAATAGTCATCCGGATGTCCAGCAAGTGAATTCCCCACAGCTAAAGGCAGTGTGCTGATGTTCTGTGCGCGTCCGGGGTACGCTTTGTTTGCACTAACGGTCCGCATTCTTTTGCGTAAATCGATCGTTAGCTAGCAGCCGCGAGGAGGCACAGTGAACAGCAGTAACCCTGTATTGAGTCGGCTTGCTGGGCGGGCTAACCGGCACGCAGGGCTCCGCCGAGAACCAGCCGCATATCCTGGCCCCGGCTACGCCGGAAACTATGGCGATGTCGAAGAGCCCTATGGTGGCTATTCGCCATACCCAGATGCCCGTGAAGGGCGCATGACCATCGACGATGTGGTGGTTCGCACCATCACTTTGCTCGCGATCACCGGCCTTGTCGGCGCCCTGGCGTGGGCATTTGTTCCCACCACCGAAAGTGTGCGCTGGGGAGTGCTCATGGGTGCGGGCCTCACCGCCATGATCGCTGGCCTAGTGATCAGCTTCAAGCAAGTAACTAACCCCTATGTCATCAGCGCGTATGCCGCGCTTGAAGGTGTTTTCGTTGGCATCTTCAGCAAAATTTACGCTGACGCCTTTGGCGGCGGCATTGTGTTGACGGCCGCGGTGGCCACGTTCGCGGTTTTCTTTGGGATGGCATTGGTGTACAAATTCCGGATCATCCGGGCCACTCCCAAATTCACCAAGTGGATCATCGGTTTGATGTTCGGCGCTTTGGCGATTCTCATGCTCAACTTCGCATTGGCCATGTTCAACGTCAACGACGGTGAAGGCTTGGGTCTCCGTAGTGGCGGGCCCTTGGCGATCGGAGTCAGCCTTTTCTTGATCGGTCTGGCTTCACTGTCCTTCATTCTGGACTTCGCAGCCGTTGAAGAGGGCGTGAGAATGGGTCTGCCCGCCCGTTTCGCTTGGTACTGCGGATTTGGGATCCTGGTAGGCCTAGTGTGGCTCTACCTAGAAATTCTGCGTCTGCTTGGCTACCTTCGCTCGGAATAGCGAATGGCGACCATAGCGGCGGTCGACTCCTCCGGAAATACATATTCGGGATGGCGGTCGGCCGCCGACTCATTGCACCGGCGGTTTAGCCAATGGACAATAACGAGTTGGAATCAGGCCATCACTGGCGCAGCCGGCGCGCCGAACCGTGCCGATGCTGTTTTTGAGGCGATCAACCAACTCGCGGCGCTCACCGCTACACACGAGGGCGAGCCACTTCGCCGGGTTCCCAGGCTGGAAAGCCCGTTAGCGTTGCCCGATCAATTCGCCGTGGTTGTCGAGGACCTAACTCGGGCCGCGGGAGCGCAGGGGAGGGGCGAGGCCTTCACGATCTTGGTTCGCCTCGCCCGGGCTTGTGGTCTCCCCACGCCCGCCTAGTCGGGCATGAAGTAGATCAGTGGGCACCCACTCGGTAAGAGCGGCCAGGCGGTTCCGCAGCTCGCCCCAAATGCCCGGCACGCCTGCCTTCTCGTGAGCTGGCGCCACCTCTGTACCGATCGAACGTGCTGCCTCGGCGGCCGCATGGCGTAGACCACGCACGCCTTGCCGCGGCACCGACGAGGTGCGCCAAAGCGCGGATGGCCTTGGCGCCAAGGCATCGTCATAGCCCAAGGCGGTGAGTGCCGAAGGCAGAATCACCTCAGCCGCGAGCACATACCCCTGGGCGTTGGGGTGAAACCGGTCGAGCGCATATAGCTCTTGGGGGCGCAGACGGAATTCCTCGCCCAAAAGATCACCGAGCGAGACCGTGCGTCCTCCGGCTGATACGACGGCCACTGTTTGCGTGGTGGCCATTTCTCGACACCAATGCTTCACGAGCCACCGCAATGGCGCGTGCAGCGGCTCCATGCCCGTCATATCGGGACAGGTGCACACGATGACTTCGCTGCCTCCCGCGCGCAGGTCAGTGACTGCATGTGCCAGGTGTCGGGTGGCGGTCGCGGGGTTGATTCGGCGAATCACGTCGTTTCCGCCGATAAAAATGATGGCGAGGTCTGGTTTGGTGGGAAGGGTTTTCTCCACCTGCGCGTAAAGATGTTGGCTTTGCGCGCCGACTACAGCGGTATTGGTGAGTGTGACCGGTCGATGTACCGCTTTAGCGAGGCCAGCCGCGATCAGTGCGCCTGGGGTTTCGGTCGCGATTTCAGCGCCGAGCCCGGCGGCCGAGGAGTCACCAAGTATTGCGAGTTTGATGGGTGTGCCGGGATTACCTTCGCCGAACTTGCGGCCAATGGGTGGAGGTTTAAGGATTCCCCGAGGGATTGACCGGCTCAGCCAGGCCGCTTGCCCGGCGAGCACCATGCCAATGCCGAGGCCGAAGGCCCCGAGGACGCTGCCGCCGTACATCGCTTTGCGAGCTATGTCCCTCGCCTGCGCTACGCGTGTCAGCGCTCTCACCCCCATGCCAATTTTGTTGCGATTACGAGATTAAACGATGGGGTGGGCTACTGACGGGTGGCAGGCGCAATATCAGCCGCGCGTCGCGAGTCGTAGGCTGTTGGTATGAAATACGCCTCCTCTGTTGTCGACCTCATTGGTGACACCCCGTTGGTGCAGCTCCAGTCCGTCGCGCGGCACTTGGGCCCTAATGCCCCATTGGTGCTGGCTAAGGTGGAATATCTCAATCCTGGCGGTTCGGTAAAGGACCGCATCGCGCTGCGAATGATCGAGGCCGCCGAGCGCGATGGCCTGTTGAAGCCCGGTGGCACCATTGTGGAGCCCACCAGTGGGAACACTGGCGTTGGGCTCGCGCTGGTCGCGCAGCAGCGAGGCTACAAGTGCATCTTCGTGTGCCCTGACAAGGTCAGTGAAGACAAGCGAAACGTGCTTAAGGCCTACGGGGCCGAAGTAGTGGTGTGCCCGACAGCGGTCCCACCAGAGCATCCCGATTCGTACTACAACGTCTCTGATCGCCTTGCGGCGGAAACCCCGGGTGGCTGGAAGCCAAATCAGTACACCAACCAAGAGGGTCCCGCCTCTCACTACTATTCGACGGGGCCGGAAATCTGGCGAGACACCGATGGTCGGGTCACGCACTTTGTCGCCGGCGTCGGCACCGGCGGCACGATCACCGGCACCGGTCGCTATCTCAAAGAACAGGGCGACGTCAAAGTCATCGGCGCTGACCCCGAAGGCTCGGTCTACTCAGGTGGGAACGGCCGGCCATACCTCGTCGAAGGCGTGGGCGAAGACTTTTGGCCTACCGCCTATGACCCGAATGTTCCCGACGAGATCATCGCGGTTTCCGATAAAGAATCCTTTGAGATGACTCGTCGCCTAGCCCGTGAAGACGGCCTACTAGTGGGCGGTTCCTGCGGCATGGCCGTGGTCGCCGCGCTGCGCGTCGCTGAACAAGCTGGTCCCGACGATGTCATTGTCGTCCTGTTGCCCGACAGCGGCAAAGGCTATTTGTCGAAAATCTTCAACGACGAATGGATGTCCCGCTACGGCTTTATTCGCGCCGATGGAAGTCGTCACGTCGGCGAAGTCCTGCGAGATAAAGATGGCAAGCTGCCAGGGCTCGTCCACACCCACCCTCACGAAACAGTGCGGGAAACCATCGACATTTTGCGCGAATATGGGGTTTCACAGGTGCCGGTGCTAGGCGCTGAGCCTCCGGTCATGACGGCTGAAGTGGTTGGGTCGGTCGTGGAAAAAGATCTCCTCGACGCCCTGTTCAGCGGCTCCGCGCAACTCGCCGACCCCATCGAACACCACATGGCCGCCCCGCTACCCATGATCGGTGCCGGAGAACCGGTCGCCGAGGCGATGACCGCGCTAGCGAGGGCCGATGCCGCGATGGTGGTCGAACACGGCAAACCCATTGGGGTCATCACCCGACAGGACGTGTTGGGATTCTTGGCGCGATAGGCGGCGCCAAGCGACGATCTCACAGCGAAATCAGTCCAATACCGTAACTTCTTTGGCCAGCCACCCCGAAAGTCGACGGGTGGTTATGTAACTATGGGTCTATGAAGGCACGGGTTTTGGTAGTAGATGACGATCCAGCGATTGCGGAAATGCTCGGGATCGTGTTGCGCAGCGAAGGCATACAGCCCTTCTTTGTGGCCGACGGGGAACGTGCGCTTGCCGCGTTCAAAGAGACCAGGCCCGACGTTGTGCTGCTCGACCTCATGCTGCCTGGGATGAATGGCATCGACGTATGCCGTGTCATCCGCAAAGAATCCGGCGTGCCCATCATCATGCTCACCGCTAAAAGCGACACCGTCGATGTCGTCTTGGGGCTGGAATCAGGTGCTGATGACTATGTGATCAAGCCCTTTAAGCCCAAAGAGCTGGTCGCCAGGGTTCGGGCCCGCCTGCGCCGCACTGAGCCCGAAGTGCCAGAGCGACTCACCATCGGTCCCTCAGGCGACTCCTTGGACATTGACGTTGCTGGACACCAGGTGTCCCGTGATGGCGAAAAAATCTCACTCACCCCGCTCGAGTTCGACCTTCTGGTAGCGCTGGCTCGCAAACCGCGGCAAGTGTTCTCCCGTGAGGTTCTCCTGCAAGAGGTGTGGGGCTACCGGCACGCCGCGGACACCCGGCTGGTGAACGTTCACGTGCAGCGGCTCCGCGCCAAAGTTGAGCGCGACCCCGAAAACCCGCAAGTGGTGTTGACGGTGCGCGGCGTGGGCTACAAGGCGGGCATCAGCGAAAGCTCCGCGCCTGCAAGTAGCTAATGAGCAGGTCGGCGTCCTGGGTGGGGTCAGCGGCGCGTCGAGTTTTTCGAGTTCCAGCGCAGGCCTGGCACTGGGTGTTTTCGTTGTGGCGTCGGTCAATACAGCTGCGCGTTGTTGTCACGACCCTGGTGGGTTCCGCGGTCGTTGTCGTCGTGTTGGGGCTGCTGGCGATGAATCAAATTTCGCGCGGCTTGGTCAACGCCGAACGCAACCAGGCCATGCAACAGGTCGAAACCGGCCAAAGCTATGCGATGAATCAACTGGATACCCTGGGTGGACCGAGCGACCCGGCGTTGGACAGCACGTTGCGGTCAGTCGTAACTAATTTGGCTGAGCGTGGTGGCCAAGCCGGTCGTGCGGCGGTGGTGATCCAAACAAACAACGCGCGCCTGCCCTCGTTGTACGTTGCTCAACAGGACCCCGAGCAAGTCCGTATTCCCGAGAAGTTGACTCGGCTGATCGCCGATGAAAAAGTGCTCGCCTACCAGTATGTGAAAACTACTTTGGACGACGGGCCTGAACGCCCTTTCCTCATCGTGGGCGTGCCTGTTGACAGCACCGCCGGTCCCTTCACTCTCTACTACTTCTTTCCGCTCGACGAACAAGTCGACGCGGTGGATGTGGTGCGTAAAACCCTTATCGGTATGGGCGTATTGCTGGTGCTGCTACTCGTGGGCATCGCGTGGTTGGTCACTCGCCAAGTGGTGACACCGGTGCGGTTGGCGGCCCGTACCGCTGAACGCCTTTCCGCTGGCCTGCTCGAGGAACGAATGTCACTCAAAGGCGAAGACGATTTGGCCAGGCTGGCACATTCGTTTAACCAGATGGCGTCCAACTTGCAGCGTCAGATTGTGCAGCTGGAGGAAATGTCCAGGCTGCAACGCCGCTTCACGTCCGACGTTTCCCACGAGCTGCGAACACCTCTTACAACGATTCGGATGGCCGCCGATATTTTGCATGAAGGCCGCGAAAAATTTGGTCCCGATATGGCCCGCAGCGTCGAACTACTAACGAATCAGCTCGATCGATTCGAATCTCTGCTCGCGGATTTGTTGGAGATCAGCCGGTATGACGGTGGTTTCGCGGTGCTGGACGCGGAGGTTACCGACATGGGCGCTCTCATCACGCGAGTGCTGAGCGGGTTCACCTGCTTGGCTGACCGCAATGATGTCGAACTGGTCCCGGTGCTGCCAGAGCCCGCTGTGGTCGCCGAAGTCGATGCACGCCGCGTCGAACGGGTGCTGCGCAATCTCGTAGGGAACGCCGTCGAATATGGTGCCGGTGGCATCGTTCGAATCACGGTCGCCGCCGACCGGGAAGCTTTGGCTGTCACTGTGCGCGATTACGGACCAGGGTTCAGATCTACTGATTCCGAGGCCGTGTTCAACCGCTTTTGGCGGGCCGACCCGTCGCGGGCCCGCCATACGGGCGGCACGGGTTTGGGTCTTTCCATCGCTCGTGAAGACGCGCGTTTGCATGGGGGCTGGTTGCAGGCTTGGAGCACCGAGGGTGCCGGCGCGCAATTCCGGTTGACGCTCCCGTTGCGTCCCGGTCGGCAGGTGCAGAGCTCTCCGTTGGAGCTGATCCCCGATGACGCGCAACAGTCCACAGGTGGTGGTAGCTGATGAGGCTGCGGTGGTGCGCGCTGGTGTTGGCGCTGGCGGGGATACTTGGTGGTTGCGGCGGTGTGCCCGAGGGAGGCGTGCCGATCGCGGTACGCGATCGCGACATCAACCAGGCTGGCGAGAACCTTTCGGCGAGCGTCGCGATTTCTGGTCCCAAAGACGGCGATGGCCCGATGGACACGTTCAACAGTTTGCTCAACGCGACGGCGGTCACGCAAAATCGCAGTCGGCTCGCTGAAACTTTCTTTGCCCCCGGCGCGCGGAGAGCGTTTGAGCGCACCACGGCAGTGAACGTGGTGCGGGTGCAGGAAGCGCCACGGGTTGTTGATACGACAGCGGATCACACCACCTTGACTATGTCGGTGCAAATGGTGGGTTTGATCGATGGCAGCGGTGTCTACCGGGCCGACACTCGGCGCCTGGAACTGTCTTTGCGGCTGGTTCAGCTCAATGGCTTGTGGCTTTTCGATTCGGCGCCGGAAATGGTGTTGGTACGCGAGTCTGATTTTGCCCGAGCCATGCGCCCGGTTGTCGTCTATTACCCGGCGGTCACGGGCTTCACTTTGGTGCCGGAGCAGCGCTATGTCGATTCCTCAATTCGAGTGAGTTCACTAGCTACTCCTTTGGTGGGCATGCTGTTGGGCGGCCCGTCGGCTAGCTTGGCGCCAGTCACTCGCCCCCCTTTCGCGCAGAACGTGCGCCTGCGCGGCAACGTCACCGTTGGTGATGATCGGGATGTCGTGTTGGACCTCACGACTGATGTTGAGTCGGTGTCGGCGGAACAGATCAATACGTTCATCGCTCAGGTCGGCTGGACGTTGCGGAGGTATCGTCCGGGCGATATTCGGGTCCAGGTGGGTGGCCGTGATATCGCGGTGAAAGGAGTGGAAGCCAAACAGAGTTTGGGCGACTGGGCGTCGTATAACCCCGCGCAGCTGGTGGATCAGCCGTTGTTCGTTATCCAGGATGGACAGGTTCGCGAGCTGGGGGAGTCCCGGCCGCCTATTTTTGGCGGCGAGCGGGCTACCAGCGATGTGTTGACCGGCGCTATCTCATTGGATGGCCGGGCGGCAGCGGTGGTGCGTGATGAGGGCGAGGACCAACAACTGTGGGTGGGTGATGCGTATGGTTCGGTCCAAAATGTGCTGTCGGCTGAGCAAATCTCGCGGCCAAGTTGGGGTTCTTCGACATCGTCGGCGTTGACCGCTGTAGATGGCGACTTGTTGCGAGTGAGCCGAGCTGGGGTGCCTTCTGCGGTTGAGGTCACGGGTGTGAGCGATATTCGTGCTGTCCGGTTGAGCTATGACGGGTCTCGGGTGGTGTTGGTGGCGGGCGAACCCGATCAAGCGCGCGCTTACATGGGTTTGGTTGTCGCTGATGCGTCTGGTGAGCCGGTGGCAATCAGGGGAGTTACGGCTCTATCGGCACCGGTAGCGCAAGTGGAAGATGTGGCATGGGCGACTCCGGTGAGTGTTTTTGTTGCTGGCCGCGAGTTCGATGGCATGGCGGCGTTGTGGGAGGTGGATGTGGATGGTTCCGCGGTGGAGCCAACCCCGCGCACTGGATTGCGGCCAGCCCCGGTCGCTGTTGCGGCTGCGCCTACGGAGTCGGGCGCCGAGCCCGTTTACGTGGATTTGGGCGGTCAGTTGTTCCAGCGTTTTCGTGAAAGCTGGACGCTTGCACCGGAGCGGGTGAGTATGCCGTTCTATC
This sequence comes from Mycobacteriales bacterium, assembly GCA_013362805.1. Taxonomy (GTDB): domain Bacteria; phylum Actinomycetota; class Actinomycetes; order Mycobacteriales; family QHCE01; genus JABFVL01. The sequence goes on along the minus strand of JABFVL010000007.1, from coordinate 4,824 downwards.
CAGGCTAGGGCTGTGAATATCTCGCTCTTGCGGCGTTCGGGTTAGGAACAATTCTTCAGCATGACGCTTCTTCGTGCTGCCTGGGATTTGATGTTGCCAGGTTCATGTCCGGTGTGTGGCGGGCCGGGTGCGCGGTGTTGTGTTCTTGTCGCCCGGACGGTGTCACGGCGCGACGTTCCGGTTCCTTGCTGGTCGGTGGGTCGATATAGCGGCGCTTTGCGTCGCGCTGTGCTCTCGTTCAAAGAACGTGGTGCCCGGGTATTGGGCACAGAGCTAGGTGTTCTGTTGGCCAATGTCATTGTGCGGGAATTCGCCCCGCCTTTTGTTCTCGTACCTATTCCGATGCGGGCGGGTGCGTTTCGGGTGCGTGGTTTTGATCAGGTGCGGCTTTTGGCGGATGTGATTGCCGAAAGGTTGTCGGTTTCGGTGGCCCCAATTTTGCGGGCAAGACGTGGTGGAGACTCTGCTGGTATGTCGGCGCGGCAGCGGCGGCGCAATGTCGCCGGAAGTTTTGTCGCGGTGGGTTCTGTGGTGGGTGCTCCGGTGCTGATTGTCGATGATGTCGTGACAAGTGGCGCGACGATTGTTGAGGCGGTTCGGGCATTGCGACACGCGGGCATGAACGTGGCCGGTGTGGCGACAATCGCTAGCACATAACGGATATTTGGGGCATTTCGGGAACTGCATTTGAAGGTTGCGAAACAACTTTTGCTGCAAGGGGTGACGAGGCGCGTTTGCCAGGTTAGCGTCATTGTTAACAGTCTCTTGCAACATTTGGAGGACGCAGCACTCATCTTTTCGGTTTACCTCTGGCTTACCCAAAGCAGTGTCTACTCAAGGCAACGCACCAGACATCCCCGGGTGCGCCCGGAACGCGATTTGTGTGGAGGTACGCGTGGAACGGACTATCAAAACTGAGACAGCGGTGGAAATCATCGTTAAGGGGCGCAATGTTGAAATCCCTGAGCATTACCGCCAGCACGTCACAGAAAAGCTCGCCCGCCTTGAACGCTATGACCACAAACTTCTCCGGCTGGACGTCGAGCTTTTCCATGAGCGCAACCCACGGCAGGCGGCTTCGTGCCAACGTGTCGAAATAACGGGTAGCACTCGCGGTCAGGTGGTACGTGCCGAAGCCACGGCGAAGGATTTTTACAGCGCCTTGGATATCGCCATCGGAAAATTGGAGAGCAGAATGCGTCGGGCGGCTGACCGCCGCCGTGTGCATCATGGTCGACGGACGCCAATCTCAGTCGCGGAAGCCACCACTCGACTCATCACCCAGCTCGAGAGCGAGCTTGGTGCTGATGGTCATCAAGAGCCGGGGGAGCGCCTACCAGGGCAAATAGTTCGAATGAAGGAGCACACCGCCAAGCCAATCACCGTTGATGACGCCTTGTTTGAGATGGAGCTGGTTGGGCACGACTTCTACCTCTTTAATGATGTGGACACGGGTCGTCCCAGCGTGGTGTACCGGCGTAAGGGATACGACTACGGATTGATCAGCCTGACCGATTAAAGCCGGCAAATCAGACAAATCTAGCAATCGCCGCTTTCCCGGATGAGGGAGGCGGCGATTGTGATTTCCGATGGTGGCCAAGCCGTTGCACAAGCTGTAGATACGGCGGCATACGATAGGAAGTCGAACTAGTTCTCTTCACCACATTTTGATGGGGCCCGCTGTGATTCTGGAACGTTTGCTCCGCCTCGGCGAAGGGCGCACCGTGCGCCGCTTGAAGACGATCGCTAACGCGGTCAACAGCATCGAGGAAGACTACAAAGATCTCACCGACGCCGAGCTGCGCGCCATCACCGATGAGTTCCGAGAACGTCACGCCGACGGTGAAAGTCTCGACGATATCCTTCCCGAAGCCTTCGCCGTAGTCCGTGAGGCATCTGGCCGTGTCCTCGGCCAACGCCACTATGACGAACAGCTGATGGGTGCCGCCGCGCTGCACTACGGCAACATCTCCGAAATGAAAACCGGTGAGGGTAAAACGCTCACCTGTGTGCCTGCCGCATACCTCAACGCGCTCAGCGGCAAAGGCGTGCACGTCATCACCGTCAACGACTATTTGGCACAACGTGACTCCGAATGGATGGGCCGCGTTCACCGGTTCCTCGGCCTGACCGTCGGCGTGATTCTCGCCAACGAGCGGCCCACCCACCGTCGAGAAATGTACGCCCGGGACATCACGTACGGCACCAACAACGAATTCGGCTTCGATTATCTGCGCGACAACATGGCGTGGAAACAAGAAGAGCTGGTTCAACGCGGCCATAACTTCGCCGTAGTCGACGAGGTCGACTCGATTCTGATTGACGAGGCTCGTACCCCGCTGATCATCTCGGGCCCCGCCGAACAATCAGCCCGTTGGTACACCGAATTCGCGCGCATTGTGCCCAAGCTAAAGCGCGACGACGACTACGAGGTCGACGAAGGAAAACGCACCATCGGTATCGCCGAAAGCGGTGTTGAAAAGGTCGAAGACCAATTGGGCATCGACAACCTTTACGAAGCCGTCAACACCCCCCTGATCAGCTACCTCAACAACGCGCTGAAAGCCAAAGAGCTATACAAGCGCGACCGCGACTACATCGTCAACGACGGCGAAGTGCTCATCGTTGACGAGTTCACCGGTCGTGTCCTGGCCGGACGCCGCTACAACGAAGGTATGCACCAGGCGATCGAGGCCAAAGAAGGCGTCAAGATCAAAGACGAGAACCAGACGCTCGCCACGATCACGCTGCAAAACTACTTCCGGCTCTACAGCAAGCTCTCCGGCATGACCGGTACCGCCATGACTGAAGCCGCCGAGTTCCAAAAGACTTACGACATCGGTGTGGTGCCAATCCCCACCCACCGCCCCATGGTGCGTAAAGACCTCACCGACGTCATCTACAAGAGCGAGAAAGCCAAGTTCGAGGCCGTTGTCGAAGATATCGTCGAGCGCCACGAATTTGGTCAGCCCATTCTGGTCGGTACCACCAGCGTGGAAAAGTCCGAGTTGTTGTCGACCATGCTGCGACGTCGGGGCATTCGACACGAAGTCTTGAACGCGAAAAACCACGCGCGAGAAGCGGACATCATCGCGCAGGCCGGACGTAAAGGCGCTGTCACCGTCGCGACGAACATGGCCGGTCGAGGCACTGACATTCTGTTGGGCGGAAACCCGGAAGCCGCGGCAGCGGCGGCCCTACGTCAGCGCGGAATCGAAAAAGACTCCGACGGCTACGAGCAGGCGTGGAACGACGCGCTAGCGAAAGCTAAATCCGAAGCGGACATCGAATCCGAAGAGGTGCTCGACGCCGGTGGCTTGTATGTGCTCGGCACCGAGCGCCACGAATCACGGCGCATCGACAACCAGCTCCGTGGTCGTTCCGGGCGTCAAGGCGACCCGGGCGCGTCACGCTTCTACCTTTCGCTCGGCGATGAGCTCATGGTTCGCATGCGTGGCCCGATGATCGAATCGATCATGAACAGCATGCGCATGCCCGAAGACGTGCCAATCGAGGCGAAGATTGTCGCCAAGCAGATCGCTAACGCCCAAACGATGATCGAGCAGCAAAACGCTGAGATCCGCAAGAACGTCCTGAAATACGACGAAGTTCTGAACAAGCAGCGAACAGTTATTTACGCCGAACGCAAAGACGTGCTTGAAGGCGCGGACTTGGCGGACCAGGTGCGCAACATGATCGATGACGTGGTGGAAAGCTACGTCAGTGCGGCCACCGCCGAGGGTTACGCCGAAGACTGGGACCTGGAGCAGCTGTTCACCGATCTTGGCCAAATCTATCCCGTCTCGTTCACTCTCGAAGAGCTCGAAGAGGAACTCGACGGGCGGGAAGCGATTGACGCCAAGCTCCTCCACGACCGGTTCAACAAAGACGCCCACGGAGCGTATGACGCGCGTGAGGAAGAAGTCGGCGAGAAAGCGCTGCGTGAGGCGGAACGCCAAGTCGTTCTGACCGTGCTTGACCGGAAGTGGCGCGAGCACCTGTACGAAATGGACTACTTGCAAGAAGGCATTGGGCTGCGCGCATACGCGCAACGCGACCCGTTGGTTGAATACCAGCGTGAAGGCTTCGACTTGTTCGCCGGCATGATGGAGGCGATCAAGGAAGAGTCCGTCGGCTACCTGTTCAACATTGAGGTCAAGGTCGAAGAGACCGAGGAAGCCGAAACCGAAGGCGCTGAAGAACAGCCCAAGACCCACATCGAAGTGCAAGCCAAGGGTCTTGGCGGCGGGCAACGGCAGCAGCAGTTGCAATATTCCGCGCCCACGATTGATGGGGACGCCGGTTCCAATGGCGTTGCGGCTGGCCCACGTTCAGCGGTGGCCGCCGGAGAAAAAACCGCGAGCCCCGCACAAAAAGTGGGGACCGGGCCGGCTCGAAACGCGCCATGTCCTTGCGGTTCGGGCAAGAAGTACAAGAAATGCCATGGTGCGCCCAGCGCCTAATCGCTTTAGTTCGGTCACCATGCTTGACCAGCTGTTTCTTAGTGGTTAGTGGTGGTTGTCAGTGATCGCCGGGTAACCTCGATCGGCCCATAATCGGCCCGAGGTGCCCGGCTTTCTCATAACCTGCCAGAGAAGAAAACGGACTCTATAGCCAGCAAGGATGAATGATCTGATGCCCGAAGTCGGTCGACAACGCGAGATCGTTGCCGCCCTGTCTCGTCGGGTCATTGACGAAGAACTAGATGTGGCTGGGGCGGTCCAGGAATTGACACGCATTCCCGGTATCGGCCTTACCGAGCTGGGAGCGCTGGGTGTGTTGCAACAACAGATCGCGGCACAAAATGATGCATCGAACGCACTC
>JABFVL010000057.1 GCA_013362805.1 Mycobacteriales bacterium | reverse complement strand
GTAGTGCAACTTCAGCGGCTCCGAATCCCCCGAGGTTTGGCTGTGGCGATCGTGGCGCTGGGCGTGTTTGGGTTCATCGGCACGTTGGTGTGGGCGTTGGTGCCACCGGCAGTTGATCAGACCACGGATTTCCTTAACCATCGGGAAAAGTATGTCGATGAGTTGAGTGAGAAGAAGTGGATCAAGGATCTGGACGAAAAATACGGTTTGCTCGAAAAAATCAAGGGCTCTGGCGACGAGATTGATACAGATACCGTCATGAGCACTGCCAGCAAAGTCGCTGGCGGTATTGGTTTGGTTCTAACTTCACTTTTCAATATCGTCACATGTCTCATTTTGACGCTGTATTTCATGGTGGCTTTCGAACGGTTGAAGGCGGGCGCCTACAAACTTGTGCCCGCGTCTCGGCGGGAGCGAGCCCAGTTGCTGGGGGATGAAATCATCGCCCGCATTGGTCGATACATGTCAGGTGCGATCGTCATCGCCGCGATCGCGGGAGTGTGCTCGTTCATCTTCATGGAGTTTATGGGCATTCCTTTCGCCTTCGCTTTGGCTTTGGTCGTGGCCCTCACTGATCTGATTCCCCAGATTGGGGCGATGCTGGGCGCCGTTATCGTCACCATTGTCGCCTTCTTCGTATCGGTACCGGTGGGACTCGCGGCACTCGCCTTTTTCATCGCCTACCAGCAGGTCGAAAACTGGATTGTGTATCCAAAGGTGATGAAACGTGCGGTAAATGTCTCCGACTTGGCCGCAATTTTGTCGGCATTGATCGGTGCGGCATTGCTGGGCGTGGTTGGGGTGTTGTTGGCAGTCCCCGCCTGTGCGGTAATTCAACTGCTGGTTCGCGAAGTGGTCTTCCCGCGGCAGGAGGCTAACTAGGTATTTGCCGGAATAGTCCGCCTTAACCCGCTGTTGCACATCGGTATGAGAGCTATCGCGCTAACCGAATACGGCGAACCAGATGTACTGACCACACATTCGCTACCCGAACCGCTTGTCTGCTACGACCAAGTGCTGATCGATGTACACGGGGCGGGGGTAAACCCCGTCGACACCAAGATCAGGCAAGGTTTTCTCCAACAGCTAATCCCCAACAACATCCCGCTCATCCCAGGCTGGGAAGTCGCGGGAATCGTGGCCAAAGTGGGCACCGCTGTGACGCAGTTCCGCGCAGGTGACAAGGTCTATGGCTATATTCGCAAAGACCACATCCAAGACGGCGCATACGCCGAACAAGTCGCCGCCGACGAATTGGTGCTCGCCCACGCCCCGAGCTCCTTGGACCTGGTGCATGCCGCGGCTCTTCCGCTCGCTGGCCTCACCGCCCTACAAGCCCTCCAGGCCGCCCAAGTAAGTCAAGACGATGTTGTGCTCATTCACGCGGCGGCTGGCGGAGTGGGCCACTTGGCGATCCAACTGGCTCGCATTCTAGGTGCCCGAGTAATCGGCACCGCCTCAGAGCGAAATCATGAATATCTCCGCGCACTTGGGGCCGAGCCACTCCGCTACGGACCCGAGCTACCCAACGAGCTGAAGACGCTGATCGGCCCCGCAACAAAGGTCGATGCCGTGCTGGACCTTGTGGGAGGTGAAGCCCTCGAACAATCACTGGGGTTGGTAAGCACACCTGGGCGACTGGTTTCCATTGTTGATGGCACCCGGGTACGTGAACTAGGTGGCATCCACGTCTTCGTGCGGCACGGCGCCGAGCAACTTAGCTGGCTCGGCGAACTCATCGACAAAGGCGAACTGAAACTCGAAGTCCAGCACGTGTTCCCGTTGGAGGAAGCAGCCCAAGCCCATCGCGTATTGGAGGAGGGGCACACGCGCGGCAAAATCGTACTCAAAGTGCGCTAAAGATCGATCAAAAACTCATGTACCACTGAATTGAAATCTTTGGGCTGTTCCAAATTGAGCAAATGGCCGGCGTGGGGCAGAGCCACCAAAACGGCATCGGGCAAGACGTCGGCCATTTTGTGTGCTTGCGCGAGCGGAGTGATCACATCATCTTCGCCCACAATCACCAACGCGGGAACATCGAGTGTGGACAGCACATCAAATGATTCCTCGCGCGCCGCTACAGCTCGCTGGGTCCACGCCAAACCTGCGGGATGAGCTTGATTGATCCACTCACGCAATGTGGCATCCAACGCCGGATCTTGTGTGGAAGGACTAGTGAGTTTGGTCAGAAAGTCGCCCAGCATCGGCGCCGTGGAATTATCCCGCTCAATGCGTTCCGCCATAGCTAGCCGGGCTCGGCGCTCGGCTGGCCCATCGGCGCTTGCTCGGGTCGCGGCAAGAACGAGGCCACGCACCCGCCCGGGATGCCTACGCAGTAGCTCCATAGCCACATAGCCGCCCATCGAGAACGCGACCACAGCGACCTTGTCGAGCTCGAATTCGTTCAACATTTCCACGACATCATCCGCGCAGGTTTGCAGCGTTGGCGGCACCTGCCCGGCTGGCGTAGCGCCTTGGCCACGAAGATCTGGAGTGATGACGCGAAAAGTGGAGCTCAATTCGTGGCGCTGACCAGCCCACATCTGCGAAGAGAAGGGCAGCCCGTGCAGAAATACCACCGGATCACCCTGCCCGGCTTCCACAACATTCATCCAGAGGGGCATGCCACCAGCCTAGTGCTAGACGCCGCTCCTCAACAGCCGTTATGGCCGTTGGGGCGGCCTGCCCTGCCTCGCACCAGCGCCGGGATTCATAAGCCCAGGAATTCTCGGGCCGTGGCGGGGACTGGGACTTGGCGGACGCAAGACGCCACCCATTGTCTCAAAAAGTTGGACGACACCTGTCGCAAATCGTTCCGGGTAGTCATCGAAAGCCACATGCCCCGCACCATCCACGATCTCAACATGAGCCGAGGTGACATCGTGGCGAGCATCCCGGGCATTTTGCACAAGGGCGACACCATCCCTCTGCGGCTGTTTATCGTGCTGGCCGAGCAATATCCCGAGCCGGGGGTAGCCTGCGGCGGCATCAGTTGTGTCAACGCGGTCGGCGATCCTTCCCCACGCTTCCGCCCACGCCGCTGGGTCCAGGTTGATGATGGCACGCCAGCGCTTTTCTAGTCGGGTGGCGAGTGTTTCCCGCGCATTTTTCACATCCGGACGCGCTGGCAACGAAAAATTCGGGAACTCCGTCACCATCTTCTCGTGAAAATCCTGAAAAACGGGATCGATGCGTTGTTCCTTGATATCCGCCGCGGCTTTGAGGCTATTCGCCGCTTCAATCGCGGCTTGTGCGTCCCGCAGCCGCTTAGCTTGAGCTAGCCGCCCATCTCGCTTGTGCGGCTCATCCGCTGTGGTACAGGTATCGGCAGCGATGAAGATCGGCCGGGCATCGTCAGGGCCACCAAAAACTGGATCATCTTTTCCGGCAAACACAGGCTCCCCCGGGTTCTGAATTCCCAATTGTCGTAAACCTTCACGCGTCGGCTGGTGCGTGAGCGACCGTACCCACAAACTGTTAAAAGCACGCGGTTCCGTTAAACCGTGGTCTTCCAGAAAAGCGAACCCCGCGGGGCTGCTTTGCTTCAGGCGGCGCAGGTGCTCGGCACCTTCCGGTTCGCCAAATCCCAGTTGGCGTAGGCGCTCGAACTGCACATAGCCTTGCATGGAGTGCGCGACGATCAGCGCCGGTGTGACATCCATTTCCTCGCGCACATAGCGGAACACGGCTTCGGAATGGTCCAGATACGGCTGCAATGGGCTGGCGTTTTCCCTCGCCACTTCCGCAATCCGGTAAGCGCTGATCTCCTCGGCTGAAAGTCGGGACGCGCCAAAGCCAGGGTTCTCGATAAGGATTGTGCGCATACCCGCTGCATTGAGTGCCCGCACGGAATCAAACATCAATTCCATTGGCAATCCGACCCCTGGCATCAGCACTGCCACCGGAGCATCGCGAGGTCCAGAATCACAATAATGCGCGGGGATCTTCCAACCACGCCCTGGAACGAGTGCGTTTAACTCGCTCGCGGGGATCTCTCGTACCCGCATATGTCGTGCTCCTTATGACTTATGGGGTTGAAACACCGCGGCGGACTCATGCGGTCCATCCCAAGTCGAAGGCAACGGGTAAGCGTCAGGGTTCACGTGACGCACAATCTCATTCAGCACCCGATCAGCATCACCTACCCACAAATGTTTCGCGCCTGGCATCGGTACGAGTTCGGCGTGAGAAATCACCGAAAAGCGTTCTGTAGCCTCGGCGGGTCGCAGATAGTCATCGAATTCGGGAATCACAGCAACCAGAGGCTTATCTGACTGCGCCCACGCGGCGAGATGGTCGGGTTGAGTGAAACGCAACGGCGGAGATAGCAGAATCGCGCCAGCGATCGCTGGATCACAGCCATACATCAGAGCTAGATCTGTGCCGAAAGACCATCCCAATAGCCAGGGGCTTGGCAGGTCATGGAACTCGGGGAACTCTATGGCCGCGGCGACGTCAAACTTTTCACTTTGGGCATTGTCAAACGCCCCTTCTGAGGTGCCGCGCGCTGAGCTGGTGCCGCGAGTGTTGAACCGCAGCACCGCGATATCAGCGAGCGCGGGCAACCGCCAAGCCGCCTTGCGCAATATGTGGCTATCCATCATCCCTTCCGCGGTGGGAAGCGGATGAAGGCAGACAATGGTGGCGCGCGGCCGGTTGTGCAACGGCAGCGCCAGCTCGCCTACTAAGGTGAGGCCGTCAGCGGTGTGAAGTTCGATGTCTTCTCGGTGTGCTGGCAGGATTGTGCTCGCCCGAATTTCAGTCACCCATCCAGCCTAGAGGCTGCCCCTTAGCTCATCAGCTCAGCCCGTCGTCACGGCCTTAGCCAGCGACGATGTCGCTCCCTTCCACTTTGACGGCCACCGCGGGCAGCGGGGTGGTCGCGGGTCCGCGTTCAACCGCGCCCGCAAGACTGAATTGGGAACCGTGATTAGGGCAGGTCATGATGCCATCCTTGGGCGGATCCACCGTGGTTCCCTGATGTGTGCATTTGGCGCTGAACGCCTTGTACTGCCCAGCGGTGGGCTGAACAATCACAATGGGAGCACCTTCAGCGCTCATCACAATGATTCCTCCGCCTTCGGGAACGTCAACAGTTTGAGCGAGTTTCGCGCCGCTGGATGGAGTGGGGGTAGCGGTGGCATCGTCACTGCTTGAATCGTCATCCGAGTCCGAGCAGGCCGCTAGTGCGGTCGCGATCAACCCGGCCCCGGCAATTCCACACACCATTTGTCGTCGGTTCAGCGCACTCATGACACTCCTATCCAGATCCGTTCCCGCCATTAAAGCCGAACTTGACGGCCACACTAAACAGAACGCGCCAATGCGCTGAGCTACCCCAGGGGCGATCGGCGTTCGCGAGCTCGCCAGCAGGCGGTGTGCCAGTGCCTACGCTCAGCAGGCCCACCGAACTCGCTTGGCCAAGCCACAATATGCGGGGACTTCGGAACTATTTCGTGATCACAGCCCGGGCAGCGGTATGTTTTCGCTCCGCCGGTCACCATGCGAACCCGCCATTGTTCGCCCCGCCAATGTTCCAGGCGTTCCACCCCGACACGAGCCGCGGCCACATTAAGAGCCTGGTCGGCGGCTTGTCGTCGGTTTTTTCGCGGGCTCACGAATTCAGCGTACGGGCTAGAACAAACGCAGCGAGGTGTCGTCTAGGCCACGTAGGGCTTCATAGTCCAACACCACACAGCGAATGCCGCGATCTTCGGCCAGCACACGCGCCTGGGGCTTAATTTCCTGTGCGGCGAATATCCCGGCGACGGGCGCCAGCAGCGGGTCACGATTGAGTAGCTCTAGATATCGGGTGAGCTGTTCGACACCGTCGATTTCACCTCGGCGCTTGATTTCCACGGCCACGTTCGCGCCATCGGTGTCTCGGCACATGAGGTCCACTGGACCAATAGCGGTGGGATATTCGCGGCGGACCAAAGTCCAGCCTTCACCCAGGACCTCGGGAGAGGCGGCAAGAAGTTCCTGCAGGTGCGCCTCCACGCCATCTTTCACCAGACCCGGGTCAACGCCCAACTCGTGAGAAGAGTCGTGCAGAACTTCTTCCATGGTGATGTGCAGCTGTTCACCTGCCTTGTTGATGACTTTCCACACGCCGGGGGCTTCTTCGAGCCGACACGGCGGACTCATCCAGTTAAGCGGTTTGTACGCACGATCATCGGCATGGACAGAGACGCTACCGTCGGCTTTGACTAGCAAGAGCCGGGTTGCCAGGGGCAGGTGTGCTGACAGTCGACCTTGATAGTCAACGGAACAACGGGCTATTACCAAACGCATGGTGCGCACAATAGCCGCTTGCCGCAGCCCGCGCGCCAGCCTCTTATATCGGCGTAAATGAGGTCAAAGCCACTATGTTGTGTAGATGCTGGAGTTTCTTACCGGGTCGGGGTTGGCGAGCGCTGCCGGGCTCAACGCCTACTTGCCCCTGCTCATTGTCGGGCTCCTAGATCGTTACACCGACATCATCAAGCTGCCGCATTCGTGGGAATGGCTCTCCAATCCTTGGGTGCTCGGACTGCTAGCCGGGCTACTGCTGATCGAGATAGTGGCCGACAAGGTTCCGGTCATAGATAACGTCAATGACGTCATCCAGACCGCCATTAGACCCACCTCCGGTGGCATCGTCTTTGGCGCGAGTGCCGGCGCCGAAACGACCGCTATCAACACCCCGTCAGATTTTTTTGACGACTATGCCTGGGTAGGTGTGCTTTCTGGAGTACTCATCGCACTTGCCGTACATATCGCGAAATCAGTATTGCGACCGGTAATAAATGTGATGACCGTCGGAGTCGGCGCCCCGATCGTGAGCACCATTGAAGACGGCGTATCCGCCATCTTGTCATTTGTCGCTCTACTGATCCCATTGCTCATATTGTTCTTCTTCGGGGGCTTTATTGTGCTGGTCATCGCACTGTTGCGTAAACGAAAACCACCAGCCCAGCAAATCGTCTACAAAATGTAGGCGGTATTCTGAACTGGTGGACGAGGCAGTCATCGAAGCGAAGAACCTGCACAAGTCCTATGGCGGCACCCAAGCACTCATCGGCCTCGATCTCTCGATCCAACGCGGTGAAATTTTTGCGCTCCTTGGACCGAACGGAGCGGGCAAGACCACCACCATCGCATTGCTCACCGGCCAACTCGCCCCAGATAGCGGAAGCGCCAACGTTCTGGGCAGCAACCCCTGGAATGCCAGCCCACATCATCGCGCCCAGGTGGGTGTTGTCGCCCAAGCCGGCGCGCCCTTTGACGCCCTGCAGGTGGGCGAAGTCCTAGATCACTTCGCCACTTTTTATCCCGAGCCTCGCTCTGTCACCGAGACACTCGAACTTGTTGGACTAAGCGACAAACGGCACGCGCGGGTAAAAACCCTTTCCGGCGGGCAGCAGCGACGGCTAGACGTCGCCCTAGGCATCATTGGCTCACCCAAGGTGCTGTTTCTCGATGAGCCAACCACAGGTTTTGACCCCGAAGCACGCCGCGCCTTCTGGGATCTCATCCACACCCTCAAGGCCACTGGCACCACCATTGTGCTCACCACTCATTACTTGGACGAGGTAGAAGCACTCGCCGATCGGGTCGGTGTCCTTTTGGCTGGTGAATTGGCTCACCTAGCCACACCAGCTGAGCTCACTGCGCGCTGCGCGACACAAACCGTGGTCCGATGGCACGAACCATCCGGAATCAAAACCGTCACCACGGCCACACCAACAGCGTTGGTGAGCGAGCTTTCTCACCAATTCGGTGGAGAGGTGCCTGGGCTGACAATTTCGCGGCCATCACTAGAAGACGTATACCTCAGCTTGGTCAATTCGACTGAACCCGAACTCGCCGGGAGCTTGGCATGACCGCGACGTCACTGCAATGGCGGCCACCCATTGTCGCGCTCGGATTCGCCCGGGGCAGCATTGAACTCCGTCAGTTCTTTCGCACCCGCGAATCCGTTGCTTTCACAATTCTGCTGCCCACTCTGATGCTTGGTCTATTCGGCGCGATCATCGAATACGACGTGATTGCGAATGTGCCATTCGCGCAATATTTCACGCCGAGCATGCTCGCGGCCGGCGTATTCGCGGCCAGCTTTCAAAACCTGGCAATCCAAATACCGATGGAGCGAGATCGAGGTGTACACAACCGTCTTGCAATCACACCACTGCACCCAATGTCTTATGTGCTCGGGAAAATCCTGCTAGTTCTGGTGATTTCAGCATTTTCCATTGTCATCTTTCTTGCCGTGGCGACCTTTGGCTACGGAGTAGAGCTTCCTACCAAAGCAAGCAGCTGGTTCACGGCGAGCTGGGTACTCATTCTCGGAGTCGCCGCCTGCACCATGTGCGGCATCGCGTTTTCCGCGCTCCCCCGCACCGGGCGATCAGCGCCCGCCATGGTCACCCCCTTCGCACTCACTCTGCAAATAATTTCGGGCGTCTTCGTACCCGTCGATGACCTACCGGCGTGGCTGCAACAGATCGGCGCACTGTTCCCACTTAAGTGGATGTGCCAAGGGCTGCGCGCAGCGTTCCTACCCGAGAACGCGGCCAGCATTGAACCAGCGGGGAGCTGGGAACTCGGCCGCGTGGCGATAGTGCTTGGGCTTTGGCTCCTGATCGGCAGCTTCCTCGCCGCGCGAGCCCTCAAATGGAGAGCGACCAACTCGAAGTAAGGCTCTTAGCCATTCGTTCGATGTGGATGTTGTCGGGTTCACCTTTATACTTGCGGCACCTTATGACCTCAACTGCGCGGAAGTACGGATACTTCTCTGATGGCATCACGGTTAACCCCTCCGAATAAGTCCGGCATTAAAGAAATGCCGCGCGAACGCAAAATCTTGCTGGCCCTGATCGCCGTGGCCGTTTTATTAGCGGGCTATCTCATCTTTCAGATCGCCGCCAGTGAGATAGATCTTGGCAGCGACAAAAAGTCATCTGGTCAACGAGAACGCACCGAATCCGAGCAAGACGATCCAACCGAAGATCCCGCCCCACCAGACGTGGTCGATGAAGCCGAACAGCCCGATGTCGCGCCTGATGCCTCCGCGCTGGACGTCGCCGACAAATACGTGGCCGCTTTCTACAACTTGGCACTCCATGACAGCGACCCCACAAAGTGGAGAAAAGAAGTTCTGCCATATTGCGATGTCGCCCAGTGCGAAAAACTGCTCGACTATCAACCCGTTGAAACCGAACCCCGACAAATCCTTGGCGCGGCCGCCGTTGACATAAGCAAACCAAACTATGTGGTTTTGGCCTACCCGGGCGAAAACGACGCGACCGTAATGATTTACGTGGGCTTAGTGGATGTCGGCTGGCGTGTGTATAGCCACGACGTGGAGTGGAGGTAGCCATGTCGGAAGAATCGCCTTCTGGACCGCAAAACGGTGGCGGAGCGGGTGGCGGCGGTCAAAGCCGCGCGGACGCCCGTAAAGCCGCCAAGGCCGGGCGGGAACCCGGGGCCGGGGCCGGCCGACGCGGAGCCAGCGGAACCGGAGGAAACCCCGCTGCCAAGGGCGGCAACAAAGCCAAAGGCGCCGCTGCCGGTGGAGCGGGCGGTGCTGGGGCCGCTAAGAACGCGGCCGGTGCGGGTGCGGCCGCCAAGGGAGCCGCGGGAGCGGCTAAAGGGGGCCGTCCAGATGGGGCCGCCATAGGCACCGGCATTGACGCCGCGAAAAAGGGACTTGGTAAACACCCCGTTGGCAAAAAACTCGGCGATTCCGGGCTAAACACCGCCGGTGGTGCCGCAAAAGCGGTTGTTGGCGCGAAAACCGGCAACCCGCAACTCGCGCTGGAAGGCGCCAAAGAGCTCAAAGAAGCCGCCCCAAGATTCGTAGCGGAGCAAGCGAAAAAGAAAGTTAAACAAGGGCTCGCCGCTGTGCTGGGCGTCTTCTTACTCTTCACGCTGTGCGTCGCCTATGTCGGCGGTGGCGGCCTCGGCAATGCCTTCAGCACCGGTGCTAACGCGCCCGGCGCGAGCGGTGGCGACCCATGTGGTGGCGGAGGCACCAGCTCAACCGCCAACCAATCAAGTAACAACAGCTCTGAGCCAGCCGACCCCGCGCTTGTGCAGGTAAAACAAACCGAAAGCAATTTGGCGCCGTTTGGCTCTTGGGACAAAGAACAGGTCAACAACGCACAGATCATCTACGACGTCGGTAAACAACTCGGCGTGCCCGAGCGTGGGATTGTCATCGCGCTCACCACCTCCATCGGAGAGCAGCGACTGCGTCACAAGCCCGACGAACCAAACCAGACATACGCCGCGATCGGCATGTTTCAGCAGCGGCCACAATCGGGTTGGGGCCGCTGGGAATACATCAAGAACCGCTGGTATGCCGCCACCAACTACTACCGCGGCCCACGTTATGCCGTCGAGGCAGTGCTCGGCATCAAGCCCGGCAACACCTACGAACTCGACATTAGCGGCGGCCCCAACCCTGATCAGTGGAAAGAGGGCAACACCGGCAAGCAGGTTAGCTGGAACAACTCGCCCAACACCGGTGGCGGTAAAGGGCTGATGGGAATCAAAGATTGGGATGGCAAGACCATCACCCAAATCATTGAATTGGTACAGGTAGCGGATGCCGAGAAAGGCTACTGGGTCAAGCAAGAAGCCGACGCCAAAGCCTTGTACGAGCACCTCAGCGGCAGCCCCGCCTCCGACAACGGGAGTGGAAACACCGCCACTCAGCCTCGCGTCTGCGACAGCACTCCCGGCGAAGAGCGCTTCTGCTACGACAACAAGACCGTCATGATCGGCACTCCAAAAATTGTGAACGGTTGGACCACGCCGAGCTACGGCAAAATCACCTCAGACTATGGCGTCACCGACAATGCGCACGACAAACCTCACACTGGCACTGATATCGCTAACGCCGAATGCACACAGGTGCAAGCGGTGGCCGATGGGAAAGTCGTCGAGGTGAAATGCAACGTAACTTTGAATGGCAAGAAACTGCCTGATAAAGAGTGCGACGTGCAGCGGGGCGACGAGGTCTTGCGCAACGGCATCGGCGGATACGGCTGGACCCTGGTCATTGAACACGCCGGCAATATCAAAACCCGCTACGGCCACCTCGTGCGGAAACCCATCGTGCAAGAAGGGCAAGACGTTAAGGTCGGCGAACTGATCGGTTTCATGGGCTCCACCGGCCGCTCGACCGGGCCCCACCTGCATTTCGAGGTTCATGATCCCAATCTCACAAGCGGAAAAGAGTTCCTCAAAAAGCACGACATTGAGATCCCAGCCACCGTGCCCCAACCGGAAGGCGGCGGCAACTACCAAGACTGCCCATTTGGTGAAGGTAAAAAGGGCGGCCCTATTACGGCCGCGACTGGCAAGGTGTGCGCCTACGTCTACAAGACCTTCCCGTTTAAGGCCGAGGGCGGAGCGAACTGTAACCGTGGTGGTTCGGCCGACCACGGAACCGGTATGGCGTGCGACTTCATGACGAACCACAAAGCCAAACAATCCACCGGTGCCGAGCTGGATCTAGGCAACCGCACCGCCACCTGGGCTATGCAAAACGCCAAAGAATTTGGCATCGAATACATCATCTGGCAACAACGCATTTGGAACACCCGAGAAGCGGCAAAGCCGCTCAACGAATGGCGAAAGATGGAAGACCGTGGGGGTGCGACGCAGAACCACTACGACCACGTTCACATATCCATGTGTGCTAACACCGGAAATCCGCCCTTCGAAACCTGCGCGGATAATGGGGCCTAAATGGATTCCAACAGTCCTCTTCAACGCTGGCGAATGTTGGCCCCACGGGACCAACGCATACTGCTCGCTATTTTCATCGCCATCACCGTAGTGATGGGGTACACCGTGTACCAAGTGGTCAGTGGAAACGCGCTAGACGGCAACCAGCCCGAGAAGCAACAGAAACGGGAACGTGACTACGCGGGCCGGGGAGATCACCTCCCGGACGAAGACACCGACCGCGCCCAGCACCAGCCCGAAGACTTCCCCACCGTCGCGCCCGAAGAT
The DNA here is from genome assembly GCA_013362805.1 of Mycobacteriales bacterium. Taxonomy (GTDB): domain Bacteria; phylum Actinomycetota; class Actinomycetes; order Mycobacteriales; family QHCE01; genus JABFVL01. The sequence goes on along the minus strand of JABFVL010000057.1, from coordinate 3,220 downwards.
TTGGCGCCTATTCCGGAAGTCGAACCCGAGCCGGCCGCGATCGAAGTCATTCGGCAGTTCGCCGACGCCTACTACAACAAACTGGCGCCGCCCCGAACCTGGAAATCAAATGTGCTTCGCTATTGCGACATGATCGTGTGCGACGAGATCCTCGGCGAGGGGCAAGGCGACGTGCCACGTCTGGACATCACAGGACCACCAGAGCCACAAACTAGCCAGGACGGCTACCTGGTGGCCCTGATTCCCACGGATACCAGCAAATCCATCCGGGTGTCGGCGGGATTCGACGGCAGTCGCTGGACAGTCTTGTCTAATGGCCTGCAGTGAACATTAATGCTCGTAGAAACCGGTGCCCGTTTTACGTCCTAGATCACCAGCCGCCACCATGCGGTTCAACAACTCGGGTGGCAAAAACTTCGGGTCACCGGTTTCGGCGTAAATAGCTCTGGCCGCATTGCGCAACACATCCGCGCCAGTAAGGTCACATGTTGCCAACGGGCCCATCCGATGGTTGAAGCCCAACTTGCATGCCGCGTCAATGTCCTCTGCGGATGCGACACCACTTTCGACCAACCGCGCCGCCTCCATGACAAAAGCGATGAGCAATCGGGTCGTAACAAAGCCAGCGATGTCACGGTTCACCGTCACGCATGTCTTCCCGGTGCTTTCGGCGAATTCCTTAGCCCGAGCCAAGGTCTCATCGGATGTTTTGTGTCCCCGGACGAGTTCACATAGCTCCATGAGCGGCACTGGTGAGAAAAAGTGTGTGCCCACTACGGCCTCAGGCCGCCGGGTTGCCGAGGCGATCAGCGTGATGGGGATCGCGCTGGTGTTGGTGGCTAGCACCGCGTCAGCGCTGGCAAGACGATCGAGTTCAGCGAATAGTTCGCGTTTGATTTCTGCGTCTTCGAATACGGCTTCTACGACAATGTCCGCTTGAGCAACGACATCTAGTTCAGTGGTGGTGGAGATTCGGTCCAAAGGCGTTGAGGCATCCTCGATTACGCCCTTGTCCGCGAGTTTTTTCAACGAACCGGCAATGTTGGTGCGGGCTCTGTCCAATGAGGCTTGATTCAGATCTCGCAGGTGGACGGTCCAGCCCGCTTGCGCGGCGACTTGCGCGATTCCCGATCCCATGAGCCCCGCGCCGATGACTGCTACGGTTCCGACCACTATGCAGCTCCTTGTCTCCAGCTTTTAGCACGGCTATGCCCTCGTGGGGCGCGGCCGTGCGTGTGTGCTCTGCGAGACTAGCTAACTGCCGGGGCGCAGTCGATATTTACGCCCGTTGCTTGAGCATTCGAAACCAGAACGCCGCGGGAATGCGATCTGCGGCCAAGGAACGTTTAGGGGAATTCTGGATCGGGCGCGCTGACCCGCTCAATCTTGGCTCCGAGGCTGGCCAGCTGTTCGGCAAAACCCGGATAGCCGCGATCAATGTGATAGATGTCGGACACTTCGGTGACGCCCTCTGCGCGCAGCCCGGCAATAACCAGGCCAGCACCGGCGCGAATGTCTGTTGCGGTCACTGGGGCTCCCGAGAGCCACGATTTGCCATGTACAACGGCGTGGTGGCCGTCAGTACGAATTTCCGCCCCAAGCCGCATCATTTCGTTGACGAACATGAATCGCGCGTCGAACACGTTTTCGGTGAGCAGCGAGTATCCGTCGCTGACTGAGGCGAGCGTGATTGCCATCGGCAGCATGTCAGTTGCGAAGCCGGGATAGGGCAAAGTAACCATGTCAACCGCCTTGGGCTGATTCGGCATATGCACGCGGAACCCGGAGTCGTCTCGGGTGATGCTGGCACCGGCCGTGGTGAGCTTGTCGAGGGCCACTTCGAGATGTTCGGCGACACCATGGCGAATGGTGATATCACCGCAGGTGATGGCAGCAGCAAAAGCCCAGGTGCCAGCAACGATCCGATCGCTTACCGTGCGGTGAGTGACTGGCTTGAGTTCTTCTACACCTTCGATTTCCAAAGTGGAACTTCCGGCGCCATGAATGCGGGCACCCATCGAACTCAGCATCGCACAGATATCGACGATCTCGGGTTCACGGGCCGCGTTGTCAATAACAGTGGTGCCTTTGGCAAGCACGGCCGCGGTCAACAGATTTTCTGTAGCACCCACACTGGGAAACTCGAGCCAAATTTTCGCACCGGTAAGTCGCGCGGCACGGGCAATCACGAAGCCATGTTCACTGGTGATTTCCGCGCCCATTTGACGTAGGCCCGCGATGTGATAGTCCAAGCCGCGCGAGCCAATGGAGTCGCCACCTGGATGCGCTACTTTCACTTCACCACAGCGGGCTAGCAATGGACCAAGCACGTTAATCGAGGCACGCATGCGGCGGACAAGATCGTAATCGGCTTCGTTGCCGGGAACAGCTGGGACATCAATGGTCACCGCGTCGTTCTCGTGAGTGACCTCGCAGCCAAGGCGCCGCAACACCTGACACATGATGGTGACATCCAGGATGTGCGGCACGTTCGTCAAAGTCGTTCGGCCCTGGGCCAACAGGGCCACAGCCATCAGTTTGAGAACACTGTTTTTTGCACCGCTAACAGCAACTTCGCCCACAAGTGGCGCGCCGCCGGTCACCCGAAATATCTCCACCGCGCCATCCTACGGGCGCGGGGCTAACGGGCGGCGAGCCCGGCCAGATTCTACTATTTCCGCACGTCATCCAGGGCCGCCACCGGCGAGTGGTTATCACTGAGCGGTTTTATCGGTAAGCTCAGCGCATGGCTGTCCACTTGACCCGCATATACACAAAAACCGGCGATACTGGCACAACAGCACTGGGTGACATGACTCGCGTCACCAAAACCGACGCCCGAATCGCGGCATTCGCCGATGTCGATGAAGCGAACTGCGCCATCGGGGTCGCCCTCACCTTGGGTGAGCTCCCTCCCAAGATCGCCGAACCCCTTGGCGTCATCCAAAACGACCTTTTCGACGTAGGCGCTGATCTATGCACGCCCGTCCATCCCGACCCAGCCTTCCCACCCATGCGCATCAGCGACAGCCAGACCGAACGGCTCGAACAGTGGTGCGATGAATTCAACGCAAAGCTGCCGAAACTCGACAGTTTCATTCTCCCGGGCGGCTCTGTCGGCGCGGCCCTTCTACACCAAGCTCGTGCCATCACTCGGCGTGCCGAACGCAGCGTTTGGGCCCTGCTGGGACAAGCCCCAGAACATACACACGCCGCCCCA
>JABFVL010000051.1 GCA_013362805.1 Mycobacteriales bacterium | reverse complement strand
CATTGGCGCCGAGGTCTCGCAGGATTTCGGCATCAGCAGCAGTCGTTGTGGCGATCACTCGAGCTTTGGCCGCAGCTAGCAGTGGAACTAGCGCAGTGCCGACGCCGCCGGTGGCGCCAATAACCAGGGCTGTTTCATCGGGCTGCACGTTGGCAGTGGCCATTAGCGCTCGTACCGTGAGGCCGACGGTGGGCAGAGCCGCCGCTTGTTCGATGCCTAGCCCGGCCGGGCGGTGAGCCAAGAAAGGGGTGTCGGCTTCAAAGACCGCGTACTCAGCAAGCGATCCGGTGCTCAACGACGGTCGAGTCGCACCGGCCATCGCCCGCAGCGCTCGAGGCACCGCCTGACCGAAGATCTCATCTCCCACCTGGTAATCCGTCACGCCAGCCCCCACTTCGCTGACCGTGCCAGCAAAGTCGTTGCCAAGCACGTGCGGAAACTCCAGCGGAACGGCGTCACGGAAAGCACCACTGGGTAACCGAATTTCCGCAGGGTTGATCGAAGCGGCGGTGATCCGAACCTGGATCTGTCCCGGGCCGGGGCGAGGCACGGGCACGTCTGCCACCGTGTACCGCTCGGGTGGCCCGTATTCGTTCGCTACAACTGCTTTCATGCTTTCCTCCAAAAGCGGACCGCGTGGTCATGTTTGGAGGCCAACCTAGCAATAAACGGACCCTGCGGTCAACTTGCTAAAGTTGTGCGGTGACCTCAACCCGCCCACTACGCGCCGACGCAGCTCGAAACCGGCAGTTGCTATTGGCTGCGGCTGCCGAAGAGTTCGCCCGGCATGGACTCGACGCCTCGATCGCTGACATTGCCCGCCGAGCCGGCGTGGGAAAGGGCACCGTCTTTCGTCACTTCGCCACGAAAGATGACCTGCTCGCCGCGATCGTCCTTGACCGAATCGACGCCCTCAACACGGCCGGGGAAAGACTGCTTCATGAGGCTGACGCAGGCGCGGCACTCCTGGAATTCCTCACGATTGCCGCGCGCCAGCGGCAGCAACTCGACCTATCGTTTCTGCAGGAAGCCGGTGAACTGAACTCGGAGGTCGGCAAAGTTCGCGCGCAGATGTTCCATACCGTGAATAGGCTTGTCGATCGGGCCCGTGAGCGCGGCGCCGTGCGGGCTGACATTGCTGGAGCCGACATCATTCTGTTGATGTGCGCGCCTAACTATGTGGCCAGCTATGTACCGGACGCCTCACCTGATTTGTGGCAGCGCTACCTCGCCATTATCTTCGACGGCCTACGCCCAGAAGGTGCGCACCCACTGCCCCATCCGCCGCCAGTCGCAGAACACGGGGCGTGACAGGCCGAATCCCAGCTGACACCTCCATAAACACTCAACAGAACACCTCATCCGCCGCGACGAGTGTTGCCCTTCCGGCGCTCATAAGGCGAACAGCGCCGTAGTGTAACCAGCCATTTCACCGTTGCTTTGGGGCCCGCGACAGCTTCAGGAGTCCCAGGCCGAATCAGGCTGGCGGGTAGATCCTCCGCTGGGAGGACCCGGAATATCGTCACGAAGCAGGACGAATTCGCTCATGAAGCGAGGAAAACTGGTGGAGTCAGATCAGCTCAAGACACCGACATTGCCGGTGTAAGAGGTTTAGGGAGCGTCTACATGAAGATCTCACTCAAACATCGCATAAAAACCAGCGCGGTAGCCGCGATCACGCTTAGCGGACTCGTGCTGGGTCTGAGCGCTCCAGCGGTGGCAAGCTCTGCTGAAGACGGGGTTCGGATCAGTTCAGCCCACAATGCTGTTCAAGAGCAAGATACGGCGGTGGCTCGGTTCAGTGTCCCGCTTCACGTGCGTCCTGATCTCACTTCGCCGATCGCGGGTCATATCGTCGTCGGGGTGGAATACAAGGTGGGCCCCACTTCAGTTAAGGGAGCCAATGTCATACCCAAAGATTGCGGCACCGACATATACATGGACGCGTACCGGATCGTGTATGACGCCCCTGGCTCGTGGACGGGTTACGCCCCGGTCGCCTGCATTTATTGAATCTAAAATTGGGTCAACCCAGCGCGCATTTAGTTGAAAATTTCTGTCGGAACAGCTGCGAAATAATATGCCCGGGGCCTTTGCGAACAGGTAGAGCTTAAACAACAAACTTATCGCAAAGGCCCCAACGATATTCTCCGAATATCCAGCTATTTGCCTCGAAACAATAGATCACCGGCACTGGTTGTCCACTCCGGAAAAGCCGTTAGGGTGCCGTCGCACTCAAAGACATGCCTCTTAGCGTCGAAGTCAATCTTGGTCACTCCAGCCGCGAATGTGGTAGCGGGAAGCTAAATGGCCACAAGTTGTTCTCTAAGAAATTGAAGCGGATCTATTTGGGTATCGTCAATGCGCACTTCGAAGTGCAAGTGAGGCCCAGTGGAGTCGCCGGTGCTGCCCATCTCGGCGATCTGATCTCCAACGTTCACTGTTTGCCCCACTTGGACGGTCAAGACGGAGTTGTGGCCGTAATACGTCACGATCCCGTTGCCGTGATCAAGGATGACTAAGTTGCCGTAACCCCCACTGTCCATCCCCGCGAATTGGACGACACCAGTGCTGGCGGCGAACACCGGGGTTCCCTCTGGCGCGGCAAGATCCAGCCCACCGTGAAAATCGGGACGGTATCCGTATGTTGAGCTAATGAAACCGGTGGTGGGAATGATCCAAAGAGGAGCAGGTTCAGGAGCTGGGACAGCTTCTGGAGCGGGTTCAGCGGCGGCCGCTTCGGGAGCGGGAACCGCGTCTGGGACCGCTTCAGGAATGGGAAAAGCCAAAGGTTCAGCTCTAGGAGTGGTGTCGAACTCATCGTCTTGAGTAGGCGAAGAACTCGGGGCTTTCGATAAAATTTCTGTTTTCCGATCATCGCGCTGCGCATCTACTGAGGAGGATGTCGCGCTCGATGAGGACATTGAAAGCAGGCTAGCGACTACGAAACTAGTGATGGCCACGATGATAAAAATAAAGCTGGCGCCATACATGCGGCCAACATCAAATAAGCGCATTAGCAAGGCTGGATCATCTTTAGAAACATGGTTCGACACTTTTTCACAATGACACAGCGAAGTTCAGCAATTACTCCAACCCCAACATAAAATGACTATTGTGAAGCACGTTTCTCATGTGATTCTTGCGATTCACACATTTTGAATATGGAAATGCGAGTAGGTGACCATATAAGGCGAAGGGGTTCGGACGGAATTCACCCGAAGTAATTCGGACTTCTTCACCAACTGCACCAAATCAAGATCTTGCACACGGCTTTGTCTACGACGAAGTGACATATTGTCGTCCAGCTAAGGGTGAGTAATTTGTGCACCATATCCGCGAGCGCGCGATGAGTGAACAACCGCCCGAAGAAAGCGTCCCGGACGAGTTGCGGCGTGGGCTCGGCGTTGCTGATGCCGTAATGATCGGGCTCGGGTCGATGATCGGTGCGGGCATCTTTGTTGCACTCGCACCGGCCGCGCGCGCAGCGGGCTCTGGACTACTGATTGGGCTGGGTCTAGCCGCTCTTGTTGCCTACTGCAACGCCACTTCCTCCGCCCGACTCGCCGCCCTTTACCCGACATCCGGTGGCACCTACGTCTACGGGCGGATACGGCTCGGCGATTTCTGGGGCTACCTGGCCGGCTGGGGATTCGTGGTCGGCAAGACTGCTTCTTGCGCGGCAATAGCGCTCACCATCGGCTTGTATGCCTGGCCCGACCACGCCCATGTCATGGCGGCGATCTCGGTGATGGCTCTCACGGTGGTGAACTACGTCGGAGTGGCGAAGTCAGCGCTGCTGACCCGGGTGATTATCTCGGTGGTCATCACAATTCTCGCGGCGGCGACAATCGCATTTTTTACCACCGGGACGGCGGCTTTTGACCGGCTTGACATTGGCGCCGATGCCACGATTTTCGGTGTCTTGCAAGCAGCAGGGCTGCTGTTTTTCGCCTTCGCCGGATACGCCCGTATTGCCACTTTGGGTGAGGAATTGCAAAACCCTAAGCGCACGATCCCGAAAGCGATCCCGCTCGCATTGGGCATCACGCTAGTTTTGTACGCAGTCGTTGCTATCGCAGTGTTGATGGTGCTCGGCCCGGAGCGATTGAGCCAAGCTACGGCACCGCTCTCGGATGCCGCGCGGGTAGCCGGCGTCGACTGGCTCGTTCCCCTCGTTCGCATCGGAGCAACGCTGGCCGCACTCAGCTCACTGCTGGCCCTACTTCTCGGAGTTTCCCGCACAGTTTTGGCAATGTCCCGTGATAGGCACCTTCCGCATTTTCTGTCCGCCGTCCATCCCCACTTCAAGGTGCCTCACCGCGCCGAGCTCGTCGTCGGCACGGTAGCGGCCGTGCTCGCGGCAACCACGGACATACGGGAAGCAATCGGGTTTTCATCATTTGGAGTATTGGTCTACTACGCGATCGCTAATGCTTCGGCCTGGACACTTAGCGCAGCCGAGGGACGCCCCCACCGGCTCATCCCCGCAGTAGGAATGGCCGGCTGTCTTACCTTGGCTTTCACCCTCCCGCTAGCCTCCATACTCATCGGCGTCACGGTGTTGTTTGCAGGCATTGCGGTCTACGGCGCCCGCCGTATTACTGCCGCTCGCAAACCCTAAACGCGCCGCGGATTACTTCGACCGCAGGCTAGACACACCACCCAATCGCGGCGCTCACCGTTTGGCTCACGCCAAATATCTGACGCGACGTTGGTTCCCTTCTCCCCACAAAAGAAGCAATCCGCGGCATCCCCGTGCAAGGGCATCATCTGAGCGAGGGCAGCCGCGCCGTCACGTTGGAAACCAAGCCAAGAACATGCACCGCACCGCCACCACAACTCTGGTCGTCGCCGCGGCATGCGACACGATGTTAAAGCCGCACCACATAAGGGACACAGCGGTTCGGCACGCCGAGCTACGTCGCTGTTGGGCACTCCGACCTCCAAACGCTCCGAGGGGTGGACAAAATATTCGGGCGAGCGAAAAACGACTCAGTGGTCTGAGCCTGGCCAGCTATCACGTGTTATTTCGCAGCGCTGTGATGTGCGCATCAAGCGCGACGTGGATCGCTGACCTCGTCCGTTCTTCGCCAACTTCGTCGACCATCGCGGTCAGATGTTCCGCCGCTAGTGCGGCCAATAGCGTGTGTGCCAATGCTTCGGCGTCGACGTTGGGAGCGATTTCCTGAATAAGGATCGCGGTGTGCCGATGCCAGAACCGATAGGCGCCGATCCGGTAGCGGGCTCCCACGCTTGCCGTTTCAGACATCCGCACTAGCGAAAGATGATCGAAAACATAGTCGAGATATGCGGAGTAGAAGGCACGTAGTCGGATTTCGGGCGTTGCGGTAGCGCTACGTCCAAGTGGCGGCTTTGTGGAAAGAATTTGTTGTTGGAGTTCACTTTCTTTCGCGTCCAACAGAGCTACCGCTAGGCCCGCTTTATCGCCGAACCGGCGGAACAAGGTGCCCTTTCCTACCTCGGCCGCCACCGCGATGGCATCCATCGATACGCCGTCCACTCCGTCTCGCGCAAAGAGTTCAGCAGCAACGGTCAATATTTTGGTTCGATTTCGCGCCGCATCCGAACGTTCTTTCGGCGGCTGGGACCTCAGCAGCTCTAGACTTACTCTTGACGATCCGGACTGCGGTCCGTTAATGTGTTGAGCGTTCACATAAACGGACTATAGTCCAAATAAATCGAGGTGACGAACGTGACGGCATTAATTACCCGCGACGAACTCCACAAACTCATCGACAGGGACGACGTGACAGTCGTTGACGCGCTGGGCGGTACCTACTACGAACAACAGCATCTCCCCGGCGCGATCCCGTTAAAACCCGCCGACGTGACAACTCAAGCTGCCGAGCTACTTCCCGACACAGAAGCAGCAATCGTCACCTACTGCGCCAACGAGGCCTGCCCGAATAGCGAACAAGTAGCAAGCAAACTCGAGCGGCTCGGGTACACAAACGTGCGCAAATATCGGGAAGGCATCCAAGATTGGCTAGAAGCTGGGCTGCCTATCCACACTGGAGCACCCGTGGGCGCCTAACCGCGCAGTGGCGAGGGCTTGGGATTGGCCGCGCAAAGGCGATCAATCCCAGGTTGCCGCGGTAAGCCCAAAGTGCCCAGCACATCATGTGAACTTCGTTCGATAGCGCCCGACGGTGGACGGATCCACACCACTTTCACCTAATGTGGCGCCATAAGCCGGGACACCGGTAAATACTTTATCTTCGTGGATAAGAATGCTTTCTTCGCCGGACTTAAACGCCGTGTAATCGAAAACGGTTCCGAAGAGCCGCGCGATACAGTAGCGGAATTCCTTCGCCTCTATATCGAAACGTTCGCCGAGACAGTTGACGCTGAGACGACAGCGAATATGAGTCGGGCCGTTCGGGCCGGGCTAGGGTTGGTATCGGCTAATACCACCGCGCCACGCATGCCACGAAAACAAAGCATTCCACCGGTTGACGCCGGCCCAGATCAAGTGGTGCAACCTCGCACGACGCAACGTCAACGTAATCCGAACTTTGATGAGCTGCCGCGGCACATTTTTGACGAGGAACGTGACCAAAGCTATCCACATTTCCTGGAAGCTTTCGTGCGCCATTTGTATGTTCATCGGATCAGTGAAGACCGTCTTGCCGCGGCGATGGATGTCAACCACAAAACGGCCAGGGCACTCACCGCGAACATCCACGATCCGGAAAGTGAGACAGTTGCGCTGGCATGTCGGGCCGTCGGATTCTCAGCTTCAGAAAGCGAGGCCGTTGCGGCCGGAGCCCTGCGATACCGCGCCCGGTTTGCCGAGTTCGCGAAAGACGCGGCCCAACACAAAATGTTCTTTCCCATTCGACCACCACGCCATCGGCAACTGCGAGACACCGACGAAGCTCGGTTCTTACTGCGGCAACACATTTGGGAAAACTACAATCACGATTCGGAATTCGCGCGCAAGGCGCGGGTCAAGTACCAATATGTCGGCCGGTTTCTACTAGGGACTCGTCGCTGCACGACGCGTGACGTCACCGAGATGTTTCAGACCGCTGGCGCTGAACCGGAGTTCCTCGCCGAAGTGCTTGAGGTGCTCCGCAATGAAGGTTGGCTGACCGGCACAGGCGTGCGAATAAGCGGTGACACACTCACCGCGTCGGCCGATCAGCATCTTCGTGAATTCACCGCCGAGTATCGCAAGCTTTACGCGCAAGATGTTACGAAGGCCGAGTTGGATGATGTGTTCGCCCGCAGACTCGACGAGCTTTTTCACACACAGATCCAACAAGAACTCAGCGACGAGGTCGCCGGATCAATTCTTATCGGGCGACGACGAGTTCCACGTTTTCCGGAGTTTCATGAACCATTGAATGACATCGAACCATTTCGTGTCGCGCTGCCAAGCTATCTGCAACAGAACGATCTGAGCATCTATCAATTCTGTGTTTCCGCCGGTATCGGCATCGACAGTTATAACGGCTTCGCACATGGTGATGGTCTTTGGACGGCCCCGGTGCTGGATCGGGTCCTGGATGTGTTGCGAGTCGACGATCGCACCAGAGCAGTCGTGACCGAGGCATTGTCGGAAATGGACGCTACTCGCGTCCGACACAACCAGCGTGAATACCACGGGACGCTCGACAATGCTGAACCATTGGCGCGCACGAAACCCTATGCGCTGCTCACTGAAATCTTTCAGGACGCCGAGGCGTGGGAGCGTCGTAACAATCTGGCGCCGGGCACTCTTGCCCGCGCGATCCGGTGTCCCGAGCGGAACTTCCCAAAATATCGCAAAGGCACGATGACTCCGACGTTAGCGACCGTCCGAGAACTACTCGAAATCCTTGCCCCGCCGCAGCAGCGGCAACGTGAGGTCATCGAGCTCGCCGCGACAACACAGCCGACACGAGCCGCGAGCGAGGTGATCGAGCCCCACGAAGGCCCAGTGTGGGAATACCTGCCACCAGGACAAGAAGAGGCGCTCATCGCGGGTGCTTCTGAGTGGGTCTCTGTTTATTTGACTACCGTTGCCCACGAGCTCAAGGCGGATAGCGAGTTTGGCCGCGGTCTCACTGTCGCTGAGGAAGCCCGCCGGATCGGACGAATGCGCGCCATGAACGTCGCGCGTCCGGAGTCGGTGCGGTGGATTCTGAGTGAGTACACCGCATCAGGGTTGGACGACATCCGGGAGCTTTCAGCAACACAACAGAAGCAGCGCGAGCGCGCGATCAATGAACGTCGTCGTCACCTGGCTTCTTCTCAGCAGCTCGACGTCGATCCCATCGTTCTCGCCGGTGAAGATTTAAACCTGCCACCTGGCGTGCCAATGAACTTCGAGCTACTCACGGTAGATGGCGTTTATTGGCTATTGGATGTCGCGGGCGGGAAGGCAACGCAGATTGCCCACTTCGACACACTGGCAGCCGCCGGGAACTGGGTCTCACACGTGGTCGAACATGGCGCGATCCCAGAGCCGGCTCGGGTATCGAAGCAAGCAACACCATTGGAATCGGTTTCGACCGAGTCCAGAGACGAACAGCAGATGACAACGGAAGTCGATCTGCCACCAACACCCAACGGCGCGGTGGCCGACAATGACGACGGCCACGCTGCTGACATGGCCTGGGCGGCAGCGCTCGCGGACCTCTTGGAGCATCACCCACCCAGAGACGAGCCGGCGAATCAACCGCGCACGTCCACCGGAATCGACACGGTCCTACCTACCCCGGGCCCACGCGCGATGGTGTCAACCTACGATGGACCCGACGGAACCGCTGTGGGCGCAAGCACCGAAGCAAGCCTGATCGTTAGCTCAGACAGCCGAGTGATCGTGTGCTTGACGACCGTTCCGCCGGAAATGATGTCGCCAATGGAATTCTCGCCAATCGCAACGAAAGGGTGGCAGGCATTACCTGCGGAACAGCGGCACGCACTGCAAGATCGCCGGATAAAACGTCAAGAAGCGGAAGAAATAGCGCCGCGCACATCGCTGACCTGCCTGATGACCGAGGAGTTACGTCAGGGCGTCGACCGTGAATATGAAGGCAATGAGGTATTTCAGCGGCATCGCAAAAATGAGATCCGAGCATGGCAGAGACGCGCCGGGGTTGAAGTAACCCCACTAAAGCCACAGCCATCGACTCTTGAAGAGCCCATCCCTGGCTGTTTTGAGCTGTTGCACGTCGGCGACGAAGAAATCGTGGTTGGTCTGGACAATCACGTGCCCTATCGCGTGACAGACCCAGCGGTCGCAACTGCCTGCGTCGAGTTTGTGAAGCGTCACGCTGCCGAGCCTCAGGTGAATGGCCCCTCACCAAAACCTTCTGAGCCAATTACCGCACACCGAAACGAAGTTCATTCTCCCGGACCGAGCATCCGCGAGGACGTCTCGCGGCCTCGAAGGCGCGGCGGTCGATAACGGCACCGTTGTCCTCGGGCTCAGATTTCCGCGCCACCCGAGCAGCCTCTCCCGATGTCGAAAGAGGATGTATCACCTCGAGTCAGATGTGATATCTCGTGTGACTAAGGCGAGGGTCGATGAGGCGATGTTTCGGGCATGCGATGTTTTGGCCCAGGACAGTCTTCAGTTCGGTGAAGCAGGCACGTAGCGGCCGGGGGATATTATCCCTTCGGGATCTATGGCTTGTTTAAGGGCCATTGTCATGTCACTGTGTCCGCTTGTGTAAAACATATTGTCAACACTGGTGCGGGTCGGGCGAAATCCAGCTCTGGCAAGCTTTTGTTGAGTTTCTCTTGCCCAATGGTGTGCAGTGCTAATAGCTGTTTGCGAATGCCGATCGAACATGAGGCGAAAAAAACCTTCTAGACCATGCGCGTTGATGCTGTTAAAAGTCACGTTCGATGTGACTCCTAAAGCCAGATCGCTCTCACGCACTACGTCGAGGGCGGCTCGAACATGGCGACCAGTGAAAGGGATCGCTGGCAGCACGCACACAAATCCAGGAAATGACATGTCATGGTCTAAAGCAACAGCCGAGTCCATCGAAATGGCATGCCCCGCCATCGCATTGACATATTCGTCGCCGGGATCGCCCGCTAGTTTGCGAAACCGAGTCTCCACCGAGTCAGGAAGGTTGGCGTCGGTGGAACTGTAGTAATTCAAGTTCGGAAATCGAACAGCGATGATCTCTTGTAGAGCTGATTGCAAAGGCTCATCTCCCCACACGGTCAGCCAGGTCATCCAGGTGGATGATCGGCTGCGGGAACCAAGCTCCGCTATTCGCGGATCGTCCTCCCGATTGATCTCAATCCGGTCGCGCAAAATCTGATTTCGTCGGAACTCGTGAAGAATGTCTACATGCTCGGCGAGGGCTTCCTGCGTCGAATGCAAAAGTGCAAGTTTGACATTTTGCCGCGGATGCAAACCCACAACAAGCCTTGTGACTACACCAAATCCAGACTGTGAAAAGAGCCCGGTAACGTCTGGGCCCACGCCCGTAGGGTAATCATGTGCGTTCGACCTCTGGTCAAAATCCCAATGCCCGGTTCTCACTAATTGCCCGTCAGCCAAAATGGCTTCGAGCCCGCGTAATTCTTGAGTGCGTTGCCCCAGCACCCCTACCCCTCGTTCAAGAATGTTTCCCATCACGCTCGTCCGTCCAGCGGAGCCGGTGACATTGAGCATGCATGAGGTTTGAGCTAAAGCGTCCGCCAATTGCCGTTGAGTTACCCCAGGTTCCACAATCGCATATTGAAATTCTTCATTTATCTCTAAAATTCGATTCATTGAGCTCAAATCTAAAAGTGCACAGCCTGACTCGACGGGCAATTTAGATCCCAGCCCCCAATTATGTCCGGTGCTGAACGGATACAGAGGAGCACGATACTTCGCAGCTATCTTGACTATTTGTTGTATTTCGGACCGGGATATTGGGCGAAGAACCGCCCTGATCTCACGCTGAGCAAACCCAGTTACATTCTCACCATATTGTTCGCCGCCCAATAAAGCTCGGTCCCCAAGGAGCGCACGCCATTCCTGAAACGCGCTCATTCTCATCGACCTCGGTCCAGGTTCGCTTCATGCCCTCCCCTATTGCCACTGATCCCTCGGCGGGCACGGGCCAAATCTTCGGTTTGTGGGAGCAGCTCGATTCGTGGAGCAAGGACGGCGTAGCGGGAACCACAAAATTTCGCTTCAAAATTCTTCATCCATCCGTGGTGAGATAGATTTCCCCAGGCATCGAAGCCGATAATTGAGACACCACTTCTGTCATAACTCCCCGACAGGAGAAAACTCCAATAGGTCTGGTCGGGAAAGTAGCCATTGCGAGCCTTAAAGGCCGCGCAGAAACAAAGATAGCGACGCAGGTCAAGCCCGTGCAGTCCCTCGTCTTCGTATATTCGCTTTGCGGCTTTCCCACTTCGACCAATAAGTTCGGGAGCTTTTGACGCCGAGGTGACAAACCAATGCGCTTCATTCACCATGACAGTGCGGATCATATTGCTTTCGACAGCAAAATTGACGTTGGCCGTAATACCGAAGAGCTCACAAAATTGCTCAGCGGATATGCCATCGGGCACATAAACTAACAGCTCGTCGTTATCTTCTAACTCCATCAATTCCGCGTCGGTGAAAGGGCATGGGGCTACCTCACTGAGATAATCCATCGAATTGTGCCTCTCATCTAATAAAATTTGGTTTTCATTAGTTGATGCATGCTCATTGTGTATGAGGGCTTGTCCACCTGCGAGTTCCCTATTACAGCAGCTCAAATCAGTGTTGCCTTGCCTCACTGATGTTTAGCACGTTCTCACGTAGTTTCGCTCTAGTTGCACTTAACCTTTAACATCATCGCTTCAAATTTGTGGAGATTTATCACGATTCTCTCAGAAAATTGGAATCGGCTACCAAAGCGCTTATATGCGTCGTTATCTATGACTACTAATGGCTGGTAAAGAACCAAGATCTTATCCAAACATGAAATATCATCTCATATACTTACACATCTTCCCTGCTCCTCCCAAGAATGAAACACTCGCCTCTCATTAAAATTGCGACCACTAAGGCCCCCTGGAATACGGGATACAGAGTCGTACTCAGAAATAAACCAATGATGACTGAGTTAGGTTGTGATAATTCTGTTGAGCATTTCGTGCCATAACGAAAAATTCAGTAAATACTGAGATCGTGGAGGTATTCATTGCGACCAAAGCTCGGATGGGGGCACGTTATGCGACAGGAAGAATTCATACACCAAGTACAAGCACGCGGAGCTTTGCCTGACACCGGCCATGCCGAAAGAGCAGTACGCGCCACCCTAGAAACCTTGGGCGAACGAATCGATGGAGGACTAGCGGTAAAACTTGCCGCTCAACTCCCTCACGAAATCGGTGAGAACCTGCGACGGGTAGCACCCGAACACTCAGGTCAACACTTCGATCGCCGCACCTTCATCCACCGAGTATCAGAAAAATCAGGCCAACCCGAACCCAAAGCCGCCCACCTCATTCGCGTCACCATGGAAATGGTTGACCAGGCAACCACCGGGGCGCTAAGCAAGCGAGTAAGTTCCAGTTTGTCTGATGACATGCAGGATTTGTTGACAGTCACACCCCACAAACCCGCACAATGACGTGTTTCGAACAGAACTGAGTTGACCTTTCAACAAATCCTAAAAGGAGATGGATATTTCCACTTTAGGATCAACGCCATGCTCCTCAAACGAATATTACAAACGACCCTGGCCCTCACCGTTGCCCTTGCGACTGCCACCAGCACGGCCCATGCGCAAGCCGCCGAGGAAGGTCAGCGACAACTGCTCTTCTATAACCACGCCTACAGCGTGGTAGACCGCGAAACCGCTGACGCTATCGAGAACTCCGCATACCTGCGCGAATTCGCTAACTTCGAGGTACGCACTACCACCGGCGGGGGCATCACATGGAAAGGCCGTTACTTGAAGGGCCGCGAAACCTATGTTGAGCTTTTCGCAGAAGGCGACCTTCCTGGCCAGGACGCCGAATTCGGCTCCGCCGGAATGGCAGTCTCTACTGAACGTGTCGGCGACCTAGCGACCGTGACACAGCGGCTTCAAGACAAGGGAATCGCCCCAGTCCCCTATCGACAGACTCGCGATTTCGGCGACGGGGTTCCCGTGCCGTGGTTCGACACAATTCGCACTTTTTCTGACCCGTACGATGCCTTCGACGGCTGGTCAATGGAATACTGCCAGGAATATTTCGCGGATCCGCGCAGCGACACCGAGCCCGAAAGCTACCCCGGCGACGTTAGCCGCGAACGGTATCTTCCCGACGCCTACCAAGACCATTCGATGCGCGACATCACTGGCATCCGAATCGCCGTTACCGAACGGGACCTGGCGAACACAGTGCCGCTACTAAAGGCGGGCGGCTTCAACGTGAAGTCAAGGAGCGGCGGCATCGTCGCGTCGGGCGGCGGAACAACAATTCGACTCGACTCGGTTCCTCGAGAGCAGGCCGGCCTGCGGCAGATCGACTTCGCGCTCAATCAGCCCATAGCTGCCCAGCACAAGGAGCAGATCGGTCGCTCGACTCTGACGGTTGGTCCAGGCTCGCGCGCCGTGTGGTCTTTCGACGGCAAAAAGTAAACCGCGCACTGATTTCGCAGAACCGAATGTCGATGCCTGACTGGCGATGATTCCAGCTGGTCAGGCAGGTTCTGCCTACCATGTCGCAGAGGCTAAACCTTTTTGCGGATCGATAAACACACATAATTGTCACCATGTGGTTAGCCTCACCACGTTGGCTGAATAACCCGAACTATTCGCAGGTCAACCTGGCAGACTAAGCCGATGTGAAACGACCTTGGCTAATCGGAGCGGTTGCGCTCAGTGTAGTGCTCGTCCTCATCGCCGCAGTGTCCGTACTGCGACTGAGCGACGACAGCAAACACACCGCAAAGCCGACCCGGCCCGATCTGCCATTCAGGGAAGACCTGCTAAAACAGGCGAAACCCGATCCTGGCTGCACAAATAATCCGCGGTCCCAGCCGTCCGGTTCAGGTGAGGTGACTCTCGGCCTGATCCGCCTGCGCGGGCATTGCCTGATCTCAGAGACCGTACTGGCGTCCAAGGCCGACGCAACAGCAAAACTAGACGAGCTCCGCGAACAGGAGGACGTGGTAGCCGCTGACCGAGTCGAGCCGGAACGTCCGCCACTGGAGCCGACGGACCCTCATCCAGCAACAGAAGGAGTACCGGAGCCACAGTGGGGAGTTGACGCGCTCGGCGGCCAGGAAGCACTACGAGCCCTGCGGTCCGCGGATGCACCAGAGATCACAATCGGAGTCGTCGACAGTGGCCTCGACACTCAACAGGCTGAATTCGGCGACCGGGTCATCGCGGTGAAGGACACCGAACTTGGCAGCGACCGGTATGAGTCGCACGGCACTGAAGTGGCTGGCATCATCGCCGCGGCGGATGACGGGACTGGCATCACTGGGATGGTCCCAAATGCGAAGTTGCTTGACGCTCAGTACTGGCGCAATGGTGAATCAGTTGGTGAACCTGGGATCCACGATGAAATTATTTGGACTATTGATCAAGGTTCACAGGTGGTCAACCTGTCCGCAGGGTCCAACGACAGCTCACTACTACGCGCTGCTTTCCAGTACGCCGAGCTGAATCGGGTGGTACTCGTTCCCGCGGTCGGAAACTGTGGCGGGACCGGAAGGCGAATCACTTATCCGTGGGAACAAGAATACATCCGAACAGCCTGTGATGCCCCAAATGAAATCGCTGGCCAAGCTGACCAACCGACCGCGATCGGAACGGGTGCGCTCACCGATGAAGGTAAACGGGCCTGGTTTTCTTCGGTGAACCGAACCGTCATGATCATGGCCCCGGGCCAAAAGGTTCTGTCCACATGCGTCGCTCGAGTTTCTGGACCACGCTCTCTGTGCACCAACGATGGAACCTCATTCGCGGCACCGTTCGTTACCGGCGCGGTCGCGATCCTGCTGGCTCGTCATCCTGAGGCCCGCCCCGCGGATATTCGCCAGGCGTTGACCATGACCACAGACCCAATCGACGTCGAGCGTGGGCACCGCAATGACGAATTTGGCTATGGGAAACTCAATGTGGTCGCGGCCGCGAAATACCTGGATGACCATCCCCCGTCGCAAGTGGAACAGCAAGACATCGCCGCCGCTCAGGTCACCGACACCGAATCCGCCACCCATCGCACCGAATTGATCTTGGATTCAGGCGAAAAGCTCGAGGTGCAGCAGTTGAAGCAGAACGGCGAGGCGCCCGCCCTCGCGTTCAGCGGGGACGGCGATTGGTTCGCAGCCAGTGATGGTGAAACGTTGACCGTCGTGGACGCCCGCACGGGACGTCAACAGTCCACCACATGTGGCTGCCGAGGTGTCGCGTTCAATACGAAGAACAAGGTGCTTACCGCACAGTCCGGCAATGGCAAGGTCCAAGTCGCGCAGTACGACCCGAAGACAGCCGACTGGACCGGCACCACATACGCTCCGGAGCTTTCGCCGAGCGAAAGCGGGTCCGCCACAGTGGTTGGCGCCGCCGGTGACGTTGCATTGCTCACCGTCGGGCCGAGTCAAGTGCAGGAAGAACGGCTCATTGGTGTCTGGCCGGACAGCAAGAACATTCCGCTGCTCGACACCGAGGAGGGCATCGGCAAAGTGACTGCCTCGTCCGACGGTCGATATGTGGTCGCGGCTGGCGTGGCGTATTGCTATCACGACGCACGGGAATATCGTCTGATCGACCTGGACCAGACCAGGAAGAAGAACAAGGCTTGGGCCAAGCCCTTGTCCCCCTCAGCCGCGCTGTCCTGCGCCGCCGCCACCTCACTGCATTTCGAGGGCTCCGATCTCTACGCTGGCTGGGTTGCCGCGCTCGACGGCGTCCGAGACTTCTGCAAGGGCCAGAATCTCGACGCGTCGGTGGTAGTCTCCGGCCACGTCAAGATCGGGCCTTTCAAGCCGACCGATGAATACACCCGAACCGATTGGAAAGACCTGAACTGCGGACCAGCGGGGAGCTGGCACCTCAGCAATGGAGAGCAGCTTCAGCTCAGAGCCGGGCCATTGTCGCCAAGCCTGGACCGGATGCCGCAGAACTACCAATTGGTCCGGCTGCGTCCGGGAGGAGAGCCCGAAGTGATATTGGCCGACAACGCCGAGATCATCGCTGTCCGTCCGCGTTGACTCTGGGATGCGCGGCAGGTTGGTGCCGAATCACTCACGCGCGATAAGGCGTCAGTACCGCTTCAATCTGCTCGCGCATCCAGTTTGCAAGAGTGCCTTCTCGGTGAATCGCCCAACCGATCATGGCACCGTAGTACGCGGTTTCGAGCACTTTCGCGAGCGAGGCGACCTCGACGGCGGCGCGCAGCTCGCCCACATCCAACGCGGCGCCGAGGGCTTGTTCGACATGCGCGCGCACGGCGCGGGCGCCCCGAAGTGTCTCGGCGTGAAAGTCGGAGTCAGTGAGGTCAAGTTGGAGCATCGCGAGCGAGTTCGCCATGTGTTCTGGTGTAGCGATCGAATCAACAGCGAGGACCAGCCCTTCGATGACGCGGCCAAGTGGCGATGTGGCTTTCGAGCGATCCAATGCACTCGCCCACACATCAACGCCGCGTTTATCGGCGGCGAGTAGCATTGCACGTTTGGTGCCGAAGCGCTGAACGAGTGTGGCCGCCGACAAGCCCGTTTCGGTGGCGGCCGATGCGAAGGTCACGCGCGCCGGCCCGACACGATTCGCGAGGGCGAGAACCGCGTCCAGGACCGCTTCATCGCTGATCGTTCGTGGGCGCGCCATTATGTTGGCTCCGGCATTCCGCTGGTCAAAGTATTTCGACGCGCTTCCAGATCAACCGCGCCCCAGTCGGGTTGGCTGCCGTCGAGGTCCGCCAATTCGTAGGTGCGCATCAGGTCCCATGAGCCAAGGCATTGGCCATTGAAGCGGTCCCTTTTGGGATCGGCCGCAAGGGCGGCGATCCCACGGGCAAGCAGGTGCGGGGTCTCCGAGTGATCAAAGAAGGGGACGTGATCGGCCGCATCTCGCCATGTCTTTTCAGTGACGCCAAAGTGGTCGAGCATCGCCTCGGACCGCAAATAGCCCGGAGTGACGCTCAAGGCGGTGATCCCGTGTGGCCGGAGCTCGTGCGCGAGAGCTGCTCCCATCCGCACTACAGCTGCTTTTACGAGGTCATAGGACATGTTGGCCCGATAAGGCACATCACCTTTGCCATCGCCTACTTCGATGACGAGCCCACCTTTATGTTCCAGCATGAGTGGGATCGCGAAGTGGCTGGTGATGAGGTGTGTTTCGATTCCGTTGCGCAGTACGCCGAGGGTGGCATCGAGGGAATGTTCCCACAAGGGTTTTTCCCACTCGAGAAACGAATCTCCACCCCAAATGTCATTGATGAGGATGTCGAGTCGTCCATGCTCGCCACGAATGCGGCTCACTAGCGCTTTGACTTCGATCTCGTTGGCGTGGTCGCACCGCACGGCCACACCTTCGCCGCCAGCGGCCGTGACGAGTTCGGCTGTGTCTTCGATTGTTTCGGGCCGATCTATCGGTGAGCGGCCGGAGCGAGTGGAACGACCACTGCCATAAACGGTGGCGCCGAGCGCACCGAGTTCGATTGCGATCGCGCGACCACAGCCGCGGGTGGCACCAGCGACAAGCGCGACGCGGCCAGCGAGGGGCTGATCATATGTTGGCATGAACCCATTATAAACGAATGTGCGTTTACTAATTATGCAGCCCTGCTAGCCGCCCCAAAAACGGATTCTCAGGGCGACCAGGCAAGGCTCGACATGTGCCTACAAGCTACGAGCGTCAATGTCGCCGTAAGCCGTGGTGGCATGAATGGTCAGCTCGGCTGCTCCATCGGTGTTCTTGAGCGCGTTGCGGATTCGACCGTATGCAGTACCGGCGTCCAGAGAAGCCGAGACTCCGTGGGCGGCACCGATCGACACATCACCGGCCTGCGTACTCAAGGTGACCGTGCCGCCCGTCGCCTCGTCGATCCGAATATCGCCTTTACTGGTGCTGATTTCAGCGGATCCAGTTAGGCGACCGATGACCACATCACCTGCGACGGCAGCGATGCGGGCTTGCGCGGCCTCGTCGACCTTGATCTGCCCGTACGCACCCTCAAAGGCCACATCGCCTAGCCGCCCAACAGCCCGAAATTCGGTAGCGGCCGCCTTCGCCTCGATCCGAGAATTAGTAGGAAGCTGGATTGTCACCTCAACAGATCCGGGCGCTCCGAAAACCTGGTTCTTTGCCGGCATTTCAATCCGCAATACGCCGTCGACGTATTCAATTTTCGCCTGCTCGGCAGCCTTCACGTCGCGACCCTTTGAAGGGTTCGCCGGAAGCACCTCCACCGCGGTGTCCGCCCGATCGGCGGCGATGAATTGCACTCGCCCGGCGGGGACGTCGAGGACGACGGTGATGGGGGCGGGTGTGTCAAAGTTTTGCATCGTTTTCTCCATTTGTTCGCTGTTTCCGATACAGCAAACGCTACGTTGCGTTCATGATTCTAGCAACATACTCGTTGCATAGGATTTGTATTCCCGCTGGTAAACCGCCTGATATTGTTGCAATGGGTCTGCAAAGTAACGCAACGAACCAGATAATTCGTTGCAATGAGATGACAGTGAACGCTATGGTGGCGAAACATATAGCTTGAAGGAGACTCCAGTGCCCGGAGGCAGACTTACCCAGCGAGAGCGTCAACAAATCGCGCTTGGGCTAGCCGACAACCTCGCCTACGCGGAAATCGCTAGAGGCCTTGGGCGGCCAACCTCGACCATCACCCGCGAGGTGATGCGCAACGGCGGCCCGAGCGCGTACCGGGCAGATCTGGCTCACCGCGCCACCGAACGTCGCACCCAACGGCGCAGATCATCAGAACCCCGCGAGTTTCACATCCCGCCACAGGCGCACGGACGCAACGCCGAAGACGTACTCGAATATGAAGAAGCGTTCACTACCGTCCTCATGCAATCGGGTTTGCCCAAGATGATGTCTCGAGTGTTGGTCTGCCTATACACCACCGACGCGGGCAGTCTCACCGCCTCCGAACTTGTTCGACGTCTTCACGTCAGCCCGGCGTCGGTCTCGAAAGCGATCGCCTTCCTAGAGAGCCAGAGCCTCATCCGTCGAGAACGTGACGAGCGCCGTCGCGAACGCTACGTAGTCGATGACGACATCTGGTATCAGGCGATGGTCGCTAGCGCCCGGTCTAATGCTCAGCTCGTCGAAACCACACGAGCCGGCGTCAACATTCTCGGTCCTCACACGCCAGCCGGCACTCGCCTTGAAAACGTCGCCCGCTTTCTCGACTTCGTCGGCGAAAGCATCACTCGTGCCGCGGAGCAAGCCCGCGACGTCCTCTACACAAAACCCCAAGAGAGCTCGGATGTCGCCGCCACCCCGCAGCCATAAGCACGCGAGCGCCGCTCATTTGGGACTGACCTCACAGATTTCCCACTCACATGGGTCACTGTTGCGTTTATAATTTCGCTAATAGCAAACAAGTTTTG
This sequence comes from Mycobacteriales bacterium, assembly GCA_013362805.1. GTDB lineage: Bacteria > Actinomycetota > Actinomycetes > Mycobacteriales > QHCE01 > JABFVL01. The sequence goes on along the minus strand of JABFVL010000051.1, from coordinate 30,775 downwards.
GGTGGGGACATGAGCGGCACGAACACGAACCAAACACGTTCACCTTGGCAGAGCAGAAGAAACAACAAGATTCTGCTGGCGGGCGCCACAATGATCGCTCTTGCCATCGCCGGCGGACTCGCAGCGCCCGAGAAGCGGCCCACGGTGACGGTCACTCCACCCACCATCGATGTTCCGCCACGGGTCACGGCATTCGCCGACGAAACAGACAGCGGTAACTCCGCAACGAAAATCCCCGACGGTTCCGTCATCTTCGCCAGCACTCGCAACGCACAGGGCGAACTACTCGTCGATGCCTGCGTCGACAACTGGGCCGCGAAAGACACGACGATCGACGTGTTCTTAGTAGACGATCGGGGTCAAGACGTGTGGAAAGACGCCGGCAAATGGCACCTTGCCGCCGCTGCGGGCGAACAAAACTGTGTTCTCGAACCGGTCAATTTAGGCAAAGTTCCCACTGCAATCATTGGTATGAATGTCACCCGTAACAACACGCAGGGTCATGCCGAAGAGGTGCGCGGAAGCGGCTGGAACGCCGAAATCGTCGATTCGTACCGATCTCAGAACCCTTTGTTCCTCCAGGCTCCTCTCTTCCGCTTTGTACCAGGCCTTACCGACCGGATAGCCGAAGATTGCGCGTTGCCGCACATTCCCAACACCATGGTAAATATCCAATTCGGAGATCATGGCACGATGATCAACGGGCTCAACGCGCGCAACGTGGCGATGCGGGAGATCTACAAAACCTGCTCAACGAAAACGCCACCACGGCAAACACACCAACAGAAATAGGTTGGAAACCCAGCCGGCCATTCCGCTTTGGTCAGTGACTGAAACCCCTATGCGTCATTCGCCACATTAATCCGTGTTCTGCAGATTACAGCGGCATCTTCGCCACTATTGACGGATGGCATCGGATCAACCCTCGCTAGGTGACATCGTTGACAATTTTCGACATAGCTTGACTCTCACTCTCCCTGAAATGGCCCGGGTTCTTGACGCATCACAACATGAGCTGCGGACCCAACACAGAGGGCGATACTCGCCACGCGTTATCGCGGCCCTGCACGCACTCGCCGAGGCCTTGGCCAGCGGCGAACCACCACAACCGCTCATTGACGTGCTGCAGGGCCAACGAACCAGGATGCGTAGCTCCGAACGATGGCAACCCCCTCCCCTAACCAGCGAGCCAATTCTGGAAGCGGCGCGCCAGACCTTAATCTTGCTGCGGGACACAGTGGCGCCTGACCTTCCCACGGTAGCCCGCACGGTTCGCGAAACCGCGATTACCTCGGGCTACGACATTTCCTCGACGACCCCCACCGCACTTACCCGGGCCGAACTAGACGCCGCGGTGCAAATCACCTATCGGCTGCGAACCGCCTGTGAAGAAGCTGACCTGGACCGCGAGCACATTGAACAAATCAGCAGCGCTTTTCCCGACCGGCATCAGCATGACCACCGACGACGCCTGACCGCCCTCGGTGTGGGCAAAGGTCTCTTTCGGAAAGATCTATACGACAGCTACACGGATCTGGCGACGATGAAAACGCTCTATGCCATAACCGGACCCACACCAGCCGACCTATACAACTTCTTACAAAGCGCGGCATGGGTAGAGGCAGCACTGGATCGGCATTTCATCGCCCACGCCACGCCTAAAGTAGCCCAGCTCGCTCAGGAAGAAATTCTGAAGTTCGAGGTCCGACCCGGCCATGCTCGATACAGCATTCCAATTCCGCTCGCGGCATCGCTGCGGGTGCGGCTCAAGAAGGCACGCGCCTACGCCGGACTCACTGTTGACCAGGCGAGTATCGCTTTGTGGCACGCAGTTCGATCGCCCCAGCCAGAAACGCCACACGAAGACACCGACGAAAAGACCGAGCATGCCGCCGCACGCGAACACCTACTCCGTCTGGAATCTGGCACCTGGTTCCATTTGCTGCCGTTCTTAGTAAACGCGCAGACACTGCTAGAAGACGTATATCACCTGGAAGATCCCGCCCTCATCAAAGCCATCGAGACGGATTTGGCCGCCTTCGAGAAGAGCTATCGAGAGCGATACCTCGCATCGCTAATTTCCAAGCGAGAGCAACGCGGGGAAGCCATCGAGCTGAATAAGCCCGGTTTGAACATTGGCCTATTGGTCCACCTCTGTCGAAAATATCGAGACTTCGGTCAGGACGAACTCGCCCGCCTCATCGGCTGCGGTCGTCACGAACTCGTCGCCGTGGAAGAGGGCCGCCTAGATACTTGGGAACAGATAGATATAGCTCGAAGCGCGTTCGCGCTCACGGCGGGCATCGGCACGAATACGGCGTTCGCCGCGAAACACAAGTCATTGACGGGCGAAGCCGCAGACTCGCTTAAGCACCTGCACAATCGCCCTTCAGCTGTCGCGGCCAGCGCCCCATCGGGCCGAAAGCAACATAAAGGCCGAAAACCATCGGACAGCGGCCAGCCTCAATGGCAGGAACTATTGCGAGCCGCTCGCCACTATTTAGCCCGCCAACCAACCATCGCTGATTGGCCCGAGGAACAACGCGCTGCACTGGAAGCGGCAGTATCGGCTCTCACCAAAGCGCATGAGGCCCGCATTGCGGCCGTCAACCCCGCCGCGAGAACAGCCAGCTGGGCCAGCTCGCCGGATCGACACCTCGCCATTCTCTTAAACCGAACGTTAGAAATGCGGAGTCGCACCGCTGCCCAAACCGCAGCCGAACTCCATCTCACAGATGACGCTATTTCCCGAATAGAACTCGGCTTTGGATGCCGCAGCCTGCCAGACCTATGGGCGGCCGAAGCGGCATTCGCGTTGTGCGGGACTCACCCGTGGCAAACGGAAGCCGCAGAAATATTGTGGACCATCGAGCAACGCCTCCGAACGGGGCAAGACCCGCAAGCGATAGAACTTCGATACCAACATTGGCTCACGGGCCGCGCCGGTGACGCGCCCGAACGGCGAATCGCAATCGCGACCCAACACTCAGCCTTGCGCAGAAAAGCGGGAGTAAGTCTGGCGGATGCCGCCGCCGCGGTGGGTGGAAATGCTGCCGACCTCATGCATTGGGAGCTCGCCAGGCCGCCAATAAGCCTTCGGACCGTGGCCATGCTCATGAATAGTTTCGCCAGCCTGAACGCTTCGCCTGACACAATCGTGAGGGTTCAAGCCTGGTTGGAGCCGGAACTAGAGCCCCTTGGCGAAGAACAACAAGCATGGCAGTTGACCAGCGATTTGCTGCGTGTGCACCTGCGCAATACTCAGACCACGGCCAGCGCTCTCGCCGAGAGCGTGACGATCCCGGACTCAGTAGTCACCAACATCCTTGACGGCCACGCCGGGAGCCACCCCGGCGCGGTAGAGGCAATAATCGCCAATCTGGTGGAAAACTGCCCTGCCAACGCGCAACGACGATTTAGGCGCTTCAACGCCTTGCCGGCTCTCCTCCCAGCCCACTGGAGCGCCGCCACTCGTTTGCTTGTCTTACATGAACTGACACATTGGTCATCAACACGAGAGCTGGCAAACGCAGCCGGGCTGCGGCCTTCAGATTTGTTGAAACTCACAAACACGGGAATTGATCAAAACCCAACATTGGCGTCAGGACTGGTTCGATGGCTGGTAGAACCAAATGAGCCGCTGACAGTCACACCATGGGTCAATCCTGAGAAAATCGTCGCACCAGCGCCGAGAATTGCCGGAAAGAGCTCCGAGACAATCGCCACTGAGCCTGTAGTGCGGCCAGATTCAGAAAACGGGACAGTAGTGCTCAGCGCTGAAATTATCAGCGCACCCGCCGCTCGGCTGCGGGAGCCACGGCCGGGTGAGGAAGAACTTGCCCGACTCTTGCTACGCCTCAGTGAGGTAAACCCTGAGGTGAATATTCCCCCGGAGTTACACGAGTGGGATATCCGAAACCTCACTCGCGCTGATTGTCATCAACTGCTAACGAATTTGGGGCTGCCAACATTGAGTGAGGAGGGACTAGAAGCCCATACTCTATTGGATCTTGTGTATGACCAGATCGGAGTCGAAACCTCTTCTGACCAAGGGCCTTTACCGTTGGCTCCCTCACCAGCACTGGCTCTGCCAACATGGTCAGATATTGGCGCGACAATTCGCGATCACATCGCCAGAAATAGCCACAAGAACCACCGAATGGAAGAACTAGATCTCGCTTTTTCCGCACTCGCGTCTGGACACGGTTATCAATATCCAGGTGTCGTCGCTGAGCTTGCCAGCGGCGCCTCCACTCGCATGCAAAAGGAGCTGGTCCCACTGCTGCCAGTGGCCCTTGCCCTGGCAGAGCTGCGCACATGGGCGCAGGGCATCACCGACGGTGGGTCCCAATTCGACAAGCCTGGACGGTGGGTCACGCGAGGTCTAGAACGGACCCGTGCTATCGGCCAAATTCCTCTGCATCTTTTAACTGACAATGTAATTACGGCTCTTGGCCCCAGCCTGAGCGAGAAGTACCGCGGGTTGCCCAACGACGTTGACAAAATTCGGAAGATCGCAGCGACGCAACGAGAGGCATTCGCTTCCGGAAGGTATGGGCAACTCGATGTCATCTTCGCCCCACGGGAACTTGGCGCAATTCCGCCAAAGCTGGCGCTCGAACAGATTGACGCGCTAAAACACGCATTGGACGTCAATGGCAACAGGCTGCGAATAGCGGTCGTGCCTCAAGCTGAGTACAACTTTCCTTGCTACCTGGAATATTCGAACTCCGCTGACAGCCCCATGTTCGTCGACGCGAGGGCACGGAATTGCCGTTGGCCTTGCCTGGAGAATACGGATCCATCGGCATACATCGAACGTATGACGAACCTCGCGCGCACCACAACGCCGTCCCGCCTAGCTCTTAACAGAATACGGGGCCATTTTCTCCGCAGGCAGAGAGAAAACCGCGAACAGAACCCGCTTCACACCACCGCGGCTTTGTCGCCCACAAGCCAGGGCCCTTCTCGTCAAAGCAAAACAGGAAAGGGGCCGGGTTGAGATTTTGGCTAATTCCTCGATCAGCCTCAGTAATGAAGAAGAGAGTCCGTTGGAAATAAGGCGCATCGAAGGTTTGTTACGGCAAAAGATGCGCCGGAGTACCTGGGGAGACTATGACCGAGCCCGCTAACCCGCCTGTTGCTTTCAAAGCGATCCTCGCCTACGCGAAACCGCATAAGGGCACCCTGCTGCTCGGAGGACTGCTTGCCACTGGAGGCAGCATTGTTGGGTTAGCCCAACCGCTGGCCGCGACAGCACTGGTCGATCGATTAAGCAACGATAAGCCGCTCGCCGCGATCCTGATCGGACTTACCGCGCTGGTACTGATCGGAGCGACGCTCAGCGCGCTCGGGAGTTTTGTGCTTGAGCGCACCGCGGAATCAGTGGTGCGCGCGGCCCGCACACAGCTGATTAGTCGAATCCTGCGACTCAAGGTTTCCGAGGTTGAGCGAACTGAGCCCGGTGACTTGATGGCACGTGTCACTTCTGACACGACGTTGCTCCGCCAGGTCACCACTCATTCAATGGTCAATGCTTTCACCGGCAGCATCACCGTTATTGGCAGCGTCATTTTGATGGCGTTTATGGACTTGGTGCTTCTGTCGGTTACCGCTATAGCGGTTGTCACGGTGTCGTTGAGCTTCGCTTTCGTGATGCCGAAGATCCGCAAGGCGACTACCGCGGCACAGGCAGCTGTGGGCGATATGGGATCAAGCCTGGAGCGCGTATTGGGAGCTCTTCGCACAGTCAAAGCTTCCGGCGCGGAAGAGCGGGAAGAGCGGAAACTCGCGAAGGCCGCTGATGAGGCGTGGCATCAGGGTGTTCGAGTGGCCAAGTGGGGTGCGGTCGCGGGCACCTCGGCATGGCTTACCGTGCAAATTTCGTTTCTCGCGGTGCTTGGCGTCGGTGGAGCCCGGGTAGCTTCTGGCGCTACCGATGTCGCGACGCTCGTCGGTTTCCTGCTTTTCCTGTTTTATCTGCTCTACCCGCTTGGGCAGCTTGTTCAAGCAGTCAAAGAGCTGCAGGTAGGCTCGGCGGCCATCTCACGGATACAAGCTGTCGAAGACATGGCCGCCGAGCCACACAAAGAACTAACTCGGATGGTGCCAGCCCCAGGCTCAGCGGCTGTGGCGTTCCGAGATGTTGAGTTCGCCTACCGCCCTGAGCTCGCGGTTCATCACGGCGTGAGCTTCGCTATCCCATCCGGCGGCATGACCGCGTTTGTTGGCCCTTCAGGTGCTGGCAAATCCACAGTCTTCTCCTTGATCGAACGGTTCTACGAGCCGACCGCCGGGAAGGTGTTGCTGGACGGCAAAGACGTACGGGACTGGCCGCTGGCGGACCTGCGAGCAGCCATCGGATACGTCGAGCAAGACGCGCCAGTGCTTTCTGGCACCTTGCGAGAGAACTTGACCTTCGCCGCGCCCCAAGCGACTGAGGATGAAATCCACGACGTGCTGCGCCGCACTAGATTGGAGGCTCTGATCGCCCGTCTGCCCGATGGGTTGGAAACCGTTGTTGGACACCGCGGAAGTCGTCTTTCTGGCGGCGAGCGGCAACGAGTCGCGATCGCTCGCGCGCTGTTGCGCAAGCCCAGGCTCCTTTTGTTGGACGAAGCGACATCGCAGCTGGACGCCGTCAATGAGCTTGCGCTTCGCGACGTGATCGCTGATGTCGCCTCCACGACCACAGTGCTGGTTGTCGCGCATCGGCTTTCTACCGTCACCATGGCCGATCGCATCATCGTGATGGAAGCGGGCAAGGTTCGCGCGATGGGAAGTCACACGGACCTGATCTCCGTGGATGCTCTTTACGCCGAACTTGCCGCAACTCAGTTCCTCACCGCCGCCTAGCTCTCTCACGCAACCAGGATCACGTACATAAGAGCTGGTAGCCCAGCTGTTCCAGCTCACCGTACCCGCGATAATGTGACGGTCAGCTAGCACCAATTCGCCCATAAAAGAGAAGGGAATCCCCCATGGGACGCATCATCCTTCTTATCGGCCTGGTTGGGTTTATCGCCATAATCGCGGCGGTCGTCATCTTGGTTGTAGTGCTGATCCGAAAGTCCAAGACCAAATCGGCTCCCTACTCCGGGACATATGCCCAGAACATGAACTATCCGCCGCAGCACCCGGTTAACCCTCCACAACTCGCACCACCTACCCAGGGTTATGCCGTCCCCCCAGGACAGCCTTATCAGCATCCCAATCCGCATGGTCAGCAGCAGCCTTTTCAGGGGCAGTAAATGGTGAACTGCCCCTGGCCCAAGGCGTCACAGTGGCTACAGCCGCCCAAGTGCCTTGGATTTGTTGGGGAAGCCGGAATAGGCGGCAGCGACAATAGCTAGGGTGGGAACGAGAATCGCGATCACGCTCCAGGGCAGAGCCATGGTGTCTAGTCCGGCGAGCAAGACACCTCCGATAATTCCCCCCAAGGCCATCGCAACGTTCCACAATGTGACGAGCACGGCTTGCGCGGTGTCAGCCGCATGTTTCGCCGCGTCGGCTACCGCGGTTTGCAACAGCGTGGGGATGCCTCCCCAGCCAAGGCCCCACATCGCTACGGCCGCATAGACAAGGATGGGTTGTTCGTGGAAAAGGGCGAGTGCTCCCACGGCACCAATGACAAATGCGGTGCTAGCGATGCTGAGAAGGCGCAGCCGAAGGTGGATAAGCAAACCTGTTCCCCATATGGCGAGTAGCGAGGCCGCTCCAAAAGCCAGAAGTACAAGGTCGACTGATTTGCCAAGGCCTATGTCGTCAAGATACGTCGCGATATATGTGTAGAGAATCGTGTGCGCGAGAACGAATAGCAATGTCACCGCCAGCACCGGAGTCACTCCTGGGATCTTGAGCGTGCTCCTGAGAGAAGTTCCGGCGCCCGCTTCGGTGCCGACGAAGTCGGGCACAAACAGGGCAATCCAGATAAGCAATACGATGGTGAGAGCCGTCATCGCCAGGAAAGCGCTCCGCCAATCCAACACATCACCGATGTATGTTCCAGCGGGAACACCCAGTGCGAGTGCGACCGGAATTCCGGCCATGACCAGCGCGATTGCCTTGCCACGCAGCGGCGCGGCCACCATCCGGCGCGCATAGCCGGCGAGCATCGCCCACGCCAGTCCAGCGGCGACACCCGCGAAGAAGCGAGCAATAATCGTAATAGCGAACTGATCAGAGATAGCTGTGACCGTGTTGGCGGCCGCGAATATCGACATGGTGAATAGCAGCAGCGGCCGACGCCGCCACCGTGATGTCGCCTTGGCCAACGCGATAGCGGTCAGGGCTGTGCCAATGGCATAGATCGTGACCGTCTGTCCAATGGCGGATTCGTTCACGCCAAGATCAGAGCCCATCGCGGGCAAAACTCCGGCCGGCAAAGTTTCCGTCAGGCTGGTGATAAAAACGGCCGTAGCTAGTGCTAAAAGCGCTCCTACTGGGAGCCGTTCTGGTGCGGCGGCCTCGTTGCCGTTCGAGGCGAGAAGTTGGGCTTGTGTTTCCATTACTTTATGCTCAACCCTCACACCGATGTGAGAGTCAAGCCAAGGAAGGAGAAAGTGACATGCGCATTGGGGAACTGGCCAAACGCACGAACACGCCCCACCGACTTTTGCGATATTACGAGGAGCAGGGACTAATTTTGGCAGAACGCGGCCCAAACGGATATCGCCGTTACAACGAAAACGATGTTGACCGCGTTATTCAGATTCGAGGGCTTCTGGATGCCGGCCTACCCACCCGGATAATCAAGCAAATCCTGCCTTGTCTCAACAAACCTCGGAATATCTTCTTTAAAGATGCCACACCAGAAATGCTCGCGACCCTGCGATTTGAACGTGACCGAATGACCGAACGCATTCGATGTCTCACCAAAAACCGCGACGCGATCGGCGAATATCTCAGTACTGTCGAAAAGTGTCGAGCACCAGAACCGACCAGCTAGTCGTGAAGCTAACGGGTGATCGATGACGGCGCGGAACCGCCCGTGGTCTCAGCAACCATTTTGCGCGCCGCCGCCACATAGCCTTCCCGTGAACCGAGCTGGTCCAACATCGGCTGAGCATATGTGCGAGTCGTGGCCTTAAACAGTTGCTCCTCGCCGGGGCCATAAACGTCAACCCGATGAAACGCCAACGGTTCTAGCCCCAAGATCGCGGAAGGCGGCAGATCTTTTTCATGCGATGCGCACCTACAGAGGAGTAGAGCTACCCTCCAGCGAGCTTCAGCACCCCCAACAAAAGTATTGATGTTCACAAAAGGCTCATCAGCTAGTTCACCGTTAGCCAATTCCCGTTTCGGTGCGTCATCGATAATTTTCACGGAACCTTCGTCGCGTATTCCACCACGAATTTCGATTGTCGCGGCCGCTGCCTCAGCCGCATCAGCCGCGGTCAGCACGGGTATTGGAGGAGGAACACTTCCCGGCCGACGAAGGTGAATAGTCAAGTCAACGGGATCTACACCAAGTCGCTTCAGGTGCGGGGCCATAATCGCACCAAATTCAGCGGGTTTTTCCCGAATCGAGTTCAACAGGCTTGGCCCCTCCGGGAGCTTAGCCGCAACCTGTTCGGCGGATAGCTTTCGAGCCCAGTCGCTATCCATTGCGTGGAAGAAAAAGAAATCAATATCAGATCCAGAAAAGGACACTAATTCCATCAGCGTTCCGGGCGGCACTCCCATTTTTTCTCGCCGCCCCACCGCATAAGCCTCAAGCTTGAGGGTTGATCCATCGGCGATATCAAGCCGCTCCCGTAGCTCGGCGAGCGACACGCCAGACTCAACAGGTTGCGCCGCCGCTTGCACGGCCGCCGAATCTTGCGCTCCCAATCGTGCGCTGGACTTCCATGCACGCACGATCCAATCGCTATCCATCCCAGCCTCCTACGCCGTACCGCAACGGGACTAAAGCTCAGTATCTCAAGTTCTTTCGGTGCCTGACATGCGGGAAAGCAGTGGTCAGCGAGTCAGCGAACCGGCTTACCTGCTCCATGAACCAACACGACAAGAGGTATCGGATAGTTACGGGAACGCCTTGACGGAAACTTTCAGGTCTCGTAGGAAGAAAGTTCCTGTTTTGGAGGTGGTCGCGTGAGCGCATACCGGCTCGATGCACGCACGGTCCCTGATACAGATCAGTGGGTAGACCTGATGGATAGCCGGATCTGCCCACTGGATTACCGCCAACCGTCCCAAGGGCGGCTCGAGTCACAAGAGACTGACGAGTATCACCTAGGTCATTGGCGATCCGACGCTCCCTCTATCGCGCGCCGAACCTCACAACAGATCCGGCGAGATTCCGGGACGCAGTGGTATCAGTTCATGCTCGTGATCAGCGGATCAGTTCTCATCGAGCACGACGGCGAGGTCATCCACGCTGGTCCGGGCAGTTTGGCCCCTTTTCCCACCGGCACCCCCCTCACTGTGAGCACAACTCCCTTCGCGCTCATCAATATGCGTTTGTCGCGTTCAGCCATCGACGATCGCATCAACCCTTCGGGCGGCCCACTCGACGGGTGGATTTCCACGGACAAAGGCCCTGGTCGCATCGCCGCCGGAATGCTTTACAGCGTATACAGAGAGCGGGCTGAACTGACCGAGCACCAGTTCAACACCAGATGTGATCAGCTCGCCTCACTCCTGTGTTTGAGCATGCAAGGCGACACCACCGCGGCAGCTTTTGACCACCTCGGGCAAGTCGGCGATCGTGTACGGCGCTATATAAGACACAACGCGGGCAATCCGAATTTGAACCTCCGTCAAGTCGCCACCGATCTGGGATGGTCTACTCGGCAGATACAAGCCGCTCTGCAACACAAGGAAACCTCCTACCGCGATCTAGTGCGCGAGGCACGACTGCACGCCGCTCGAGATCACCTGGCCGACCCCGCGTATAGCCATCTGTCGATCACCGAGGTCGCGGCGGCCTCCGGCCTCTCACTTCGCAGACTAAGTAGCGCTTTCAAAGCTCAGTTCGGCGAGTCACCCCGCGAATTCCGGTGCCGTAAACATCACGCGAATCACACCCAATTGACGGCCGAAGAGGTCCGCGACTAGACCCCTTCGCGCACAGAAGTTGCCATAATGCGCAGGCCTGAGCTCTCTCACTTTTCCCTCGCCCTGCCCCGACCAAATATGTACCCAGGTCAGGGCGGCATTCACATCAGCCGAGATGGTTTCGCCATAGGCCCTCGCCACGGCAGAGTGAAGAAGGGAAAGATCGCTATGACTTCTGTGTTGTCTTCGCGAAGAATCATCGGGGCATCGGCCGCCGTTATTGGACTCGCACTCGCGTTAACTGGGCTTGGCCCCTCCCCCGCCCAGAGTGCCGACCAACTCGACAAACAAACCGTTAAATGCCAAGACGCTCGTGTTCCGGTCACGGTTCCCGGAGTTTCCGATGCGACCATATTTGGCACGTTGTGCACGCCGACGGCATCCAAGCCAACGGCCGTGCATCTCCTGGTGCCCGGATCAACGATGACGCAAAGCTACTTTGATTGGCCGGACGATTCCCGGCGCTATTCATATGTGCGGAAGGCAACCTCTGCCGGATACGCAACATTTAGCATCGACCGTCTCGGCTCCGGCAAGAGCACTCGCCCGCTGAGCACCACGGTCACAATGGATGCCGGCGCGGACACGCTGCACGAGGTCGTCACGGCCCTGCGCGCTGGAAAGGTCGGTGGCACTTCGTTCTCCAAAGTGATCTGGGTTGGCCATTCCCTTGGCTCGATTTACGCCTGGGCCGAGGCCGCTAAATATCAAGACATTGACGCCTTTGTTCTCACCGCGATGACCCACTCGGTGAAGCCATCGTTCCTGCCACTTGTGTCAAACATGTACCACCCGGTGACGCAGGACCCCAAGTTCGCTAATTCGGGTTACGACGCTGGCTACCTGACCACCAAACCGGGAACACGGCCAGACCAGTTCTTCTACACCCAAGGGGCCGATCAAACCGTGATCAACCGCGACGAACAACTCAAGGACACTGTCTCGGGCACGGAGTTCAACCAGGCCGTCGCACTGATCACCTCACCGCCAGCTGATACAGCTCCCTCCCGCGCCATCAGAGTTCCCACGCTGCTGGTTGTCGGCGACCAGGATCCCTTCTTCTGCGGTTCCCCTGACGGCATCGAATGCACCAAGCAACGCATTCTTGAAACCGAAAAGCCCTACTACCACTCCGATGCCAAGCTGGAAGTTGTCATAGCGAGCGATAGCGGACACAACGTCCAGGTGCACCGGTCATCCCCCACCTCGACTACCAAAATCCTCGACTGGGTTAGCCGCACAGTGCCGCGCTCCTAGACCGGGACTGCAGGATGAGGCCGCCACGACGTGTGACGTCGTGGCGGCCTCATCCACCCAGCGAATCAAGGTAATAACCGCGATTTGGCTGTTGGGTTCCATGTTATTCGGACTACAGCGCGGATGCGGGAAACGTACTCGCGCGAGCATCGATTGGTTCTGACGTTGTATCTAAGTTTTCACCACAAGCGCTAAATCAGCTGCCTGGGTACACTCGCTCGGCGAGCTCAAGCTCAACTAAACCGCTGCCCGCGCCAACTCAACATATGAGACGTTCGCGTGGTCTTCTTCTGTCTAGGCGCGGCGACGTGCCAGGGCATTTTCCAGGCTCTTGCTGACGCCAGGCACCTATTCAGTGTTAGTTAACGTTTCAATAATTTTCTCATTCGGGGTGCTCGGTGGCTGCCTCACCTGTTAGCGTTCCTCTCACTCAGGTTCCAGGATGTCCTTTCAGCTCATTACAGGCTCAATGAGGGATTCGCAGGCAGCTTCGCTTCTTGCTGTCGCCTAACCCTCACATCGCGCACGCGAACGGAGGAAACCATCCGAACTGGCCTCTTGTCAGCACTCTCATATGTAGATCTGACTTCGCATACCGACCCGGATAGTGCGCGGGAGATCGCGCTATGAGCTATCACAGTGCGGTCTTATCAGGCTTAGGCACATATCTTCCCAAGCAAATCGTGACGAACCGTGAAGTCGCCGAACGCTTGGGTGTCTCCGATGAGTGGATTTACAAACGCACTGGCATCAGTCGACGCCATCGCGCTGCCGAGGGCCAGGCCACCTCTGACCTTGCCGTTCTCGCGGGTGAGGCCGCATTTGTGTCGGCGGGAATGAGACACGTAGATGCTGTCATCGTCGCGACTTCCACGCCTGATCACATTTCTCCGGCAACCGCTCCGGAGGTAGCCGCACGTTTAGGATGCGCGGGTGCCGCGGCCTTCGACGTGGGGGCTGTCTGCAGTGGATTCATCTACGGGCTCGCTACCGCTACAGGACTCATCAGCGCGGGAATCGCTGACTCAGTATTGATGATTGGCGCGGACACTTTTTCGACAATCGTCGACCCACATGATCGAGCGACCGCGATCATTTTCGGTGATGGCGCCGGCGCGATGGTTCTACGCAGAGGCGAGGCCACCGAACCCGGAGCGCTCGGCCCCTTCGACTTAGGCAGCGGCGGCGAACACAGCGACCTCGCCGCGGTACGAGACGGCGGATCGCGGCACAAGCGAAGCACCAGCCCCGACCACGAAGGAGACTACTTCCGGATGAACGGCCGGGAAATGTATTCCCACGCCGTGGAATGGATGACCGAATCGTCGCGCAAAGTGTTGGCACGCACCGGGTGGTCACTACAAGACGTGGATCACCTTGTCGCCCACCAAGCCAATGCTCGCATTTTGGCGACCGTCGCCCAACGGCTAGGGATCGCACCCGATCGATGTGTCATCAGCATCGAACACACCGGCAACACCGTAGCCGCATCTATTCCGCTGGCATTGGCACACGCAGCAAGAGCCGCGCGGTTGCGGAAAAACGATCGAGTACTACTTACCGCTTTTGGAGCAGGGCTCACCTGGGGTTCAGTCGCTATGACTTGGCCACACCTAGATCCATCCACTTGAAATCATGATCTGAGGAGCTAAAAATGAGCACAATTCTTGAAACGGCCACCCGCATCTTGGTCGACAAGTTCGACGCGTCCGCCGAAGACGTTTTTCCAGACGCCGTGTTAGAGGACTTATTGAGCGACTCGCTTGACTGGGTGGAGTTCGCCGTGGCCGTGGGCGATGAAGTGGGCACCCGAATTCGCGATGAGGAACTGACCGACGTCCGTACGGTGGCTGATTTTGTCGCGGTGGTGGAAGAAAAAGTCGGAGCCCTCAAATGAGTGGACCAGAGGTAGTGGTGACCGGTCTCGGGTTAATCACACCGGCGGGCATCGGTGTGGAAGAGAATTGGAACCGGCTCTGCAGCGGTGAAGCAACCGCCAAGACCGATCCCGCATTGGCCGCATTGGATGTCACTTTCTCCTGCCGGGTACCAGATTTCGACGTGGCCCAACTGCTTGGCAAGACCGCCCGGCGGCTGGACCGTTTCACGCAATTCGCACTGATCGCGGCTCGGCAAGCCGTGACAGACGCGCGACTAAACGTAGATCAGTGCGATCAGACTCGGGTGGCCGTGGTGATGGGCTGCGCTGTGGGTGGTCAGCCCACTCTGGAGCATCAGCATCGCCGACTACTGGAACAAGAACCAGCAGCGGTGTCTCCGCTCATGTTTCCCATGTTTCTAGCCAACATGGCTGCCGCTCAGATCTCCATGGATCTGGGGGTAACCGGGCCAAACTTTGTCGTGAATACCGCCTGTGCGGCTGGAGCGACCGCGATTGGTCAAGCCCTCGAACTATTACGTTCTGGAGCCTGCGACATCGCTATCGCGGGCGGATGTGAAGCGGCGATCACCCCGCTGACGATCACCGCATTCGCGCAAATGCGGGCACTGTCCCGGCGCAACGACGACCCGTCCGGTGCCTCGCGTCCCTTCGATGCGGACCGAGGTGGTTTCGTCATGAGCGAGGGCGCCGCGGTTTTGGTGCTCGAGCGTCGTTCTGACGCGCTAGCACGGCAAGCGCCGCTTCGCGCGAGTGTGCTCGGTTTCGGTGCCACCGCTGATGCTCATCACGTCACAAATCCGCACCCCGAAGGACTCGGTGCCGAAGGTGCTGTTCGAGTCGCGCTACACGAAGGCGGCATTTCACCCGAGCAGATCGATCATATAAATGCCCACGGGACTGGAACGAAACTCAATGACCTGGCGGAAGGATCAATGCTGCGGCGAGTGTTCCCTCACGGCCCCTCTGTAACTGGGTCGAAAGGAGTAACCGGCCATCTACTGGGTGCGGCTGGTGCCGTAGAAGCGGCCATCACTGTATTAACTATCCAGAATGGATCTGTTCCGCCAACCGCTAACTTACGACAGCGTGATTCGCAGATTCAGCTCGATGTGGTGGCCAGGGCACCTCGAAAACAAAAGGTGAACCTGGCATTGAGTACGTCATTTGGCTTTGGCGGCCAGAACGCGGCGCTGGTGTTAGGCGCTGCTTAATCGCGGAACCCCACCGTTGATGGAAATGAGCGCAGCCGAAAACGATGAACACGACGGAGACATGAGCATGTACGCAGCGGCACATGATCTAGAACCACAGGAAGCCAAGCTCATCGCAGAGCTTCGCGAAGTGGTCTTTGACGGGCAATACGAACAGGTCCACCAACGGGTACGTGATGTCATCACGTCACTGCGACTAACTGATAATTCGGAGCTAAGCCGAGCGGAGCGGGCACGCAAAGGCTACGACCAACTCCGTGCCGTAGTCGCTGAGCTCGGGCCCTCTAGCGATATCGCGGCAGATCTTCCCACCCTTTTCGCGCTTTTTGATTGGTCGGCAACCGCCGCCACCGATCTTTGCCCCGCGCTCAGTGGCCACTTCACGCTGAGTGTCGGCGCAATCCAAAAACTGGGCACTGGCACCGCGTTACAGCGCGAATATTTGCGACTTTTGGATGATGCGAGCCACGTCGGCGTTTTTCTGCTCACCGAACTCGGCTATGGCAGCAACGTTCCAGAGATGGAAACCGAAGCCGTCTGGGATGACAGTGAAAAGTGCTTTCTACTTTCCACCCCGCGCGGCGCGGCATGCAAGTTCATGCCCAATGTGGCGGCGAATGTGCCGCGCGTAACGGTCGTCGCGGCTCGACTGAAAGTACACGGCCAAGACGAAGGGGTCTTTCCCTTTATAGTGCCGCTCCGCACCGAGGCGGGTCTGATATCGGGCGCGGAGGTGGTGCCATTGCCCATCACCGGCGGGCCACCCATGGACAACGCGATGATCCGCTTCGACGGCGTGCGTTTGCCCTATGACGCCTGGCTATCGGGAGGCAAAGCGCGGATAGCCGCCGATGGCACGTTTAGTTGTGAGATCGTCAATCGCCGTAGCCGTTTCCATCATGCGATCGAACAATTGCAAGCCGGTCGAATTGCCGTTTCGTCCGCGGCTGTGGCCGCGGCCCGAGCTGGGCTATGGATCGCTGTGCGCTATGCCGAACAGCGCCGCACCTTTGGCGGACCAATGATGATCGAACGCGACAATGTGTCGCGCGATTTGGTGTCTTGCGCGGCTCGGATCTACGCGGCCACCGCGATGGGCAACATGGTTCGTCGCTCTTTTGCCAGCGAATCGACACCTTCGCAAGACAACACGTTGCTCGCGATGCTCGCCAAACCACTATTGTCCAGCACCGCACTCACCGTGCTACAGGCTTGTCGAGAACGCTGCGGCACCCAAGGCCTATTTCTAGTGAACCGGTTTCCCGATTACCTGGGGATCACCCAAGGCGCGATCACCGCGGAAGGGGAAAACCAAGTGATGCGCGTCGCGGCCGGGCGCATGTTGAAAGCGTACGAAGTTCATGCTCCCGCCCGCTACACGCCAACTCTCGTCCAGGAATGGTGGAACACGTTACTCAATGCTCGTGAAAACGCGTTGAGGGAAGGAACCAGCGATATTTCAGCCGCTGGACCGGGTTCGCGCGCGATGAACCTAGCCGACGCCACCGCCGCACGTCTAGCGGCGGATGCTTTACGCGCCCAAGCGGAATCCGCCGCATCAGGAGCGCGTGAAATTCTCAGTGCTCTCGCTACCATTTACACCTTGGAGCATATCCGCGCCAATGCGACCTGGTTTGTGAGCCACGGGCATCTCACCGCCGAGCGGGCAGCCGAATTGGAAACAACACTAGCCGAGCAATATCAAGCGACCGCAGAACACTTGCCGGCATTGGTGGCCGCATTCGCCATTCCGCGCGAAGCAATTGGTTCCCCCATCGCCAGCGATGACTACATCGGTGCTTGGCTCGATTTCGCGGGCTGGCAATAGCGAATGACCAAGATTAGGTGCCGCCTCTCGGGCTGATTAGTCCTGCCTCGTAAGCGAACACCACAGCTTGAACGCGATCACGTAGGTCCAACTTAGACAAGATGCGGCCGACATGTGTCTTCACCGTGGTTGGACTAAGGAAAAGACGTTCAGCGAGTTCGGCATTATTAAGTCCCGTCGCCAGCAAACGAAGCACCTCGAGTTCGCGAGGAGTAAGGCCCGACAAATCCCGGCGCGTCGTGATGCTCGGTACGTCATCTCGCCGGGCGAAACGTTCGATGAGGCGTCGGGTAATCGCCGGTGCGAGCAGCGCATCACCGGCCCGCACTAGCCGCACCGCGGCAACGAGATGTTCCGGCGTGACGTCTTTGAGTAGAAAACCGCTCGCACCCGCGGTGAGAGCGGCATATACGTAATGGTCCAGGTCATATGTGGTGAGGATGATGACTCGAGTGTGTTGGTTCTCGCCGGAAAGTATTCGTCGCGTGGCCTCGATACCGTCCATTCGCGGCATCCGGATATCCATCAGCACAACATTTGGACGGCTGCGGCGCACTGCGGCAACCGCCTCGGCCCCATCCGCGGCATCTGCGATGACATCGATTCCGTCGGCGGCGAGGATCATCCCGAAACCTGTGCGAACCAACGCTTGATCATCCGCGATCACAACACGCAAAGAACTCATATCATCGGCCATGGAACCCGCGCTTTAACCCGGTAGCCTCCGACAACGGTGGGCCCGGCCATTAGTTCTCCTTTGTAGACGGCAAGTCGCTCTCGAAGTCCGATAAGACCGCGACCATTGCCATCCCCCGCGGTTTCCCGCACACCGCCGGTATCGGTGATCTCAATTTCAAGACAATGATCGGCGTACCCGATCGTCACTGTCGCCTCAGCGCCAGGCGCGTGCTTCATCGCATTGGTCAACGCCTCCTGCACAACGCGGTACGCCGCAAGGTCCACCCCGGACGGCAGGGGCTCTGAAGGCAAGGAAACCGCAGTGCGCACCCGCATCCCCGCGGCACGCACTCGCTCAATCAGAGAATCGAGCTGTCCGAGCCCCGGCTGGGGCTCCAGGCCCTCGGAACGCTCATCGTCCGGAGCGGCTAGTAAATCCATCACTTGACGAAGTTCAGCCATGGCGGCTCGCCCACCAGCTTCGACGGCCAGCAACGCTTCCCTCGAGCGCTCGGGCGCTGACTCCATCACTTTGCGTGCCGCTCCGGCCTGTATCACCATCACGCTCACATTGTGGGTCACCACGTCATGCAGCTCAGCGGCGATCCGAGACCGCTCCTCAATAATCGCCTGACGCATGGCCTCATTTTGGGCGTCTTGCAACTGCGTGTATCGATCTCGACTCGCTGTCAATTGCCGTCGCCAGGACCGAACCACGCTGGCCAATACCCCGGCGATGAGCAGCACCACCGCGGGGCTCGACCAGCCGGGAATGATCGGTTCTGTGTCACGAAACGCAAAGCCGGCCAGTGCCGCGGAAATCACCATGCCGACTATTGCCCACACCCGATAGCGACTGTAGATGACGGCACTGTACGCGCCGATGACGCAGGTCGCCACGTTCATCCACGTGGCCTCGTCGACCATGGCAAGCGTTGCGCCCATCACTAACATGAACGTACCTAGCGGGAAGCGCCGTCGGTATATCAGTGGCAAAGCGGACAGCACGACGAGCGGCCAGAGCAGGAAGGAAGAGAGTTCCTCCGGACCTCGGGCGCCAGGGTCCGCTGGATTCGGCGGCGCGGGCGGAACCGGGGGTTCCGGAGGCACAAAAGGTGCGTCTCGCTTGATTTGTACCGGCCCGCTGTCGGGGTACCGCGCCATCACTATCAACGCGATGACGGTCAACAAAATTGCCAACAGCACGTCGACGCGCAGCGCCCACCCCGAAAGATTCGCTGGAGTGGCCTCCGGACGTAACGTCTCTCGTAGCTGTTGACGCCATCCGCGCCGTTCGTCCGGTTCCACAGGCCCATTGTGCGGCCGAAACGCTGGTACCCGCATCAGCCCGCGTGACCCTAAATGTCATCCATGCGGATGACATCACAGGGATGATCGCGCAACCCCATCATCCATGGGATGGATCGAATGTCAGTGCCGCGACCGACGCCCGCGGCGCGTGCCCGCAGCTACCTTCGCTGAACCAGTTACAGCACTATCGATCGAAGGAATGCCATTTCCATGACCCAGGTGATTCACATCGAGGGCGTAACGAAGCGTTACGACAGCGCAGCCCGTGCTCTCGGACCCCTCACCCTCACTGTTGAGCAAGGCGAGGCACTTGCTGTCACAGGACCCTCGGGCAGCGGCAAGTCAACGCTATTGAACCTCGTGGCTGGACTCGACAAGCCAACTGAGGGCTCGGTGACCGTGGCCGGGCAGCGAATAGACCAACTGAACGAGCATGCACTGGCTCGATTTCGCCGCGAAAAGATCGGCATGATTTTTCAGTTCTTTAATCTTCTCGACGATCTCAATGTCGTCGAGAACATCGTGCTGCCCGCTCAGTTGACTGGAATTTCACGACGACAAGCCGCGGCACGGGCCGGTGAACTCATGGAAATGCTCGGCATCAGCAAACACGCCCGCGCTTACCCGAGCCGGCTTTCTGGCGGTGAACGCCAACGGGTGGCGGTGGCTCGGGCACTCGTGAATAGACCGGCACTACTTTTAGCCGACGAACCGACCGGCGCATTGGACACAGCGTCTGGCCACAATGTGCGGGATCTACTTCTGGATTTGCATCACAATGGACAGACTATTTTGCTAGTCACGCATGATCTGGAGCTAGCCGAAACGTGTGCGAGCCGCGCGATTCATCTGGTGGATGGCCACATCGCGCTCGATGCCCGCACAGAGGCGCTCTGATGAGCGCGGTTGGCCGAGTCACCCGTTCCGCGGTGGCCCGCCGGCGGGTGCAAACAATCGTCATCGTCTTGACAACAATGGTGGCAGTAACTTCAGCCGTGGTCGCCGGCTCACTTATGGTGGCGGCGAGCTCCCCCTTCGATCGCAGCTTCACAGCGCAACATGGCGCACATCTCACCGCGCAGTTCGACCCTGCGAAGGCGAGCGCGGAACAGGTCAAAGAAACCGGGCAGCTCGCCGGTGTCACCGCAAGCGCGGGACCATTCCCATCCATAGTGATACAACCCGTAGACGAGCGTGGCGGGCACCCACCGGCGCTGACTCTCGTTGGTCGATCTAACCCACGGAGCGAGGTAGATGAGCTGGATCTAAAGTCCGGTCGATGGGCCGAAAAGCGCGGCGAAATAGTGCTTTCCGCAGCTTTCGCCGGCCCCCCGTTTGAGATCGGCTCCATTCTGGAATCCTCCGATGGGGCAGACAGCCAGGCTTTGACTGTTGTGGGCTTTGCCGTATCGGCAACTGATAGCGCCGATGCCTGGACAACCCCCGAACAGGTCACATCGCTGACATCGGACGGCAACCCCATCACCAGCCAAATGCTTTACCGGTTCGACTCCGCCGAAACAAAAAAGCAGATCGCAACGATCTCTCGCACTTTGAGGGCCGCCGTACCCTTCGAAGCACTGCTGGGCACCGAATCTTGGTTGGACGCCAGACGCGCCGCCAATCAGAACGCGGCTCCGACCATCCCATTCCTAATCGCGTTTGGCCTGATCGGCATCGTCATGTCGGTGATCATTATCAGTAGTGTGATCAGCGGTTCAGTAGGCACACATCTGCGCAGGATTGGGATTCTTAAGGCCATCGGGTTTACGCCAGGCGAGGTGGTCCGTGCGTACATCACACAGGCGTTGATTCCCGCCAGCATTGGCATCACGCTCGGAGTAGTGCTCGGGAACCTGCTGGCGCTTCCACTGTTGCACGACACCGAATCCGTGTATGGCACCGCCTCACTCTCAGTGGCGTGGTGGGTTGACGTGATGGTCGCCGGTGGGGCGCTGCTCATCGTCGGAATCGCGGCCCTCATTCCCGCCTTGCGCGCCGGCAAGCTGCGTACGGTAGATGCGATTTCCATTGGCCGAGCCCCGCGCCCGGGCCAGAGCCAATGGGCGCATCGGGCGTTGGCTCGGCTCCCGCTGCCCAGGTCAGTGAGCTACGGGCTCGCCACCGGATTCGCTCATCCCATTCGAGCGCTAGCGATGCTACTGGCAGTGGTTTTCGGCACGCTCACAGCAACTTTCTCGTTAGGTCTCACCGCTTCACTTAATGCGGTGGGAGAAGCACAAGACCCCGAGGACCGTGCGGCGGTAACCGTCTTCGCGGGTGCACCCAACACCAACCCTTCGGCTAGTGACATAGCAAAAGTGCGCGCGGCTATTGAGGCTGAACCGGGCACCGCGTCGTATTACGGCAAAACCCAAGCTCAAATTTCCGTGCTTGGGAGCGCCAGTCCCATGCGGGCTGAGCTCTATCAGGGCGATGTAAGTGCTGGAAGCTACGAGATGATCGCCGGGCACTGGATCGAAGATGTGGGTCAGGTTGTCGTAGCCTCGGGCTTTCTCAACAAAACCGGCATGAAGATCGGCGACTCGGTGCGCGTGATGTATGCGGGCGAGACCCAAACCCTTCGCATTGTCGGGGAGGCGTTCGATACTTCTGACGGCGGAACGCGGATCCACGCACACATCGACAACTTCGCCACGGCCAAGCCAGCCGTCTACCTCGTCACACTCAAGTCGGGTATCTCCGGCACCGAGTACGCGGAAAAACTCACCCGGGTGCTCCAGCCACTAGGCGGGGCGGCCATGGCCAGTTCCCCCTCGCAGCAGGAGCGCATGATTCTCATCCTGGACGCGATGGCGGCGTCGCTCACGCTCATGTTGGTTGCTGTCGCGGCGCTCGGGGTGCTGAATTCCGTGGTCTTGGATACGCGGGAACGCATTCACGATCTTGGGGTTTGCAAAGCGATTGGCATGCCGCCACGGCACATCATCAGCCTCGTTCTCGCCTCGGTGACTGGAATCGGAATTCTCGGCGGGCTCATCGGTGTTCCGCTTGGGTACGCGCTCCATGGCTTCGTGTTGCCGGTGATGGGGCGTGCCGCGGACACTAATCTGCCGCCGTCGATTCTGGACGTATACACACCGGTGCAACTTGTACTGCTCGGGTTGGCAGGCCTCGTGATCGCCATGCTGGGTGCGATGCTCCCGGCCAGCTGGGCGGCGAAAACCCGCGCGGCCACCGCACTACGCACTGAGTGATGCTCAACGCCACAAAGGACGGAGTTAAGCGAGCTGAGCGTGGCGATGGACAGTGTCGATAAAGATTTGTTGGGCGGGTGTTTTTGACTCCGTGCGCCAGACCAAAGCGTGATCGATGGGTGGGGCGTCAACAAGCGGAACAAAGCTGATATCGGGCCGAGCGTAAAACAACGGAGTCCGTTCAGAGCCGAACGATACTCCTTTGCCCGCCGCCACGTATGTCAGAACATCCGGCCAATACGCAACGGCTGGTCCTCGCGGAATCGGTTTGCCTGACGGAGTTTGGCGTGGGAAATGCTGCGCCATCCAATAATCCGGCAGGGGACCGTCTATCGCCACCAACGGCTCGTATGCCAGTTCTTCCAGGGAGACCGATTCGCGTTGGGCCAGTCGATGACGGGTCGGGACGATCAGCGTGCGGGGAATCGAGAAAATCACTGGCCCCACCGAAAGATCTGGTTCCACAACTGGCAAGTCACTCAACTGCAGGTCTAAAACTCCACTGGTGATGGGGCCAAAAAGGTCGTGCAAGTGCACCGCGTGCAGCTCTACCAAGATATCGGGGCGAGCCCGCTGGAACTCCTCCACAGCGGTGAGCAGCAGCTCATGTGACCACGGGGTTGAATAACCGACGCGAAGGGTCCCGGTCACGCCACGGGCGGATGCCGTTGCTTCACGAACAGCGGCATCCGTGATTCGCACGGCACGCTGCAGCTCCGTGGCGAGCTGTGCGCCTATGTCAGTGATGGTGACGCTTCGAGTGGTCCGTAAGAACAGCGGGGCGCCAATGCGCCGCTCTAACTTCTTGATCGTCTGACTGATCCGGCCCGGGGTGACTCCGAGCCGAGCGGCGGTCGCGCCAACGTGCAGTTCTTCGGCAAGCACCGTCACCGCTTCGATCTCATGCCGCTCCCACACGATGTGCTCCATTGTTGAGTTTCGCACCGCCATTGTAGTGCGAATGTGCCTTGATGGTGACGGGCGGACACGGAAAGGTCATTAGTGCCCGCGACGAGCGCGGACACATAGATTGGAAACAAATGCCTACCATGGTTTTTCCGAACATCCCCGTCCGAGACGTCCCCGCCGCGCGCGCCTTTTACACGAGTCTCGGGTTCGCTATCAATGAGGACTTCAGCGATGAGCACGCGGCCTGCATTGTGGTAACCGACAACGTCTGCGTGATGGCTGTCAACAGCGAGTTTTTCTTGGGCAATACGACCAAGGCACTGGCCGACACGAAGCAGGTGATCGCAGGAGCGCTCGCGATCGCGATGGAGTCTAGAGAGGCGGTAGATAAGTTAGTCGACGCGGCGCTAAGCAGCGGCGGTACCGCAGTGACACCTACGACCGAGATGGATGGTTTCTATTCTCGGAATTTCTACGACCTCGACGGCCACCAATGGGACATCTTGCACATGGGTTAGCAGCATGGAGGGGCACCGCGTACCCGGGCGCCCCTCCCACATCCGCCTGATACGTCTCATCGCCGAGCGAGCGGGAAAGCCCCATAGCTCCGTTGAGCATCCACAACGTAAGAGTGCTTTCGATTGCGAATGTCCCCGCCCTAAAGTCTCACGAAATCGAGAAATACAATATTGCTGCGGATTTGTACAAATTTTCCACTATTGTTCGTCCGATATTTTTGGCGATGCTATAGCGAGAATAATGGGCTCGCTCATTATGATTGAGAACTCACCATCACCCATGCCGGAGCAGTCCATTTAACGGCTCCAATAGCGCCCCCGGCAAACACGCTCGACCCACATAGTAAGGCGCCGTACATGTCGGTAAGTGCACCCATCGCGACGGCGAAGACCCTAGTTCGCGATCGCCTGACATGGCATATGTATGCCGCCTTAGCCATCTGGACCTACTTCCTACAAGCGTTCAGCCCGTCACTTCCGTTCTTACGCACCGCGCAAGACACCAGCGCCACCATTTCGGGATTGCATGGCCTAGCCCTCGCCGTTGGATGCTTCATCACCGGCTTGATCGGCCCGGCGATCATCGGCGCATTAGGCCGACAAACCGCGTTATGGCACGGATTAACCACATTGTCCGTCAGCGTAATCGTGATGAGCTTCGCGTCATTGCCAACGATTACCCTGCTCGCCAGCGTATGTGCGGGCGCTGGCGGACTATTAGCGTGCAATGTCGTCGCGGCGACGTTAGCCGATCATCATCGAAGTCTCGCACCTGCCGCACTGAGCGAGAGCAATGCACTGTCATCGGTCCTGGCCACGTGCGCTCCCCTGGTGCTCGCCATTGGCGTCGCCACGGGCGCGGGTTGGCAAACGGGGCTGCTCAGCGTTGTTGTTCTCGTACTCGGCGCGGCGCTGATTTTCGGCAGCAGACAACGGCCCGAGCCCGCCATAGCGCCTGCGTCCTCGACCATCACATCGAGGAACCAAAAGCTGCCGCGCGCGTACTGGGCCGCTTTCACCGCACTCGTTCTGTGCTGCTCAATTGAATCCTGCTTCGCGATGTGGAGTTCTGATCTCCTCATAGAGCGCACAAACGCAGGCAAAGGCATGGCCGCATTGACGGTAACCGCAATCATCGGCGGCCTTGCCGTGGGGCGATTCGTGTCGGCCACCTTGATAAGCCGCACAAGCATCGAAACGCTGCTATACGCGGCATTGGCCACTATGGCGGTTGGCTTCACAATCTTTTGGCTCAGTGGCGTTATTTGGTTGTCTTTCGCCGCTTTGTTCATTGGCGGCGTTGGCATTGGCCCCATGTATCCGCTATCAATGGCCCGAACCGTTCGCACGGCGCCACACTCCGCCGATTTGGCGGTCAATCGCACCGCGCTCGGTCTCGCGCCCGGGCTAGGCGGCGGGCCATTCGTCATCGGCATGTTGGTGGATGCCGTAGGGATCGCCAATGCCCTACTAATCGTGCCCGTGCTTATCGCGGCGGCGATGCTTGCCGTGTACCTCACGACTCAGCGCGGCGATGAGCAGGCCGGGGTTCTCAATCCAACATAACGCAGGTCAGGACAGGTTCGGAGAAATGGGGTGAATCCAACGCAGTGGAATGGGCTATCCCATCTCATAAGCTGAAAGAAGTGAGCAAAGACGTTGACACCCGAGAACACGGCATTCAATGTGAACTGAAAGAGTTCCAATCCAAGGACGGCAGTCTGCGATGGATTCCAGCGTTTTAACCCGCTCCATTCGGCACGAAACGAGCCGCGCATGAGCAATGTTCGTATTGGAGTTATTGGCGCGGGCAACATGGGCGCGGACCATGTGACCACGCTCCACCGGTATGTCTCAGGGGCCACCGTCACCTTGGTTGCCGATCTGAACGCCGAACGCGCTCGTTCCGCGTTAGTTCCCGGCTCGCGCGCCACCACCGACCCATATGCACTCATCGCGGATCCAGAGGTCGACGCGGTCGTTATCGCCTCCCATGACACCACCCACGCCGACCTGGCCATCGCGGCGTTACGCGCCGGCAAACCGGTGATGTGCGAGAAGCCACTGGCGCCCACCCTCGATGAATGCTTACGGGTAGCCCGAGAAGAGCAACAGGCCGGCGTCGGGTTGCTCTCACTTGGCTTCATGCGCCGGTTTGACCCCGCCTATGTCGAGCTCAAAGCTGGCCTAGTCGGCGGCGCCTGCGGAACGCCGTTGTTGATGCACTGCATAGCAAGAGGAGTCTCATCCGCTCCAGGTGCCACCAGCGAATTTAGTATTACCGGCTCCGCTATCCACGAGTTCGATATCGTGCCCTGGCTATTGAACTCACCCATCATCGAAGTCAGCTGGCACGCGCCCCGCTCCACGAACATCGCCCCCGGCCTGCAAGATCCGCAGTTAATCCTTCTTCGAACGGCCGATGGCGTCCTGACCACCGT
The DNA here is from genome assembly GCA_013362805.1 of Mycobacteriales bacterium. Taxonomy (GTDB): domain Bacteria; phylum Actinomycetota; class Actinomycetes; order Mycobacteriales; family QHCE01; genus JABFVL01. The sequence goes on along the minus strand of JABFVL010000051.1, from coordinate 4,443 downwards.
GGAGGTGTTCCTTAACGCCCGATACGGCTATGACATTCGCTGCGAGATCGCCGGTGAACGCGGCACGCTCGCGCTGGCTGATCCCGCCCGGTTAGTGAAAACATCCGAGCTCGCGCAATCCAAGGCCTATCCGGCTGATTGGCGTCCCCGGTTCGCCGATGCCTATCGGCTTGAACTTCAGGCCTGGGTTGACGCGGTCGCGACGGGTCAGATTTCCACACTCGCTGGAGCACGAGATGGCGTGCTCGCCGCTGCGGTTGCCGAGGCGGTCATCACGTCCATGAAGGATGGTGGCCGAACCATCGCGATAGAAGTTCCGGGAGAATAACCAATGCCTATCTTCCCCAGTGCTTTACCGACTCCTCGCACTCCCGATCCTATGGACGCACCTAGCCTGCGTTGGGGCGTTCTGGGCACGGGATGGATCGCGGAACGCTTTGTGCGGTCTGTCGTCCGCAACACTCGGCAACGATTTGTAGCCGTGGCCTCCCGCGACTCCGAGCGAGCCAAAACCTTCGCCGATCGTCACAGCATCCCCCAGTCCTATGGCTCCTACGAGGAACTCGCCACATCCGGGGACGTAGACGTCGTTTATGTCGCAACCGACCACATCGCTCACTTGGATTGCGCCAAACTCGCTCTGAATAACGGCAAGCATGCCCTCATCGAAAAGCCGTTGGCATTAAACGCGATTCAGGCCACCGAAATCGCCGAGCTCGCCGCGGATCGCGGCCTCTTCTGCGCGGAAGCTCTCTGGACCCTCTTTCTGCCGAAATTCGACATTGTGCGCCAGCTTCTTGAATCCGGGGTCCTCGGCGAGACCCGTACGGTTATCGCCGAGTTGGGCGAATACTTCGCGCCCGATCATCGAATTTTCCGACGCGAATTGGCAGGGGGTCCACTCCTGGACCTCGGCACATATCCCGTGTGTCTGGCCACCTGGATTTTAGGCGCGCCAGCGGAAGTTTTGGCATTCGGTCAGCCTCATCACAAGGGAATCAACGGGCAGATCTCCGCCATTCTTCTCGACACAATTGGAAACCAAGCCACAATTCACACCACTTTGTTTAATGACATTCCAAGCGCTGCCAGCGTCGTTGGCACTCGAGCAACATTGAGCTTGCCCGGCCCTTTTTTCCAGCCGGGTGAAATTGTGCTCAGCCCCGCGGGTGGAAGCACGCCCTTGACCTACTCCGAACCGCGCATTGCGCACGATGGTCTTTACTTTGAGGCCGCGGAAGTCGCCCGATGCATTGCCGCTGGTGAGCTTCAGACGCCGCTGCGGCCACTCGAGGATTCCATCATCATGCTGCGAACGATGGATTCGATCCGTGAAATGTGTGGCATCACCTTTTGATCACCGGGGATCCGGGCGCTGAACACCCTGCCGACTAACGTGCGCCTCACCCCTTTTGCACACTTTATGCCCAATACTGACAACATGGCGCAAAGCGAACTACACGATCACGACCGTGGCCTGCAATACGACCTACACACCCTGCGGCGCCGCAGCATGCTGGGCTTGCTCGGCGGAGTATCACTAGTGGCCATCGCCGGCTGCGGAGACGACTCCGACAACGGCAGCAGCAAATCAGCACGTACTAGCGCTAGCACCAACGCCAGTGCTGATACCTGCACAGAAATCCCCGAGGAAACAGCGGGTCCATATCCCGGCGATGGCTCGAACGGCCCGAACGCGCTTACCCAGAGCGGCATCGTCCGCAGTGACATCACCCAAAGTTTCGGTGACGCGACAGGCGTCGCCACCGGAGTGCCCTTCAAAATGGAGTTCACCATCGTCCAGCTCGCCAATGGCTGCCAACCGTATGAAAACGCGGCGATCTACGTCTGGCATTGCAATCAGGACGGTGAATATTCCATGTATGGCCGAGCCATCGAAAACGAGAACTACCTGCGGGGTGTACAAGCGAGCGACGCGAATGGCAAAGCGAACTTCACCAGCATTTTCCCCGCCTGCTATTCGGGACGGTGGCCGCACGTTCACTTCGAGGTGTATCCAGATATATCCGCCGCCACTTCGGCAAGCAACAAGATCGCCACCTCACAGATGGCGCTCCCCCAGGACGCTTGTGACGCGGTCTATGCGACAACGGGCTACAGCACCAGCCAAGACAACATGAGCCAAGTAAGTCTGGAAACTGACATGGTATTCAGTGACGGCTCATCGGCTCAGACACCGACTATGTCGGGCGATATTGACAGCGGCTACACCGCAAAACTCACCATCGGCGTGTAGCAGGGCCGAGCTAACAATGTTCGAAGCTCGATGCGAAAACAGCGCAACAGCCCAGTGGTTGGGCTCGTAAGCGAAGATATTGATGGAACTGTGGGTGCCTGACCCACGTCACCGAACCAGCATCCTATCTTCGTCACATCGCGGCGCTTAGCTGGAATCCAGAACGCTCGCTTCGCTGGCTAGCCAACCAGCTCCCTCGCCGACAGCAAACGCCAGGGCCACCGGGGGCAGGTATCTCGACTCACCATCCGCGGGCTACTCGAACGCGCCGCCCCTAGCACCACAGATGCAGCGGGCTTTGAGAAGATGCCAATCCGTCTCCGGGAAAGATAGCTAAACTTTGGCGAATCTCGACTATTCAATATTTGATAGCATCAATTCGACGATCACTAATCAGCTCTAAGTCCTGCGCGAATGAGTTCACGGGCATGCCTTCTCAACAAAAGCGACTGGCTTTATTGGCCGCCATCACGCCACCTCCTGACGTGGTGCGAGACTGGCGTGCGCGGTTCGAGAAACGTGCCCAGAAAATACTCAACAGCTATCTGCTGCCCAGTGAACAGCTGAGCATCCAGACCGCTGTCGACATGATCGAATGGGAATTGTTTGGCAAACCGGATACGAATCTGCCAGATACACAATTCATGATGCAGAGCATCACCACGGGCGCTCTACAGGTCCGTAGCCGATTCTTGGAGCACATAGCCTTTGGTGGTTCGCCGTACTACAAAGATTTCGAAGACATAATTCGTAATGAATTTTCCGATCTACTTTCCGAGCAAAGAGAGTTTATGTTCGGAAAAGATGGTCAGCCGTCGCCCAATGAAACGCAGATTGTCGAAGCGACAAAAACTCTACTTAAAAACAGCGCACAGTACCGGCTGCTCCAATCACTCACGATTGCCACACCAATTCTGGAAGAACAACCGCTCTCGGTCGCGGAAAGACAACTCCTCGAAAACAGCTTGCACGACTCACTGTTCGGGCCGCTAACCTCGCCCGAACGATATGGCGCGGCTGGCTTCGCGGCAAATCGAGAGTTCACGAGAAAAAAGTACTTACTCGAACAACAAACCAAACCTCGCGGCGGACTCCAGGGTGACAACACCCGAGCAAAGGTGGTCGCCTGGATGCTTGAGCAGGCGCAACAGTGGTGGCCGCGAGAACTTCGGGATAGCCCGATCACAAAGGTTTCGTTGGGTTCCCTGGGTAATATGGAGGGAATTTTTGTCGGGGACGCCACAGGCAAGCGGTACAGCGTGGAACACAAGGTGCGCGACTGGAGCAGGGAAATCCAGAAGGACCCCATCGAAAAACTCTACGTTCCCCGCGTAGCCGAGAGACTATGCTACGAATTCGTTCGCGAATTCTGTCGAGACCAAACGGCGTCACCAAGTCAAATATTGGAGAAAGTAGTCAATGGCCTCGCGCACGATTGGGGCTGGACTGGCACCTCACCTAAAGACCGGGATCTTTTTTACTTTCGCGAACTTCTTTTTGCTCTCCGGCAGCCCATTGGCCCCATATATACAGAAATTCCGGCAAACGCTGGGGCGGGCACAATTCCCGTTCACTTCTCACTAGATCCTAATCAAGACAACGCGGGCTCAACAACAACCAAAATCAGTGTGGAAAGCGAAAAAGGCGAAGAGGAACTTAAACACATAACACACGCCCGAGTTGCACGCCGTGATTACCGCGACGGCCTTCCTCGCCTTCTTCTGCACCAACAACGAGGACACGACTACCCTCCGCTCAGCAACTCCGTGTGGTACCGGCTGATCCTCGACATTGAAGATGGCGCTGCAAATTGGAAAGAGCCATATATTCCGGGTTATGTGGCGGTTGCTAATTCTGGGAAACGATGGGCATTTCAAAGAACTAAAGACGACCCGCACGGCGGAGCGGAACAAGTCCTTATCTCCACGAACGGCATTCAGAATTTGATTGACGCTTATCAAAGCATCGGTCTCGAGCCACTCGCGAACGCCCTGGCCAAACAAGAAAAGCGCCACGGGCAGGTTTCCGCAGCCGACTTGGAAAACCTCGTACGACGATTTAGCGATTACACGTACGACAACACATATGGCGTCTCCACCGCAGGCACCCCCGAGCTCAAAGACTTCGCAACGTGCCACAAAAAGGGACGCCTTCAAATTCAGTGCAGTGGAGCCGCGACATTTCTC
>JABFVL010000016.1 GCA_013362805.1 Mycobacteriales bacterium | reverse complement strand
CGTCACCCGCTGACGCGGCGTTGATCGACAAAGACCCATTGCGATGCTTCGACGCCAGCGCTTCGGCGCGCATGGTGCAAGAGGTGGACGCCGCGCAAAAAGCCGCCGACACCTTGGGCGGCATCGTTGAAGTGCTCGCATATGGGTTGCCCCCAGGGCTGGGGTCACATGTGCAGTGGGATCGTAAACTCGATGCCCGTTTGGCCGCGGCGCTGATGAGTATTCAATCGGTGAAGGGTGTTGAACTGGGCGATGCGTTCACTCAGGCCCGCAGCCGGGGTTCTGTCGCACACGATGAAATGGTGAATACCAGCGCTGGAATTAAGCGGTTGACGGGTCGGGCCGGTGGTTTGGAAGGTGGCATGACAACGGGCGAAATTCTGCGGACTCGGGCTGCGCTAAAGCCCATCTCGAGCCTGAACCGTCCGTTGCAGACAGTGGATGTTCGCACCGGTGAGGCCGCGACGGCTATCACCCAGCGCAGCGATGTGTGTGCGGTTCCCGCTGGCGCGGTCGTCGCCGAAGCAATGGTCGCCTTGACGCTCGCCGAAGCCGTATTGGAGAAGTTCGGTGGAGATTCTGTCGCTGAGGTGCGGCGCAATGTGGCTTCTTACCGTGAACATCTGATTGCCCGGTAGTGGATTAGAGGACAACAACGATGGTTTCAGGTAAAGCTGCGGTTGTGCTGGTGGGCCCGCCCGGCGCGGGTAAATCTACGGTGGGTGCCCTGGTGGCCCAAGCACTTAACACTTCTTTCTTCGATGTGGACAGTGATATCGAAAAAAGGGCGGGTAAACCCATTTCGGAAATATTTATCGATGAAGGCGAAGCTCATTTTCGCCAATTGGAACAAGAAACTATCGCTCAGGCACTCGCCGCTCGGGAAGGTGTGCTGTCCTTGGGGGGCGGGGCGGTGCTCTCGGCGGACACGCGTCTGGCGCTCAAGGATTATCCGGTGGTCTATTTGACCGTCGAATTTTCTGATGCGGTGACACGTGTTGGGATGGCAGCGGATCGGCCAGTACTGGCGCTCAATCCCCGCGCGACTTTGCGGCATCTCCTTAACGAACGTCGTCCGTTGTATGAGGAGGTGGCGACGTTAACGGTTGCGACAAGTGGGCGCACCCCGGAGCAGGTGGCACACGATATCGTGCGGTGGGCAAAGGAGAACGAAAATGACCAGCCGAATTAGAGTTGGTGGTCCAGCGCCATATGACGTAGTGGTGGGCCATGAACTTATTGCTGAGCTGCCCGCTTTTCTAGCCGACGCGCAGCGGGTGGCGATTGTGCATCAGCCCACGTTGCGTTCGGCGGCGCAGGCCATGTACGAATCTTTGCGCTCGCACGGTTTCCAAGCCCATACGTTGGAAATTCCGGATGCTGAACAAGCCAAGTCGATCAAAGTCGCGCGGTTTTGTTGGGATGTATTGGGCCGGTCGGGGTTCACCCGCAGTGATGCGATTATCGGCTTGGGCGGGGGAGCGACCACCGATTTGGCAGGCTTTGTAGCGGCGACCTGGCTTCGAGGAGTTCGGGTAGTGCAAGTGCCGACCACATTGCTCGGCATGGTGGATGCCGCGATCGGTGGCAAAACCGGCATCAACACCGGCGCGGGGAAGAACCTGGTTGGCGCGTTCCACCCGCCAGCTGGAGTGATTGTCGACTTGGCCACGCTTTCCACATTGCCCTCCGAGGAGTTGGCGGCGGGCATGGCTGAGGTGGTTAAATGCGGTTTCATCTCAGACCCGGAAATATTGTCGCTGATTGAACAAGATCCGGCGGCCGCGCTCGACCCACAATCGGCCACTCTTCGCGAGCTGATCGAACGAAGCATCGCGGTGAAGGCCTATGTGGTTTCCGAGGATCTTCGCGAAAGCGGTCTGCGGGAAATGCTTAACTACGGCCACACCTTGGCTCACGCGATTGAGAAACAGCAGAATTACACCTGGCGCCATGGTCACGCCGTGAGCGTGGGAATGGTGTTCGCCGCTGAGCTAAGTCGAATGGTGACAGGGCTTGATCCCGCCAGGGTGCGACAACATCGCACCTTGCTGGAAAAGTTGGGCTTGCCCACGAGCTATCAGACTTCCAGTCGGCATGAGCTGGTCGAGTCAATGAGAATGGACAAAAAGGCTCGTGGAAACAAGATGCGTTTCGTCGTGTTGAAAGAGGCTGGCGCCCCCATTGTGGTGGACGATCCGGGCATAGAGTTGGTGTATTCGGCTTTGAACACGGTGGCGTATGAGCCGGCGAGGGCGAGTTCCGGCGATGAATCGCAAGGGGATCAGTAGTGACAATTTTGGTGCTCAACGGTCCGAATTTGGGCCGCTTGGGAACACGCGAGCCTGATGTTTATGGTGCTACCACCTATGCCGATCTGGTGGATAGCTGCCGGGAGACGGCTGCTGACCTGGGCATCGATATTGATGTACGACAAACTGATGCCGAACATGAAATGTTGGGCTGGCTTCATGAAGCCGCCGACGGCCAGCACCCCGTCCTGTTGAATCCGGCGGCTTGGACGCACTACTCCATCGCGGTGCGCGACGCGTGCGCTCAGCTTCGCGCCCCGTTGGTAGAGGTGCACTTGAGCAATGTGCATTCTCGTGAGGAATTTCGCCATCGATCGGTGGTGTCACCCCTGGCCACAGGCGTGATCTGTGGTTTGGGCATCACTGGTTACGAGTTGGGGCTGCGTGCGCTCGCCGCGATGTCACCGGCGTAGGCGTCACCCTCTAAACTAAGTCCTTGTGAGCTCCGCCCAACTTGAGGACAAATCTGACGCTTTGGACCCCAGGTCTAAGGTTCCATGGTGGCGCACCCGCACGCGGGCGATGGGCATATACGGCGCGGCGCTTGGAACATTCTTGTTCACGTTGGGTCTGCCGACCGACTTCTTTTTGCTCTTTGTCTGGCTATGGCTGGCGACAGTGGCCTGGAACATCGATCAGCCCCGTGGTTTCCACCTCCGCTGGCTGAAAGACTGGGGCCCGTTGCTGGCGCTCCTGATTTTCTACGACTTGTCTCGGGCGGCGGCGAAGTTGTTCCAAGCTCCACACATTAAGGAGCTGCCCGCCGCGGATCGCGCGATGTTCGGTGGCACCTTGCCCACCACGTGGTTGCAAGACAAGCTCTACGACCCAAACCACGTACATTGGTGGGACGTTTTCGCATCATTCGTCTACATGTCGCACTTCGTCGCGGCGATGACAGTGGCAGTAGTTCTCTATCTGCGTTCTCGCGCGCTGTGGACCGCATTTATGCGGAGATTCCTGTTCTTGACCGCTGCGGGGCTGCTTACCTACTTCGTGTACCCGGCGGCGCCGCCCTGGTGGGCCTCAAAGTTTGGCTACATCACCGAGCATGTCGAGCGCACATCCGGCCGAGGCTGGGGCGCTATCGGGCTCCAGGGAACCGGCAAAATGCTCGGCGCCGGGCAAGCCATGTCCAACCCGGTCGCGGCGATGCCATCCCTGCACTCCGGGTGGGCGATGCTTATCATCGCGTTCTTCCTGCCATTTGTGCGTAAACGCTGGTGGCCGCTACTGTTCGCCTACCCGCTCTCCATGACTTTCACCTTGGTCTACACCGGCGATCACTACATCATCGATGTGCTCGTAGCCTGGACTTATGTCGCCCTGGCCTTCATCATTGTGGGCGCCACCGAGCGCTGGTGGGCCCGCCGCAAGCGTGAACGCGCCGAAGCCAATGCCCCCATGTCCCCGGCGGTGGCGAGCAGCCCTCTCACAGCGGTGAACTAGTCACGGGCCGGTCACCGCGCATTCTTGGCGTTAACCCTTTACCGTGAACAGACACCCGTTTATGACATGCTCGCAGGAACTAGAGACCGTCATACCGCGCCGGAGGCATGCGTGACGCAGCAGACCGAGACTTCGCCAACGCCAGCAGCGACAGCCGGTGAACTCGAACGGACCCTTTTCGAAGTTAAAAAGGTCATTGTCGGGCAAGATCACATGGTCGAACGGATCATGGCTTGCCTGGTCGCTCGAGGCCACTGTCTGCTTGAAGGTGTCCCCGGTGTCGCGAAAACGCTCGCCGTAGAGACCCTTGCGCATGTGGTGGGCGGCACGTTCTCTCGCATCCAATTCACGCCAGACCTGGTGCCCGCCGACATCATCGGCACCCGCATCTATCGAGCCTCGACCGAAAAGTTCGATATCGAGCTGGGTCCTGTTTTCGCGAACTTTTTGCTCGCCGATGAGATTAACCGAGCACCCGCCAAAGTGCAGTCCGCGCTGTTGGAGGTTATGGCCGAGAAACAGGTGTCAATCGGCGGTAAAACGTTCAAACTGCCACAACCGTTTTTGACCCTGGCCACGCAGAACCCCATCGAGCAAGAAGGCGTATATCCGTTGCCCGAAGCTCAGCGAGACAGGTTCCTGATGAAAGTGGTGGTGGGTTATCCCACTGCCAGTGAAGAACGGGAAATTGTTCATCGCATGGGGGTCAATCCGCCGAGCGCTTCACAAATTCTTACCCCAGAGGGTTTGCTAGAGCTGCAACAAACCGCTGACAAAGTGTTTGTGCACAACGCGCTCATCGACTACGCCGTTCGATTGGTGTTGGCTACCCGCACACCCGCCGAGCACGGCATGCCTGATGTCGACCGGCTCATCTCCTATGGCGCATCCCCGCGAGCCTCCCTCGGTTTGATCGCCGCCACGCGAGCCATGGCGCTCATGAGGGGTCGGGACTACGCCTTGCCGGCCGATCTGCAGGACATCGCCGCCGATGTGCTCCGACACCGACTTGTGCTTTCCTATGACGCACTCGCCGATGGAGTGTCGCCAGAGCACATCATTGACCGAGTCGTATCTACGGTGCCGTTGCCCACGGTGACGCCACGGCAAAGCGCCGACGGCCGTATCTAGACATGAAACAAAAGTCACCGATGACCGACCGGTGGGGAGTTCCTAGCGGGCAGGCCATTTGCGGCACCTGGTTCGAAAAGGCGGCGCGATGACAACGGGTATTAGCGGAGCCCCGCCCAGACTGGGTGATGATGCTTCAGATGCGGTGCTGCGTAAGTTGCAACTACTGGTCACTCGAAAGCTTGATGGTTTGCTGCACGGGGACTACCTTGGGCTGCTGCCGGGCGGCGGTTCCGAGCCGGGCGAATCCCGCGAATACCGCCCCGGTGATGATGTGCGGCGGATGGATTGGCCGGTAACCGCCCGCACCACCGTGCCCCATATTCGGCAAACAGTGGCCGACCGTGAACTTGAGGGCTGGTTGGCCGTTGATCTCAGTGCGAGCCTAGATTTTGGCACCGCGCAGTGCGAAAAGCGTGACCTGGCTATCGCTGCTGCGACCGCTTGCGCACATCTGATCGTGCGGGGTGGCAACCGTTTGGGCGCAGTGGTCAGCAATGGATCACACGTGCAAAGGTGGCCCGCTGGCCCGGGTCGCAGTGGCGCGCATGGTTTGTTGCGGCGTATCGCCGCCACACCCCGAGCGAGCCAAAGCCAGGAATCCGGCGATCTGGCCGCCGCACTCGATTCTCTGCTTCGTCCACCTCGGCGTCGGGGTCAGGTCTGTGTAATTTCAGATTTTTTGGCCCCACCTGGCTGGGAGTTTCCACTACGAAAGCTGGGTGTGCGGCACGATGTGCTTGCGATCGAGATCGTGGACCCAAGGGAATTGGAACTCCCAGCGGTCGGTGTCCTTGCCGTTGAAGATCCCGAAACCGGGGATATTCACGAGGTACAAACTGATGATCCGCAGCTGCGCGAGCATTTCGCGGCCGCTGCCGGGGCGCAACGGGGACAGATAGCTGCCGCGTTGCGTCGGGCTGGTGCCGCTCATCTTCGTCTTCGTACTGACGGAGATTGGCTGCTCGACATTGTTCGTTTTGTTGCTGCTCGGCGCCAGCATCGGGCGCGGGGGCATTCCGGGGGTTTGAGTAGATGATCCGTTTTCTGTCACCGGTCTGGCTGCTGGCACTTATTCCAGTAGTCCTCCTGGCCGTGGCCTATGTGTGGGCGCAGCGCCGACGGCGTGCCTATGTCGTGCGCTTCACTAACGTCGAGTTGCTGCGTTCGGTGGCTCCCAAAGGCTTGGGATGGCGACGGCATTTGGCCCCAGTGGCGTTGTTGGCAACCCTGAGCATTTTGGCGCTCGGCATGGCCAAACCCGCGGTAGATCGGGACGAGCCTCTCGAGCGAGCCACCATCGTTCTGGCCATCGATGTTTCTTTGTCGATGAAAGCCACGGATGTTGAGCCGACTCGCTTCGCCGCGGCTAAAAACGCGGCCAAACTTTTCGTTGATGAGCTTCCGGAAACCTATAACTTGGCGCTGGTCGCCTTCGCGGGCAACGCCCGTGTGGTGGTGTCACCAACCAAAGAACATGCCCAGGTCGCGTCCGCGATCGATAATTTGGAGCTTCAAGAATCAACGGCCATTGGCGAAGCAATTTTCGCCTCATTGGACGCCATCGCGAGCGTTCCAGCCGACGGAGCCGATTCACCGCCGCCCGCTCGCATTGTTTTGCTTTCCGATGGCTACACCACTGCGGGGCGTCCTAACACCGAAGCAGCTGATGCGGCCTCGGCCGCCCGGGTTCCGGTGACAACTATTGCCTTTGGCACATCTGAAGGAACAGTCATGGTGGAGGATGCGGCTGTTCCGGTGCCTGTTGATGGAGCTGCTTTGGAGGAAGTCGCCGAGCAGACGGCGGGTTCGTTTTATTCAGCGGTGAACGCGGACGAGTTGAAGGATATTTACACCGACCTAGGTTCATCGATCGGGCATCGCACAAAAGCGCACGACATTACTCGTTGGTTTATCGGTGTTGCTCTCCTGGGTGCCTTGCTGGCGAGCGCGTTTAGTCTTCGCTGGACTTCTCGCTTGCCCTAGTCAACGCCTATCGCCCCAAGCTGCGATTTTTGTTAAGTGCCGGGTCCGGCATGGGGCTCACATCGACGCGCCCGTAGGCTCTGGTGCGTCGATGTCCAGGTAAGGGAGTGTCAGCGGTGGCAGATGAAGCGCGCACGGTGTTGGTGACTGGCGGAAACCGAGGGATTGGTCGCGCCATTGCATTGGGTTTGGTAAGCGTTGGGCACCGAGTCGCGGTCACTCATCGCGGAAGCGGAGCCCCTGAAGGCACTTTGGGCGTGGAATGCGACGTCACAGACAGCGCGTCCATCGACACAGCATTTAAGACGGTTGAGCAAGAGCTTGGCCCGGTGCAGGTGTTGGTAGCCAATGCGGGCATCACGGACGACACCCTTTTGATGCGCATGAGTGAAGACCAATTTTCGAGGGTTCTCGATACGAACTTGACCGGTGCTTTTCGGGTAGCGAAACGGGCCACACCCCAAATGATTCGGGGTCGGTTTGGCCGAATGATCTTTATATCCTCCGTGGTGGGCCTGCTCGGCTCAGCGGGGCAGGCGAACTACGCCGCGGCAAAAGCGGGTTTGGTCGGCTTTTCTCGCTCGCTGGCCCGCGAATTGGGTTCGCGCAATGTGACTGCGAATGTGGTCGCTCCCGGGTTCGTGGAAACCGACATGACCGCCGCTTTGACTGAGGCGCGCCAAAAAGAGATCTTGAACGCCGTGCCGTTGCGTCGTTTCGCTCAGCCCGACGAGATTGCCCAAGTGTGCGCGTTTTTGGCCAGTGAGGCCGCCGCCTACATCACCGGGGCGGTTATTCCTGTCGATGGCGGTTTGGGAATGGGCCACTAACTTCTTCGTTTGGTTTTACGTAATTAATGATGCGCATTTATGGAAAGGCCTTGGGTAGATGACTGGCTTGGTGGCTGGAAAAAAACTTCTTATTACCGGTGTACTCACTGACTCATCGATTGGCTTCAGTGTGGCCAAGTTGGCTCAAGAGCAGGGCGCTCAGGTGGTGCTTACCGGGTTCGGTCGAATGTCTCTGGTCGAGCGTGTCGCGAAGCGGTTGCCGGAGCCGGCGCCTGTTGTCGAGCTGGACGTCACCAATGAGGAACAGCTCGCGAGCTTGCCGGAGCGGTTGAGCCCACACATCGATGGGCTCGACGGCCTCTTGCATTCCATCGGTTTTGCCCCGCAGTCATGTTTGGGCGGCGGTTTCATGGACGCCCCCTGGGAAGATGTCGCGACAGCTCTGCAGGTGTCTACGTTTTCGTTCAAGTCATTGGCTGTAGCCGCGGCCCCGATGATGCGCGAGGGTGGCTCTATCGTCGGGATGGACTTTGACGCTACCAAGGCCTTCCCAGCCTATGACTGGATGGGAGTGGCAAAAGCTGGTCTGGAGTCGGTGTCTCGGTACATGGCGCGGGAGCTGGGCCCCCAAAAGATTCGGGTGAATCTCGTCGCGGCTGGACCAATCCGAACCATGGCGGCTAAGAGCATTCCAGGATTCGCCCAGTTCGAGCAGGTGTTCGCTGATCGGGCTCCATTGGGCTGGGACATCAGTGACCCTGAGCCCACAGCTCGGGCGGCGCTGTCTTTGTTGTCAGATTGGTTCCCGGCCACCACTGGCGAAATTGTGCACGTCGATGGCGGTTTCCACGCGATGGCCGCTTAGCCGATACAGGTGCGTGGGGCGATCGTCGACACAGCGTAGAATTCTGATGTGACGATCGCTCCCAACCGCAAAGGCAAGGCAGTGTTTGACGCGTTTTTGCTGCTCTCGTTCGGAGGGCCAGAAGGCCCAGATGATGTAATGCCCTTCCTGCGAAACGTGACTCGAGGTCGAGGCATCCCAGATGAGCGACTCGCTGAGGTAGCCGAACACTACTACCACTTCGGTGGTGTCTCACCCATTAACGCCCAGAACAAGGCCCTGCTCGCCGCGATCGAAGCCGATTTCGCTGAACATGGCATCAACCTGCCGCTGTACTGGGGAAACCGCAACTGGCACCCCATGCTGGAAGACACTATTCGACAGATGCGGGACGATGGGGTGCGGCGCGTTGTGGCGTTCGCGACCGCCGCGTATTCGTCATATTCAGCGTGTCGGCAGTATCTTGATGACATTGATCGGGCCCGGGCCGCGGTCCCCGATGCACCGGAAATTGTCAAGATTCCACCCTTCTATCACCATCCGGGCTTCATCACGAGTCATCTTGATGGTGCCCGCGCCGCGCTCGAGAGTATCGAGCCATCCCGGCGCCAAGAGACGCACCTTGTTGGAGTCGCGCACAGCATTCCGGTAGCTATGGCCGCCGCGAGTGGTTCACGCGATACCCGCGATGCTCAACCAAGCGAATATGAACGTCAGCTGCGCTATGTCACCGCGAAGCTGGCGGCGGAGCTTGGCACGCCGTGGACTTTGGCGTGGCAATCCCGTAGCGGGGCGCCACACGTGCCGTGGCTCGAGCCCGACATCAATGACCACTTGCGCGAGCTGGCCAAAGCGGGCGTACGCGATGTGGTGTTGAGCCCAGTCGGATTTGTGAGCGACCACCTAGAGGTGGCCTGGGATCTCGACGTTGAAGCGGTGGCCACCGCTGGTGACCTTGGAATTAATCTCGTGCGGGCCGCCACCTCGGGCACCCACCCTGCCTTTGTGGCCATGATCAGGGACTTGTGCACGCACGAGTTTGTGCGCGAGCCCGCTGGTTGCTGCGGAGCGAACTGCTGCGCCGCTCGCTAGCGGCGTCCAGCGCCCACTCGAACCCGAGCTTTGCGGCGTATTTGCCGCATGTTGAGCCTGTGACGGCTGGGCTCAACATGTGTTCCAGGCACGGCGTCACGGGCCAGGATCTCACTGAGTGAGCGACTTTCCTCTACGGGCTTTGCCGGTTGTTCACTTGGTGTCGGCACCGTGGGCGGCGCTGATTCTTGCGTTGAGGCTTTAGCCCATACCGGGGTGGGCACAAAGTTCAATGGAAGCGGTTTAAGTCCATCTTGCACGCTGCTAATGTGTGCTCGGATTTTGTGGGCGCTCCAAAAGATCGCGCAACCGCCGAGCACGACAATCGCAATGTATGCCCAGGTCAGCCCCGCATCGAACATGACTCCGACGAGGAGTGGCCCAGTGGCCATCGCTCCGGAAAAAGTCATGGTAGACAGCGAGATATATCTGCCGCGCAGATGTTTGGGCGCGATCTCACTGATGATCGCGTTGGTAGTGGGCCACCACAGCGTCTCGCCGAGGGCGAAGATAGATGTGGTAGCGACCACCAAAGTAGCCGCTACCGCCCCTCCGGGCACCAGGCCGCTCGCGCCAAGGAACGCAAATGCGAGTGCGGAGAAAACGCCAAAGCAAGCCATGGCCCGTGTCCGACGATGCCCTTCCAGCAGTCGCATAGTGCCGAGTTGGCTCAGCACGATAACCGCAGTGGCCGCTGCAAACGCGATTCCTAGTGTGCGTGGCGAAACTTCCGCGATGTTTAGCGCGAAAAGTGGAATTCCGTTGTTGAGTTGCGCGTAGCCCAGGGCACCGATCAGAAAGACGCAGCAGCACACCCACCGCATGGCGGGGTCGGCCAGGACGCTGCGCCAGTGGGTAAGTAGTCCGCCGCTTGGTTCTTGCGTGTCCTCGTCCTGGTCTTCCTCTTCGGCGTGTGGCCGGAGTTTGACGAAAGCGATGATCGCGGCACCGATAAGAAAACCGAGGGCGTCGATGAGGAAAAGGGCGGTGAAGCTCGATTGCCTTCCGGTGTCGACAAGTAGTCCGCCGATGAGCCCACCGAAACCGACGCCAGCGTTGAAGAGCATGAATTGCAGGCTGAACACCCGTTGGCGTATTGAGGGCGCGCTGACTTGGGTGAGCATGGTGCTCAGCGCGGAGCGGGCGGTGCCATCACCGGCCGCGTTGATGGCTAATGCGACGAATGCGTGCCATGGGTGCTGCATGACGATCAATAGCGCGGGTCCACCGATTTTTGCGAGCGCGGCGGCAATGTAGACGCCTCTGGCGCCGAAATGGTCTATCGCGCTGCCAGCTACCGGTGCGACGAGGAGTGCGGCTATGCCAGCGCAGGAGACGGCGAGGGTGACGACGCCGAAAGATATGTGTTGGTGTGTGTTGAGGTAGAGGAGAATGAAAGGGATGGTGGTGCCGTAACCGAAGGCGTTCACGCCCATCGCGAGCAGAAGTCCGCGCGCCGCGGGTGGGGCGAGGACGGATGGTTCTGCATCGGTCTGCGTCACGCGAAAGATTGTTTCACTTTCGTTTTCAGGTGTTGCGCGCGCTATCGGGGTAATTCGATGTTGACTGCCCTTGTCTAAATGGCGTGTTAATGGCCGCCATGAGGGCGTGCTCGGCGGACTGCTGAAGTTTCCGCAGTTCCGCGGCGTGAGCCGATATTTCCCACGCGGAGCTCGCTCCAGTTGGAGTGGTCGCGAGCTGGACGATTTCCCACACCAGCACGGCCCGGGCGCTAAGTCTGGTGCTGCGGGCGTCATAGCCCGAAGGCAATGCGTTGACCGCCCCACCTTCACGCACCCGGGTCAGTGCACGTTGGAGTTCGGGGTCGATACGTTGGCCACTCCACTGGTTGAAGATTTCGCTTCCAGAACGCAATGCCAGCAACAAGTCGTGTTCGGCTTCGGCGACGCTATCCAGTTGCGGTGCGGCGGGACGATCCAGCCGAAACGCGCGCCACTCCACAAAACGCCTCGGGATGGCGTGGGGGGCGAGTCCCAGATTGCCAACGACGATTCCTGAGCCGGCTGCCAGCGCGGCCCCAGCAAAATCACCTGTTCCGGCGACAGTGCGTGGATCGCCAGGGCGGGGTAGCACCAACCGAATCTCATTAGGATGGTATGGACTCAATTGGGCGAATATTTCTAGCAGCGGGCGCGCGACGTCCTCAGGCTCGGGCCCCACAATGATTTGGTCGTGACCAGCGCCCAAAGCTGTCTCTACCGCGTAGTCGACGTCGTTGTAGGCGTCGTCGGCGCTGCAAAGGCCAGCCCGCCAGGAACGTAGCCCGGCGGTAAACGCGGCGCAGACCGCTGGTGTGAGTTGTATTGCCTCCACGGGCAACCAGTTTAGAGCCACCTAGCTCACTCCGTGCCGCTGCGTTTCCTGGACGGACGTGCTATCAATGCCGCGTGGACTACGGAAACGATGTATTGAGCGGTGATTGGCGGCGCAAAAATCCCATTCCAGAGCTGCCCGCCGAAATGGATCTGGTGGTTGAGGACGTCGCGACGGGGTTTTGTGGCGCGGTGGTGTTGTCGTCAAAGCAGGCGGTGACCCTCGAGGATCGCAACGGAGTTCGACGGAACTTTCCGCTACATAAAGCCGGGTTCTTGTTTGAGGGTAGACCCGTGACTTTGGTGCACGTTGCGCTACCTGTTTCTGGTAAGCCCCAGCGCACGGCATCTGGCTCCGTCGCGGTGGCGCACGCTTCGGCGCGGGTGGCAAAGGCAAGTCGGATCTGGGTTGAGGGTGTGCACGACGCGGAACTGGTGGAGCGGATTTGGGGTGATGATCTACGCATCGAGGGCATTGTCGTTGAGCCCCTGCACGGAATAGATGAGTTGGTTGAGCGAGTACATGACTTCGCGCCCGGTTCCGGTCGTCGTCTCGGTGTTTTGGTTGATCATCTTGTGCCGGGAAGTAAAGAAAGTCGGATTGTCGATTCCATCCGCAATAGCAATGTTTTGATTACCGGTCATCCTTATATAGACATTTGGCAGGCTATAAAACCAGCCTCGCTCGGAATATCCGAATGGCCGGATGTGCCCCGGGGTATCGACTGGAAAACTGGAGTGTGCGCTCAACTCGGCTTCGGAGATCCGATGCAGGGATGGCGCCGAGTGCGCGCAGCGGCCCGTAGCTACTCAGATGTGCAAGCCCCGTTGCTCGGCGCTGTTGAAAGGCTTATCGACTTCACAACCATGGAACATTGACCCGAAAGTTGCCGCACGTGCCCATAGCCTGCGATACGGTTCGGCAAAGCTTGCCCGCTCCCAGATAAGGGCTCGGGGCCGACATGCAAGACTGAGTGAAATTCCCCTATATAAATGTGCGCAGAAAGGACAACCTGGTGCCCGCATGGTTGCTGTGGCTCGTCGCCGCTGTCGTGCTGCTTGTCGCTGAGCTCTTTTCGCTGGAGTTTGTCCTCGTCATGTTCGCTCTTGGGGCGTGCGCGGCGGCAATCGCGGCTGGCCTGGGTCTGAACATTTTTGTGCAATCACTCGTCTTCGCGGTGGTGTCTATTCTCGCGTTGGTGCTCTTTCGTCCGGCCGCACAGCGCGTTTTGCGCCGAGGAGCGGACAAAACACCCACCGGGCTTGATGCTTTGATTGACCAGACCGCGACGGTGCTCAAGCGGGTCGACGAAGATGCCGGGTTGATCAAGATCGGCGGCGAAGAATGGAGCGCGCGCTCCATGAATCCGCAGCAGCTTTTTGAACCTGGCGACAAGGTTTTTGTGGTTGAAATTCGCGGGGCGACGGCCATAGTCAGCACTCAGATGCGAGGACAATCCCGTGGCTAAAAGTAGAGAGATTACCGCGGCGGGGTTAGTCTCGCCGGTACGAAGGAGTTGTCAATGAGCACGGGTACCGTGGCATTCATCCTGCTGTTAATTCCGGTCGTCATTGTGCTGGTAGCGCTGGCCAAATCGGTGCGCATCATTCCGCAAGCGCGGGCATCGGTTGTCGAGCGCCTCGGTCGGTATCACCGCACCTTGGTTCCTGGTTTGACGGTTGTAGTGCCTTTCATCGACCGGGTTCGGCCGATGATCGACTTGCGTGAACAAGTGGTTTCTTTCCCCCCACGTCCCGTGATCACTGAGGACAACCTGGTTGTCAACATCGACACGGTGCTGTATTTCCAGGTCACCGACCCCCGGGCCGCTACTTACGAGATCGCCAACTACATCCAAGGTATTGAACAGCTCACTGTCACCACCTTGCGTAACGTGATTGGTGGTATGAGCTTGGAAGACACCTTGACCAGCCGCGACCAAATCAACAACCAGTTGCGGGCGGTTTTGGACGATGCCACCGGAAAATGGGGCATCCGCGTCAACCGCGTTGAGCTCAAGGCGATTGATCCACCAGACTCGATTAAAGACTCCATGGAAAAGCAGATGCGGGCAGAGCGTGACCGTCGCGCCGCGATCCTCACCGCCGAGGGTGTGCGCCAGTCCGCGATCCTTACCGCCGAGGGTGATAAGCAATCCCAGATCTTGCGTGCCGAGGGTGAGAAGGAAGCCCGGCGTCTACAAGCCGAAGGTCAAGCGCGGGCCATTGATCTAGTGTTCAAGGCGATTCACGAAGGCGACCCGAACGAAAAACTGCTTTCGTACCAATACCTGCAGATGTTGCCTCAGTTGGCCCAAGGTTCGGCGAACAAGTTGTGGGTCATTCCTTCGGAATTCACTCGCGCTTTGGAAGGGCTGGGCAACATGTTCCCGGGTGTGAAAACCCCGGACGGCCCCAAACCCAAGGCCACGGGCAAGGCGGAGCCTGTCAGTAGTGCACCGCCACCCTCGAGCGCCTCGCCGTCCTGGCCACGGCCGCCCATGCCGCCCACCCCATAAGGTGCGCGGGAACTTCGCCTCTAAGCTGTCTGAGTGAGTGCCAAAAGCGCGGCAGGCGGTTCCGCTGACCAGAGTTCATTCGATTCTTCCAATGCGAGGGTCATCCAACACGCGGATGACCCTCGCATTGTAGATTTTCGCTCGTTGACGGACGTGCATTTGCGTTCTTTGCGCGAGCCCGAACATGGTTTGTTTATCGCCGAGGGCGAGCTCGTTTTGGAGCGGGCATTACGCGCGGGCCACGTCGTTCGGTCCATTTTGGTGGATGAACGACGAATACCTACAGCGGAGAAGCTACTCGCCGAACATGGCCAAAGCGCCCCCATTTACTACGCCGATTTGTCGGTGCTGGAAGACATCACTGGCTTTCATGTCCACCGCGGGGTGTTAGCGTCGGTGCATCGCCCGCGGCCGCTTACGGCCGCCCAGGTGATGTCCGCCTCCCGGCGGGTGGTGATCATCGAAGACGTCAATAATCACACGAATCTGGGGTCAGTCTTTCGTAGTGCTGCCGCGCTGGGCATGGATGGCATCCTGCTGTCGCCCACGTGTGTTGATCCGTTGTATAGGCGTTGTGTTCGTGTGAGCATGGGCCAAGTTTTCGCGGTTCCTTATGCGCGGCTCGACCCGTGGCCTGATGCCCTCGGGCAAGTCCGTGACGCTGGGTTTTCCTTGATGGCTTTGACGCCCGACGATTCCGCGATTTCTTTGCGTGAGCTTCCCGATAGGGCTCGAGTGCGCCCAGCTTTGGTGGTGGGTGCGGAGGGGCCTGGGTTGACGATGAGCGCGTTGAGCTCAGCCGATTACCGTGTCCGGGTTCCCATGCACCATGCGGTGGATTCGTTGAACGTCGCCGTTACGGTCGCCATCGCCTGTTATGAGCTAGGTCCGACCTAGCACTTGCGCTGGAAGGTTTAGCCGCTCGGCGCACTCCGCCAGCATTTCTTCAAACATGGGTTCTACATTAGACAAT
>JABFVL010000006.1 GCA_013362805.1 Mycobacteriales bacterium | reverse complement strand
TACTTTTGCTCGTTTTCGGCGGAGCGCATCGCACTTCTCATCCGCGGCGAAAACGTGGACACTTTAGCTATGACCACCACAATCGCGGCCATGCGAGATGAGCACGCCAAGGCTGTGTTGAACATATATCGACTTGGAATTGAGAGCGGAGACGCGACTTTCGAAACCGAGCCGCCCAGCTGGGAAAGATTTTGCGAAACCCGGCTGGCGGGGCATCGATGGGTCGCCATAAACGGCAACGACACTGTTGTTGGTTGGGTCGCTTGCACTGCTGTTTCGGACCGTTGCGTCTATGCCGGCGTGGTCGAGAACTCCATCTACATTCATCCACGCGCACAAGGGCAAGGCATCGGCAGACTTTTGCTCGCCGCCCTTATAGATTCGACCGAAGCCGCCGGAATCTGGACCATCCAATCAGGCATCTTTCCCAACAACACCGCTAGCTTGGCCCTACATGCCAAAATGGGCTTCCGCGAAGTTGGAATCCGTGAACGACTTGGCAAACAGGGCGGAACCTGGCGCGATGTCGTTCTCGTCGAACGTCGCAGCGCCCGCGTCGGCGTGTAAACCGCGGGCTATTTTCCACCAGAGGCCGCACGCAGCAAGCGCAGCTGACCTACTTCGGCAACGTTTTTCATCAGTTCCGCATTCACCCAACCACACATATGAGCGATCGTGAACTGCGGATCGTTGCCCCACGGGAAAGGCGCGATTGCATCCAAGTCAGCTTCACCTTGCTGACTGAGCATCGTGCGCCATTGTTCGGCGAGTTCGCGCAACCAGTTGACAGTTCCATCAACAGTGCCCGGCCAGCTGATCTCAGCGCGCTCGCGCGGAGTTTTGCCGTGGACGTGATCTAGCGCGACACTCCACCACCACCCAATGTGCCAAGTGACCCATGCGATGGTGGGAACTGGAATGGGGTCAAGTTCTGAGTCTTGCCAATCCGGAACCCAAACCCCAGTGGCATCTTGGCGTACTGTCCAATGTTGTTCCGCCGGAATCCACAACAGATCTTCTGGCTCGAGGCGCTCCAAGTGAAACTCAAACAACGCCCAGGTTAACTCGAACTGCCATTGCACGATTTCAAGACGAGATGTCGACACCCGACAAAGATGTCACATGCCCGCAATTGTGCACCGCGCTTGCCCAAAGAATTAGTGCCACCCTAATTGCATGATAATGCATCATGATACATACTTATACCTATGTCAAAAGTGCTCACCTCCCTCCCCCAAGGAGAACGCGTCGGGATCGCCTTCTCCGGCGGCCTGGACACCTCAGTCGCGGTCGCGTGGATGCGAGATAAAGGCGCCATCCCCTGCACCTACACCGCCGACATCGGCCAATACGACGAGCCCGACATCGCTTCCGTCCCAGGGCGCGCGGCCACATACGGCGCCGAGATCTCGCGACTAGTCGACTGCCGAGCCGCCCTCGTAGAAGAAGGACTAGCCGCCCTTGCCTGCGGCGCATTCCACATCCGCTCCGCCGGACGCACCTACTTCAACACCACGCCACTGGGTCGCGCTGTCACGGGCACCCTGCTCGTTCGGGCGATGCTCGAAGACAACGTCCAAATCTGGGGTGACGGTTCCACCTTCAAAGGCAACGACATCGAGCGGTTTTACCGCTACGGCCTACTGGCGAACCCACACCTGCGCATCTACAAACCCTGGCTAGACGCAGACTTCGTCACCGAACTCGGTGGCCGCAAAGAGATGTCAGAATGGCTCCTCGCGCACAATCTGCCCTATCGCGACAGCACCGAAAAGGCTTACTCGACCGACGCGAATATTTGGGGCGCCACCCATGAAGCCAAGGCGCTCGAACACCTCGACATGGGCATCGAGATCGTGCAACCCATCATGGGAGTGCGGTTCTGGGATCCAACTGTCGAAATCGCGCTCGAGGACGTCACCATCGGCTTTGAGCAAGGCCGCCCGGTGAGCATCAACGGCCAAAAATTCGCCTCCGCCGTTGCCCTAGTGCTCGAAGCCAACGCGATCGGCGGCCGGCACGGCATGGGCATGTCCGATCAAATCGAGAACCGGGTCATCGAAGCAAAAAGCCGTGGCATTTACGAGGCACCAGGCATGGCGCTCCTGCACGCCGCCTATGAACGGCTCGTCAACGCGATACACAACGAAGACACACTCGCCACGTACTACAGCGAGGGATGGCGTTTGGGCCGACTGATGTACGCGGGCCGCTGGCTCGACCCGCAGGCACTGATGCTGCGCGAGTCACTTCAACGCTGGGTAGGCACCGCTGTCACTGGCGAAGTCACGCTGCGGCTACGGCGCGGTGAGGACTACTCCATCTTGAACACCGCGGGGCCCGCTTTCAGCTATCACCCCGACAAGCTCTCTATGGAACGCACCGCGGACTCCGCGTTTGGGCCGGTTGATCGGATCGGGCAGCTGACCATGCGCAACCTCGATATCGCCGACTCACGCGCCAAACTTGAGCAATACGCCAGCTTGGGCATGGTCGGCAGTTCGCACCCCACACTGATCGGCGCCGCCCAAGCCGCCTCAACCGGGCTGATCGGTGCTATGCCTCGTGGCGGCGCCGAGGCCATCGCCTCCAGAGGTGAGGTGTCCGCGAACGACGAAATCCTCGACCGCGCCGCGATGGAGTCCGGCACCGACTAGACACGTACCCGACTCATCCCGAGTCGCCAGCAGAGGTGACCACGCGCTGGCGACTCGCATTACATCCCCCGTAGTGGCCCCTTCACATGCGTGAGGATCGCAAGGCACTAATTGCGGTTGAAGAGTTTTCGGAAAACGGCAGTCGGCGAGGAAGGCCGAGTCGGGGTTTGGCGGTTCCCTGTCATATCTATCGAATAAGCCAGATCAAGTTTGCTTGGAACAAAGGTAGTTCTATGCGCGGGATCGTGAAACTTTCCGACGAGCTCCAATGTGCGCTCGCCACCAGCTACGTAGGAATTTCCGCCCAACTGCGAAATGCGTCCCGCGAAAGCCGCTACGTCTTCCGGAAGTGCGTTCTTCCCTACGAGCGCGAACTCGCTAAGAGTTGCGTCTTCCCGCGAAGTTCTCCGGATATGCGAAAGCACTCGCCGGGCTTTGCTGCCATCGCGAACGGTGGCGGCGTGAATCATCGGAGGTTCCGCTCCGCCAAACGGGTGGCTCTCATGCTCAACAGAAACGAGGTTCGCAGCCAAAATGATGCGATTATTTCGAATATTGGCAACCCACGGTCGCAAAGTAACTCGCACGACATCGTCACCGGATGCCGGGCGGGACTTTTCGATGCCAGCTAGGTCTTCCAGCGCACTGTTTCTGTCTTCTTCTCCCACAATTGGGCTTTCAATCAATTCACGAATCAGCGCTTTTTGCATCCCAGGCAAAAAGCGCTGGAATTGCCTCGGTTGGGTGAGCCTTTCGAGAAAATCGAACTCCTCCTGCCTGTCGGCGAACCCAATATTGTCGAGAAAAGCCTGCAGGAACGCGCGTGCTGTTTCTTCCTCAACATCGCTTGAGGTACGAACTTTATTCAACGCGAGCGTAGCCCCTTCAACCCATTGGGCGGCGGTCCGATCAGAGAGCCTTTGAGCGGTCGGTACATCTGGATCATCAAGCGATTCACGAAGCTGCTGCCCCAGCCTCATTGCCAGCGCTTGAATGTCGGCGGGATTCTGATCGGTTCTGGAGAAATATCTAACGCGATGGTCGTCAATATTCGGGAGATGTTCCGCTTT
>JABFVL010000088.1 GCA_013362805.1 Mycobacteriales bacterium | reverse complement strand
TGGGTCATTCCTTCGCAGCGGAATGAGGCTGCTCTTGCGAATGATGAGTATCGCCTTGAATCTAAGGGCGCAAAGCTATGGATTGACAGCGAACGTGCGAAGCACGAAAAATTTGCGCCAAGCGCTCGAGTTCGACGTTTCGTGATGGATCGAGATGGCTCCCGATGCCGAATTTGTGGGGTAGGTGTTGACGAAGAGTATCCAGGCGAATCTGGAAGTAAAGCAAGGCTCACCATCGGACATCTGATTCCGCAGGAACGACTCAAGTCCCGAGGGGCAAAAGACGATTTGGACAATTGGCGTACAGAATGCTCTCGTTGCAATGAAACAGTGCGTGACGAAGCGCCAGACCCAGAGCAGTACGACGAAGTTCTTGCTGGGCTAAAGCGGCTCACAAGCAAGGAAGCAGGCGCGCTCCTCAACTGGATGAAGAAAGGAGAGCGGCCTCGATCTAAAGTAGATCAAGCGTACGACCGCGCTCGAAAGCTCCCATATAGTCAGCGAGTTGCCCTGATCAGTCACCTTGCGAAGAGGATCGGCGAGCTCAACTAATCTGGGAACGTAGTTCGGCAAACAGGGCGTGTCGCTCGTGATCTTCTTGTCCAACAAACCCTTTAAAATTCAAAAGTCGATAAGTGCGGTCCCCATAGTGATCCTTTTCTTCGATGACGAAGTCACGTGCAAGCCAAGCCATACGATGCTCAAAGGCGCGTGAGTCAAGCTCCAAGCCAGAAATTTTGACCAGCTCTTTCTCGGTTAGTGGCACCGCTGCGCTTCTCAATGCGAGATAGAGTCGGTCGTGCAAGACTTCATCCCTTATGTCGGCCAAGTCTTTTGCTTCGCCCTTGTGGTTCAATGCGTTGGCGATGGAAACCCCAATGGACCGAGCCACTGGGGGTGGAAACGCATTGCCAATTTGCCGATATTTACTGGTCTTACGCCCGGTTATAATCCATTCATACTCAGGCTCCGTTCCCCAGCCTTGAATGCGTTTGACCATCTCCGCAGTTAGTTTCGGGATAAAGTCCACCGGATGCGATGCGCTCGGGGGTGTATCAGCGATCCCCATTGCATCTACACCTAGAAGCCTCCATGCCGCCTTAGCCCGTGTTGGCCCAAGGTCGGCACCTCCGTGTTTTTTTGAGCCGCCCACGATAGTAGGAGCAATATCCTTCGCCTTTTCCGCCCAATAGTTTGCCCCGTGCCATCCCTCGGAGGCCATCATTGCCCGCAAGGCAGTTCCCACGGTGTCCTTGGTTGGAGCTTTTTTAGGCCATTCAAACCATGGTGCGTCCTCATGCCGCATTGCGACGAGAACAAAGCGAGGACGTAGCTGCGGCACGCCATAGTCGCTGGCATGCAGAAGCTGCCAGTCAGACCAATAACCAAGGTCCCTGAGGCGATCCTTTACATGCTGTCGATACGCTGAAAAACGGGGCATAGAGAGTCCTCGGACATTTTCGAGCAGGAGAGCTCTCGGCTGGACCTTTCCCGTCAATTCCACGGCCCATGCGAAAAGATCGCGTTCGTCGGTCGCTCCGAGCTGCTTGCCCGCGATTGAAAATGGTGGGCAGGGCACTCCACCGGCGAGTAGATCGACGCCCACATATTCGTTTGGATTCCAGGTGCGTTCGTCGGCCACATCGCCGTGTCGTACGTCCCAATCTCTATTCTCGCGAAGAGTGTTTACGGCATTATCATCGAGTTCCACGGCGAGCGCGTGGCCAAACCCTGCGAGCTCAAGTCCTAGTGACTGCCCACCAGCGCCGGCGCATATCTCGACGGTTGACAGATTTGCCACGCTTATACCTCCAGTGGGCTGATGAGTTAATCAAACACTGAGAGTCTGACAGTACTGGTCGCGAAGGCGGCGGAGACCTCTTGCACCAGGTGTCAACATTAGTTCCTTTGTCTGAATGTCCTGCTTTGTTGACGCTAGTTGACAAGGAGCCGCTCTCGGGTTTTGGCATGAGTAATCCAAGGTATGAACTGCTATTGAAAAATGATTACAGCGGACCCACAAGACAGTCGGCCCCAGCGGCCAGCAAGGATAGACGTGCGAAGCCGTCAGGCGATGCTGGCGCACGTATCCTAGGCTCCAAAGTTGTCACAAACTTCATGCGCTCCGCGGCTTCGGCGGTTGATCGGGAATTTCTGCGAGGCGTGTTGGAGTGGGCCAACGGAGTCGACGTTGAAGGGTGCACGCATGCTGGGTTCAGCCCGGGTCAAAATCGCCGTTGGGTTGGCCCTCGTTGGTTTAGCGCTCACCAGCTGCAGCGACAGCAGCAAAGAAGGCCTGATTATCGAGAAATACCCCGTCAATGTTGTTCATGCCAAGGGCATTGGTTCACTGCGTTTTGGTGATGATCGCGGCGAGCTGGTCGACGATGAGCGCGTATATAAAGGTGAGCTTGCCTGTGGCGGGCTCGAACCATACGACATACCTGGCATCGCTGAACACGCGGACATATTTTTCGACAGCGAAGATAAGTTCAGCGTTGTCTGGATCTTCAGCCCGAGAGTCACCACCGCGGAGAAACTAACTGTCGGGTCTTCCATTGACGATGTTCGGCGTCAATATCCACATGCTCAAGAACTTCCCGAGGTGGGTCACTCGTTCCCGGGAGTGCTCGTGGAAGAGGGCGACACCGGGCTACTTTTTCTCTACGAACCACAAACCGGCGAGGTATCGAAATTCCTCGCCGGCTTTGTGACATCTCTACGCGCCGTTCAACACGGCGCTATGGACTGCTAGTCCCGCTTACCGAAACCGAGCGGGTAATTTGGCGCGCAGTGTCGCCCCTACCTCAGAGATTTCCTTCACTCGCAAGAACACGGCGCCGGCCAAGAAGGCGCCGATCAACGCGCCACCACCCACCACCAGCGCGACAAATGAGCCGAGCTTTTCATCACCCAACACAGTCATGACGCCGTATGCGATTCCCCACCCAATGATGCCCGCGAATACAGCGGCCATGCTCAACCTGGTGAGCGTTTGCAGGATCAGGTTCAAACCGAGGCGGCCGATCCGCTTACGCAACAGCCAAGCGCCAAGGAGAACCGCTGCCACCGCGGACAAAGTGTTCGCGATCATCAAACCGGCGACCACATACTTGGGCGGCAGAATCATGTACAGCCCGATGCTGACCACGACCTTGACCGCGATCACTGGGATGTTCGCGAGCGCGGGAGTGCGGGTATCGCGCATGGCATAGAAGGCGAAAATCTGGAGTTGGCTAATGGCGAATGGCACCAGGCCCGTGGCGGCCGCGACAGTCGCCAGCCCAGTCTCCCCCGCTTGCTCTTGGGTAAACCCGCCCCATTGGAACGCGGTCACCGCTAGTGGCACGCCGAGCGCTATATAAGCGGCGGTCGCGGGCACCAAAACGACCGCTGACAAACGAGTTCCAAGAGAGAGCTGTTCGCTGACCTCGTCGTATTTGCCTTCCACCGCTGAGGCGCTCATCCGAGGCAACAGCGCGGTGATGATCGATACGGCGACGATGCCGTGCACCATCATGAACAGCAAAAAGGCATTGTTATGGATGAACGGGCCAGGGCCGCCGCGTTCACCGGCTCTGGACGCGAGCGCCATCACCACAAACAAGCCAACTTGGCTCACCGCGACGTAGCAGAGCATCCAGCCCGCGAGTCGAGAAGCTTCACCCAGCCGTGCGTTGGCGAAGTCGAAACGCCACCGCCACCGGAAGCCAACCCTGCGAAGAGCTGGCCACAGCGCCAAGGTTTGTGCCACCACACCCAAGGTGGTGCCCACTCCAAGAACCATGACCTGAGCGGCGGTGATGCTTTCCAGGGTGGGAATGGCAGGTCCGGGCATCAACATGAAAACAATCGCGGTGCCGATGACTACGATGTTGTTGACGATGGGCGACCACATTGGCGCGGCGAAATGTCCGCGGGTGTTGAGCACAGCACCCAACATGGCGGCGATGCCGTAGAAGAAGATCTCTGGCAGCAGCAGGTACGCCATCCAGGTGACTAGGCGCTGCTGCTCTCCCCCGGCGTCAGAAATGATCAGCTGGGTCAACAGTGGTGCGGCGAGCAACGCGACCATGGTCGCCGCGGCAAGCAGCACGGTAGCCAAGGTGAGTAGGCGGTGCACAAAGGCTACGCCGCCATCTTCGTCGGTTTTCCTGGCTTTCACGATGAGCGGCACGACCACGCTGGCCAGCACACCACCGAGCAACAATTCGTACACCATGTTCGGCAGCGTGTTCGCCACCTGGTAGCTGTCGCCGATAATCGCGCCCGAAAGCGCGGCACCAATCACCGCGGTGCGAATAAACCCACTAGCCCGTGAGACAAGGCTGCCGATAGCCATGACAGCGCTGTTCCGCGCCAAACTGCCGTCTTTGCCTGGCGGCGGCGGTGTGGGTGTGGGTTCTGAGACCGGAGAGTCGGCTGTCATTGTGTCTGCCGTCATGCCGCTTGTTCCCAAAGTTGCGGGACGGCGCGAAGAAGATCGCGCTCATCTGGATATGCGAGTTGTTCCGCGATCTGTTCGAGAGGCACCCAAGCCACTTCGGTTACCTCCACATCCGCGTCCGAAAGCACACCACCGGTGGCGCGCAACAGAAAATGGTGCACGGTTTTGTGGATTCTGCGGCCATCGGCGATGAACCAGTACTCCACGCTGCCGAGGGGGGCGATAACTGTTGCATTGATACCCGTCTCTTCTGCGACTTCGCGCTCGGCGGTCTGCTCGAGGGTTTCCCCAGACTCTACTTTTCCTTTAGGCAGCGACCAGGCCAGGCGCCCCCGGCGGTCGGCTTTACCAATAAGTACGCCTTGCAGCCCCGAGCCATCGTTTTTGAGTGCTATGCCACCGGCCGAAATCTCATCAACGCGCGGCAGCCGGCGTCTCCGAGAGTGTTGCGGCTGCTGTGGCATAGCTCGACCATAGCGCCCGAAGGGTACCGGTCGGCTTATGGTCGGCACGTGGCGCCCGCCGCTAATCGAGCTTCGCAGGTCAAGCCGCTAGCTGGATTTGTTGCGACACGCACTAAGGTCGAGCCTTGTGATCGACACGCCCCTGACACCCGCACAACGCACCGCTCTAGATGAACTTATGCGCGCCTGGCCGGTGGCGGATGAACTAGGCGAACTGTTCGCCCAGGCGGGTCACGAATTGCATCTTGTGGGCGGCTCGGTACGTGACGCTTTGTTGGGGCGTCTCGGCGACGATCTGGATTTCTGCACCTCGGCTCGGCCCGACATTGTGTTGGCATTGCTCGAAAAATGGGCTGACGTTGTGTGGACCACGGGCATCGACTTTGGCACGGTCGGTGCTTCTCGGCGAGGGATCAGAGTTGAGGTCACCACGTTTCGAGCCGAAGCGTACGACCGGGTGTCACGCAATCCGATCGTGAAATATGGCGAAAACCTGCATGACGATCTTGAACGCCGCGATTTCACCATCAACGCCATGGCCGTGTCAGTGCCCGGCCACGTGTTCACCGACCCTTACGGTGGTTTGCAGGATGTTGCCGCTGGCATTATTCGCACGCCTGGCAAAGCAGAGGATTCTTTCCACGATGATCCGTTGCGGAAGTTGCGTGCGGCTCGGTTCGCCTCGCAGCTGGAATTCGCGGTCGCCGAAGATGTAACCGCCGCTATGCGGGCGAAGGCCAGTGAGTTGTCCCGCATCACGGCCGAACGGATACGTGACGAGTTCTCCAAGCTCATGCTGGGCAAGAACCCAATTGTTGGGCTCCGGCTGCTCGTTGACACCGGTCTCGCGCAATATGTGATCCCGGAACTTCCCGCCCTACAACTCGCCATCGACGAGCACCACCAGCACAAAGACGTGTACGAGCACACGCTGACCGTGGTCGCACAAGCCATCGACCTTGAAGACGGGCCGCCCGACTTGGTGCTGCGCCTGGCCGCGCTACTGCATGACATAGGAAAACCAGACACCCGCAGATTGGAGCCCGGCGGCGGGGTGAGCTTCCATCACCACGAGGTGGTCGGCGCCAAAATGGCCCGCAAGCGTTTGCGAGCTTTGCGCTACCCCAAAGATGTTGTAGCTGATGTTGGCCAGTTGGTTTTCTTGCACCTGAGGTTCTACGGCTATAAGCGCGGCGAGTGGACTGACTCCGCTGTCCGCCGTTACGTCCACGACGCCGGTGAACTTTTGCCCAGGCTCCACAAGCTGACGCGCTCGGACGTCACTACCCGCAACAAGCGCCGGGCGGCTGCCTTGCAGTCGGCATATGACGAGCTAGAAGAACGTATTGCCCGGATCGCCGAGCAGGAGGATTTGGCGCGGGTGCGGCCCGATCTTGATGGCAACGCGATCATGGAGCTGCTGGATTTGCCGCCCGGGCCGCTTGTGGGCAAGGCCTGGAAGCATCTCAAAGAGGTGCGCCTAGAACATGGTCCGTTGTCACGGGAGGACGCCGAGCGCGAGTTGCGGGCTTGGGCGCAAGAAAATCTACCGTAACTGCGTGAGGGCTTGGGCTGGTTCGGTTTTCGGCTTCGCTGGCATGACAGGCAGCGTCGATCCACGAGAAAGCCACAAGTAGCCAGCGGCGAGTAGTCCGTACCCCACGCTGATCACGATGAGTGCCGCGTAAGATTTGCCGGTTTCGGGCAGGAACGCGGCGCCGGCCACGAGTCCAAGCACCAAACAGGCGTTAAAGAGTGTGTCGAATACTGAGAAGACACGTCCCCGGTATTCGTCGGCACATTCGGTTTGAAGCGTGGTTTCGGCGACTAGGCGCGCGCCTTGCGAGGCGATGGCAACCAGGAAGCTTGCCGCGATGAGCCCCGGCATAGTGAATAGAATCCCCAGGCCAAGTTGCGCGGCTGCCGCCAACGGGAGCAGCATGCCGAGCCATTGACGGGTGCCAAATAGCCGGGTTGCCGCCGGGGTGATGCCCGCCGCGATGAGGTTGCCGGCCGCGCTTGCGAACATGATTTGCCCGAGCCCTGTTTCGTGGGTGCGGAAGAAGCCGTCTGCGGTGAAGTAGTTGCGGTAGAGCAGCACAACGGCGATGAGCGCCGCTCCGAAAAACACGCGCATGCCCACCACTACGAGCAGGGCCCCAGCGGCGTTTTTCCGTGCGGCTAGGTGTTGTGCCCCGGTGCGTAGCTCGTGCCAGGCAAGTCGGGCGACGCTGACGCCACCAGAGTCGGGTACGTCGTCGGGTCCCAGCTCGTTGGGCGTGAATTTCCTGATGACCAATGCGGTGCCGACATAGCCGAGCACGGACATGAGCGCGATGATGGCGTATCCGTGGTCGCTTGCCCCAAACAGTGGTCGTAGGCCCATGGCAGCGGCAATGCCCACCGCATAGGCGAGTCCGCCGGCGGTGGAAATAAACGAGTTCGCGGTGACGAGTTCTTTTTCGTCCACGACGTGTGGAAGCGCTGCTGATACCGCTGCGGATACGAGGCGGGTGCCGCCAACAACGATAAGAACGAGTGGAAGGAAAGCTTCGGCGGCGATGCCGACCCAAATCATGGCGGCGACCGCGGGGACGACTGCGGCGCGCACAATGTTGGCGATTATGAGAACGTTGCGCCTGCTCCAGCGGTCTAGCAGCACACCGGCGAAGGGCCCGATGAGCGAATATGGCAGCAGCAGAACCGCGAATCCGAGCGCGATTGCCATGGCCGATGTTTGCCGGTCTGGGTTGAACAGAATGGTGCCGGTTAGTCCGGCTTGAAATACGCCGTCGGCGCCTTGGAAGGTCAGTCTCGCGGAAAGTAGTCGCCGAAAATCTGGACGCCGAAACACCGCCCTGAGGTGGTGTCCGGTGTGAGGCATAACGTCCAGGCTACGCCCGCCTGGCTATGGCGCGCCGTCCTACCGGTATATGCGGCGTTTATCGGGCAAAACCGTGCGCGGTGGGTGTTGCCTGTGGGGCTGAGTGCTTGCTCTGGGGGCGCGGTTTGAGTCGGATACTGTCGAATGTGGGCGCCTCGTTTAGCATCGCGGTCCAGTCGCCTTTAGTGGCGTCAGGGGCGGTTTTCCACAGCACGATGTCTAGTTCTTGTGAACTGTGACCTTTCGCGTGAAATCGTAAGGTGCCGTGCGCGAAACCTTCATCATTGAGTTTTCCCAGGTTGAAGGAGTAGCTGGCTTCCGCGAGTCGGGTGGTATCGCCAGGGGTAAGTCCATAGAAAAGTTTGCGGTCGATCCATGTGCGTGCCGGGGTCGGGATCATGTGTTCCCGCGCCCGCGGTCCCAAGACGGATTCGACGGTGTCCGCATCGCGCGAATTAATAGCGTCCTTTAATGATTGGCTGAGTTTGTAGATCGCCCAATCCCGCTGGACTTTGGGGGCGGCTGACGGTCCGGGGCTCTCCACGACCAGTGCGGTTTCCCCCGGTTCCAGTCGGCTCAGCGGCCCAGATGGTTCGGCGGGTTCGGTGTCCTCGCGTGAGTCGTCGGGGGAAAACCCGACCATTCCGATGAAGGTCATGGCAACGGCACCACCAACAATGACAGAAGCACGTTTAGCCGTCGTCGGCTCGTCCATCGGGACAGCGGGTTTTGCGCGTCGGTCTTTGCGAGAGGTGGATCTACTCATGGCCTTTTCTCTGTAGATATGTGAAGGCTGTTAGTGGCGCAGCCCTCGGGTTTGTGTTGGGCCCGGCGTGACGGGGTTCGTATTGGCGATCCGATTGGTGCCAAGCTGCGGAGCGATGTCCGCTTTCGCGGATGTTTGCGTAGTAGAAAAGCGTCCAGGGATGAGCCGCATGTCTTGCGTTTCGGGCGCGGTGTTCAGTGAGGCGTACCAGGTTGGTTTGGTGCTATCTAGTTGGCGAATCTCAATGGCTAGTTTTGCTGTTGCCAGTCCTTGCTCTGTGTAGAGCTGGATCGTCCCTGTTCGGATGCCATCGGTAGCTTTTGGATCAAGCTCAATCTGGGATTTGCTCGTGCTGAGGGCCTCGGCATCGGCCTGGGTGAACCCGTACCAAAGATTCTCGAACATCCAGTCGTTTTGTTGCTGTGTGTTGGTGCCCATGTAATTGAGGGCGCTTTGTGTCATGAGGGAGGCCAGATCGACTGAGTTTTTGTCCCCCACATACGTTCTGACCTTTTGTGCGAGTTGGTTCGCGGCGACTTTGATAAGTAGTTCGCCTTTTGGTGGGGCGGACTTTTGGGTGCTAGGGGCGGGTGATTCCGCGTGCGTCGTCGCGCCTGATGCGGTGCTCGCCAACGTTTGGTTGCCACGTGGGGCTTGGTCGGTCGAGGCCCCACCTAGGGTCGTCGCGAGTGCCGCGATACTCGAAACAGTCGCCACTGCGGCGGCGGCCAGCAGCGGGAGTTGCCGTTTCCGTTTTTTACGGAGTTTGCGGGTAGCCATGGCAGTTTCCTCGTTGTTCGCCGGGTTATCGGCTGATGTGAGCGTTCGGGCGGGCGTTGCTGGGTATGGCGGGCACGTTTGTGGTTGTCGCCGGTCCGTGGTCGCGTACTCCACTAACGTCTGTGTTGAGCGAGCCAATAACGACGGCCGTGGATCCCAGCACGACCCCGATGGCGGTCAAAGTTGTCGGCTTGTCAGCGTTTGGTCGACGTTGCATGCGGGTGCGGTATGTCATCACATCTCCAATAATTTCGCTGTGAGCATATCTCAGGAAATGAAACACCCCAAGGTTCTCGATAGGTGGATCACAGCTCTCTAGCAGCACATTTACGAGTTGAGTCACGAAAGCTGAGCAAATGTGACATGCCCGCAGCAGGGCTCTGGCACCATGGTTTGGGTGACGAGTAACCCGGTAATGACCCAAGGCGCGGCCGCCGAGGCGTTCTTGGGCGCGACACGTACGACGGCGGGCGCGGGGGTCTTGGTGCTCCGCAACGACAAGTTGCTCATGGTGCGACAAGCCCGAGCGACCGGTATGCGCTGGGAAATTCCGGCCGGTGGCCAGGAGCCTGGCGAAACCCTGGAGATGGCAGCCGCCCGAGAAGCAAAAGAAGAAACTGGGTTGACCGTCGAACCACAAAACCTTGTCTGTACATATTCCAGCTACCGAATTGACCAAGGCAGCATGGTGCTTGGTGCCTTTTACCGCGCGACGCTAACGGACCCGGACGCCGTAGCGGTCCCACAACGTGACGACGGCATCGTCGCCGCGGAGTTTATTGACCCCTTCGTTCTGCCCGAAGGCGATATCAGCCGGCTCACCTACCGGCTGCTCGAACAATGGTGGCCACATCGGGAAAGCGTTTTGCCACCGTTCCACCTGACACTGACCCGCACTACGAACGGCTACCAAAACTAAAAAGCAGTGGGGCCCGGCTATCAAAAGCGCGGGCCCCACTGCTTTTCTATTTAGCGCTCAATTTCTCCGCGGATGAACTTTTCCACCGAGTCGCGAGCCACTGAGTCGTCATACTGCTCCGGCGGCGACTTCATGAAGTACGAAGAAGCCGACAACACGGGCCCACCGATGCCGCGATCTTTAGCGATCTTGGCGGCGCGAAGCGCATCGATGATCACACCAGCGGAGTTCGGCGAGTCCCACACCTCAAGCTTGTATTCGAGGTTCAGTGGGGTGTCACCGAATGACTTGCCTTCCAGGCGGACATAAGCCCACTTGCGGTCATCCAGCCACGGCACGTGGTCAGATGGGCCGATGTGCACGTCGGCTTTGCGCATCTCGTGCGGAATCTGTGAGGTCACCGATTGGGTCTTGGAGATCTTCTTGGATTCCAGGCGGGTGCGCTCCAACATGTTCATGAAGTCCATGTTGCCGCCGAAGTTGAGCTGGTAGGTGCGCAGCAGTTCCACACCACGGTCTTCGAACAGTTTTGCCATTACGCGGTGGGTGATGGTGGCGCCGACCTGCGACTTGATGTCGTCACCGACGATGGGCAGTCCAGCGTCCTCGAACTTCTTAGCCCACACCGGGTCAGAGGCGATGAACACGGGCAGCGCGTTGACGAATGCCACGCCGGCGTCCAGCGCGCATTGCGCGTAGAACTTAGCGGCCTCTTCCGAACCGACAGGCAGGTAGCAGATCAGCACGTCGGCCTGCGTGGCACGCAGTTGCTCGACGACATCAACGGGCTGCTCGTCAGATTCGCTGATGATCTCGCGGTAGTACAACCCGAGCCCGTCTAGCGTGTGGCCACGCTGCACGGTGACACCGCTGGGTGGCACATCGCAGATCTTGATGGTGTTGTTTTCGCTGGCCGAGATGGCATCGGCGAGGTCAACACCTACTTTTTTGGCGTCCACGTCGAATGCGGCGACAAATTCGATGTCGCGCACGTGGTAGTCACCGAACTGAACGTGCATGAGCCCGGGGACTCGCTCGCTAGCTTCGGCGTCTCGGTAGTAGTGCACGCCTTGTACAAGCGACGCGGCACAGTTGCCAACGCCGACGATGGCGACGCGAATGGAACTCATTGCTCCTCCTTTATAGGGGGCTGGTGCGGGTAACTCCCGGCCTGTGTGACGGTTGGGGGACTTCCCGCCCGTTCGTTGGTGATCAGCTCGTTGAGCCAGCGCACTTCCCGATCGGCGGCTTCGAGCCCGTGGCGCTGAAGTTCCAGCGTGTATGAGTCGAGGCGTTCTCCGGTGCGGTGCAGTGTCTCGGCGAGCCCTTCACGTTTTTCTTCGACGCGCCGCCGCCGTCCTTCCAAGATGCGAAGTCGGGTGGCGGGGTCGGTGCGGTTGAAGAACGCGAAGTGGACTCCAAAGGCTTGCTCTTCGTAGGAGCTCGGCCCAAGTTCTGTGAGTATTTCGGCGAACCGCTCTTTGCCTTCGGCGGTGATGCGGTACACCACTTTGCCTCGTTTGCTGGTGAGCGGAGGCGGTTCAATTCCCGGGTTGGCTGGTTCGTCTGTGATCCAGCCAGCTTCTTGCATGCGGCGCAATGTGGGATACAGCGAACCGTACGAGACGGCGGCGCGGATGGCGCCGAGCTTGAGACTGAGCTGCTTGCGTAGCTCATATCCGTGCATTGGGCCCTCATGCAGGATGCCGAGGAGCGCTAGTTCGAGCATGCGGCGCTCCTTTCAACCCGTGTGTGGACATCTACCCAGGAATATAGACCCCGATCTATCGGCGCGATACATCTCGAACCACTAATGTGATCTGTGAGATGTGATTCATGCCAAACACTGGGTGACTAAACGGGTATAACATCACTATTCCCTCTGGTTTCACCCGGCCCGTGTTGGCTGCCCTTTACACGTTGCGGCATGGTGGAACGATGGACGCCCCTGAGAATCAGCAGTACGGACGTGCGCGCATGAACCGCCCGCCGGCCGATGGCCCCATGCCGCCCAGAGGTTCGGCACGAGGCAGTGCTCGCGGAGCCGCGGGCAGCGCACCCGTCGCAGGCAGTGCTTCCGTGCCTGGCGCATCAGGTAGCGCCTCGGTGCCGGGCGCTAGGCCCGCCGGAAGCGCCTCGGTTCCAGGGCGTCCGCGCGACGACTTTTTCGGCGAGCCGCCACGGCCTCCCCGCGGACGAGGGGGCCATGGGTCTAGCGGATTCGATGACCCCCGTCGCTCCCCCTCATCCAGAGGCCCCGGTGGCCCGGGCTCGCACGGCTCTCGACGTGCCGGCCGAGCTGGGTTGCCGTTAACCCCAGAACAAGAGCGCAAGCTCCTCAAGAAGAAAAAACGCCGCCGCCGCATCGCGCTGTTCAGCGTGCTGGCGCTGTTGCTCCTCACCGTCGGAGGCATGGGAGCGGGATACGCCGCATTGCAAGTTCCGCTACCGAACCCCAAGGTGATGAACCAAGTCTCATACATTTACTTTGGCGACGGCAAAACAGAGCTCGCCAAATTGGGTGATGAGAACCGTGAAGAAGTAAAAATCGAAAACATCCCCAAACATGTTCAGCGTGCCATCGTCGCCGCTGAAGACCGCAGCTTCTGGAAAAACAACGGTGTCTCCATTAAGGGCATCATGCGTGCCATGTGGGCCAACGTTCGAGGCCAGGACACCCAGGGTGCGTCCACCATCACCCAGCAGTACGTGAAAAACGCGTTCCTTACCCAGGACCGCACATTCAGCCGTAAAACAAAAGAGCTCGTCCTCGCCATCAAAATGGACAAGGAATACAGCAAGGATCAGATCCTTGAGTTCTACCTGAACACGATTTACTTCGGCCGGGGTGCGTACGGAATCCAAGCCGCAGCGAAAGCCTATTTCGCTAAGCCCATCGAAGAAGTAACGCCCGAAGAAGGCGCTCTTTTGGCTGGCATCATCAAAGCCCCCGAAAGCTATGAGCCCGAGAAGAACCTGGAAGGTGCCAAAGGTCGCTGGGAATACGTGTTGGGCGGTATGAAAGACGAAGGTTGGTACAAAAAGGACGTCGATCTGGCGAACTTCCCCACCAACATCATCGACCGCAAAGATGCCAGCGCTAACAAAGCCGCGACGGGTGCCTCCGGCACCATCATGACCCGTATCGAAGACGAACTCTCCGATGTTGGAATCAGTGAACGAATGCTGAAAACCGGTGGATTGCGGGTTCACACCACGATCGACTCCAAGATGCAGCAAGAGCTCGAAGATTCCGTTCACGAAATCATGGGTCCACAACCAGAGAACCTGCAGTCCGCAGCTGTTGCGATCGAACCGGGAACCGGCAAGGTAAAGGCCTATTACGGCGGGGAGGAAGGATACGGCTACAACGACTATGCGGGGCCAGCTCTACCCCATCCACCGGGTTCCTCCTTCAAATCCTTCGCCCTAGTGGCTGGGCTCGAAGAAGACATCAGCGTTGACTCCCAATGGGATGGTTCCTCGCCACGGGAATTCGCGAGTCGCCCTGGTAAGCCACTGCGCAACTCCGAAGACAAAGACTGCCCATACCCCTGCACCTTGGATAAAGCGACCGTCTTGTCGCTCAACACTGTGTATTACGCGCTGGTGGAAAAAGTCGGAGATGAGAAGGTTCGAGAGGTCGCCGAAGCCGCTGGCATCACCGAGCTAGACAACACGCCCATCAAGGAAGCCGAAATCAACAACGGCATCAGCATCGGTCAGTTCACCGCTAGCGTGTTGGACATGGCCAGCGCGTATGCGACCTTTGGGGCACAAGGCCAATACGACAAACCGCACTTCGTTGAAAAAGTCACCAAGGGCGACGAAGTGTTGTACGAAGCTGAGAAGACCACTCGGCAAGCCTTCGACGAAGATGTAGCCGCGAACGCGACCTACACGCTTGAGCATGTCGTTGCCGCGAGCAAGAACACCAAGCTCAAAGGTGGACGTCGGGCGGCTGGAAAAACAGGCACCCATGAATATGACAAGCAGCCAGGTCAAAACTCTCACGCGTGGATGACTGGATACACGCCGCAGTTGGCTACAGCCGTGTGGGTCGGCAACAAGGGCAATGACGGCCCCATCAAAGACAGCACCGGAAGCATCATTTATGGCTCGGGGGTGCCGGGCAAAATTTGGAAGTCGTTTATGGATAAGGCTCATGAAGGGCTTCCCAAAGAAAGCTTCCCGAAGCGAAAACCATTGGGATCCTTGCAAGGTGATCCACCGCCGAACACCCCAGAACCCTCCGATGACGGTGATGACCCCGAACCGCGAGACGACGGTCTGCCCACACCTCCGGGCACATCGGCGACCCCGCCTGGGCGCGGGACAGGTCCGACGAAGAATCCGAGCCCAACCATGACCATCGGTCCTTAACACATTGGCGGGGACGAGACACCCACATACCTAAATAGAGGGATGCGGCAATATCGGCCCCGTGGAAATTTGTCCCGATGCCCCGAGCCGCCGAGATAAATTCGTTGCTGGACTCAGCGAATTAATCGGCGGCCCGGCCGGGGCGCATTTCGCGGGCCGGCGCCAGTTCTGGACTCCTTTGCGGGTAATGCTCATTCTCGCGATAGGAGTGTTCGTTGCCAACGTCGCAACGCACGTCAGCTGCGCCAGCGATCAAGAAGATGCGTTTCGCGACGCCTGCTACACCGACGTCCAAGCCGCATACGACAGTTATGGCTTGGACGAAGGGCTGATCCCGTATCAAGACAGCACCATCGACCAGCCCTTCGGCGTTGGCTTGATGATCGGTGTTATCGGCCAAGTGGCGCCTAACACTACGGTCTTTTACCTGCTCACCGCCTTTATGCTGTTGGGTGCCTGGCTCACGGTAGTAGTTCTGGTCGCACAAGCTCGGCCACACCATCCCTGGGATGCCGCGATGGTCGCGGCGGCTCCAACCATCTTTGTGGTTGGCACGATGAATTGGGACCTCCTAGCGATCGCCCTTGCGAGCCTCGCGCTGTATTGCTGGTCCATACAGCGACTCGGGTGGGCCGGGATATTCATTGGATTGGCCGCGGCGGTGAAGTTCTATCCCCTGTTGTTGCTCTACCCGCTACTACTGTTAGCGGTGCGCGCTCGTCGAATGCCCGAGTTTGTGCTGACCTTTTGCAGTGCGTTCTCCACGTGGGTGGCGGTAAATCTTCCGGCCTATCTGATGTACCCGGACCGATGGTCCGGATATTTTTCGTTCGCGTCTGAACGTGAAATCTCGCCGGGGAGTTTCTGGTCGATTGGCGCGCATTTTCCTTTTACCAAGGGCAAAGGTTGGGGCTGGTTCGCTGACTTTCGTTACGACGTTGGCGGGGCAAACGACTGGTCTAACGCACTGTTTTGCCTAGTACTCATAGGCGTAGCGGTGCTCATTTTGTTGACTCCCCGCCCGCCTGACCTTGCCGCGGCCTGTTTCATGTTGGTGGCTGGTTTTCTGCTGTTTCATAAGGTGTGGTCTCCACAAGATTCGTTGTGGTTGATTCCTCTTCTCGCGCTCGCTCGGCCCCGGTGGGTTGCCTTTATCGCGTGGCAGTGTTCAGAAGTTTTCTATTACTTCGCGTGGAACCAATTCATGGTGGAGCAAGAAGGTGGCCAAGCCGTGTTTCCGACAGAAGCGGTGACATGGGCGGGCCTATTGCGCTGGCTCGCTCTTGCCACGCTGTGTGGGCTGGTGCTGCGGGACGTTCTGTCTTCTGTTCGATCGGAAGATCTAGATGGGGGTGTATTGGACGCGAAATATCAGC
>JABFVL010000071.1 GCA_013362805.1 Mycobacteriales bacterium | reverse complement strand
CAACGACACCGAATATGAGTTTCGCCCCGGCACAGAGTTCGCCTATCTCACCGGCTGCTACGAACACGACGCCGTATTGGTGATCACCCCAGAGGACGAAAAGCTCTACCTTCGACCACGGGCACCGCGTGAGAACACAGACTTCTTTTTGAAA
Source organism: Mycobacteriales bacterium (assembly GCA_013362805.1). Lineage (GTDB taxonomy): Bacteria > Actinomycetota > Actinomycetes > Mycobacteriales > QHCE01 > JABFVL01. Next base: position 15,964 of record JABFVL010000071.1, on the reverse strand, counting down.
GCACATGGCGAACTATGGGTGGGGCCACGGCACACCCTGTCCGGCTATCAAACGCTCTATGGCATCACCTGCGCCGATATCGCGGAGTTGCCAGCCGTGCTCAACAACCTAGACGCGGCAAGCACCAGAGTGCGCCGTGGGCTTGATGCCAGCATTGATGAAACTCTGGAAGGCGACAAGGAACGCGACAGCGAACTGCACACGTTTCTCGGCGAACAGCGTCTCATAAAAGACGATTGGGAAATCGCCCAACTCGTTGATGCGGTCGACGCTACCGTTCGAGGATTCGAAGACATCGTGCGAGCATTGCCCGCCGATCGCGAATCCCCAGAACGACTCGTTGACGGAGTCTTCGGCATGCGGGCGCGACATGACGGGAACTGGGTCGGGTATCAGAACATCGTTGCGGCGGGCTCACACGCCACTACCCTGCACTGGTGGCGCAACAACGGGACCTGCCGGCCAGGTGAGCTCCTGCTCGTCGATGCCGGCGTGGAAAACGTTCATTACTACACGGCGGATGTCACCCGCACGATCCCGGTGAGCGGCCAATTTAGCGCCACCCAACGCCTGATTTACGACATTGTCTACGAGGCGCAAGAGGCTGGTTTCGCGGCAGTACGACCAGGCGCCACCTGGGAATCGGTGAGTGAAGCGTGCATGAGGGTGCTGGCCAATGGCTTGGAATCCCTGGGAATTTTGCCAGTGCCAGCCGCGGATGCACTGTCACCGGAAAACCTGACTTACAAGCGGTGGACTCTGCATAGCTTCGGACACATGCTCGGCATTGATGTGCACGACTGTGAAGGAGCCCGTCGCGAGGAATACCGAGGCGGCGTCCTCAAGCCCGGCATGGTGCTTACTGTCGAACCAGGGCTCTATTTCCAGAGCGATGATGAACTCGTACCGGCGCAATACCGAGGCATCGGTATTCGCATCGAGGATGATGTGCTCGTCACCGAGGACGGCTATGTGAATCTATCGGCAGGATTGCCCCGCCACGCGGACGATGTCGAAGGCTGGATGGTTAACCAGCGCGCGCGGGGCTTCAGCTTGCCTGGCGAGAACGACTAATTGTCGAGCTTGGCCATTACGTCATCGGGAATGTCGAAGTTAGCGAACACGGCTTGGACGTCGTCAGAGTCCTCAAGCGCATCAACGAGTTTGAGGACTTTACGCGCGGCTTCCTCATCTAGGGGAACTGTCACGCTGGGAAGCCAGTTCACATCGGCAGAGTCGTAGTCGATTCCGGCCGATTGCAGCGCTGTTCGCACCGCAACCACATCGCCGGCTTCGCTGACAACCTCAAACTCATCGCCGAGATCATTGACCTCTTCTGCCCCGGCATCCAATACGGCACTGAGTACATCGTCTTCGCTGAGCCCAGCCTTCGGGACAATGATGACGCCCTTGCGGGTGAACAAATATGACACCGAACCCGGGTCAGCCATTGAACCGCCGCCCCTGGTCATCGCGGTGCGCACCTCACCTGCCGCGCGGTTGCGGTTGTCAGTGAGGCACTCCACCAGAATCGCGACGCCACCTGGGGCATAGCCTTCGTAGGTGATGTTTTGATAGTCGGCCCCGCCGGCTTCCAAACCAGCGCCACGCTTGATGGCACGGTCGATGTTGTCGTTGGGAACTGAGGTTTTCTTCGCCTTTTGAATGGCGTCATACAAAGTGGGGTTGCCCGCAGGATCAGCTCCACCTGTGCGGGCAGCCACCTCCACGTTCTTAATCAGCTTGGCGAAGGCTTTGCCTCGCTTCGCATCGATCACGGCCTTTTTGTGCTTGGTGGTAGCCCATTTTGAGTGGCCGCTCACGATTTCTCCTTTACTGCTTCACGCACCATCGAAACGAAATAGTGGTGTACTTGCCTATCGCCTGTTATCTCGGGATGAAACGAGGTGGCGAGCAGACTTCCTTGCCGGACGGCAACAATCCTATCGCCTGAGGGCTCATCGCTTTCCAGCACGGCCAGCTGCTCAACGTCGGGCCCGGTGGATTCTACCCAAGGTGCACGAATAAATACCGCCGGGATTGATCCAGTCACGCCCTTCATATCGAGCATTGTTTCGAAAGAATCAATCTGCCGACCGAAGGCATTTCGACGAACCACCATGTCAATGCCGCCCAAACTGCGCTGGTCCGGATGGCCATCGAGAACTTGGTTAGCCAGCATGATCATCCCGGCACAGGAGCCATATACCGGCATGCCTGCTTTAATGCGATCCGCGATAGGTTCTCGCAGTTCAAACACGTCCAGCAGACGGCTGATGGTGGTGGATTCTCCTCCCGGGATCACCAACGCGTCGATCTGGGCTAGCTCAGTGCGGCGCCTCACCGAGATAACCTGCACGTCTGGTTGCTCTAGGGCGGCGCTGTGCTCTCGCACATCACCCTGCAAAGCGAGCACCCCGATTGTGATTTTCATCCCGGTTCCTTCGGTTGTTATCTCTGTTTACAGCTTACAAACCACACCCGGGCTCCACACAAAAGGATTATCAGGCACAATAAGCGCTCCACCTTGTCCAATCTGGGCAAACAAGGTGCGGGGAACACATAACAGTGGTTCCCTTGTCACGTACCCGATACAGCGGTGAACCCCCACTCACTGTATGCAAGAAAGAGAGCAGACATGATCGCTGAAGAAACGCTTTTAACTCCCGCCGAGGTCGCTTCACTCTTCCGAGTCGACCCCAAAACCGTTACACGATGGGCAGCAGCAGGCCGGCTTCCCAGCCTGCGCACCCCCGGTGGGCACCGGCGCTTCCGCAGCTCCGATGTATACGCGCTCCTTGGCGAATCGCAAGCGCTTCTCGCATCAGTGAACTAAACGGCGAACTACCAACCGCGCCCGGCGTACCGCTGTGATGCTGGAAGCTCAGTGACGTTCAACCCCACCATCGCTTCACCCAAACCACGCGACACCTGTGCGATCACGTCAGGGTCGTCATGGAATGTGGTGGCTTTGACGATGGCGGCAGCGCGCTGCGCCGGGTCGCCCGACTTGAAGATACCCGATCCAACGAACACACCCTCGGCGCCCAACTGCATCATCATCGCCGCATCGGCTGGGGTAGCGATGCCACCAGCGGTGAACAGCACAACCGGGAGCTTGCCCGCTTTCGCGACTTCGGCGACGAGCTCATATGGCGCCCGAAGCTCTTTCGCCGCCGCGTACAGCTCTTCTTCGCCAGCCACACTTAGCTGGCGAATTTCCGAGCGAATCGAACGCATGTGACGAGTTGCCTCCACCACGTTGCCCGTGCCGGCCTCGCCCTTTGACCGAATCATCGCCGCGCCTTCTGCGATGCGGCGCAGTGCTTCGCCGAGGTTGGTCGCGCCACAGACGAACGGCACTGTGAAGCCAAACTTGTCGATGTGGTGAGCCTCATCGGCCGGCGTAAGAACCTCTGACTCGTCGACATAATCAACGCCGAGCGATTGCAACACCTGCGCTTCGACGAAGTGCCCGATGCGCGCTTTGGCCATGACGGGGATTGAAACCGCGTTGATGATGCCGTCGATCATGTCGGGGTCGCTCATGCGGGCGACGCCGCCTTCAACGCGAATATCGGCGGGAACGCGCTCTAGCGCCATAACGGCCACCGCGCCAGCATCTTCTGCGATTTTGGCCTGCTCGGGAGTGACCACGTCCATGATGACGCCGCCTTTGAGCATTTCCGCCATACCGCGCTTCACCCGTGCCGTGCCAACCGTGGCATTTTCGCTGGTCAGACCGGGGGTTGAATTGGTGTTCTCAGACACAGTGGGTCCCTTATCGCTGCTATAAACAGTGTTCTTGACATCGTACTGAATCCACATTTGCCGTTCGCCGTTAGCTCAGCTACCACACAGCCGGCCAGCGTTCTGTCACAATCGGTGGCTTTACCCGTTAACTATGACAAGTCAGTGTCTATATCGAAATACTGCGGTCTTGGCAGGTGAGAGGCCAGACGAAGCCCACGCGGGGTGCGCGCGCCACGAAGCGCCAGAGTGTCCCGCACCGCATCGTTATGCATTTGGCGGGCAACAGCCAGCCGACGGTTAACCGCCTCTAGTTGCCCCCATGCGTCGGGATCTATCGTGTGCCCTCGGGCCTTGCGCAGCGCGCGGGTGAGATCGTTCTCAGCCGCGATCTGACGGTCATCACTAGCTACCAGCGCCGCATGAGCCGCCGCCCGCACCGACTCCTCTTTCAAGTCCTCGCCCAGCTCAATCGCGACACACGCCCGACGATTCGCGGCCACGGACAATGCGGAAGCCGTCGCCTTCACTCTGGCGTTCAAACGACTCAAACGCGCCGCGAGCCACGTCACGTAAAGCGCACACAAAACGCCAACGGCCACAACTATCAAAACGCCATTCACAAGCCGATCGTATGCGCTCAGGAGCCAACACCCCGCAGGGCACGGCGAAAAGCCCCACTAGGGCAGTTCTATATCCAGCTGCTCAGCGGGTACTTCTTCCACCGTCACCTGTCCGCGAATGGCTGTCGCGGCGATCGCCGAGTGGTAAACCTCGACCACCCGGGCCGCCACCACTGACCAGTCATACTCCGCGACGACTGCCCGACCTTCCCGGCCCATTTCGGCGCGGCGCGCCGGATCATCAAGCAGCTGAGCCAACACCGAGGCCAATGCCGATTTGTCCCCCACCGGGAAGAAATCGCCCGCCTTACCGTCATTGAGAACTCGCCGGAAAGCATCCAAATCACTTGCCACTACCGGAGTACCTGCAGCCATCGCCTCAGTCAGAATGATGCCGAAAGATTCGCCACCAGTGTTCGGCGCCACGTAAATGTCGACGCTACGAAGCATCCGCGCCTTATCGGCTTCAGAAATCTTGCCGAGTATTGAGATCCGCTCCCGCAACTGCACTGGCACCCTGTGCAAGACTTCGGAAGGATCTCCTGGACCGGCAACAAGCAAGCGCAGATCCGAGCGTTGTGGTGCCAGCTCGAGGAATGCCGACAACAGGGTGTCAAAGCCCTTACGTGGCTCAGTAAATCTACCCAGAAAGCCGATCGCTCCGCCCGAGCCAGGCCAGTTGGGAAAAGGGTCAGCATCGGCAAATTTGCCCACCGCTACCCCATTGGGTATTTCGACCCCGCCACCGTCCAGATGCTCTACTTGAAACCTGCGGGCCAACGCCGACACCGCGATTCGTCCGGTGATCTTCTCCAGCACGGGTTGCAGGGCGCCGTGAGCCGCCGCCAAAGTACGGGAACGTTGAGAGGCCGCATGGAACGTGGCCACAATCGGGCCACGAGCCACCAGACAGGTCAACAATGACACGCTCGGCGAGATCGGCTCATGCACATGCAACACGTCGAATTGACCTTCGCGCAGCCACCGCAAAACCCGCCGCAATGTCATTGGCCCAAAGCTCAGCCTGGCTACCGAACCGTTGTACGGAACAGGAACCGCACGGCCCACCGACGTCACATATGCCGGTAGTTCCGTCTCAGAATCCGCTGGCGCGATGACCGAAACCTCGTGACCGAGCCCAATCAACGCCTCGGCTAGATCCAAAATATGTGCCTGCACTCCGCCCGGGGTGTCGAGTGAATACGGGCACACCAGCCCCACTCGCATCACGGCCTCCGAACAGTCAGATCGTCCAACCACAGTCTCTGCAGCATGTGCCAATCAGCGGGGTGCGCTGCGATGCCCTCAGCAAAATTATCCGCTATATGTTGGGAGATCGTCGAGACCCGCTCGCCGAAACTCAGCGATTCATCGGGAACCGGCAACGGCCCCCGAATTCGGGCGTGGCTCTCATTCTCATACCAAAGATCCACCGTGAGCAGGGGTGCACCCGTGCGGAGAGCGAGCACGGCAGGGCCAGGGGCCATTTTGGTCCGGTCACCAAAAAACTTCACTTCCACGCCTCGAGTGGAAAGATCCCGGTCAGCGAGCAGCACCACCACGCCGCCGGAACGGAGCCGTTCCGCCAAAACTTCAAGAGGCGGCCGGGCCCCACCGGTGAGCGGAAGAATCTCCATGCCGAGCGACTCGCGATAGGCCACAAAACGTTGAAACAAAGACTCCGGTTTCAACCGTTCGGCCACAGTGGTGAGCCTGAACCCCAATGCGCACGCCCACGCTCCCGCGTGATCCCAGTTACCCGAGTGCGGCAGAGCGATCACAACTCCTTTACCCCGCGCCGCTTGCGCCCGCAAAATGTCTTCGTTCTCAACGTGGAACGTCGCTACGGTGCGCTTTTCGCTGAGGGTTGGCAGCCTAAACGCTTCACGCCAATAACGGGCATATGAGCGCATCGCCGCTTGTACAAGTGCTTCATCACCAGGCCTTATTCGAGCCAAGTTGCTGCGGAGCCGTTGCACTCCCCGATCGTTCCGGCGATATGCCCGGTCGGCGCCGTATTGAAACAGCCGACGTGCGGTGGATTCGGGAAGTGCCCGCACCGCAGCCCAACCAAGGCCGTAAGCCCAGTCGACCAGTTTGTCTTTCACGCGTCGGCCGCCTGCCGATATACGACCGCTGCGCGTTGCCCGATGGTGATAGTGGCGAGCGCGACCAGGATCCACAATGCGACGTCAAGAATCACTGGCGTCCACACCACGGACAGCACCGCACCCACGCCCACAATGATGAGCCGCTCAGTGCGCCCAGCGAATCCCACATTGCATTCAAATCCAAGACCCTCGGCTCGGGCCTTGGCATATGAAACAGCAGCGCCGGTCAACAATGCAGCAATGGCCCCAGCCATCGCGGAAAAGCGATGTTCGGTGGCGAGCCAGTACGCCAAACAGCCAAATACCGCGCCGTCAGCCAGCCGATCCATTGTCGAATCCAGAAAAGCACCCCATTTGCTAGACCGGCCAGTGGCTCGCGCGATGGCGCCGTCAAGCATGTCAAAGAGCGCACAAATGGTGATAACAATCGTGCCGGCGATGAGGTAGCCCCGAGCAGCCAAGGTGAAGGAGGCGATCACAACACTGAGCGTGCCGACAACAGTCACAACGTCGGGGCTTACTCCGGCCCGGGCCAACCCGGCGCCCAGTGGGTGCACTATTTTTTGTGCGCCCGCGCGCGCAATCTGGGAGAGCATGGCTTCACCCTAAGGGTTGGCTCCCTCGCCATCCGACAATGGCTTAACCTTCGAGGTCAGCATGATGTGCTTTCAGGCACAGAAATTCTTCCCGCAGGAGCAAGGAGCGTAGTGAATACCGCACGGCACATAGAGGTGCGCAACCTCGCTCTGGTCGGTCCGCATGGGGCGGGTAAAACCGCGTTTCTGCAAGAGGCGGCAAGAGCTGCCGACGGTGCATATTTCCAACACCGCGAAGGCATTAGCTTTACTCCATTGCGGTGGAACAGCGTTGCGCTCAACCTGCTTGAGGCGCCAGCGCACCCCGACTTCACGGCCGATGTACATGCTGCGCTGCGGGCCGCCGACGCGGTAATTTTCGTCATCTCGGCGCTGGATGGCGTCGATTTGGCTACCAGCATGCTGTGGGAAGAGTGCGTCTACCAGGACCTACCTCGGTGCATCGTCATCAGCCATGTCGACCACCCCCGGGCCGATTTTGAGGAAACAGTCGCTATTTGCCAGCGACTGTTCGGTGAAGCGGTTGTTCCGGCTGTGTTGCCAGTATTTGACGACGAAGCGGTGGACATTTTTGGTAATCACCAACTCGGCGGCACCTTGTCGCTGCTGTCTCAGCAGATCGTATTGGGGCACTCCGGTGAGCGTCATGACGCTGAAGTAGAGCACCGCGAACTCATTGCCGACACTCGCGAAATACTTGTCGAGGCAATTGTCGCCGAAAGCGACGACGACGATCTCATCGATCGGCATATCGACCAGCGACTTGACACCGAAGCGGATGTGAAGGCGCTGGAGCGGGCGCTGGCCATAGGGTTTCACAACGCGGCAATTTTTCCCGTGCTCCCCATTGGGCACGTCGCGGACACCGACGCGTTGATCGGGGTGCCCGAAGTTTTGAATTTCCTCTCGGCGCATGCGCCCGCGCCCGAGGCCGCACCGCCAGTTCCCGTACACAATGCTGCTGGGGACCCCATTGACACGGTCGGCCATACAAGCGGCGGCCCTTTGCTCGCCGAAGTGTTGAACGTGCGAGATGAGGAAGCCATTGTTCGCGTGTATTCGGGAGTGCTGAACGGTCAAGTCGCAGCGCTTCATTCGGCATTCGACGAAGCCAGGCTCACCACGTTGGCATCGCCAGATGCCCTATACGCCGGCGAAATTAGTCGAGCTACCTTGCCTGGACTACGCATCGGCGACACGCTATCGGCGCCGAACGCCCCGCTGCTGTTGGCTCCGCTGTCCCACAGCGCGCCGCGGCATCCAGTGTGGACGCAGGGCGTAGAGGTCGATGAGTTGAGGGCGATCTGGCATTCAGAACGCGGTGTGCACGTGGAACCGTTGTCAGAACCCGGTAGTGCCGTTGTGTGGTGTTCTGGGGAGACACATCTAGCTCAGCTCTTCGAGCAGGCGCAGGGCGCTGGTCTGCCTATCGCTCGCGTTGACCCCAGCGACGTCTCAGGTGAAAAACAGATTGTCGTTCGAGTTCCAGCAGTGTTCGCGGGCCGTGTGCGCGATCACTTGCGCACAATAAGCACATTTAACGGCAAAGCTAAACCTGACGGCGAGAACTGGGTGAGATACGAGACCAAAGTTCCCGTTGCAGCACTTGCGACTTATCTGCAGGAACTTCGCAAGTTGACCGATCAGGTCGGGTACTTCGAGCTTGTCGTCGCTCAGGAATGAGATCGGCTGACCTTAACTAAAGGCCATTTCTTTTTTGGTGTATGAGCAACGAGCTCGTCAAGCTGTTCTTCTTAACAAGCACGCGAACGCCAACACCGAGCCTGCGGCATGGCATGGGCTTCACTGCAAAATAACCGAGCTTCACAACAGTGCAATTTGGAAACGATGCTTTTCACATAATTACTCGTGGGCACTCGATCTCACTCAAGACCAAGTGCCCACCAATCAAACCTAATCCAACCAAGCTTTTGCCAGCAGCGCACGGGTGTCAGCAAGCAGTTGCGGCAAGACCTTGGTCTGCCCGACAACGGGCATGAAGTTAGTGTCCCCACCCCACCGAGGCACCACATGTTGGTGCAGATGATCGGCGATGCCCGCACCAGCGACGGACCCTTGGTTCATGCCGATGTTGAACCCATGAGCGCCACTTACCATTCGGACGGCTTTCATCGCGCGCTGGGTGTAGTCGGCGATTTCTGCTGCCTCGATCTCGGTGGCGTCGGTGTAATCGGCGAAATGCCGGTATGGCAGCACCATCAGATGCCCAGGGTTATACGGATACAAGTTGAGTACGGCGTAGACGGACGCGCCTCGGGCAACGATAAGTCCTTCACTGTCTTGCATGAGGGGTATCGCGCAGAAGGGACAGCCGGCGTCTTCGACGGGCTTGGACTCGATGTAGGCCATTCGGTGCGGACTCCACAGGCGGTCCAGCCCGTCTTGCGCCATTTCCCCGCCCATCACGCGGTCGGACCGGTGTTGACCCGCGAACGCACAATGTCTACGACGTGCGCCACCGCTTCGGTCAACGGCACCGCGTTGCGCTGGGAGCCGTCACGGTAGCGGAACGAAACGGTACCGCCGGCTTGGTCCTCATCGCCAGCGATAGCCATGAATGGCACCTTCTGTTTCTGGGCCGTGCGGATCTTCTTCTGCATTCGGTCATCGCTGGTGTCCACCTCGGCACGAATGCCTTCCTTGCGGAGCAGCGCGACAAACTCCTCAAGGTAAGGGACATGCGCATCGGCAACTGGAATACCCACGAGCTGCACTGGCGCGAGCCACGCTGGGAACGCGCCGGCGTAGTGCTCAGTGAGGATGCCGAAGAATCGTTCGATAGAACCGAATAGCGCCCGGTGAATCATTACTGGACGAGCGCGTCCGTCGCCAGCCTGGTATTCGAGTTCGAAAAGCTTAGGCTGTTGCAGGTCAACCTGAATGGTTGACATTTGCCAGGAACGACCAATGGCATCGCGGGCTTGTACCGAGATCTTGGGACCGTAGTAGGCGGCGCCTCCTGGGTCTGGCACAAGTTCCAGCCCCGATTCATCAGCCGCTTCCTGCAGCAGGGCGGTGGCCTCTTCCCACTCGGAGTCTTCACCGATGAACTTGGGCGAGTCATCTCGGGAGGATAGTTCGAGGTAGAAGTCATCCAAGCCGTAGTCGCGGAGCAGGCCGATGACGAAACTCAGCAGGTTCTTTACCTCGCCACCCATCTGCTCGGTGGAGCAGTAAATGTGGGCGTCGTCCATGGTGAGGCCACGGACGCGGGTGAGCCCGTGCACCACACCTGATTTTTCGTATCGGTAAACGGTTCCGAATTCAAAGAGCCGCAAAGGCAGTTCACGATATGACCGTCCCCGCGACTTGAAAATCAAGTTGTGGAACGGGCAGTTCATGGGCTTGAGGTAGTACTGGGTGCCTTCCAGTTCCATGGGCGGAAACATGGTGTCGGCGTAGTACGGCAAGTGGCGCGAGGTATGGAAAAGGTCGCCCTTGGTGATGTGCGGAGTGTTGACGAATTCATATCCGGCTTCGATGTGCCGTTGTCGAGAGTAGTTTTCCAATTCACGGCGGATGATTCCACCCTTGGGATGAAACACGGCTAGGCCGGAGCCAATTTCATCGGGAAAGGAGAACAAATCGAGTTCGGCGCCAAGCTTGCGGTGATCGCGTTTGGCGGCCTCTTCCAACATTTGCAGGTGAGCTTTCAGGGCGTCACGAGATTCCCAGGCGGTTCCGTAAATGCGTTGCAGCTGTGGGTTTTTTTCGCTTCCGCGCCAATATGCGGCGGCAGAGCGCATCAATTTGAAGGCTGGGATGTGGCGGGTGGTGGGCAAGTGTGGGCCACGGCATAGGTCGCTCCACACCCGTTCGCCGGACTTGGCGTCCACGTTGTCGTACATGGTGAGTTCACCGGCGCCCACCTCGACATTGGCACCCTCGGCGTCCTCATTACCGCCCTTGAGCTCAATGAGTTCGAGCTTGAACTTTTCATGTGACAACTCGTCGCGGGCGGCGTCGTCGGAGACCGCGCGACGAGAAAACCGCTGTCCCGACTTGATGATCTGCTGCATTCGCTTTTCGATGCGAGCGAGATCTTCGGGTGTAAATGGGGCATCGGGCAGAAAGTCGTAATAGAACCCGTTGTCGATGGGCGGGCCTATGCCAAGCAGGGTGCCTGGGAAAATTTCTTGGACGGCTTGTGCCGCGACATGTGCGGTGGAGTGTCGAAGCACCGCACGGCCATCGGGTGTGTCGATCGCAACGGGCTCAACCTGAGTGTCGACCTCGGGCACCCACGCCAAGTCGCGCAGCTCGCCTTCGACACGGACAACGACTATGGCGCTCGCGCCGGAAGTGGGCAGCCCCGCGTCTGCGATTGCCTGCCCAGCTGTAGTTCCAGCCGGCACAACGACAGGGGTGATGATGCTGCCGGGTGGGGCTGAAACGTCAGACACAGGAGCTCCTTGGGGTGTTGGGATGCCGCGGGCGCGGTATGCGCCCTAAATGCTAGCCCCCGCCACCCCAAGGAGTGAAACGCATTACTGACCTGTGTATTTAGCCGGCCGGGGTGGTCGCGAAAAATACTCCGTCACCACTGGTGTAGTCGGCTTGAATCTCAAACATCACTTCGCTCGTGGCCACGTCTGGCTTCATCGCGAAACCAACCTTGGCGGTTTTGGTGTCGCCTGGCGCGAGTTCACCCTCAACTCCTTCCAGACCGGTGCCGTAGTCGAACACCTGCGAAATGGTCATTCCGCTGGGATCAGAGGAAGTGGAACCGGAAATGAGGTTGTTAGTCAAATCAACGGTTTTGGAGCCGTTGTTCTTGAACGTCACCTCGAATGTGTAAAGTTCGTCGCCTTCTTCGGGGCAGCAGGCCGTATCACTCGGCGTGCCTTTTTCGAGCTTGGTGATCGAAACGTCGATGCCGTCGTTGTCGGTGCCGGTTTCGCCGACATCACAAGGACTACTTTCCAGACATTCACCGCCAGAGCCGCCGGTCGGACCATCGTCGTCCGGCGTCTTCTTGTCGTCTTTCTCGTCTTTCTTGTCGTCTTTAGTGTCGGACTTTGACGACGACTTGTCGTCGCCGGAGTCATCGTCTTTGCTGAGGAGTACAAAGCCGGCGATGCCGATGCCGAGCAACAGCACAACGACAACCGCGATGATGCCGATGAGCATCCCGGTGTTGCTCTTCTGCGGACCTTGACCGGGGAATTGCCCCATCGGAGGCGGGCCTATGGGAGGGTACTGACCGCCGCCAAACTGTTGGTTCGGATCGCCCGGCGGTGGGAACTGACCGGGTTGTCCGGCGCCGAACTGTTGGTTCGGATCGCCCGGCGGTGGGAACTGACCGGGTTGTCCGAATTGCGGATCGCCGGGAGGAGGGCCGGAGACGGGGAACTGCTGCTCTCCGTACGGCTGACCCGTCACTGGTGCATCGAAAGGCGGCCCGGAGGCGGGCGGTGGCGGCCCAAAGGGGCTAGGGGCGCCGAAGCCTTGGTTGGGATCTCCAGAAGGGTTTTGGCCTTCTGGAGGTTGATATGGGTTGGTCATTTGGTTGCCTCTCAAAGCACAGCAATTCGAACAGTTTGTCCGTACGATACCTAGCGCGGTTGAGCTGCTCGGTCAGGCACCAGCAGCTAGATCAACATCCACGCTTCGTATTGATCGCGATACCGATCAGTGTGCAACCAATGTGCCACCAGTATTTAGGTGCTAAATCGTCATATGAGGGTAAAAAACGAACAGGCTAGTGCTCTTCGAATGGAAGAAGACGGGATTATGAGGTCTCAACCAAATTGTTAGCACTAGCCTGACGAATCGAACCACTAATAGTTGAATCGATACAGATCTTGCTGCTGCATGATCCGGATCACCTTGTTCGAGTAATCAGGATCCGTTGCATACCCCGCTGCGTGAATTTCCCTCACAAACTGGTCCGCATCGTGCGAATAGTTGAAAGCGGCCGCATAACGCGGTGATTCAAATAGAAATCTTCCGTGATCCCGAAAAGAGTCTTCAATCGAGGCATATTTGCGAAATAGCCCCGTTGTGTCATAGCAACCTTGCGCGTCGCACTCTTTAGTCGGGTACTCAGCACAACCAATCGCAATAGGCCCCGGTATACCGTCGCGACATTTAATGCCGAAATAGTTGTTCTCATTTACCGCGAGTCCGCTCTTACCCCAACCTGATTCCAAAATAGCCTGTGCCACCGTAACAGAAGAGGGGACGCCGTATTCCCACTGACTCGCTTTTGCGGAACCGCCCGCATGTTCGACAAAATCAGAATTCGGATCGGCGTGCGCGGCGCTCGGAAAAATTGTGAGCGCGAGAATGATCCATGCCGATATTTGCAATGATCTTCGCAGATACATACGCCACCTCGAGAGAACGTTTTAATCACTCTCTTGAAAGTAGTGAGCGCAATATCCAAATAGACCTATATGACACACCTATCAGCCTAGTTATTCAATTGAGCATTCGAGCGCGTCGATAATTTCCGATCCAAGTGATTACCCATACCATCACCAAGAATCCAATAGCGATTGCCAACGCATATATTGCAACTCCCGCATATCCACCTACTCGGCCCGGTGTGAGAAAGGGATACGGGTACCAATCGACCCCGATTCCCCGCGTCAAGCTGTAGGCCAGATATATCAACGGAAATGCGAGCCACCACAACGTCGCATTGAATGCGAGATGGCGAATTGGCGGCACAATGAGCCAATCAAGAACCATAACCATCGGCATAATCGTATGAAGCACCGTGTTTACCCACGGATATAGCAGCCCCAGACTCTCTTCTCTCAACAACGTTGAAAAAACGATGCCAGTCACAGCCAAATACACGGCGGCCGCGCCGCGAACAAAATCAAGTGCGGTCGCACGGCGCCGGCTAAAAGCAGCCCACAACAGAACGACGGCCCCAAGAGCGTTACTGAGGTTGGTGAAGTAGCTAAAAAAGTTCACCGCGCTAAAGCTGTCATTTTGACTACTATGCGCGAACTGAACGACCAGCGCGACCACGACGAGCAAACCGAATGCGAGTCGATATCCAACAATGAGCGCCCTCGTTCCATCGATTCTGCGAATCGCGGCGGTGGAAGTGCCCATTATGGGAGTATTGCGCGAAACCCCACAATAGCCCGCATACCACGCTCGAGTTTTCGAGAATACTAAGGAACTTATCTCCCTAAATCTGCCAAAGATCTAGACCCCGCCACCAGTCATCCCTTACCAATGAGAGCATCGTCCCACGTAGAAACGTCTGTAACGAGGAGTAGCGATGTATTCGGGCAACATGCCACCAGGGCAGCCAACGTTCGTGACACCCGAAAAGCCGAGCACGATTAAAAACGCCGTCTACTTAATTTATGCGTCGGTCGCCCTATCGATCATTGGCGTCTTTGTCTCCTTTGGCATGAAGGACGAGATCCGTGACGCAGCCAAAGAGGCGAACGGCGATCTCTCCAGCTCAGAGCTCGACACCGCGGTAACGGTGGGCTTGGCAATCGGCACCGTGCTCGCGCTCATCGGCATCGCCCTGTGGCTCACCATGGCGCACTTTATTGGCAAGGGCAAAAACTGGGCCCGCATCACCGGAACCGTATTTTTTGGTCTGAACACGGTCGCGTTGCTCTGCGGGATGGCAACCCAAAGCAACCCAGCACTGACAAACGTGCTCTCAGGTCTCGGTTGGCTGCTCGCGGTCGCCATCACCGTGTTGATCTGGTTGCCAGCATCGTCGGCATACTTCAAAGCAGTCGAAAACCCCTATAGCGCTGCGAATGTGCCTGGCCAAGCGCCACGGTAATTCGTTGCTATCCCCGCTGTTCAGGCAGATTCGAACAGCGGGGATGGCGCCCCCACCTCTGTCGCATTTAGCCTGCCCAACGATGCACTAGATTCGTCACCATATGATCGCTGAGTGTTGAATAATGCACACAGCTGATCTGCGAGGTGTCTATGGGGCTAAGTCCAGAACAATGGGACCGTATTTCCAAACAGCAAGGCATCCGCTTAGCCCAAACAGACAGTGGACTTATCGTGCCCGTAGGCCGATCGCAAAACCAACAACCTCACAACGGTCAACACACCCGCCCAGAAGCACGTCCCGAACTGGCCCGAACCACCCGCCGCCCTGAAAAACCCCAAGAAGCCCCAACCACCAGCGAACAGTTGACGAAACCCGCTGACCCACTCGACCTGCTCACCAAAGCGGCGTCGCAGTATCAACAAGCTTTAAAACAACGAAACGAACACATCAAAGCGGCGCATGCCGCCGGATACAGCGAAGAACACATCGCTCAGGCGGCCGGCGCCAGCCGAACCACGGTTCGCAACCTCCTGAACCCGAACCCCCGATCCCGCCAGACCCGAGGATTCTCCGTAGTAAGGCCCGAAGAACCGCCAGCACTCACCGCACTCAAACTCCTGTGGGATGATCCACGGCCATTCCCGCCCCCTCTGGTTCGAGCATGCCGATGCATCAACGACAACTGCACCTGTGAACACGGAACCATCGCCACCAAAGCAACGCTAGCTCGACTTATCGACGAGCAACGCATCGAACGCGACGAAAACAACCGCCCGACCCAACACGGTTGGACACAACTCGCGCAGATCGTGTACGGAATGGATCCCGAGCTCATCTCATACGCGGTCTTCCCTGAAGACGTATGGCAACAAGGGCGGCTGGGCAAATGGTGGGCACAATGGCGATATAAACCCGACTTCATGCCGCTTTTGGCAATCCGTGCGAGTGATGGCGCCGCGATCGTGTATCTGTCGCCTTCACGAACAGTCAACGACGCAGCTCCAGCTCCAGCTCCAGCTCCAGCTCCAGCTCCAGCTCCAGCTCCAGCTCCAGCTCCAGCTCCAGCTCCAGCTCCAGCTCCAGCTCCAG
>JABFVL010000089.1 GCA_013362805.1 Mycobacteriales bacterium | reverse complement strand
CAATGTCTTCGCCGCTGTCCACGCCTACCCGCCGGACCGCATATCGATAAATAGCGTCCGCATATTTATGAAATATTTGGGCGAATTCTTCTCGACCGGCGCTGATCAGTTCAGCATCCGTCATCTCTGACTTTGGATGCATGTTGGCCTCACCTAACTGGGGTGGGGAGCCTGAGTCACTGGCAGTGACTAGCTGTAACACCGTAATAATGACACCTCCTTAATAAGCCACCGTCAATGGCGCCGTAATTTAGTTGACATCTATTACTTGTCCGGAGTTCGATATTCGTTCCATCTGGCTTTGCCAGGGTCTACCGAAGCGCGATAAGCCAGCCTGGGCCGACATAAAGGGCAAGGCCACACAGCGCGGCACGCTGTTGGCCCAGGACATCGCTAAGAGCCGCGGCGCTCTGAGGCAGGCGGGATCAGCTGTTTCTCAATGCCCCGGTGAACCCAACTAGCCCTCACACGGCTGGCTTTCATCACGGCGAGTGACTGTTGATGGCCTATGAGAAACTATTCACATGGCCATGAATTTATCCGTTTTGGGATGTTCGGGCAGCACATCGTATGTGGATGACGAAGACAGATTTCACGGAACTTCGGCATATCTACTGGAGAGCCAGCAAACGCGACTACTACTCGATATCGGCTTTGGCGCGAACGCGAAACTAGGGAAGCAAGGACTCCGCGAGAAAATCGACGCGTTGCTCATCACTCATGCTCACGGCGACCACATCGGCGACCTCGCCGCCCTCGGCCAAGATTTGCAGTACCCCAAAGACGAAGACGGCGCCGCCATGCCACCATTCCCCGCGCAAATTCCGGTCTATGGGCCAGCTGGGATTAAAGAAGAACTCGATCAGGCAACTCAGCACAAAGGCTTTCCTCGGCCCATCAGCGGCGTTTTCGATTTCAAGACCTTCTATCCCGCCGAGCCTCTGGAAGTCGGCGATTTGAGCGTCACCCTATTTCCAGTGGATCATGTGGGACTGGAAGCCTATGCCGTTCGTGTCGATGGGACGGGTGAACGATTTGCTTATTCAGGAGACGTCGGCGAAGCGCAACCCGGCACGCCTTCGCCTGGTCTACTGAAGGCCGCACAAGAGGCGGATCTGGCACTGGTTGAAGCGTTCTACCTCAAGAAAGCCGAAGTGTCTTCCGGCCTTCATCTATCTGGACACACGGCGGGCCAAGCCGCTCAAGCGGCCGGGGCGGGCAAGGTTTTACTCACGCATCATCATCCCAATGTGAGCGCCGAACGCATTCTGACCGAAGCTCACGCCACCTACAGTGGCCCTATACAGAGCGCTAAACAAGGTACGACATATACCGTCAGCGGCAACTTTCCAGCCGGGGTCACGTATCGATCGGCTTTGCCCGCACATGTCCACGATGGTCGCCCGCCGGGAACGAGCGGTGGCCGTCCTCGCCCCACCGCTGGACCGGCGACTTCTAACGCGACGTGCAGAACGCCAGGAAGAAAACCAAGCTAACCGGTCCTCATACGTCACTTTGGTCGCGAGCTACAGCGGCTTTCTTTACTTTTCATGCGTGCACAGCGTGGACCGGTGAGGCGCCCGCTAGCTCACGGCTGTGTTCTACCAACGCCGGATAATCAGTGGCGATGCCGCTAAGCAGGGCGGCTACCGCGTTTTCCACGTCGCTGGTCTCCAGCGCCGCATGTCCAAAAAGCGCGCGGTAATGCACGAGAGACCCGAGCATGTCGAGCACGAGTTCAATATCGAGATCGGGCCGAAGGTCTCCACGGGCGGTGGCTGTTTCAAGCATGCGGAGCACGGAGCGACGGGGCGGTTCGAACAGCGTTGTCATGAATGTGCGGTGTAGTTCCGGCTCGGCGGCGCATGCGGCGTGTAGCGGCCCCAAGATTTCGGGCCGGATTCGCTGGAACGCGGCTACGAAAATATTGAGGCCTTCGTTGAGGTCGCAGATGGTGCAGCCGGTGTCTGGGGTTTGGATGCCTTCCAGCCGCATTCCGAGGGCGGCGAGGGCGAGATTTTGCCGGCTTCCCCACCGACGATATATGGCCGGTTTTGTGGTTTCGGCTTGGCGGGCGACTTCTTCCAGCACCAGCCCGGCATAGCCCTTTTTGTCGAGCAAGGCGAGTGCGGCTTCGAGTATGGCCAGGTCAATATGGGTGTCGCGCGGGCGACCGACGGGCGTGGTCGCGCTGCGTGGGGTCCGACTCGATGCCATATCGCAAGTCTAGCCCTTCTGTTACGATACGGCACGTAACGAAATTTAATCTCGCAGAAGGACCACATCATGAGCCACGCTCCAGTCAGCATCATCGGACTCGGCGCCATGGGACGGGCCCTCGCAACCGTCCTTCTGGACGCCGGCCATCCCGTCACCATCTGGAATCGGACCGCCAACAAACAGCAAGCGCTCATCGAACAAGGCGCCATCGGGGCCTCCACCCCAGAAGAAGCCGCACACAACATGCTCATCATCCTGTGCGTCACCGACTACGCGGCCAGCCAAGAAATCCTCGACAACCTCGGCCCAGCCCTCCACCAAAAAACACTTATCAACCTCACCACCAGCACCCCAGAGGAAGCACAAAACCTCGCCAAGCAAGCCGAAAACTACGGCGCCCGGTACCTCGACGGCGTCATCCAAGCCAGCCCGGCCCACATCGGCAGTCCGACAGCAACCTTGTTCTTCGCCGGAGCATTCGACACCTTCAGCGAACACGCCGCTGCCCTCACCACATTCGGCACCATCAGATACGTCGGCGCCAACCCCGGCCAAGCCAGCCTCTACGACATGGCACTGCTTGGCCTTTGGTACGACGCCGAAATGGCCTACTTCAACGCCCTCAGCCTCATCGGGGGACGCAACGCCGACCTCGACGCGTTCCTGCCATTCGCCCACAAACAATTCGGTTACGTCATCGACGCGCTGACCGAGACCACCCAAGAAGTGCAAGAACAGCGATACCCCAAAGGTCCCGCCTCACTCGTCGAACACAGCCGCGTTCTGCACCAACTCGCCGAACTTCGCCAATCGCGGGGAATGGACACCGGGCAGCTCGACCACCTCAACGCAATCGTGGATCAACTCATCGCCGACGGCGCGGGCAACCACGGCTTCACTCAGGTGAGCGAAAAACTGGTCGATGGGCAAACACGATGACCACGAGCTATTCGGATCGACGGCGAATCTCAGGGAGAATACGCCGCATCCCAACTCACCCAGCCGCGATGCGCTGAACAGCCTCGCGAACAGGAATATCGCCGCCGGTCAACTCCAGAGTCATGCCGGACGTCGCCGAAACTCCCAAGAGTTCCGCCACCACTGCCGCAACATCGTCGCGCGACACCTCCGCAGCGGAAACCGGCGATTGAGAAAGGTGCACCAGCCCTGTGCCCTCGTCATCAGTCAACCGGCCTGGGCGCACAATCGTCCAATTGAGGCCGCGGCTCCGCAAATCGTCCTCGGCCTCAGTCTTAGCGTTGATATAAGCCGACCACACTTCGTTCGAGCCCGCCTGAGGCGGCTGACCGGCCCCCATTGACGAGATCTGCACAAACCGCCGCACGCCTACTTGTTCACACGCCTTTGCGAGCAAAATCGAACCATCCCGATCAACCGCATACTTGCGCTCCACCCCACTGCCCGCACCGGCGCCAGCGGCGAAAACCACCGCGTCAGCGCCACGAAGCACCTCAGCGACCTGCGACACATCGGCCCGCTCCAAATCGCACACCACAGCCTGCGCGCCCATCGCCTCAACCTCAGTCGCATGCGCCGGGTTCCGAATCAAACCCACCGGCTCGTCCTCACGCGCGAAAAGCAGCGACTCCAACTTCAGCGCTATCTTGCCGTGACCACCGGCAATCACTACGCGCATGCCACGCACCCCCGCAATAGAGAACCATTTCGCACAGTCTGCCCGACCAAACAACGCATATTCCGCAGCACACGAAGGTTACGGACGGAATCGTTGGCTGTGTGCTCTCTGAACACTTCCGCGATACCAACACCACCCTGATGTGGCATCTCGGATAGGACTTTGAGCAAAATCACGCCCCTTAAGCCCTATCGATCCTCCAATGGCTAGCGGCCTGGGATACTTGCGGCATGGCGAGCGCCTGAGGCTTGGGATGCGCAATGGTCGGCGCTTCGGGTTGAATGGCTGTCAGCGGGCGCAGGCAGTCAACAAGTAAAGCAGTGAACCGCGGATCGTATTTGCGGCCGGTGAGCTTAAAAATGCGATCCCGGTGGTCAGCATCGTTGCTGTACTTTTCCAGATACGACATAGCGGAAGCACCCCGTGTTCCGGGGCGTTGCTTGCCGGCCTCCATCGCGATTCGTATCGGGTCGCGCTTGGGCAAATTGAGTATGGCCCGATACAGGTCGGCATTAGTGGTCACGTTAAATGCCGGCCGCATAATTTCCTCTAGTTGCACCACGACGTTCGCGCTGATGTGTGGAGTGATGTGCTCGACGAGCTCGCCTGATGTGATCGTCTCAACAAACTCTGCGGGGTCAGGTACATGCTCGGTGAGCGGGTCAACGGCTGGTGCCGAAGGTTGGGCATTTCGGAACCCAGCCCTGCGGGTTCGCATAAAAGATTTAAGCCTCGCCATCCCACGCAAGTTGCTTGGTGGTGTGGCATCTAGCAAATAAAGACGGTTGCCATGTTTTAACGCCACTTGCGCATGTTCTAGACCGTGGATTCTGTCGTCATCGCTAAGCGTGAGCCCGGTATGAATGGTGGCTCTGCAGTCGGGCATTGCGAGTCGCAATGACATCGCGAGGAAAGACGCGGCTCCGGTGCACTGGACGTGCAGGCGACCCTTACGAATGCAGTGGGAGAAACCTTGTAAAGCCGTGGGGTGCAGCTCGTTTGCCTTGTCGTATGTGTAGACGCTGTGTGCACTGATCAATTTTTGAAGATCATCCGCAGAGACGAACCCTTGCGTTTTTTCTAGTTTGCTCAGCGCTTGCGCGAGAGAAGGAAGTCCTAGTTGGCCATAAGCATCGACGAGCTCAGCCAGACCGCTGCGGGGAATGACCACGTCGTGGGCGCCTTTATGGAGGTCGACGGCGGATCGCCGGAATGCCCATTGTTTGCCACTGTTGGCGGTTGTCACATAGCCAGGAATATAAGGCTCTGTTGTGTCGTCTAAAGATTCCTCGAACTCCACTACGAGCATATGTTGTGCCTGATCACTTATTTCTGGATATTTTCTGGCTTTGGACTGCCCGATAATAAGGCGAGAAAATTGATCCTGGTAATCACGGCTTAACACTCGTCCAATAGTTATGTTCTTACGTTCTTCTATCTGCTCCCGACTCAGGACCGTGGCTTTTATTTCCTGTTGTATTCGCAGGAAATGTTCCGACTGGATCCCAGTGGTATTTTGAGATTCTTCCTGACGGTTGGGTTGGGAAATATAAGACTCCGGGATTGTGCCGAAATCGCCACTCTCAGGCACGTCTGCACACATAGGCCCTTGTGGGCGCCGGAGAGAAATCAAAATTGCATAAATTTCATCGTCCGATAGATTATCCCAATGACCTGCCCACGCCCAACCCTCTGCGAGTTCACCAACGACAGTATCTAGAATTTGTTCAGGCGGAGTTGTGTCATCACGGAGAAATTGGCGAACAAACTCATATCCGAGAAGAGATGAAAAAATTGTGCCATATAGGAGGTCTCTCGGTTCACAAGGAAGTTCATCGCTGCTCCAATCATTCACTAGCTCATTGATGTTATCTATCTTTCCCGAGGCATACTCGGCTACGATTTCATAAGAGTTTCCATTTTTCTGTACCGCTATTTTCTCTACGCGATCATCATCCAAGCTTGACTTAATCGGCGTTGAGCTCCATCCATTTCTAGCTTGCTGCAGCAGCCAGTTGTAGATCCTGTTGCGTGGATCACTAGCTGGACGAATCTGCGGCTTGGTTTGCTCGTCAAGAGAATGCATTTGCTTCTTGAAAACGCGCTCAGCGGCGAACCCTGGTGCGGCATGTCGCTCAGGCGAATCACGCAATGGCCCCAAAATGGACTCTCGTAAGTTATTCTCGATCAGCTGCCTATCCGCCAAAGTAAGTGGCGCCTCTTCCAAGAGGGGTGATGGCATGGCGAGCAACTTGAATAGCCGATATTGCGGGCTATCAACAAGAATTGCCCTCGTAGCAGCCTCTATTTCGTTGTCATTGTCCGCATATCCATCTGTTCCAAACAGATACGTGTTTCTTTCCTCAATAATTTCTGAAAAGAAATTTTGGAAGTGATCAGAAAGGTCAGAATATTCTATAGTGTCATAGCGCCCACCGAGAAAAGTATTGTGCACTGTGGTCTCGCGCCCATCAGTGACCATGAGTTGTGTGCTGGGAAAATTTTCGCCAGGTTTAGCGAAAAACTCCCATTCATATCTGTTGATAAACGTACGAATCGCAATTTCATCGCTCGGAAGCAGTTCACTATTTTTAAGCGGCATAACAAGTGCGTCAAAACGTGCACGCCAATCCTGTAACACACTATCCGGCGGTGTTATGGCAGACAGCAAAGCTTGTAATTTCTGATCTCGATGCATCTCTAGAACCAAGTGTATTGAATTGACGAGCCTGTCAAGCTCAGATTGTACCGAGCGGAACAATCGCAAATCACTCACAACAATCACATGAAGATGAGTTGATGGCAGATCTGGATGCGGCCGGCTAAAGGGCTCTGGAACAGACCTGCACCAACGTGCTTGGTGAATGACCTAAGGCGGTCAACAGGGTGCTCTTAGATCCCGTCACGCATGGCCAATCAAAAGACCGACCGTCAAGGAGTCCTGGCCCAAAGCCGACGCTGATCCTCCTCCACTTTAAGCTCCCGCATCACGGCGCCTCTCAGATCGACGTCTAATACCTGCGAGAATGCGCCGCATCCCTACCACATGCCCGCGCGTCCCAATGACAAGTCCTCGATAACCGGCCCCAAACACGCCAGGAAAAGCAGCCCGAGTTTCGGCGCGCAGCCGCGTCCGCGCTGGACTGAGCTGCTCAAAACGAAAGATGAGGGCATACGTCGAGAAACGATGGCGCCCTGTCAGAACCAGCTCGTGCCACGGGTGAGCTGCGGCTACTCGAAAGCCGGGAATCGTCGAACCTTCAGCGAATGGGCGCGGCCCAGACGCCGTGTGGTCGGCGCATCCAACGAGCCTCGCGTAGAAGCGCATAAATGAACCTGAAGTGGACCGGTCCATGGTTTCGCTTACGGCGCGCCAGACATCCTCGGTGCTCGCCTCGATTATCGTCTCGTGCTCATCGACATGCGGCAACGCGTCAAGCTCCATTACCGCCTCCTTGAGCTCTGGGCCGTAATTACGCGACCGGCCACTACAGAGTTACACATCTTGAGGAAACGCTCACTGATCAATATGTGCAACAGCGATCAGACAACTCGACGAGCCGCACTTTTAACGTCATGAACCCCTTGCGTGCCCGCCCGACGCATCTCCCGTGCCGCAGAGCCAGTCTGCTGCGGGAATCTCCTATGCACGGTTCAAGCGTTCAATACTGTCGAGAACATCGAGCCAACGAACGGCGGGAATTGACGAGAGGCGATAGCCCCATCCGCACCTGGACCAGAGACAGCTCGCACTTCCGCTCGCGGGTTCAACGCGAATAGCTCCCCAGTTTCTCGCGCACCAATGCGGTCAAATTGCCCGAACATGGTTCTGGTCATTGTTTGGAACCTGGCGACCTTTTCCTCGAAATCAGGCTGCGCTCGCTCGTCCGCTGGCACGGCTTCAAGGTCAATCGTCGAGACCGCTCGCACTGAACCCGAGCGGTCATTCGTCGTACACAATGGCGCTGCCAGCTCATAAAACCTAGTAGCTTCCGTCCGATGAACCAGAGTCCCAACTACTAGAGCTGTAATCATTGCTTGTGTTCGTGCTGGTGTTGGTATCGGATTGTGTTTGGCTCGCGCGTCGGCGACGATCCTCGTCCTCTTCTTCTCGACGCTTTTTATCGCGATCGCTCATATCCGCTCCCTGCATCGGCGCCTGCTTTGGGTTCACTTCATTGGAGCATGCGGCCGAGCCACTTAAGACATCGTTGACAGAAAGTGTCACAACGTGGTCCATGCTCTCACCGGCTTACTCAACAGCCCAGGTCAAAAGGCCCTCGCCACATTGCAAAGCTCCACATTGTTCCGCTGACTTCAGTGTCGCGCTTGGTCTCCGTGCCGGTGTCCGCCCGCACACGCGGGGGTTTCCTAGCAAGCGCTCACGGTCGTCAACGCTCGCTAGTTCTAACGTCTATCCAGCGGCCTTGTGCTGTTCATCTGCGGCAGAACTGTAACGTTGCCTACAGGCTTACGATCACACCCCCATCGTGCCTGTAGGTGACTAGGAAATGTCAACAAAAACAATTCGTATTGGCCATCATGAAATCGGGCCAGAACACAAGCCGTTCATTATTGCTGAGATGTCAGGCAACCACAACGGCGATCTAGAACGAGCCCTGAGAATCGTAGACATCATCGCCGATTCAGGGGCCCAGGCGCTTAAGCTGCAGACATACACGGCAGACACAATCACGTTGGATTCGGATCGTGACGAGTTCTTCGTAGACAAGAATCACGCCTTGTGGGGAAATAGCAACCTATACAAGCTGTACCAGCAGGCATACACCCCTTGGGAATGGCACAAGCCAATCTTTGACCGCGCCGCAGAGCGTGGCCTTGTGGCGTTTTCCTCGGCCTTCGACCCCACTGCGGTTGAGTTCCTCAACGATTTGAACGTACCGGCGTTTAAAGTCGCCTCAGCTGAGATGGTGGACCTCCCGCTTGTCCGCCTGATGGCACAAACGGGCAAGCCGATCGTGATGTCCACCGGCAGTGCGACGCTCACTGAGATCGCTGCTGCCGTTGAGACTGCGCGTGAAGCTGGATGTGAGCAGCTCGTCGTCCTGGGATGCACCGCTTCCTACCCGGCCGAGCCCTCAGACAGCAACCTTCGTCAGCTTCCCTTGCTTGCGGATTTGTTCGAATGCGTTGTCGGATACTCAGACCACACCATGGGCGTCGGAGTATCCGTTGCAGCTGTAGCGATGGGCGCGAGCGCTATCGAAAAGCATGTGACGACGAGCCGTGATGACGAAGGCGTCGACTCTGCCTTCTCGTTGAATCCTGATGAGTTGACGTCGTTGGTTGTCGAAACTGAACGGGCATGGCAGGCACTTGGTGAGCCGCGCATCGGCGCCACTGGTTCGGAACACGAAGTGCGCCGACTACGTCGATCGCTATATGTCACCCGTAGCGTGAAAGCTGGCGAGACTGTGAGCGCCGAGAATGTGCGGTCGGTGCGCCCAGCCAACGGATTGCCGACCATAGCTATGGATCAAATCGACGGTTGGGTTTTCACACGTGATGTCGAGTTCGCGACACCCACAGAGTGGAGTATGTTTGCGCCGCCGAGTAGCTAAGACAAAATGGCCCGGGGGAAACCCGGGCCATTTTCTTTGGTGTCGGCTAGTGCGTGGACACACGTTCGGTTGGTTGATGGGCCAGCTTATGTGCCCGACTACCGATCGGTACGCGTTTCAGCTCAGTAAATGAGTTGTTCAGCGACGTCATCGTCCACATCAGGTCGCTCAAATCAGGCAAGCCGCTTGGGCGGACACTAGTGCGCACCCACTGGTCCATTGCATCAAATTGCTTCTGAAACTTGTTAAACGCCTTCGTGCGCGTGTAGAGCTGCGTCCGGTATTCCCCGTCGTCTCCTCTTGCTGTGATTTTCCAAGAATCTCCATTCCCGTATATGGCAGCTGTGCCCTGTTCCGCGATCACTAGAAAGCGAGAGGGTTCGGGAGGGTAGGCGGTCCACCCCACTTTCATATCCGCCGTAACGCCGTTCGGGTATGAAATATGGAAATGCCCATAATCGGCTTGGGGCGTGAAGTGAAGGGGCTGCTCCGAGGGTCTTTTCTCGAAGGATCGGATAATTCGGGCATTGCCCGGAGGTTCTCGGTCGGTTCGTGCGAGCTTGTCTATGCGATGTAGTCCGTGGACCCCGTTGAGGAGCAATGTGCTTCCACCCTCATCGACGCTGCGGAAATAATTTGGTGGTAGTCCCATGTCGGCAGTCACCTGGAAGTAAATTTCGTCCTCGATACTGATGACCTGGCCAAGTACACCCGATTGCACTGCTTCGGTAACGCCTATGAATGCCTCATCAAACAGCGTCGTCATACCAACGCCGACCTTAAGGCCGTCTCGATCCAGATCCGTGATGAGCTCTGCCGCTTCACTATTCTCGCGCGGCAACCAAGGTGGCTTCTCGAGAAGAATCCCGCCTAGCTTGAGCATTCCGATTCGCCGGGCTAAAGCTAGTTCCGTGAGATGCGGTAAGTGCAAGGCCGAAGGCGTTGCCACGACCGCAATGTGCAGAGCTCGCCCGTCAGAACTTAACTTTTCGAGCATCGCCGATATGGAACCGAACGGTGTAGCACCGAATTGCTGATGTAGAGCCTGCGTCCTCTCTGGGTTTGTATCAACAACAGCGAGGTCATAGCCTGCTGACTGCGCGGCCTTAAGGTGATCCACTCCAGTGACTGGACTGGCGCCGATGACTGCGACGAGCGGCTGCTTCTCTTTCATCAAACCGAGCCTTCCGTTCGAATCGGATGGTGGGGCAAACCTGGTTTCTAGCAGACACAGATGACTCTTTGGATGGGCGCGGGGCAGCTAGCGAGCGTCCGGGCAGGGGCTCGACCGAAGGGGGTAGGTGTCTGCCCCGCGCCCTCCCACTACAGCGGCGGCCCTGAGGCGAGCACCACTCGTGGGAGAACTAGGGGTTCAGGCGTCATCACGCAGACTGGGCCCCATTTACGCTTCTTAGTAGGAAGGTGTTCCCACTGGCCTGGACGCAGTTCTTTTATGCCCTTGCGGCAGATGGAGCACACCGGTTTTTGTCGAGGAGCGATCGAGAAGCTGAACATGTAAATAAGGATGCGCGCGTTTATAGGGACGGCACTACGACGAGAGGGGGACATTCGGAGGACATTGAGGTGACATTTGTAGGACACTGACCAGAAGGCTCACCTATTGAGACGTTTCATTGACAGGGTGTGAATCTCTGCATGGAGGTTGCGGTGCCGACGGATTCTCAGCCAAGAACGCTGCTAGAGCAGCTCATACGCAACGGCTCGCGCACCCTCGACGAACTATGTGTCGACTTTGACAAGCTGGCACGCAAATTAGATATCCAGGCAACATTGTCGACTCGCCAGCTCAAGCGTTGGGCATCTGGCGACGTAGGTAGGGCGCGTCCAGCGGCCCGGCGTGTCGCCCTCGAATTGTGGGGATGTCAATTCGAGATGCTGACAGCTCCACCTGCAGGTCACCCCCACGATGGCCCCATTCAGCCTTCAGCGAGTGAGAAACCGATTACTCAAATGCGGCTTCACAGGCCGGGCTTTACAGCTGCATCATTGCGGGAGGAGGTGGCCATGACCGCTGAAGAATCCGCCGCGTTTGTGCGTCGACCAAGTGCTGCAATAACCCCAGCTCTCATCGAGCAGTACTACGCGGATATCGACGGGCTATCCCGCAGGTACCTCACCGAACCCCCATTCGCGCTGTTCACGCCACTAGCTGAGCGACGCCGCCAGATGTTTCAACTCATCGATGCACGCCCCCGACCCCAATACCTTCCCGACCTATACCGGATCGCTGGCCATCTCAGCGCTCTACTTGCGCATGCAAGCTTCGACATGGACCACGGCGATGCAGCCGACACCCACGCACGCACCGCACTGCTTTGCGCGGAC
This sequence comes from Mycobacteriales bacterium, assembly GCA_013362805.1. Lineage (GTDB taxonomy): Bacteria > Actinomycetota > Actinomycetes > Mycobacteriales > QHCE01 > JABFVL01. Next base: position 40,193 of record JABFVL010000089.1, on the reverse strand, counting down.
ATGTGCGGCGACACCCAACTCGTCGCATACACGCGCTGGGTGCAATCAAACGTCGCGTACTGGCGAGGTAACTATCGAAGGGCTGCCCAAATCGCACACACGGCCCAAGGTGAAACCTCCGAACCCGACGGACTTCTAAGGCTGGTCAGTCAACAAGCTCGCGCCCTGGCCGCTTGCGGCGAGCGTCAAGAAACCCGACATGCTCTCACTCGTATGGCTGACCTGCGGCAAAGTACTGGCAACGAAGGTGTGGACAGCGTCTTCACATTTTCAGCCGGCAAAGCGGCCTACTATGCAAGCGAAGCCCAACTCGCCCTTGGGAGCACCGCAGATACGCATCAAGCCCGGCTTGACGCACAAGAGGCCGTCGACCGACTCAGCTCGCCCGCCGTGGGTGAACCATCGCCGGAACTCGTGGCAGCTGCTCGCTTGGATCTCGCACTCGCATATCTCGCATCACGCGATGTCGAGGCAGCTCAAAATGGCATCAGGATGGTGTTCACGCTCGCTTCGGAAAACCGCACCTTGCCACTGATCAAACGGATGCGTGGATTGCATGACGTCCTGGACGCTCCAGCTTTCGCAAGCACCGCGGCGGCAACTCAGATCCAAGCCGACATTGGACAATTTTGCGCCTATCCAGCTACCCGTCATGACTTGCCACAACTACCGGAATAGGAGCTACCCGTGCCTTTCCAGGTCGCAGTATGCGGACCACGACACTGCACAGAACAAGACGAGCGCGACGCGCGGCGTGTGGGTGAACTGCTCGCTGAACAGGGCGTGACGGTCATATGCGGTGGAGGGATCGGTGTCATGGCTGCCGTCGCCGCTGGTGTGCGATCCAAGGGAGGCCTAGTGATCGGGGTAAGGCCAAACGACAGTCGGGATGGAGCCTCGCCTGATCTATCGGCCACTATCATCACCAATCTCGGCGAGGCAAGGAATGCAGTAATTGTGTGGAGCGCTGATGCGGTCATTTCTGTCGGTGGCTCCTGGGGCACCTTGAGCGAAATTGCTCTGGCTAAACGCCGCGGTGGAATCCCAGTCGTGTCGCTTAACGGCTGGAGGCTTACCGACGCTGTAGGGCGTGATGTCCAAGGCATCGAATACGTGGATAGCCCTGAAGTAGCTGTCGAAAAGGCAATTGTTCCCAGGAGCTAAAAAACCCGAGGACATGGCGGAGGTCGCAGCAAATCACTTTGCAAGCGTGGCAGTTCCATGTCCTATGGCCTGAGCAGTCATTGCACCGAACAGGGCGGGCACGGTGCGGGGCAGTGGCCGGCCCCCTTTTGGGTGAGCGCTCGCCCGGACGCTCACCACACTGCCCCGCACCCAACCAAACAAGTCCCTAATTCGTGCGGCGTTTGTGCAGCCGCGCTCAGCGACACCGAACAACCATGCAACCCACAACCATCAGTACGCGCGACTGCGTATGTCGTGGATAGACACTGCTGTGACTCAGTGCGCCGCGAGTTGCTGACCGAGCACTTATTGGCGACACGAGGCCCTGGTAAATCCCTGGCCATGCACGCATGCTGGTGTTGGATGCCCGCTGGTGGACCATTCACGGCTCTCCACCCTGACCGACTAGTGGAAGGTAGCGCTGATGCCTAAGCTCACCGTTGGCGAGGAGAACGGCCAACCCGTCGAACTGTATTTCGAGGATCATGGCTCCGGGATGCCAGTGGTGTTGGTGCATGGCTGGCCTCTGTCGGGCAGGTCGTGGGAGAGGCAGGTTCCGGCGCTGGTCGAAGAGGGTTATCGCGTTATCACCTATGACCGGCGCGGTTTTGGGGACTCTTCCCAGCCGTGGAGCGGCTATGACTATGACACCTTCGCGGCCGATCTAAACATGTTGCTTGAATATCTTGAACTCACCGAGGTGGCGCTGGTTGGGTTCTCGATGGGTGGCGGCGAGGTGGCCCGCTACGTGGGAACTTATGGCACCGAGCGGATCGCGAAAGCAGTATTCGCGGGCGCCGTGCCGCCGTACCTTTTCAAATCGTCTGCCCACCCGGATGGTGGCGTCGATCAGGCAACGTTGACGAGTTTCCATGACGGCATCCGGAACGACCGGCTCGCTTTCCTCGATGGTTTTATCACGAACTTCTTCGCGGTGAATGGCCGCACTGATCTGGTGAGTGAACCGTTGCGGCTCTACAACTTGAGCATTGCCGCTGGTGCATCGCCGAAAGGCACATTGGACTGCACAACGGCTTTCTCGACCACTGACTTTCGTAAAGACCTAGAAGCGTTCACGATTCCAACCCTGGTGATCCACGGTGATTCGGATGCGATTGTTCCGTTCGAAGTGAGTGGCAAGCTCACCGCTGAAACCATCGACGGGAGCAAGTTGGTGCTCGTGCCCGATGCGCCGCATGGTCTGAACGTCACGCATGCCGAAACGTTCAACACCGAACTGATCGAGTTTTTGCGCTCCTAAAGGCACGAAACGACAATGCCCGCCGGGTTGATTCGGCGGGCATTGTCACATCATTAACTGAGCATCATCGCTTCTTTCACTTCCTCTACTGGCTCTGGCTCAGTCGCGTCCTGGGCGTTGCCGCTGTCACGCATCAGGAAGAAGGCGAGGATTGCCGCCCCCACAACTCCGGCGGCTCCGGCCAGGAAGCTGCCCGACATTGCCGAGGCGAATGCGTCTCGGGCGGCATCGGCGAGTGCGTTGTCTTTCAATTGCGCGGCGACGGCGAGCGCGTCGGTGATGGAGCTTTTGGCGGGTTCGGGTGCCGAGTCGGGCATTTCGTTGGTGTAGGTGCCCGACAGCACGGATCCGAGGACGGCGACACCGAGCGCGGCGCCGGCTTGTTGAATGGTGTCGTTGAGGGCCGATCCGACTCCGGCGTGTTCGGCGGGCACGGCGCCCATCAGGGCGCCGATGGCGGCGGGCATGGCGAGTCCGGCACCGGAGCCGAGAATGATCATGGCGATGATCAGGCTGGTAGTGCCGTTCATCATGGCCAGGGCGCCGAACCCAGCGGCGATGACGAGGAGTCCGGCTACGGCGAGGGCGCGGTTTCCTAGTTTTTGGGCGAGGGCAGCGCCGAGGCTGTTGCATGCCAGCGACGCGATGGCCAGCGGTGCGAAGGCGAGCCCGGTTTCGGTGGGGGTGTAGCCCTCGACGAATTGCAGGTATTGGGTGAGTACCAGCATGAGGCCACCGTTGGCGAAGGTGAGCAGTACGAGCGAGAAGCTGGCGCCGGTGAAGATCCGGTTTTTGAATAGTTCGAGCGGAATCATCGGCGAGGTGGTGCGAACTTCCCAGATTCCGAATGCGAGCAGGCTGGCCGTGGCGACGGTGATTGTGGTGATGGTGGTCGCGGAGAGCCCGTGTTTGGGGATTTCGATGATGGTCCAGACGAGGGCGACCATGCCGACCATGGACAGCAGCATTCCTAGCGGGTCGGCTTTACGCCATGGGCCTTTTGATTCGGGCATGAGCACCAGCGCTGAGACGATGGCCAGTAGCGCGATGGGGATGTTGATGACGAATACGGCGCCCCACCAGAATTTCGCGATGAGTATTCCGCCGAGAACTGGGCCGCCGACTAGGCCAACCATGGCGACGGCGCTCCAGGTGGCGATGGCTTTGGGGCGTTCTTTTTCATCGAACACAGTGATGAGGATCGAGAGGGTGCTGGGCATGACTAGCGCGCCGCCGATGCCCATCAGCACTCGGGCCAGGATCAACGTTTCTGGGTTGTCGGCGACGGTGGCGAGTATTGATGCGGCACCGAATATCACGAGTCCGATGATGAGCATGCGCCTTCGACCGAATCGGTCGGAGAGACTTCCGGCCGCGAGCAACAGGCCAGCGAAGACGAGTATGTAGGACTCGATGATCCATTGAATGTCTTGTGCGGTGGCGCCTAGGTCTTCGGCGAGCGGCGGAACGGCGACTGTCAGCACCATGTTGTCGATGACCAGCACTAACGTGCTGAGCAGGAGCACAACAAGGATGAGCCAGCGGCGCGGATTTCTTTGCATCGGAACTCCCAAATTTGACCGTACAGTGTTCGTCATTACGCACACTGTACGACACCCGCACGGTGTACGCAAGTCCGCACACTGTCCGGTAGAGTGTGGTCATGACCAAAGAAATGCCCACCGTGTGGGCCCGCCAACCCAAACGCCAACAACGCGACCAACCAGCCCTGAGTCGAGAACAAATCGTTTCCGCCGCGCTAGAACTGCTCGACGCCGAAGGCCCAGAGGCGCTGAGCATGCGCAAGCTAGGCGCCCGACTCAACGCCGGCGCCACCTCGATGTACTCGCATGTCGCCAACAAAGAAGAGCTGCTCGAACTCGTCGTCGATGACGTGCACGGTGAAATCCAGCTACCCGAGACACCAGCGAACTGGCGTGAAGCTGTGTCGGGCTGCGCGCACAGCCTCCGCGACACTTACCTGCGACACCCCTGGATGGCGGCGACAGTGGGCAGCGTCCCCCTGATCAACATCAGCCCCAACATGTTGCGCATGTCGGACTACCTTCTCCAGGCACTAACCTCGGCCGGATTCTCATATAAAGCAGCAGACCAGGCGCTCAATGCCATCGCCGCATATCTGATTGGCGCGGCGACTTTCGAAGCCGCATGGCTCGTCACCATCCAGCGGAGCGGGCAGAGCGAGGAGCAATGGCTCGAGAAACTTATGCCAGCCGCCGAAGAAGCGATCAAAAACTATCCACACGTGCTCCAGGCATATCAAGCACAAACCGAACAGTCCGATAACTCGCGAGAAGCGAATTTCTCCAACGGCCTCACCTGCATCCTTGATGGTCTAGAAGCCCGTTTGGAAAAGGTCTAGCGATCACCCACCGTGGCCAGCCCCCTTCACCGCTGAAAAGCTTCAGCCACCGGTGTTAGCGTGGATACATGTTCGCTCGTGGAGTTTTCAGCGTCGAAGAATTCATGCCCGCCGCGATGCCGCTGGAAAAGGCACCAAAAACGGCACTAGATCTGGGGTTGGCCACGATTTTGAAGAAATACAGCGGTGAGGTCCACGGCATTTCCACCGCCCTTTTCAGTTCCGCCTATAACGAAACCTCAGGTCAGGGGACATACGTCGCCATAGACGCATTCGAAGGTTCGCTCAACGGACTGGCTGGCACGTTCAATTACGCTCATGCCTCCTCAACCACTGGCAATGATCGGGCTAACGAATTTTTCCTTATCGTCCCGGCCAGCGGCACCGGAGAACTAACCGGAATCACAGGCAATGGCGGCATCACGATCGATGAGGACGGCACCCACCGCATCGAATTCGACTACGAGCTTCCCGAACAATCGGCAGAGCCAAAATAGTCACGATAGATTGACGCGGTGAAAAACGCCGTCATATTTCATGGCACCGACGAAAACCCCGATTCCTACTGGTACCAATGGCTTGCCTGCCAGCTTCGCGCGCGAGGCTATCGAGCTGACGTGCCGTTCTACCCCGCAATAAACCAGGAAAAACTCGCCGACTTCTTACCGCAGGTCTTAGCGAATCACGAATTCAATTCCGAGACGGTGCTTATCGGACACTCGGCGGGCGCCCCACTCATATTAAGCATTCTCGAGAGAATCAACGTTGAGATAGCTCAAGCTGTGCTCGTCGCCGGATATTCGCAGCGGCGCGCCAATGCCAAGAATATGGATCCGATCCTGCAAGAGAATTACAACTGGGATCGTATTCGCGGCCACGTCAAGGATATTTATTTTGTGAACTCAGTCGTTGACCCTTGGGGGTGCGACGACAAACAGGGAAGGATTATGTTTGACCAGCTCGGAGGCACACACATCGTGCGCGATGAGGGCCATTTTGGTTCGACATCAAACAACCAGCCCTATCCGACATTCGAACTACTCATTCGGCTGATTTCATAAATCGAGCTATTCCATTGGCAACGGTGCCCAGGCAAGTCGGGCACCGTCTGTCGTACCAACACGGCGAAGGTTGAATCGCTAGAAGTTGTAACACGTGCCGTACCGCTGCGGGCTGCACCATATTGTCGGCGTCTTACCTGTTGACGCCTCAGCGGCCTGCGCTACGCCAACACCAGCAAACGAAGCCAACATAAAGGCGGCGCCAACGATGGCTATCCGCACCGTCTTAGACGAAAGAAAAGACATACACACCCCTCCAAAATGAGCAAATGGTTGATATGAGGAGTATGCCTGCATTCGGGGTGACTGAACCGTTCTCGGGGCAAATTATTTACCTCAGCACTTATCCGTGAGGCAACTACTTCTTCCCGGTTGTCGTGCTCTGCCCCATCTAGGCTGCAGACAAAGGCTAGTTAGGAGCACTTGTGCAAATCAAAACTGACGCCGAACTCCTCGATATTCGAGCAGCTGTCTTATTACGACGTGAACGAACAGATCTCCCAGAAACAACCTGGGCGACCGGCATCCACCCGAAATTACAGAGAATCGATGATGAATACCCTAAGGAACTCACAGGCCAAACCGAGGAAGGGCCACTAAAGCGGGTTGATGTGCCCGCGGAATTTCGCGACTGGAACACTCCGTTTCCCGGATACCGACAAAGGCTGCAATGGGTGGGTCGAGTCCGGTTCGGAATGCCTCGAGTGAACGACACACCTGACCCCTACAACCCGAACCACGTGGGCTACCTCGTCAACGTCTCAAATTTGGAGCCCCGGATTTTTCGCCGAGAAGACGAAGATTTTCCTTTGGCCCCTTTTCGCACTGGCATCGCCGGAGAAGGTGTGGCCCGGCATAAAAACGCCGACGGCGCGGACTTCACCGGTGACCTAGGTGAAATCCTCGCCACCGATATTTGCGTAATCCATGACGGCAAAATTCTGTTCGGTGTCCGCGACGATGGTGAGGAACCACAGTTGTGTCTTATCGGTGGCAAAGTCGACGACCTAGAAGGGGTGTACGAGGCGGCACCACGAGAATTCGTCGAGGAAACAGGTGGCGTTATCGACCCTGACCGGCTCAAAGTCGTCACGGTAAGAGTGGTCACCGCAGACGAGCGCAACACCGACCACGCCACCTTCGTCACAATGGCTTGCCGCTACGACCTATCGCCAGGCGAAGCGGAAACCCTCGGCCTCACACCCACCAGAGAAATCAAGAGCTATCACTGGCTGCCGTTTGACCCCAAGACCGGGTCACTCCACAACGACACCGGCTTCTCCTTCTTCGCCGGACATGACCAAGTCGCGAGTGAGGTGCTCACCGTTGATCGAGATCGGTTGGCCGAGATTCGGACCGAAGACGCTGTTCGCATGAAACAGCACCGCGAACGTGTCGCTTACTCGCCTTCCGCACTGCCGCGCAGACACGTCACCGTTCACCTACTCGAAGGTGGAACGCAGCAAATGCCCAAACCGAGGCCCCCGAAAATATGAGCCGCTCGCTCGCAATATTTGGCGAAACGAAGCTATTTTGCGTCCAAACTAGATAAATGATGAGGGTGAAATGGCGGGATAGACTTTTACCGAGTCAGTCGCGATAACGCAGAGCTCACGTCGAGTTGTGTATCACGCCGCTGGGATCTTAACCCGAGCATAAGGAGCCCCTCGCGTGTCCACTTTTTTGCGGGCAAATGATTGGGCGCAGACAGCTCTTCGCGCTGGCAAAAGCACAATGACTGGCGCGGCGACCGGAATCGCCGCTGGGATATTCAGCGCTTCGACCGGCGATATCGCATTGACCGCCGCCGCCGTGGTTGTGCCACCGTTGGTGGGCGGAGCACTTGATTTCAAAAGAGCCGCATTAGCGTTGCACGGCAGATTCAACTACAACATTCCCCCGCCGCTCGTCGATAAGAAGCATTTTGGTGAGCAACATAGCGGGCCCGCCTATCGGCTTGTGGTCATGGGAGACTCGATTGCCGCTGGGGCGCAAGCCGTCCAAAAACCAGGCGTCATTCCCCGCGCTGAACTTCCAATGCGGCTTGCTCAGCTCATCTCCGACAAGCTGCGACGTCCAGTATCACTGCACATGGTGGCCACGGTCGGGGGCACTTATGCGGACCTGCCACTGCAAATCAGAGACGCTGAGCAAGAACTGACTCAGGAGCCTAGCGGCGTTTTTAACAACGCCAATGCCGACTTGGTTCTGCTTATTTCCGGATCCAACGACGCCAGAAAACGGTTCAAGCGGATGTTGGTTCAGACCCCGTACAGCAACGCGATCACTGAGGTGCACCGTCGGCTCAAGCCAAAAGAGATTCTGTTCGCGACCTGCCCTGATCAAGATTCCACGCCATTGACCGATCATCCATTGATCCGACTGGCATTCAAGAAACCAGCCCACGTCATTCGGGAAACGCAACGATGGGTTATCGACCGACGTCGAGAAGATGGCATACCCGTAAGTGAGCTCGATCTTTCTGGCCTTTTGACCCGAATGAAAGTGACCCCCGGATGGTTCAATCCAGGAGACGTCCACTTAAACAACGACGGTTCTCTCTATGCGGCAAAGTGGTTGATGGAAGGAGAGTTCGGCGAAGTCGTGACACGCACCGGCGCGCTACCGAGCTCCGTTGAACAGCGCCAGGTCCTTCCCGCACCATCCCGATCTGGCAGCAACAGAACAGTTGTTTAAAACGACGCCTGCGCCGTGTTCAGCTCCGGATGCCCCAGCGCCCGGCCGTGTGCTGGCGACGACGAGCCGCGATGAGTTGGAAAAGATGCAGTCCGGGCACTTCCACTGGGGTGTGGCCATTCCTGCTTCCCGAGTCCTCAAACGTGCGCAGCAAATCGGTGAGCGCAGCTGGCAAGAACTCTCGCCCTTGCTCGACACCTCGACGCCACATCGCGTCTCGTTCTTGCCAGGTGAGGCTGTGGCCTTGAAGCGAAGACATTTTGGTTTCGGGCGTCACCTTAAACCTAAGAACAGCGCCGAAAGGCATCCGTCGCGCGTCTCGATGTATTTGCCGGATTCCCCGTTGGCGCCTGTTCTGCTGCAAGCGCGGGTTTAACAACGGAAATGGTGGGCGGTGCCCGTCGTTGAACAAGCTGGGCTGATTGTCGATATGCCCGCCATCTCCCAGGATGATGAGTTGGCGAGTACGAGGATCCTGCAGAAGCGTCGGTATCGCCGCTGGCCACTGGCTCATTGAAACTTTGGCCCAATAAGCGGGACTATGGTCGTCTATTTCGTCTGCTAGCCATGGAAGATGGCGGCCTACCGTGTCTGGCACCCACATTTGTTCAAATTGTTTAAAGGGAAATTGTCGCCCGAAAAACGCCCAACGGAACGCTTTGTGGATAAAGGCGGGGTCACGTAATTCTTCTTTGGTGCATCGTGCGGGATAAGGCTGTTTTGTGCGCCATATAGACACGCAGATTCCGGCACGGTGTTCAACGGTAGGCGGTTTGATGTCGCCAGGTCGATACCGCAGATCTCGGAATGTTTCGACTCCGGCCCACTTCAGCCAATCAGCGAGCCAGGTTTCCACGGCGCTCATGTCATACATGCCCGCTAGGTCAAGATTTTTGCGCTCATACCAGCGAAGCCCATCGGCGGGTCGCAATATTTTGTGGCTGGGCACGCCCGCGTTAGCGATTCGACGCCATTCTCTGTTTATGCCCGCGGCAAGTGCAAGACCAGGGATAGTGCCGCCTGAGGCCAGATCCAACCGGATCGGGTCTCCAATCTCTTTAAACCCACTGGACCCCAAAACCGCGATAAATGGTGGTCGACCTTCTGGAAGACGTTCGGTCTCCGGTGGATGTGGCGGTGGCTTCTCCCATAATTTTCCGTGATCGTCTGTGCCTGGATACCTCAACGGGACGTTAGGAGAGTGCCGATCCGTGGCTACGGGCAGCGGCAACGAGTCAGGAACTGACATCCGCTCAGCATAAAAGCTGTGATTTCGGACCGCCGCGAAAAATGCAATTGCGGCGAATGCGGATCTAACACGGCATCGCACACAGGTGCGGCTCAGGGCTAAGTCATCTCCGACGAACGGCCAGAATGCTCGCTGGAATGGTTGCCAGCCCAGACGCCGATCGGCTCATCAACTGCGACTCTCCACCCTGCAACCGCTACCTGCTACGCCACGGCCGTCGCCACTGGTGTTCCACCCGCTGTGGTGACCGAGTTCGAGCCGCCCGCGCCTATGCGCGACGCACACAGCCGAAAGAAGACTAGAACGCAAAAGCGCCGAGCCGGCAACCAAAGCTTTAGCGCACACCGATACTGGGTAGTCCCCGACGCGCCATCGCGCTGTTTACCTCACGCACAGCGGGTTCGATCCACTGCTCCGGCCCGGAACGCACCGAGATGTCAACATTCGGCGAGACGACAGTTCTGAACCCCGCCAAAAGCTTGACCAGGCTATTTCGATTACCCAAAGCATGGTCGCCGATTTGTTGCGCCACCACCGCGGCCAGTGAACTACCTCGAACGGGCTCGTAGGCAACCTCAGCGATGATGGCGCGGGCTTCTTGCCGGGAAACACGAACATCGATGGCACTGATGTGGTCAGCGCTCGGATTCTGAGAGGCGACGACCATGCCATCGTGGAAAGGCTGATCGTTCGCATAGGACCCGGTATACCCAGGGGCGATGATAAATGTGCCTTGGTGAAGCAGCGCCTGGCGAATGGGTGAAAAATACTTTTGCTGGCTTGTCCACTGCCCGCCCGAGGGCGCGTCACCACTTCGCTCCTGACGAATGGTTTGGACAAGATCCATGACATTGGACTGGTCGCGTTCTTTGAGCGGTATCCCGTCGAGCGACCCGAGTAGGTGGGCGAAGGCATCTTTCGCTAGGGCGCGCTGATGTGGGCTCAGATCGAGCCACGCTTTATTGACCACGGTTGGAAAGTCGGCTGAGTTGCCTATTGCGGCGCCATTCATCGCCACGGTGAGAAAAGCCTTCATCGCCGGCTCGTCTATCTCCGCACCGATATGCATGCGCATCACTCGCAGCTGTAAGAGCGCTATATCTTCGGGTTTTCCTGTTCCATCAAGCTCGTCGCCACCGGCCGCGCCCGGGGTAGGAGAACCAATGGGATCCTCATCGCCCCGGGGTGTACTCATGATCAGAAATATACGTGACCCGAAAGAGCATCAGCCACATCACAGAGTGTGATATTCAGAAACGAAGTCTTAGACATGAGATTGGCCGTTCGTCGGACGAAATAACCCTGTGCCAAGACCTCCAGCCGATCTGACGCTTCTGGTAGTTTTTAATTTCTCGATCCGCAGCCTTAGCCGGGCTTGTGTGGCATCACCGCCACACATCATGACTAGGTGCAAGATCTCCGCTCACGCGTTGAAAGGTCTTGCCATGCCCACATCCGCGCACATTAAAGCAGCGCTCGAACCCGAAGAAATCTACCTACTGACAGTTGTCAGCCCCCGCAAAGAAGAAGGCAACAGCCCAACTGGGATCGTCGGCCGCTGCTTGGCGCGACAGCTACTCTCGCAGGGCCACAAGGTGCGGGTGCTCGCCGAACCAAGTCAATGTGACGGCTGGCCAGATGCGGTGAGCGTGATCGAGGGCTCCATCACGCAACCGGTGAAATACGCACACGCATTCGACAATGTGAATGCGATGTTCCTCGCGGGCGCCATACCCTCCACAGTCGACGACGTCCTTGCCCGGGCCCGAGAGGCGGGCGTAGAAAAAATTGTTCTACTCTCTTCCCACGGCCCCGAATACGAAGAAGATAACCCGCCAGAAACCTGGTTTTGGCTGGCGATCGAGAACGCGGTAGAGCGCTCACATCTCGCTTGGACCTGTATTCGGCCCTCAGCGGTGATGGGCGCCCTCATCGAAGGCACATATCCCGCCACCGGGACAGATTGGCCCGACACAATTCGCGCCGAAGGAATTGTTCGAGAAGCTTTGCTGAACCAAGGCCACTATCCCTTTATCCACGAAGACGATCTTGCCGCCGTCGCGGCTAAAGCTCTTACCAGCGACGATTATGTGGGAACCATTCTTGAGGCCATCGGCATGCCCTTGAGCACACGTTCGCGGATACACAGCATCGCCAAAGCACTTGACCGCTCCCTAGATGCGGCCGAACTAACGCCAGAGCAGAGCCGATCGACATGGCGACGTCGTGGTTGGCCCGCTGGAGCAATCGACGTAACACTGTACGCGCTGGAAGAATATGGTGCCCGGCTCGATGAGATGACCACCTGGACTCTGGCGCAACAACCGTCAGTGCCCGACATTATTGGTCGCCCGTTGCGCACCTATGACGAGTGGGTGAGCGAAAACATCGAGACGTTCCGATGACCTCGCTTCACCCCACTGTGAGCGGGCTAATGCCCCCACCGCCCGGAAAATCCACCTCATCTCGATGCCCCAAAGTAGACTAACGATGAACGACTCAACTTCTGTCAAACTCAACTTGCACGCTCAACGCCCAGGGTAGTGGCGGCGAGCGGAGGTCTTGGTGTGAGCGTTTTGGGCAACAAGCGAAATCCCGCACAAACACTAAATTCCGCAAAAATAGTCGACAACTTAGCCGAGTTTTTCGAGGTCGAGCCGCGTGAAAGTCGAGCACTGGGGCCACTTTCAGCACTAGGGGCGACAGTCGAGATCACCCCCGTAAGGCGCGGCGTTGGTTGGGCGGCGGCACGGCTGCGACTCGTATTGCCCAGCGGCGATGAAGTGCCCATAAGGATCCGGGTCGATGATGTCGCAGATGACAACGTCGGCCGTCTTGTGGTTTGGACTAAAACCGAACGATGGTCGGAATCAATTTGGCTACCGAAAGGAGCCACAAATCTCGACCAGCTACGTGCGGTAGGAACACAATTAGTTGGTTTACTCGGCGCGGCTCGTGCCACCGCTGAGGGCCGTCAGCCAAGTCACTGGGAATCACTCGATGATACCCAAAGCCTCTTCGTGGCCGGTCGCAATGAAAAACGCGAACTTACTCAGTTCGGTTTGGCCAAAACCATTCGGATGGAAGCGGATCGCGAGCTTTTTCTACTCGACAGCGTGCACCCCAAGCTACGGAAAGCATTCAAGGCTCGTTTCTACGCGGCAAGCAGAGAAATACGGCGTGGGCATTCTTATTGGCGTGAAAACCGGGCGGCGATGGCGGAATCAGTTCCGGATGCCATCTATTCGCAGGTGCTTTATGGCGGGCGCCTTAACGGCAGGTTTTTGCCGCGTGGGCTGCATCGGGTACGTGGCTCTTGGAGCGGATCGAGCGTTGCGAAATCGTACACACTCGGAGGTTGGGAAGACCTTTTTGGCGGACTGGCGGCTTTAAAGTTCGGTGGAGTGGAAGGTTCGGCTCAGAGCGCGCGGTACCTGCCGGGAGCCGCGGTTGCCGCGGTGAGCAGCCCGACAGGCATGTGCGCGGTCATAAATCCGCCAGAAAGGCGCCTGATCGATCGGGGCCGCATCGTCCATCGGCTCTCCACCAGGGCGGTTCAGGTGAATGCGGCGACGGGTTTGCTGGATGCGGCGGTGCGTAGCTCCAATGTCGATACCGATGTTGATCGGTTTGGCGAAAAGCAGGCTGAAGCGAATGCGGCCCTTCAAAAAGAAATCGCCGCGCGCCGAGGCATCGACTCTCTTAATCGAATCCGAATCGCGAGAAATAACCTGCAGGCACTTTTTCCTAACAGAATTCGCAATCATGCGGCCGAAAAAGTATTCGCACGAGGCGAAGTCGATGAGTTTGCCCAACACATTGACGCTTGGATGCGGCTCTATCAGAGCTATGGAGAAATAGAGAAACTGGCCGAAGATAGCGATGCGACTCGGAAAGAGTTTTCGGCTCTGGCTGAGGCTATCGCCGAACACACAAAGCTAATGGAAAAAACCAGCGACCTTATCGAAGAATATGATCTCAAGCCCTCGAATACCGTCATCGAAAAGAAACCATTGACGTGGAAAGAGATATTCAACATTCTGCTGAAAACTCCGCTCATTTTTGCCGGTGTGCTGGCTGGCGGCACCGTGGCTCTGGGCAATGCCGGTTTGGCGACTATTCCCATCACACCGGTCATCGGAAGCGCGCTAGTGCAATTCACTGCCAATAGCGCGGTGAAACGCCAAGAATTCTCGGATGCGAACCGTGAGCTGGAAAATCAGAAAGTGGAATTCGCACACCATCAGCGCAGCTGGCGTCGGGTGCACGAACATGCCGAGGGCAGAGCACACAGTCCGGAAGCTGAGTTTCAACTAGCACCGAGACCAAAGCCGAGATTACGGGCCCACCCCTGGCCATACATTCGGTGGGCGTTGCAACTTACCCCGCTCAAACTATTGGCAGCCGCTCCGATTCTCGGACCAGACATCACCCGCGGACTCGGGGTGGGTTTCATGACCGCATCTGGTCTACAGCCATGGCGGATGGTGGCTGTGGACTGGCAGATGCGTCGTTCTATGAACTGGGTCAACGACCAAAACAAGCTGACACGAGGAAAGGTGGGGGCAGGTCGACTCGTAAATGACATTAAACTTGCGACTCACAATATCGCGGGCCCGGAGCAAAGCGCGGCGATCATTCGGTCTTACACGGAACAGGTCGTAACCGCCACAACGAACCTTTCCCGTTTTTATCATGGCTTAGGCTCGGAGTTGTGTCAGCCACCCGTGTCTTATTGGCTCGACAAAGACCATAATTTTCAGCGAATTTGGGAAGCCATTCGTCAAAAGGGAAATGCGAATTTGCGGCGTTGGTTCCATGAATTAGTGGCGACGACTGATCTTACGTCCGAGGGCTTCCATGGGCTCATGACTAGAAAAATCGCGGGGTATCAGACCGAACTAGAGGTCAACGAGAAAACCGCTGTTCGAAATCGTCAACTCGCCGAAAGCGTGCTTACTCGTGTCGCGGACAAGCTCGCTCCCGAATTCCAGCTGCCCACATTACTTCCGGGCGAACCAACCAATATCGCGGCAGAGAGCCGCCTCGCCTGCGCTCTAGCCAGGCTTGAAGACACAGATGACACGTTCGCCTTGTTTGCGATTGACGTTGCTGCGAAGAGCTGCCGATTTTCTGGTCGGGCTAAACATCCACGAGAAGCCAATCGGACAGATCAACTCGCCGCGAACTTGCACGCGGTTATCGACGTGATGCTTTCCGACCAGACTCGACTTGAGGAAGAACGTGATCTGGTTCCGGCATTAGAACCCCAACCATTCGCACGAACACCGATTGCGGCTCACACCGAATTTCGACAACAGATTACTCACGACACGCAGCGATACGAGGAGTCTTTGTTAAAGCGCATTCCCGAACAATGGATTCCAGAAGCACGCCATCAGCAGGTAGCCGATGTGCTCGCCAAAGAGTACGCCGAAGAAAGTCGAATCCTCGCGGATGCTGAATTCACGTACCAGCAAATGTGCGCTTACCTACCTGCAGAACTGCGGAAAATTGAGATTCTGGGCCACCAGGGAACCGCGCTCGACGAAAAGATCATGCGAGGCGCCAAAGCGATATTGGCGTTGCCCACCGACGATGGTGAGTTCCGCCTTGCCGCTGCCGCCTTGGCGGCGGCGGTGCGCTACTACGAAAAGTACGAGTTCGTGCCATCCCATCCGCTAGGCGGCACCTCGCTCACTCTTTCAGCGCTACTCGCCCATGAGGACAGCTTTTTAGATCTTCTCGAGCACGCCGGCGATGTGGCGACGGGAAGCGTCACCCGCATACGCGCTGGCGGGGAACTATTGGCTCACCCAGCCAATAGCAACCACAAGCGCCGTTCCACCAAGAAGACGGCACGATTCATCGTGGCCAATCTTCGCCAAGCCGACGAGCTAACGGCTGATCCCCACGCGGCGGAGACCGGGATATGGGATACCTACGTCGATGGGATAGTGGCTGAGATGCGCGAGGAACACCTGCGCGCGCAAGCGGACGATGAGAAGACTAGCCCCAGTTTTCAGTTACCTCTTCCAGATCTCGCGGACGCGGACCAAGCTGCGATCTTGGCGGCTTTGCGAGCAAATCCGGAACAGTCGGTGCCGGATTGGCCTAGTTCTGTAGCGGCGCGAGTAAAAACGTCAAAATCCACCCTAAGACAGGAATGGCGTGCTCTGTTAAGCACGTCAGGGGTGCAACTGACCGTGCGAGAAGAAGCACATGGCTCTCGCCTGCTCGCTGTCAGCACCGACACCTACGATTTCCGGGCCGCTCCATCCACGCAAAGGGCCGCATTGCTCCGGTTGAAATCGCATCGGGGTCGAACGACTATCACCCCTGTGATGTTCAACCCCGCCTTGCCCACTTGCGAGCAAACCCGTAAAGGGATAGCTCAAATTTTGCCGTCCCGACGCCGCGCATAACGTTCACCGGATTTCCTCACTCACCGAGTGAGTCGCGTTCTCGCTTTTTCCAGTTCGGCTAGGTAATAGTCCATCCCCGCTGAGTTCAGGTACGCCACCCGCTCAGCGTGCCGAGCGTATTCGCGCTGCGGAATAGCCACCCCATCTTGGAGCCGAACCAACGAATCGTTCGTATGCGCCTCAAGTGCCCCTTTCAACCGGCCGCCCTTGCGAGAACCAGCCCGCTCGGGCGCCTGCTCTAAGGGGACATATTCCACCGCGGCTATTTCATCCGCCTGCAGCCGAAACGTGGGGCGCCTCAGATACATGCTGGCGGGTCCGCCTGTTATGTCCACCTCGTACAAATAGTCGATCAGCTCGAAAGGTCGGCCTCTGCTGTCGTTTGGCGCGTTGATATTGATCGCCCGCAACGGCCCCACGGCCACATCCGCGCCGAGTTCCTCGGTCCCAAGTTCCTCACCAAATTCACGTAGCAGCGCATGTTCGAGATCGACGTCTTCTGCATCAACTTCACCACCAGGCAACGTCCAATGAGGCTCATAGCCCGGCGAATGGACCATCAAGACACTGTCTTTCAATCTGCTATTCAAAACAACGGCTTGGACGGCGGCCGGGGCAAGCTGCAATCCCTCATTCTGAATGAGACGGATGTAACGCTCGATACGGGTTAAGGGAGTCTTCTTGGCCATCACAACATTCTATTCGCGCGAGGGCGCCCTCACCCGATGTGCGGGCCGCGGATGATCCACATCACCTGCGGTGAACGGCATACACCATAAAACCGTCGTAGGAACCCGCACTTAGCACTACCAACGTCGACGCACACCGCCCTTAGGTCCAGCCACCAGGCTCGCGGCCGGCACATCATCAGCAACGATCGTTCCGGCCGCGATGACCGCGTCTCGCCCGATGCTGACACCGGGCAGAATCGTCGCGCCGGCACCAATCCATACATTTTCTGCCACATCTATAGGGGCACCGGTAAGGAACTGGCGCCGCTCATCGGGATCCACAGGGTGACCCATCGTGATGAACGTTGCCTTAGGGCCGATCATGACGCCCTCACCCAACCGAATGCCCGCGTAATCCAGGAATGTGCAGTTCTGGTTGATAAAGACGCGCTCCGCTAACTCCAAGTTAAGGCCATGATCGGTGTAGAAAGGCGGGTAGATCGTGACCCTCGAAGGCAGCGGGGCGCCCAAAATCTGTTCGAGCAGCGTGGACTTACCGGCCTCATCATCGAACGGGAGCACATTTAGGCGAGAGGTCAGCTCCGTTGCCCGCAACACCCGCTCGCTCATAGCTTTGAACTGGGCACCCAACACACGCTCGCCCCTAGCGAGGACTTCCGGGTCATGGATCGGCATGAAGCGGTTGTTCGTCATCCGGCGATTATCTCGAAGCTTCCAAATGTTTAGCTCTCTACAACTGAACACGCCCTGACCTATTCACACAGGTCAGGGCGCGTTTTCACTGATGAGTGCGGAGGGCGAGGGATTCGAACCCTCGAGAGACATCACTGCCCCTAGTAGTTTTCAAGACTACCGCCATCGGCCACTAGGCGAGCCCTCCAATGTCGCGGAACCATTTTGTCATGAGGGGTCAGGGGTAGCGAACTTCAGGGCGGCGTTTAGCGCATCGTGATAGGGCAAGTTTTGTTCCGCCCGCCAGCGTGCGACGCCCAAATGTCGACGCGCCCAATACGCGTGCCGGTACCGATCGACTCGGGCGAGCAATTGAGCACTCGGCTGATAGCCATCCAATACGGCATTCAGCTGGTGCGGATGCCATGCGGTGAGCGCACACAGATCGACAAGGGCGTCACCACATCCAAAGTCAGCGAAATCCAGCAAAGCCGCCACACCACCGGCAGCATCGATGATGACGTGTTCTGCCTGGCAGTCGCCATGCAAGCTCACGCACACGTCGAGCTGAAGCCCAGCGAGCCCGCCGGTGAAATAGTCGACGAAGCGTTGTCTTTGCGTTTCGGTGAGCAGCGAGCCGATCCGTGTGGTTTCTTCAAGTGCACCGCCCAAGAAATGCGCGCCCCAGTTCAGCCGATGTTCTTCGGGGCAATCGGCAGGCAGGGCGTGGAGCTTCGCCAAGGTTTCTCCCGCGTTTCGCCACGCGTCCGCGTCGTTGACCTCAGTGAGCGGGGTGCCGTCGACATATCGGTAAGCAAGCGAAGTCTCATCTGCCGCGACGAATTCTGGCGCGGGTACCACCGTGCGCACATAACGCATTGCGTCCACTTCGTCACTAATTCGCCGCCAGTCACTATCCACTTTGACGATGTAATGGCCACCAGCCTCGTCAAACGCGTCAAACACGATGCGTTCCGCGAGCTCAACGCGCGATGCCACGTTTCTGGTCACCGAACCGCCCAGTGCGGCCCGCAAAAGTTTCATCCCCAGCTCAACGTCGGCAGACATAGGAGCAGCGTAATGCGCACATATCGCGGCTCGTGTGGCGCCGGTATTGGGTAGCTGCGAGCGCAAGGCAGGATAGGGATATGCGCGCTATCAACGTCACCGAACCTGGCGGCCCCGAAGTTCTGCGATATGAGCAGGTAGCGGACCCTGTTCTTCGCCCAGGCGAAGTACTCATCGATGTAGTGGCAAGCGCGGTGAATCGGGCGGATCTCCTCCAGCGACAGGGAGTTTATCCGCCTCCCGAGGACGCTTCACCGATTTTGGGTTTGGAATGCTCGGGCACGATCGCCGCGGTCGGGGAAGATGTTCTCGAATGGCACGTTGGCGACGAAGTGTGTGCGCTCCTAGCTGGCGGTGGATACGCCGAGCGTGTAGCCGTCTCGGCGAGCCATGTGTTGCCGGTTCCCAAGAACGTGAGTGTTGCCGAAGCGGCCGCGCTGCCGGAAGTCGTATGCACCGTGTGGTCGAACGTGTTCGCGCTGGCCAGGCTCAACCCGGGTGGCACGTTCTTGGTGCATGGCGGATCGGGCGGCATCGGCACAATGGCCATTCAGCTTGCCCACGCCTACGGGGCTCGAGTGTTTTGCACAGCCAGTGCGCGCAAAGCGGAGAAATGTCGAGTGCTGGGCGCCGATCGAGTCATCGACTACGCGACAGAAGATTTCGCCGCCATCTTGCATGAGGCTGGAGGCGCTGATGTCATTTTGGACAACATGGGCGCCAAATATTTGAATCGCAATATCGACGCCTTGGCTACCGAGGGACGATTGGTAGTCATTGGGCTGCAAGGTGGCGCGCGCGGCGACATTGATCTGCCGAAACTGATGGCGAAACGGGCCAGCCTGGTAGGCACTACATTGCGGTCCCGCTCGGAGCTCGACAAAGGACACATCATTGAGCAAGTGTTGGACCATGTGTGGCCACTTATCGAGCTTGGGCAGGTTCGTCCCGTCATCGATAAGGCATTCGCGCTAGCAGATGCCGCTGACGCACATCGCTATCTGGAGGATGGCGCCCAAATCGGGAAAGTCCTGTTGGTGCGCTAACTCTGCCTTTCGTATTCCCCGAGCCACTTGCCCGGATAGAAATGTTCCATCAGCGCCGCCGCGTGAGCTGGCGCGGGGCTGAGCGGAGGGAGCATAAAACGGTACCGGTACGGAGTGAGCCCAGGTGCGGGCATGGGCTCAGCGGCTCGGTACAACGAAAGTTCCGGATGATGCGTAGCAAAGGCCGCATCCGCGGGAAAAAGCTCCAACGCATACTTACGCTTGGTGAAGCTGCCGCGGGCCGTGGACGTTGTGCGCCGCCGCCAACTCACACCGATGCCGCCGATTTGTTCCCATCCAATTGTCAGTTCAGTGCCGCGATCGAACCAGTGAATACCAGTGTCGTCGAAGGTCATAGAGTGCTTTTTGAGCATGGCCGGCACAGCTGCGGCCAAGATAATGATCATCAGGCCGAGCACAATGGCGCAGAACCAAATGACCCAGTTGGGTTGCATTTCATCCGAGGTGAACACCTCAGGTTTCACAAGGTAACCAATAAGCGCTGCCTCGATAGCCAGCAACAGCAGGGCACCTAGCAGTAAAGCCTGAGGGCTCGTGCGTCGGAAATCGAGTCGAACAGGCTTCGTCTTCGCGGCATTTGTGGAGCTCACCTCTGCAGAGTTTACGCAGATACCGGCACGTGGTCACACCGCTTTCGCTCCACAAAACCCAAAATAGGTGCGGTGTTCCGTCGTCCAGACTCGTGCGCAAGAATCGAAATATGACCGAGCGCGAGAACGACGAAGAGACCGAGCCGACCGAGCCCGGTCCGCTAACCGACGACGCGAAAGAGAAGGACGACGCGAAGGTGGATCAGCAAAAACTCGAAGCTGCCCTGCTCGGAGCCGCTAAGGGCGACATAAATCAAGGGGTTCTGGTGGTAGGCCCCGACGGCACTCCCGTGGGCGCAATCGATAGCGAAGAGGGCGAGAAAGACGACAACGACCCTTCGCGTTTGGTGGAGCAGCCCGCCAAAGTGATGCGCATTGGCAGCATGATCAAGCAGCTTTTGGAAGAAGTGCGTGCCGCGCCCCTTGATGAGGCTGGCCGGGCTCGACTTAAAGAAATCCATGCCCGTTCGATTTCCGAGCTGGAAGATGGCCTGGCCCCAGAGCTGCAAGAAGAATTGGAGCGCCTGTCGTTGCCGTTCGCTGAGGGCACGACTCCGTCCGAGCCCGAGCTGCGGATAGCGCAAGCACAGCTGGTGGGCTGGTTGGAGGGCTTGTTCCACGGTATTCAGGCAGCATTGGTGGCGCAGCAGATGGCGGCGCGTTTGCAGTTGGAACAGATCCGTCGGATGCCTCAACTGCCTATGGGTTCAATGCCCGGTGCTGATGAAGACAACGCTCCGCACACCACGGGGCAATATCTTTAACGTCGCGTTGATCGGCTGATCGAGTTTTCTAGGGAGCTCGATCAGCCGATCATGCGGACAGTTTGTTCTCCAACGATTCAACTTTCGAGGTCAGGGCATGTTCGACTCCCTGACGAATGTCCGCTTTGATCTCCACACTTACTCGCGGCGAATGCGCGGCAACAGCATCAGCGGCACGCTTGATCACTGCCATGACTTCGTCCCACTCACCTTCGATGAGAGTGGACATGGCGTTGGTTTCATTCGGCAGCCCGCTTTCGCGCACTATCTTTACAGCTTCAGCGACTGCGGGGCTCACACTTTCGTTGACGCCGATGGGCGTAATGGAAAATCCAACAATCATCTGCTCACCCTAACCTTGGCGCAGCGGTAAGTACTTCACCTCGGCAAGCGCGTTGTGATCTAAAGAGCTCGCCTCATGGCCGTTGTCAGCCCCCCGTTATAAGCGGGAGGGTGCGTGCCTAGCAAGGGCGGTCGAATTTCTTCCCGGCCAGCTTTCATCGGAGACACGGCTTTGCCGGTGGGGCGGGCAGATCTGCGCACGCCGGTGACATCTGAGAGCCAGTGGATAGCGCCTTGGGCGCCATAGGGACGCGGAGTGCGAACGATGTCCACGCCAGCATCGGCGAGCTGACGCGTTTCTTCCTCGGTCAGCGTGTGGTTGTTCATCAAAACGGCTTGGCCACTTGCCAAGAAGGCGCCCATGTCTCCGGCCGAATCGCCAAAGAAGCGGGTTTGGTCCTTCGCAACGTTGAACCTCTGCTGAAATTCGCACACCGCGATGCTTTTATCGAGACCCCGTCGGATTCCTTCAGCGTGGGCACCGGCGTTGAGAATCTCGACTCCCGATTGGATGTTCTGTGCCCGAAGATATGTGCGATAGGCCAAGGAAAGTTCTACCGGCGTGATTGTCGCAGAGTCGAAAAAAAGTTTGTGACCCTGGAGCTGATCGAAAATTTCAGCTTGCACAGTGTTTTGGTCCCGCTCAAACAACGTATCGTGGCCGCCCGGGTAGCGCCAGGTGAATCCGGGCAGCGTATATATGCCGACACGTCCATCATCCACAGCGCACGTGACCTTTTGCCTGCCCGACAGCAGCAGCGGCTCACCTACGGCTCGTGCATTTCTCGCGTGCCGCTCACGGCGTTGCTCGTTGATGCTTTCCGCGTACGCGTTGACCGCTTCATTAACGATCTCTTGAATATCTTGAAATTCCTCGCTCGTTAACGCGTATTCAGTATTCGTCAGATCCGCTCTCACCTTCCCGTCCGGGCCCATGATGTCTTTGCCATGCACGTCGACGAGAACCTGGCGCTTTTCCGCTGGCCTACGATCCACATAAACCGCTTGCAGTCCATACAGGCAATACACCGCCGTAAATGGGGCTAGCTGGGAACGCATATCGAGCATCGCGTAAGCGCCACGGGCGGTAGCGATGAAATGGCTTCCCACGGCCGAATCGGATTGTGGCTTCGCCTGCATCGCTCGCCGACTAATCTTTTTCAGAGTGTCGCGCGAATAAACTCCAATATTCCCGTCGGATTTACCAAGCGTCTTATCCATGTCAAACCCATTGCACATAAGCAACGCGGCTTGACGCCCAGCATCATCCAGATTTACTCGCCCCATTTTTCCTCCACCAAGGATATGCCTGCACTCGTTTTACAGCGAACTAGTTGTTGGGGGGACATCATTAAAAGAGCACCAGGGCATGCACGGCGTTCACAGGAATGCCGTACCGCCATCGCAATTCGGGCATGCTGAACACTGGCGACAGTGGATTTACCTCGGGGCTTGGCCTCGCGGCCGGCCTGAAACCCGCGGTCCGTCTTTCCACGATGGCGGTGTCTGTCCAACTGGTGCCAACGCCGTCGCACGGGTCAACAGGAGCGCCTGCTCTTCCTCCACCAGACGGTCGATCATCTGTTGTGTCACCACATGGCACTCCTCTCGTGGAGGCAAATCAGCCGTATCCGCAAGTGGTCCTGCTGGGGCTGGGGCCGAGGTCGCATGTATGTCGTGACGCGTCGCTGCCTTGAAAGCAGTCAAAGCCCTGGTGGCGAACCTGCGCGTTGCCCCGCGGCTGAACCACTTTTGTGGTGGACGTTCGTCACGAGGCCGTTCCAACACGGCTTTAGCATCTTCGGGCTGATCGACAACGATCACGTTGTGCGAGAGGTCGCCTTCTTTTTTGCGGGAAAGCAGATCGCGTAAACCACGGACAATCTGGCGATTCTCTTTCTTATTCCAGAATTCTTTTCCCATAAAAAGGAATCGAGCTGCTTTATTTGGCTCTTCGCCGTAGTAGGTACGGGTGGCCCGCTGAAAGACTTCTTGGAAAGTGCCAGCCGCACCAGGCGCGATCACCAAATCGTCGCAAACTTTCAGAAGCAAATTTTCTCTTTGCGCGTTGGAAAAGAATTTCGCGATACCGGTGGCGAATTGGTTGGGCGGCTCGTGCCCATATTTCCAGGTCGGTGCGGAGTAATTCTCGCTACTGTCTGGGAATTCTTTGCGCACTGACATCGCCGTGGAAATGTAGCCATCAACCGGTTTGTACTCGGGCGAGACCGTGAGCATGCCGACTGCGGCCCGAAGATCATCTTCACTGTATTTCGCGAAATATGCACCAAGATTGGCGGCTTCCATAATTCCTGGTCCGCCGCCGGTGATCACCAGATCGCCGTTTCTCGTCAGTTCACGAGCCAGCAGCGCTGTCTTTAGGAAGTCCTCGCTGTCTCGCCTAACCGCGTGACCGCCCATGAACCCGACGACTTTGCGACCATTTTTTTTGGCCTCATCAATATGACGGTAAAGCTCGCGGCTCATCTCCGCGTCATGCAAACCCTGCATGAGCGAAGAATCGTATGGTTGACGTCGCTCGGCTGCTCTCACATCTGTGCGACTTTCGCGGTAGTGCTCGAAGATCTGATTGTCGAAAGTTTTTTTATGACGCTCCTCCATGGCACGGTCGAAAACAGAGCCCTCATCCCAGCCCGTGTTGAGATCGTTCGGTGTGTACAACTTGCCGGGAAGTGGGTCAAACTTGAGATCGTCAGAAGGACGCACCACGTTCGCGCCTGATTCCCACACAAATTTGAGAAGCTCGGCGCTATCAATTTGCGGGCGAATTAGGGTGTGACCAGCAAAGACATTCCGTGTTTCACGTTCAGCCTTTGGCTCATCGTTTACATCATTTACCGTGCCACGGTCCAGGTGCTCACCCCTGACCGGAATGCGTTGCATAAACAAAGGCAGCAAATCCGGATAGCGTTCGAAGTCAACGTCCCGGAACATCAGCCGCCCGGAAATCTTTTCCCCTAAGAACCATTTCAGGAGGATTTCCTTCGTGGCATGTTCTAAGGCGACTTGATCTGACGACATTGTTCCCCCTGCGTGAAACCGATTGCCCGCATCGTATGCAATGCCAGATTGCGCTGGGGGCGAAACTGGATAGTAGGTGAGCCTCAGCACAAAGTTGGCGGATTATCGCCGTCCACGGGCAACTGAACGTCACCATGCCTCGCGCAATTAGCGATTCTCATCCACCACCGCGAGTCGAAAGCGCTACTCGATGGTGATTAGCCAAGTACATTCGTGCACGTGCGATTTCTTCACGGAGTACAGCCGCCGCAAGATCTCACCTACAACGACGTATTTATGGTGCCTGGGCGATCGTCCGTCACCTCGCGCTTGGAGGTGGACCTCGCGCCAGTGGATGGCACCGGGGCGACAATTCCGGTCGTCGTGGCGAACATGACGGCCATAGCGGGGCGTCGCATGGCCGAAACGATGGCGCGACGTGGCGGGCTAGCCATCATTCCGCAAGACATCCCCTTGGATGTAGTCGCCGATGTCGTCAGCTGGGTGAAGCAGCGCGATACGCAATACGACACGGCAGTCACTCTTGGTCCACACGACACTGTTGGCGCGGCTTTGGCACTGATCACCAAACGCGCGCATGGCGCCGTGATCGTCATTGACGATGGTCGACCCATCGGCATCGTCACCGAGCAAGACTGCGAGGAAGTCGACCGCTTCACCCAACTCCGTGAAGTGATGAGCACCGAAATGCTGACGCTCAAAGCGGGCATCGACATGCCCGAGGCGTTCAACCAACTGCACGATGCCCGCCGACGTTTGGCGCCCGTCGTGCAGGGTGAGCAACTCGTCGGAGTGCTTACCCGCACCGGGGCGCTGCGGAACACTCTCTACACGCCAGCGCTTGACGACAAGGGATCGCTGCGCATTGGCGCCGCCGTGGGCGTAAATGGCGATGTCGCAGGTCGAGCCGATGCCTTGTTGGCGGCAGGCGTGGATGTGTTGGTGATCGACACGGCGCATGGACATCAGGACAAGATGCTTGGCGCGTTGCGTGCTGTGCGGGCGCTGAATCCGCGAGTGCCGTTGGTGGCGGGCAATGTCGTGACGGCGCAGGGCACCAGCGATCTCATTGAAGCGGGCGCCGACATTGTCAAAGTTGGGGTCGGACCTGGGGCGATGTGCACGACGCGGATGGCCACAGGGGTCGGGCGCCCTCAGTTTTCGGCGGTACTTGAATGCGCGGGGCAGGCTCGCGCCTTGGGTAAACACGTGTGGGCCGATGGCGGTGTACGGCACCCCCGAGATGTCGCGCTCGCGCTGGCGGCTGGGGCGGCTAGCGTGATGGTTGGTTCTTGGTTCGCGGGCACCTTTGAGTCAGCCGCCGACGCCGAGCATGACGCCGATGGGCGTCTGTACAAGGTCAGTTTCGGCATGGCTTCGGCACGAGCGGTGCAACACCGCACTCGTACTGAGGGCGCGTTTGATCGTGCACGCAAGGGCTTGTTTGAAGAGGGCATTAGTTCCTCGCGTATGTATTTGGACCCGGCGCGGCCCGGTGTTGAGGATTTGATTGACCAGATCATCACGGGTTTGCGTTCGGCATGCACATACACCGGGGCGAAAACCCTTGAGGAATTTCATGATCGGGCGGTGGTGGGCGTTCAGTCTTCCGCTGGCTATGACGAGGGCCGACCGCAAAGCGTGAGTTGGTGATGCCTTTGCCGCGGCGACCGGGTCAGTTATCTGCGATTTCTGGTGAATTGTGCGCTAAATCCTTTTAATATATGAATTTCAATAACAAGCAGCTGATCACGTTGCCTCCACCGCAGCCACCAAAGCCGGGACTAGGCTGACCGAATGAACGTTGTTCAGATCATCGCCGCATTCATTTCGCTCACGGTGACCGGATTTGGGCTGGCCTTGGCCGGCTGGGCAGTCGTGAAAATGGTCCGACTCGTCAAACTAGGCGCCGCTGACCCGACACGCAGCAACGATCCGCAACAACGCTCAAAAAACATGATGGTCGAGGCCTTCGGCCACACCCGCATGCTCAAATGGACCACCGTCGGCATCGCCCATTGGTTCGTCTTTTTCGCCTTCGGCGCGCTAGCTCTCACCCTGGCCCAAGCCTTCGGAGAGGTATTCGACCCCTACTTCGAATTTCCACTCTTGGGTGATTGGGCGCCATATGGCCTCTTCATAGAATTTGTCGCCGCCACCTGCTTGGTCGGCATATTGACGCTCATCGTTATCCGGCAATTCAAAAACCCCAAAAAAGCGAGCCGGAAATCCCGCTTCGCCGGTTCCACAAAGTGGCAGGCCTATTACGTCGAATGGACAATCGTCGCGATCATGGTGTGCATCTTCGCCATACGCGGATTCTCCGTAGCCATCGGTCACTTCGGCTATTCAGCTACCGTCGCGCCCATCAGTCACTGGCTTGGCGATCAGCTACCTGAATGGCCCACCGCCGTGAGCGTTTTCGCCGCGTTGAAAATCGTGGTGTCGTTCGCTTGGTTCGCGGTCATCGGACTAAATCTCACCATGGGTGTCGCCTGGCACCGATTCACCGCGTTCCCCAACATTTGGTTCAAGCGCAACGCTGACGGCAGGCCCGCTCTTGGCCCATTGCGCCCCATGCTGAGCGATGGCAAACCACTCGATTTCGAAAACGCGGACCCCGAAAAAGACACCTTCGGAATAGGAAAGATCGAAGAATTCACCTGGAAAGGTCTGCTGGACTTCAACACCTGCACCGAATGCGGGCGCTGCCAATCGCAATGCCCAGCCTGGAACACCGCGAAACCGCTCTCACCCAAACTTGTCATCACCAACCTGCGTGATCATGCCCACGCCAAAGCGCCATATTTGCTCGCTGGCGGTGGACACGACGCGGCCGGCGTAGAAAAACTGAGCGCCGAAGAACTCAGCAAAGTTCCCGCGGCCGCTGTCGCCGAAGCCGAAATTCCACTCATCGGCAAAAACGGGTTGATAGACCCAGACGTGTTGTGGAGCTGCACCATGTGCGGCGCCTGCGTCGAGCAATGCCCCGTCGACATCGAACATGTGGACCACATCGCCGACATGCGCCGCTACCAAGTGCTCATCGAAGCCGACTTCCCCGCTGAGGCTGGCGCGATGATGCGCAACTTGGAAAGCAAGGGCAACCCGTGGGGCGCCAACCCAGCCACGCGCGCCGACTGGACGAAAAACCTCAACTTTGACGTCACCGTGCTGGACCCCGGCGCACCGCTGCCCGACGACGCCGAATACCTATTCTGGGTCGGCTGCGCGGGCGCGTTCGATGACAAAGCCAAGAAAACCACCAAAGCCGTCGCCGAACTACTACACACCGCTGGCGTCAAGTTCGCCGTTCTCGGAAAAGGCGAAACGTGCACCGGTGATCCAGCTCGCCGTATCGGCAACGAATTCGTCTACCAAGGGCTCGCCCAAGAAAACATCGCAACCCTGGGCAGCGTGTTCGAAAAACGACTCGACGCGCGCAAAATCGTGGTCACCTGCCCACACTGCCTCAACACCATCGGCAACGAATATCCCGAACTCGGCGGGCACTACGACGTGGTGCACCACACCGAACTTCTCGCACAACTGCTCGCAGAAAAGCGTTTGGTTCCGCTTAACCCGCTTGACGAAAAAATCACCTATCACGACCCGTGCTACCTCGGCCGCCACAACCGCGTGTTCGCCCCACCGCGTGAACTACTTGGCGCACTGCCCGGCACCTCGCTCGAAGAAATGCCCCGCAACTCCGAGCGCTCGTTCTGCTGCGGCGCGGGCGGTGGACGCATGTGGATGGAAGAAAAGGTCGGCAAGCGCATCAACGTCGAACGCACCGAAGAAGCGATCGCGCTCAACCCCGACACCGTGGCGGTGGGTTGCCCTTTCTGCTAGGTGATGCTTACCGACGGCGTGGCCGCAAAAGAATCTGACGTCGCCGTGACCGACGTGGCACAACTGCTTCACCGCGCGGTCATGCCCGAAAGCGGACCACGGGCTTAAGATGAACGCCGAGGTGAACTCCCATTGACGTTTGGCTCCCGCTCGCACTTTTCATTTTGTTGACAGCAGGAAACGCTTTTTTTGTGGCCGCCGAATTTTCGCTGGTCACCGTGGATCGTGCACAAATCGCGGAAAAAGCCGTAGCCGGAGACCGGCGAGCCCAAGGCGTCAGCACGGCATTGAAAAGCCTGTCGTTTCAGCTTTCAGGAGCTCAACTAGGCATCACCCTCACCGCGTTGCTCACCGGCTACTTGGCCGAACCAGCCCTGGCTCAGCTGATCAACGACATATTCGGTGAATTCGCTGGCACCTACACAGCGCGCGTGTCATCCGGGCTCGGGCTTTTGCTCGCCACCTTCATCTCCATGCTGTGCGGCGAACTACTACCCAAAAATGCGGCTATCGCACGGCCCATGCCCACCGCGCGATGGACCGCGCCCTACCAACGCGCCTTTTCCAGCGCACTAGCCATCCCCATCCGGTTCCTCAACGGCAGCGCGAACGCCATCGTGCGGCGGTTGGGGCTGGAACCACAAGAAGAACTGGCCTCGGCCCGATCGCCCGAGGAACTCGGATTGGTGGCCGCGCTGTCGGCCCGGGCCGGCACCTTGGAAGCGGAGACAGCGCGGCTCTTGCAGCGCACAATTCGATTCGGCGCCAAAAGGGCCGCCGAGGCGATGACCCCTCGGGTTGATGTCGCGGCGCTGCCCGCCGACAGCACCGTTCACGACTTGCTCCACGTCGCCGCCGACACCGGACACTCCAGATTTCCGCTATATGAATCCACACTGGATCAAATCGTGGGTGTCGTAGATGTCACCGAAACTTTGGCTATCGCCCCGGGCCAACGCGCGAGCATCGCCGCCAGAGCCATCGCCCACGCGCCAGTTCTGGTACCGGAAAGCTTGCCGTTGGAATCAGTGCTTACCCGGCTCAGAGAAGTAGGGGCCGAGCTCGCCGTCGTTGTCGACGAATATGGCGGAACCGACGGAATCATTACAATCGAAGATTTGGCCGAAGAGCTTGTTGGCGAAATTGAAGACGAATTCGACCCACCGACCGACATCACGGATTTCGCGATCACGCATGAAGTGCCAGGAGTGTTGCGCGAAGACGAGTTGCTGGAACAAACCGAATTTCATATGCCCGAAGGCCCTTACGAGACCCTGGCCGGATTTCTGATGGCCCAGCTTGGGCACATTCCTGGGCCTGGCGAACACATCGAGTACGAGGGCTGGCGTTTTACCGTGCTAGAGGTTGAACGGCACCGAGTTGTGACCGTTCGAGTAGCGGCACCGGAGCCAGCTGACGAGGAACAATCATGAACCTCACCGCGATACTTGTCAGCATGTTGCTGCTGTTGGGCAACGGTTTTTTTGTGGGCGCCGAGTTCGCCTTGATCGCGGCGCGGCGCACTCAACTTGAACCGCTCGCGGAGGCCGGGTCACGGCGCGCTCAACTGGCGCTCGCGGCAATGGGACAGATCCCGCTCATGGTCGCCGGCGCGCAGTTGGGCATCACCGTGTGTTCGTTGGGTTTGGGCGCTTTGGCCGAGCCGGCCATCGCCGACGCACTCATCGGTCCATTTGAGGCCCTGTCGATTCCGCACAACGCATTGCACCCCGCTGCGTTCACGGTGGCTTTGGCTTTGGTTGTTTTTCTGCACACAGTCGTTGGCGAAATGGTGCCGAAGAACATTTCTCTTGCCGGGCCCGACAAGACCGTGCAATGGCTTGGCCCGCCAATGTGGTGGTTCTGCCTGGCGACAAAACCGCTGCTCGTGGCGATGAAGTGGTTGTCCCGTACAATTTTGCGGCTGTGGGGCATTCACGCCGCCGACGAGGTGAAAACGATTTATACCGCCGACGAGCTGGCGGCATTGGCTACCGAATCGCGCACCGAAGGGCTGCTGGACGCAACCGATCACCAACGCATATTCGGTGCACTCACTTTGG
Source organism: Mycobacteriales bacterium (assembly GCA_013362805.1). Taxonomy (GTDB): domain Bacteria; phylum Actinomycetota; class Actinomycetes; order Mycobacteriales; family QHCE01; genus JABFVL01. Next base: position 9,780 of record JABFVL010000089.1, on the reverse strand, counting down.
CGACTCGTCAAGCTGGCAGCATGGTCCGGCCATGGCCGCAGGTACAAACCGTATTCGATGACATCACCCCCACTGAATTGGAAATTTTGGCCGCTCGCACTCATCGGTCTCGATATCCGGTACTGCGACGCGATGGGGTCATCCTTGGGTTTGTGCATGTGAAAGAAATGCTCACCTTGCCGGAGTCAGCGCACAACGATCCGATTCCGCGCGAAGCGATTCGCCCGCTCGTCGCCGTTGCTCCAACAACCACATTGGCCGATTTGTTGGTTCGAATGCGCCGGGAACGCTCACATTTGGTGTTGGTTCGTCGCGGAGATAATCCGCTTGGCGTAGTCGCGATGGAAGATGTGCTCAACTCTGTTGTAGGCACACGGCCGGCATAAGAGCGCCTTGTCGCATACCCGCATGGCAGCCTCAGCAGCGCAGTTATTCTGTTGAAATGCCGGACTCCACCTTGTCAAATGCGTATTTAACCCCGGACAAAAAAGTTGCGATGGACGTTGCGTGGTTGAGCGCGCTCACTGAGCTCCCTGATCCTCCAGAGGGCGTAAACCCGCGCGTTGCTCTTCGAAATCTCATGCAGAAAGAACACCGCGCCGGAATCACTATCCCGGATTTGATGACCGCGATTCGCAAACTGGACTCGGCGCACGCCGAGCGCTTCGCGCACCTATTGCCGACCGCGCCGCCAAGCGGCAACATTCCAGACGCGGAGCCGGATAGCCCGGTATATCGAGCTTTGAGGGAATTTTGGCCTCACCGCACTCCAGGTTTATCCAAAATGGAACAAGGGCGCGAGGTCTATCGCTTCCTGCTGGAGAACCCGACGTTGGCACAAGAGCCGATGCCAGGCTATATGCGTCTTGTCGGCTACATCGATCAGTTAGAGCGCACGCGCATCGCTGAAAAGCTACACGAGGTCCAAGGTCAAAACACCGACAGCACCTCAGCCACTATCTCCGAGAAATTGCGGGTAGAGCCCATCGCTCCCTCGACCTTGAGGCTTATTGAGTCTTCGTACATCGAGTCTGGATCACTGGTGCGCCCTGGCGATAAACGGCCCCCGGCTCGGGCAGCGGACCTGGAACGCGCGGGCTCAATGCAGGTTCAAGATGACCGACCCGGAATGGGACCTATCGCTCGAGCCCTTCGGGAGCAGATCCGACCAGACGGGCTATTTCCTCTTGGAACTCCACTGACGTCGGCCGCGATTGAGGAATTCGCCCGAAATCTCGACGTGGGCGAGCCGCTAACAATTGGCGACATGGCCACAAACGTCCTCGCCTATCTGCGGGCCAGCGGCAACCTTCGTGAGCAGGGGGACCTTGTGCTGACGGCGCAAGGTCAGGCCCCAACCGCGCCCCGCCGATCGCTACAGCCATCCACTTCTACTCAACGACGCAATGCGTACGCCCATATGAGGAAGATCCTCGAGGTACTGCCCGATCAAGACGAGACATGGGAAAACGCCACCGTCGCGAGTGGTGTTCGTTATGCCATCATCGATCTACTCAATATTCACGGCGCCAAAGAACCAGCAACAGACCCCGGCAAGATTCCGCCACTTGGCTCGATGCTTGGCACTTATCAAGAGATCGCGAGGGGCCTCGGCGTCTCTGTCGGATCGATTCGGGACGCGGCCCGATCACTTGAAGAACAGCACGCCGTTACGCTAGGTAAAAGCGGCAGGCAAATAGCGGTGCATCTCGCACATAAAAATCCCGGCTTAGACCCCGCGAAACAACACGAACCCCAGCGACCGAGCAAACGGGGGCGCTGACATTCCTCGGAACCATATTGGGGTCGGACGCTGTGGATCGCACAACCTTCGAGCGCCGGCTCATGCCTCAGAGACACCGGTGGGGCGCGTGAGCTGAATATGAGGCACTTTCTGCCGATTGGAAGAACCGAGAAACCAAGTAAGCTGTTCGCGAGAAGCGAACGATAGGAGAGGCAGTGTCGACGCCCACCGGCCCAGTCCCAGCTGACCCCGGCGCTGCTCGGGATATCGAGGCATCACTCGCAGTCGTGGACGCCTGGACGCATACACACGCTGAGGAGCTTGATGAATTACGGCAGTCCTTAACCATCAGCGGCTTCGCAGCCATAGTTATAGCGCGGATGGTCCAAGCAGGCGAACTTGACGTCGGCGACCACATCAGCTTTTCCGATTATTTGGCCGACATTCTGCAGGTGCCTAAACAGTCCGTGTCCCACGCACTCCACATTCTTCGGAACCGGGGAATTATCACACCTGTTGATACCCACCAAGGCTCAAGAATCGTGGCGTATCCGAAAGCTTCGGTTATGCGATCCCTTGGCGCGCAAGCAAAAAGGGAAGGTAAAAGCGCAGACTCGCTCAATGCCATAAATGCCTGGCTAGACGAAAATGCCGAAACACTGGCTAGAGAACGACCGAAATTGACCGGCGTTGGGTTGGCGAAAGTCGTCCTTGCCCAAATAATTCACGAGAGAATCCTGCAGAAGGGCGATCGCGTCCCATTCGCAGCTGACCTAGCAATTACCCTCGACATCCCGCTAACGCATGCTCGACGAGCTTTGCGAGCATTGCGGGATGACCGTCAGCTTCTGACAGGGGCAGGTAACCGAGGCGGAATTCACGTTGATAGAGGGCTCGGAAAATCCGCATTAAAGGAGCTCATAAAACAAGAACGTCAAGCCTGGAGTCGCGGTACTTCTCTTGAAGCGATCGAAGCCTGGCTTGAAAACAACGCTGAGGAAGCCACGCGGCTGAAAGCTGAACGTCCAGAACCTGGCTACGCCGCGGCGGTCGTCGGAAAAGTACTGCTCACAGGCCAAATCAAGGTGGGGACGTTCCTCCCCGACTCTAGGCACCTGTCGCAAGCGCTGGGCATCGCGCTAGATCAATCTCGCCTTGGAATGCAGTTTCTGGAACGAGAACACCAGCTCTTGTTTCGTGGCCCAGGACGTACCACCGGGACAAAGCTTATAAAGATGCCCGACGAGGCCACGGTCCAAGAAATCCTCGATGCGACGAAGTCCGCGGAACGTCTAGGCCGGGTTTACCCAGAGGTGGAAAACCCGGTCGGCCAAAACACACTGCGCACTAAAGCCAAACGTTTGCGAACAAAGCTCGCCCGTCAGCGCAACACGAGTCCCGAAGAAATTCAAATCGCGATCGCGCGCAGTTGGACGACACGCCAAAACGAAAACCCCAGCACCGAATCCAACGACGCGTCGATGCTGCGGCATACCGCTGAAGTTTTGCGCCAGCTGCCACCTGGCGGCCGACTGCCCAGCCAAAAGTGGTTCGAAGAATCCCATCACGGCACGGTCACCGGCGTTACCCATGCATTAGGAATCCTTCGTGATCTCGGGTTGATCTACCTAGCCCGGGGATTTCAAGGCTCGACTATTTTGGCCGCGCCCACGGACGAACAGCTGCGAATAATAAATGAGTTTGCTGACAATTTCCCGGAAGAGTCCCGCATAACCGTTCCTCCGCGGAAGAAGCGGCAAGGCTCCGAACGCCGTGAGGAAATCGCACAAGATCTCGAAGCTTTGCTCTGGGACTCGCAACCCGGATCGGTTCTACACGAAGCTGCGAGACTGGCAGAGGCCATCGCTCAGACAGCCGAGCCAGGAGACCCATTTCCCGCGCAGAATCGACTGCGGGGAGTTCTGCGCATCGGTGGTTCACGAGTCAATCGCATCGTGGACGTACTTGAAACGGCTGGCTGGATAAAAATCGACAAAAACTACACCACAGTCGCAGATTTTGAGAATGGCCCCAGTCCGGATCAAATTCGCAACGGAACCTTTTTGCATGACCAGCCAACAGGTAGCTGGATGACTAAATTGCCTGGCCCAGGGAAGCCAGCCGGTGATCATGGAACCGAAGCCACGGGCTACACCTACTGGGCCGAATCCGTGCTACGTGCGCATATCGACACCGGCCATTGGCCCGCGGGCATACACCTACCGCATGTCGAGGACATCGCACACAAAGTGAATATCAAGCCATCGCAAGCACACGCGATCTTGACGCGGCTCGCTGAAGATCCAGAAGGACCACGAATTCGCTTGGCAAAGCCAGATGTTTGGGTTGTTCATGAGGACGTAGAGCTACGTGATCCTCCCGGCTTGATTCCTCTTGCTCGGGAAATCAACCGAAAAATTTCTGATGGCCAACTCGAAATATCTGAGGGGATTTCGCCGGAAAGACTCAAAAAAGTTGTCGGTCAGACTATTACCGACGGTGAGAGCGTCTACGCCCTTCGACAACTGGCACATCTCAAACTAGTTACCGCCACGGGCCGCGGTCGTTTTTATGACCGAGCGCCAGCGCGAGTGCAGGCCGCGCGCCGAGAAATACAAGAACGGCAGCGGTTCAACGAGCAATACGGTTTGACCGAGCAAGACATCGCCACAGCGATCGCCGACCAGCTGAGCAACGGGCCTCAACGTTCCCCAGGTGTCAGCGTCGCCCAACATTTGGCCGCGGCAATCGCCGAATACGCAGTGGCCGAGCTCGAGCAGAATGTCTATCTGCCTTCCCAGAAGGCCCTCCGTTCAACAACTGGAATGAGTGAGAACGCTGTTATTGGCGCCTACGCGATTTTGCGCGAACAGGGCTACGCCCGCAAAGAATCCGAAGATAGAACAGCGCGCAGTTACATTCACATCGAAAGAGCAAAATCCACGCCCAACGAAATGCGCGTCCCCGCTGCCCACGCGCCAGATATCCTCGAGCAACGAGACGACCACGCCATAACGCTGCCCACATCCAGCCTTCAAGCACTCAACCTAGCCACGCTACAAACCGCGTCCGCTGAGCAGGATGCGCAACACCTAGCAGCCGCAATTGGCCTGATCAATACGGCAATCGACGGACTCGGGAGCCAATGGGAATCCGCCGGAAAACATCGACAAATCGCGGCGGCACTCGCCATCATCGCTAACCAACATCGGGCCCAACACACCGCCGAGGGCATTGCACCTGGGACAAGGCCATTTCTGGGTACGACCTTGGCGCTGGCGGAAGGACTAGGCGTAACGCCAAAAACATTGCGTGAAGCGCTAACGCTCACCGCCTCCGAGGGAATTACCACTACTCAAAAAGGCATACAGCACGATGGAAATAAGCGTTTTCACGGGGTAGTCATCAGCCCGGACGCACCAGATGTCAACCCGAGAAGAGTTCTGCCAACGAGGTAGCTTTAGTCGGTCGGCCAGGTGCGCCAGTTGCGCCAAGAACGAGAAGGGGTCGGGCCGCGCTGGTCTTGGTAACGGGAGCCGTACACCGATGAACCGTACGGGTGATGGGCGGGAGCTTCAAGACGGAAAATGCAGAGCTGTCCGATTTTCATGCCTGGCCACAACGTGATCGGCAAGTTAGCCACATTGGATAGTTCCAAGGTGACATGCCCCGAAAACCCGGGGTCGATGAATCCAGCGGTGGAGTGCGTCAACAACCCAAGACGCCCCAAACTCGACTTGCCTTCGAGCCGGCCCGCCAAGTCATCCGGCAATGTCACCACTTCGAGAGTTGACGCCAATACAAACTCGCCGGGGTGCAAAACGAAAGGCTCTTCGCTTTTCGTTTCGATCAACGACGTCAAATCGTCTTGCTGCTGGGCCGGATCAATGTGCGTGTACTTCGAGTTGTTGAAGACCCGAAACCAGCGATCCAAGCGCACATCAATGCTGGACGGTTGAATAAGCGCCGGCTCGTATGGGTCGAGCTTGAGCCGCTCTTTTTCGATCTCGGCCAGAATTGTTCCGTCGTTCAACAACATGCGCAGAGCCTACCTTTGGCAACCACCAGCCCGAGCAGGTGACTTACCGTGTTGTCGGCCACGACACGCATCAACGTGAAATTAAGCATCGTTTTTCGATCAGTCTTAGTGGGGATTCGCCATGGGTGGCGAACACCGTCTTGAAGTCGTTCGACAGATCGGGCTTCATGTAGAAGCGCCTTTTTAAAGGCCGCCGAATCGGTACGCTGAGACCACGACATCACACGTCAAAGTGGGGATGATGTTAGAGCCTGAACCCTGTTGGTTTTGTGGTCAAACCGCGAATAAAAAGAGCGGTCTTGTAGTCGGATTAGTGCGAGACGTTCGATATACCCACCTACTTATCGCGATATGGATACGGTCGACCCAGACCGAAATCCTCGTTCCGCGATGTCACCAATGCCATAAAGGGCACTCTATTCAGCGACGACTGATTCCCGGTGTGCCAGCGTCTGTGCTAGCACTGGCAGTGATCATCGGCGGCATGTATGAAGAGGGCTGGCTCACCTCGCCGCCAGCTGGTTCGGCAGCACGCGGCTATCTCGTCACCGCGAGTGTTGTTGTCTCAGGTCTTGTGATCGCTATGGCGTTGCTGGGCTGGATTGTCATCCAGTTTGGTTGGTTTGGCATGCGTCTACGCTTCCCGCACTCCCGCCGGTACGCCCGCGAATATCCAGCCGTGCGTGACCTACTTGAAGAGGGCTGGCATTACGGCACCCAACGCGATGTATACCCATGACGAAGATGCGGATCCGGCAAGTCAGCTGCGTTCGTTGATGCGAACCAAGTTGCCCGCTGGGTCACGAAACGCACAGTCCCGCACTCCATAGGGCTGGTCGGTCGGCTCTTGCACGATCTCAGCGCCGCTGGCCTTGAGCCGCGCGAACACATTGTCAAGATCGGAGCTGGCCAAGGTGATTCGGGCGTAGCTGCCTTTTGCGATCAGCTCCCGGATCGTGGCACGTTCCTCATCGGTAAGGCCCGGATCCATTGCTGGCGGTTCCAGCACGATGGACATATCGGGCTGTCCCACGGGACCCACCGTAATCCAGCGCGCCGCCCCGGATCCGATGTTGTTACGAACCTCGAACCCTAGGGCGTCTCGATAAAAAGCCAATGAGGCCTCTGGATCGATTTGTGGCAAAAAGGTCCAGTGAATGGTGATATCCATGCTGGTCACTTTAGGTGACTTTCAGGCGGTGTTGACCGATTCTGACCGGCGACGCCACCACTTTCGCCGATGATCACGACCAGCTAGTTGCCGACATAGGCGGCGAGATGTTCACCGGTAAGAGTGGAACGAGCCGCTACTAGATCCGCTGGGGTGCCCTCGAAAACGATCTTGCCGCCATCGTGACCAGCGCCTGGCCCAAGGTCGATGATCCAGTCACCATGCGCCATCACGGCTTGGTGATGCTCAATGACAATGACCGATTTACCCGAGTCGACTAGCCGATCTAGCAAGCCAAGTAGCTGCTCGACGTCAGCCAAGTGCAAACCGGTCGTCGGCTCATCAAGAACATAAACATCGCCCTTTTCAGCCATTTGGACAGCCAATTTAAGCCGCTGCCGCTCGCCACCAGACAAGGTGGTTAGCGGCTGACCCAAGGTGAGATAACCAAGACCGACGTCCGTCAACCGATCCAATATCTTGTGCGCCGCGGGGACCTTACCGTCACCAGAACCGAAAAACTCCTCGGCTTCCGTTACCGACATCGCGAGCACCTCGGCGATGTTCCGGCCGCCCAAGGTGTAATCCAGCACCGCGGCTTGGAACCGTTTGCCCTCACACTCTTCGCAGGTGGATTCGACAGTTGCCATCACCCCAAGCTCTGTGTAAATAACCCCGGCACCGTTGCAGGTGGGGCATGCACCTTCAGAGTTGGAACTGAACAGCCCTGGCTTCACCCCGTTGGCTTTAGCGAACGCTTTGCGGATCGGGTCAAGCAAACCAGTGTAGGTGGCCGGGTTGCTGCGTCGTGAGCCACGGATCGCGCCTTGGTCGATGATCACCACGCCCTCGACATCTGCCACGGAGCCATGAATCAGCGAGCTCTTGCCGGAGCCCGCGACACCGGTGACCACGCAGAGCACACCGAGAGGAATGTCGACGTTCACGTCACGCAAGTTGTGCGTGGACGCGTGACGGATCTCCAACGTTTCAGTTGAAGCACGCACCGACTTCTTCAACGCCGCTCGATCATCAAGATGACGGCCCGTTGTTGTGTCGCTGGCCCGCAGCCCTTCCACTGTGCCTTCGAAGCAAATCGTGCCGCCGCCTGTTCCCGCTCCAGGACCAAGGTCCACGATGTGATCGGCGATGGCGATGGCCTCTGGTTTGTGCTCCACCACAAGAACCGTGTTGCCTTTGTCTCGCAGCTGTAGCAGCAGGTCATTCATCCGCGCGATGTCATGGGGGTGCAGCCCAATGGTGGGCTCATCAAACACATATGTGACGTCGGTCAGCGATGAACCAAGGTGGCGGATCATTTTGGTGCGCTGAGCTTCCCCACCCGAAAGAGTGCCCGCCGGGCGATCGAGCGAAAGATAACCCAGCCCAATTTCGGCGAAGGAGTCGAGGAGGTGCTGCAATCCAGTCAGAAGCGGCGCAACTGATGGTTCTTTCAATTTCCGAACCCACTCGGCGAGATCGCTGATTTGCATCGAACACACATCGGCGATGTTTTTGCCGTTGATCTTCGACGATCGAGCTTCGGCACTAAGCCGAGTGCCATCACATTCGGGGCACGTCGTGAACGTGACGGCCCGATCCACGAAGGCGCGAATATGGGGCTGCAACGCATCAACGTCTTTGGACAGGAACGACTTTTGGATCTTTGGGATCAGCCCCTCATATGTCAGGTTGATACCTTCGACCTTGATCTTGGTTGGTTCTTTATAGAGCAGGTCGTGTAGTTCTTTTTTGTTGAATTTGCCGAGCGGCTTGTCTGGGTCGAAAAAACCGCTGCCGCGGAAAATACGGCCGTACCAGCCGTCCATGGTGTAGCCAGGAATGGTCAACGCGCCTTCATTGAGCGACAATCTGTCGTCATACAACGCGTTCAAATCGAAATCAGTGACCGAGCCCATGCCTTCACAGCGCGGGCACATGCCCCCAAGACGCGTGAAGGTCGCTTTCTCAGCCTTGGTTTTGCCGCCCCGCTCAACAGTGATGGCACCGCTCGCTTTGACCGACGGGACATTGAATGAGTACGCGTTCGGCGGCCCGATGTGTGGCTTGCCAAGCCGGCTGAACAAGATGCGCAACATCGCGTTAGCGTCGGTAGCAGTGCCGACCGTGGAGCGAGGATTAGAACCCATCCGCTCCTGATCAACCACGATCGCAGTGGTCAAACCTGCAAGAAAATCGACCTCGGGTCGGGCAAGAGTCGGCATGAAGCCCTGCACGAAAGCACTGTATGTCTCGTTGATCAACCGCTGTGACTCCGCGGCGATTGTGCCAAACACCAGCGAGCTTTTGCCCGAACCAGAGACGCCGGTAAAAACAGTAAGACGACGCTTTGGCAGCTCAACACTGACATCTTTGAGGTTGTTTACACGCGCGCCATGGACCCGGATCAGATCGTGGCTATCAGCCATCGCCTGTGCGGAAGGCTGTGTGTTCCCCTTGCTGGCCCCACTCATTATGTCTCCATCTGGTAAGCCGGGCCGCCCATGCGGTCTCCGTCAGCGTCGCGTCACTCGATCTAAGCAGACCCATACGACAGGTCAGCTAACCGTTGACACGGGCACAAACCTTCGACCTGGTCAAATACGTAATTCGGCGGTCAAATAAGCACTCATTCCATCTCAGCGGCTGAGCTGAGTAATTACTTAAGCTAAATCGCTTCACCGATGTCAACAGCCTATTTACCCATCACACCCGGCTCTTTGCGCAAACTCCACACGCGCCCAGTGCGGAGTTCAGCACACATTCTCGCTGCTAGCAGCGCCAACCCTCCGTTGGGAAGTCCGCACTGCGGAGTGCGGACTTCCC
>JABFVL010000093.1 GCA_013362805.1 Mycobacteriales bacterium | reverse complement strand
GAATGTCCTGATTGGCGGTGCAGGAGAGAGCGAATAGCGTGCGGTCCCAGTCCGCGGGCAAATCCCCAAGAACACAACACTTCTTGTTACTTGGGGCCCACAATTAGTGGGTCGTGGCTGCTTGATGCATCGCGTCGATCGCAGCTGGGCTCCACCTTGGTGAAGTGACATCGCTACGATCCTGCTCGTGACACCAGTGGGTGTCAGTGGTGATGTTTTCTATTGCCGTTGCGGGCAAAGAATGGGTGTGTGCGCATGAAGGGCTCACCGCCGCTGGATGAACAAACGCAGTTGTTTCTGACGGCACTGCGACGTGATCTTCAAAGTAAAGGCATTGAGCTCGCTTTGACGGGCAGGCCGGCGTGGGATTTTCACGAGCTGGACTATGATGCGCTCGATAGCGCCAAGATCAAGGACATGTCACCGGGCATCATGCTGCAAGCAAGCGTGCGGGGAGTTCGTGAACTCGATCATTTCCATGATGCGGTTCAACGGGCGCATGGTGCACAAAATCTTGAGTCCCATCGCGCGGTGAGAGAACAATTCGCGGGAAACGAACGCCTAGAACAGATTTTGACGGAAGTTGAACATCGTCGGATTGTCGACACGGGACATGTGCTTCTGAGCCCCAAGCTGTTGCGGGGGCCAAAATTTCGGCACGCGATTTTTGCCAATCCAGGCGTAGCGATGCTGTATCTGGTTGGCGCGGGGCATCCTTGTCATGTGCCAGAACTTTTTTCGGATCCTCAGAAGAACCTTGTTGAGGGGCCTGGCTCAGTGCCGTTGCTTTCTAAACGATGCGCACAAACTCAAATCCGTGAGTTGCGGCCGCCGATTTCTCGACGCGGCGGGGAGCCAGGTTCGCGGCGGTGGAGTATTGGTGCGGTTTTGCCGTCGTCCCGTCGGCGTCGGTAGCGTTGGTGGGGTATGGGAACGTCGAAAGGGATGTAGCTGTGGGTTTCTTGGATAAGGCTAAAGCGTTCATTAAGAAGAATCCGGACAAAGTCGATCAAGGTATCGATAAGCTCGGCGATATGGTTGATAAAGCGACGAAAGGGCGGCATGCCGATAAGATCGACAAGGCGCAACGAAGTGCGAAGAAAGCAACCCGTTCCATGTCAGATCGGCATCCGAAAACACATTAACGCTGGCCTAGTCGGCGAATAAGTTCAATCCCGGCCCGCTGAACATGCGCAAGCGACGGTAGTGGCCGCCCCCGCACATGCGGTCGTGGCGGATGTGTGTGTGCTGGATTCATTGGCCAAGTGTTCACGTCCCGCACGATGCGGGCCAATTCGGCCTGCGATGGTGGCTCTAGATTTGCAAATACTTCTCGCGCGGCCGCTCGGGCACGTCGGTAGTCGGCAAGGCTTCCGGCGGCCCCTTGGCGGATAGCGGCCCGTGCCTGATCCAAGGTCCAACGCGGTCCGGCCGGGATTCGCTCGTATGTGTGCTCCCAGCTGAGCGCCCCTACCCGCAAATTCTCATGCAGCTCCGGTCTAGGTAAAGATGGCGCCTCTTGGGGAGAAGGAACAATCATGTCGGCGGCCCAATCATCAAATGGAGTGAGCTGCCATTCATACGCGAAATACAGATCGATCAGTGCTTCGCCAATACGTGGTCCCAACGATGTGGGCAAGCCAGTCATGAGACTGCCATCCCGATTTTCGGCGACTGGTGTGTAGAAGGTGCGAAAAACGGAGGAATCTATGGCATCCCTCCACACGTCTTTTAGTTGCGCGCGAGGCTCCCACTGGTTTTTTCTACGCGCGACTTTCAGGACATCAGCCTCTTAGTCCTGAACATGAAGTGCGAATGACGCATGTCCCGCATAGGTGTGTGGTGTGAGTACTTCATCTGTGCGATTGCCTGCCCAGGGCACCACCGCGCCGTCGTGTAGATGAGCTGACCATCCGACAATCGCGCCAATATCGTGGTAATACTCCCGAACTCGAGCTCGGGAGCCAGCGGGCCCAGGGCGCAGCTTTGCTCTGGTGTAACCGGCTTCATTCAAAGGGAATTGGAAAGCTACATGCGAGCCGATCCATTCGTCATCTTGACTGGGGCTGGAGATGTCTTCCTGGTTCCACAGATGTGGCTTTCCGTCATGGTGAGTTTTTATCGCCCGACATTTTGTTCCTGGAGTGAGCCATGCCCGCAGTTCGCCACCGCGTGAATCAATTCTTTCAACAGACATGGGGCGAGCAGCCATCAAATGCGGCCCGATCCAATAACACACAGTGATGCTGCTGCGGGGTGGAAGCCAATCAGCCAGCGTTGCTAAGCCAACGTCATTCCAATCCACCAGCTGATGCTCCTGGTGACTCATGGTCTTCATAATGACGAATCTGGAGCTCTGTGTCCGCGGGGCCGCATAGGATCACATCCTTATTGGAAAGTGCCGATTCTTGGGTGGATGCGAACCATGTGCATCCACCCAATCGGGAAAAAGACTCGCCACGCTTAATTGCTATGCCGTGCGGCTGGCGATGGCAAGAAGATTGACGGCTCTGCGACGAACATGGGCGTCTTCTGCGCCAGGGGCCGACGCGAGCTGTCGAGCGGCCGCGCTAAGCAAATCGATTCGACCAGCAGCTATGGCTTGCAGCTCGGGGACGGGGTTGGCGCCGGTGACGGCGCCCTGATGTGCGGTTTTAATGATTTGAGTAAGGATCATGTCTTCAATTTGCATTGCCGAACCATAGAACATGTGTTCGAACATGCCAAGCGCGCCACGCCGTATCCAGATACAGATTAGGGCTTAACGGATGGCTGATCTCGCGCGACACGAAGGCGGTCGACGTGTCAGATCAGCCCGTCACTACGGCCAGGACGCGAGACCCGGCGGGCAGTGAACCTTGGGCCGCTAGATCGAAAAGCCCATACATCATTTTCGCGACATACACCCATTCCAATGCGATTTCATGCCGAGCATAGAAATCGGCGATGAACGCGTCCAATCGCGGAGTGCGCCGAGCGAAGCCACCAAAGTGATATCGGGTTTCAATCGACCAGTTACTAAGTGAACGATCATGAAAAGCGGACACCGCATCGTTGAGAAACGTGCCACCTTTCAGCGCGGAAAATCCTAGGGCTCGCTGATGTGGGCTCAGCGCGCTCGCGATGCCCGCTAACGTCGCGCCTGTGCCGCAAGCGCTAGCGATCACGTCAAACGGCTCATCGAGTTCGGCGACAATCTCCGCGCAGCCACGTACCGCAAGGGAGTTGCTACCGCCTTCGGGCAGGAGGTAAAAATCGCCAAACTTCTCGTGCAGTCCGTTAATGAACGCCAGGTCTGTTTTATGGCGGTAAGTTGTCCGGTCTATATAGACCAAACGCATTCCGTAGTTGACGGCTTGTTGTAGAGAGTCATTGAGAGGTTTGTGCTCCTCGCCGCGGATGACACCGATCGTGGTCATCCCGTGGTAATACCCCGCTGCTGCGGTGGCGCGAATGTGATTGGAATACGCGCCGCCAAATGTCAACAATGTGGAGTGCTGTTCTTTCTGCGCGGCGGCTAAGTTATAAACGAGTTTTCGCCACTTGTTCCCCGGGATTTCCGGGTTAATTAAATCGTCGCGCTTCAAAAAGAGTTCTATGCCGCTTGGCTTAAACCGCTCATCGTTGAGCCGTTGCACAGGCGAAGGCAACCGAAGTGTCAGTTGATCCTGCCTTGGCACCGCTCACCTGCCGTTTCCTCATCGCCCGCGTGCCCCCCCCTTGTGAGCAAGCTATGAGGCCAATGGGCCGCGCTTTGCTTCCGGGACATCTAGCTCTACGAAGATATCGTGCGCTTGGGTCCACTGCGTGTCCGAGAGCGCGACCTGGCCCCGGGCGTGGTTGACCCTAGCCAGCCCATCGAGAGCTCTAGCCTCCTGAAACCGTTGCCCGGTCTTGCGGGCCAACGCCAAACTTTCCTCTAGCAACTCCAATGCCGTTCCAAGCTCGTGTGTTTCCCGGTATACGGCCGCCAGATCAATGAGCACTTCACTTTCGGTTACCAATGCGCCGTGAATGCGCACAATGTGCAGGGACTCGGTGAGTTCGGCGAGCGCCTCGTCCAGTTCGCCGACTTCCCGACGGGCAACACCCAACCGGTGCCGTGCGTATGCCTCGTGCGGTACCAGTTTGCGTTCCACAGTCGTGCTCAGCGCGTTCTCTAGGTATTCAAAAGCTTTCTCGAATTGTCCGAGACGCCGGTACGCGTCGCCAATATCGGCCAGCGCGTGGCTTTCCCCATTGCGGTCCTCGCCGCGTTGAAAGAGGACGAAAGCTTGCTCGAAGCTATCGATGGCTTCATCAAAACGCCCCAGTGTCACTAGCAATAGCCCAGCGTGATCGCGCATGACTCCTTCGCGATATGGGTCTTGTTTGTCCCGGCACAGGATCGCGGCCTGTTGCGCGTAGTCCAATGCTGGTGCGAAACGCCCAAGTCGTTGACTTGTGTAGCTGAGCCAGCCCAACGCGCTGATTTGCATGCTCGTGTTGCCCGTTTCCCGATGGAGATCCAGACTCAACGAAAGTTGTTCGATGGCTTGTGCGCCCTTGTTTTGAAACATGTAGGCGCCGCCGAGGTACGTTCTGATAATTGATTCGCCTACCAGGTCTTTGCTGGCTTGGGCCGCACTAAGTGCTTTTTCGTGTGTGCGTTCCCAGTCCTCGATGTAGCCATGTAGCGACAGGTAGCCCTGTAGCGATGCCGCGAGCTGCCAGGCATGTTGCGGGAAGCCTTGTTCCGCCGCAACAGAAACAGCGGCACTCAGTGAGGCTCGCTCGTCCTCTAGCCAGCGATCAGCATCTTGTGGGGTCAGCATCTGCCTCTCGTTGGCTGGCGCGTTTCCAGCGAGCTCCAGACTGAGCCGACCGGGTTGAAGTTTGGCTGCGGCTCGTGCCGTTGTGTGTAGGTAGTAGTCGAGCAACCGCCGGGTGGCCTGAGCGCGTGTCTCGGCGTCCTCTTGGCGCATAGCAAGGTTGCGCGCATACTCCGCCAATAGATCATGCAACCGGTATCGATCTCCTGGGACCATCATCAACAAATGTTCGTCCAGAAGACGGTCGAGCATCCGCCGGGTTTTCCCAGGAGCCATAGCTGTCAGGGCGGCGGTTGAGGCAGCGGTGAAATCTTCGCCTGGGTGCAGGCCCAGAAGCCGGAAAAGTTGCTGTTCACTGCCATCAAGGGCCTGATAGGACAGATCCAGTACGGCTTGCAGTTGTCGGCTGCCCGCCGCAAGTTCGCTGAGCCGATCCCCGGTTTCTTCTAGCCGATTCGCCAGATCGGCGAAGCCCCAGGTTGATCGGGAACGTAGCCTTCGTGCGGCGAGAGCGACCGCGAGCGGCAACCGGCCACATAGGTCTATGACACGTCTGGTGGCCGTTGGGTCGGCTTGCACCCGCTCTGGCCCCACCACTTGGTTCAACAGATTTTCGGCTTCGGCCGCGGTGAACACGTCCAGAGGCAGCGCGTGGGCGCCATCGAGGGCAAGTGTGCGGCGGCTTGTTATCAGCACCAAGTTCGCCGGGCTGGCGGGTAGTAGCGGCGTGACTTGGTTTTCGTTTGCGGCGTTGTCGAGCAGCACCATCGCGTTTTTCCCGTAAAGCCGGTCGCGATAGAGCGCCGAGCGCTCGTCAAGACTGTGTGGAATTTGACCGCCGGGCACGCCAAGGAGTCGTAGGAAGGAGGCCAACACTTCGGTTGGATCAGCGGGTGGTTGATCTGAGTGGCCGAGCAGATCTACGTATAGCTGATGGTCCGCGTATCTGCCGTCGGCGAGTAGTTGATGTGCTAGGTGCACGGCGAGCCGGGTTTTTCCCACTCCGCCCATGCCTTCGATGGAAGATATGACCACAGCTGTGCTGCCGTCTGTGGTGATGGGCAACCTGTCGTGCAGGGCAC
Organism: Mycobacteriales bacterium; assembly: GCA_013362805.1. Lineage (GTDB taxonomy): Bacteria > Actinomycetota > Actinomycetes > Mycobacteriales > QHCE01 > JABFVL01. The sequence goes on along the minus strand of JABFVL010000093.1, from coordinate 10,668 downwards.
GGAGCTCAGCTTCCCGGCCGCTGAAGTCTCCTATGTCAGGTGGCAGTTGTCGGTGTGCGCTGACGGGCACGAATTCGGGGCGGTGTATCTCGTGTCGCAGGATGCGTCGGTGCGCCTCGCGTAGTTCGGCACCTGGGTCGGTGCCGAGTTCGTCGGTGAGTCGGTGGCGAATGCCGTCGAACACTTTGAGGGCGGCGGCTTGTTCGCCAGTGGAGGCCAGCGCGATCATGAGGGCGCTGTGAATTGCTTCATGCAGTGGATCTTCGGTCGCTTCGAGTTGTAGGCGGGCGATTACTTCTTCGTTTTTCCCGAGTTCGGCGGCCACGCTGGCGTATTCCACGATCAGGTTTTGGCGTTCACGAATGAGGGCGGAAACAAGAGGATTTGTGGCGAGTGAGGGAAGTTCCGCGAGTGGTTCACCGCGCCACAGTTTCATGGCGCGGGCGTATGAGGTGCGTGCTGGTTCTAGTTCGCCGCGGTGCCGAAGATGCCGGGCTTGTCGAGCCAGCGCCCGAAAATCGAGCACGTCGCTGTGGTCTTGGGCTACGGAAATTTGGTAACCGTTTTGCACCGTCGTGATGTGAATATCGCCGTTTGATACTGCGGTTTGTAGGCGTCTGCGCAGGCGCGAAATATGCGTGTGTAGCAGTTCGACGGCATTTTCCGGGGGGTGTAGTCCCCATGCGAATTCAACCAATGCGTCTTGGCGTACTGGAGTGTTGGGGGAGAGTGCGAGTGCGCCGAGCAGCGCCTGTTGAATTTGTGAACTCGGCACGATGTTTTCGTTGCCGATCCGCAATCGCAATGGGCCTAGAACTTCGACGCGAAGTCCGTAATGTGGAGCGTTGCTAGCAGGGTTATGTACCAAATAGTCGGTTTCTTGGGGAGGCAATTCGAGTGCTTCGGCCAGGCGTCGTAGAGTGTTAGCTCGTGGTTGAGTCACCCGACCTTGTTCCAGGTCGCGGAGACTCGCAACGCTGAACCCAGCAAGGTCAGCAAGCTCTTGCTGAGTTAGGCCTGCCCGCTTGCGAAACTGGCGCACCAATGGTCCCACCGGTCGCTTCGATTGGGGCTTTTCGACCATTTAGCCTCACTAGTTTCGTCTCGTTCGCCACATTTGCAGGGGATATGGGACTACGGGTTTCCTCCGTAGCTAACCCGCACTTACCCGCACTTCCCTGTAAATACCGGTTGTGACCTGCGGTTTTGTCTAGCTTATGCCGCACTGGCCTGTCAGCGCCACGCCAGCGCCATCTTCCATACTTGAACACATCAACCTAAAGGGGGTCGTCATGGTCCAGAATCGGCATAGCCGCATTTTGCCCACAGCTCCACACCATGTGTGGGAATTGCTGACGAACGTGCCCTACGAGTTGATCTCAAGTGCCCCCTATGAAGGGAACGGCGTTTTCCCCGACGCCTGGGGCGGCTTCCGTGCGCCCAGCGGGTTCATCCCCAACGCACCTGCGGGCCACGGGCCGTTCAACTACATCGTGAAGACGGTCGAACCTGGCCGTCGTCTCATGTTCAAGTCTGTTGACGGCAAATCCGAATTTGGTTTTGTCATGGAACAGCAGCGTGACCACACCAAGGTGAGTTACGTGCTGGACATGCCATTGCACGGGAAAGAATATTTCCGTTACCAACTTGTCGGCCGCCACCTGCATAACGCATGGATCAACGATGTGTTCGACAACATCGAGCGGGCAGTGACTCTTCAACTCGCGCAGCCAGCGCAATGGTCCCCATGGGTCAAGTTGCTGCGTCGCTTCATTGGCACCGTCAAGGTGTACGACCACACGTGGAACGAGGGAAAGCCCGACACAGTTCCGGGCAAGCCCGAGAAGATCATGGCCACGCTCTAAACAACTGGAGCGGCCGGTTCGGCGAATTGCGCGGCATACAGCCGCGCATATGCCCCGTCAGCGGCGAGCAAACCCTGATGAGTGCCCTGCTCAACAATGCTTCCGTCTTCCATCACCAAAATCACGTCCGCGTCCCGGATCGTTGACAATCGGTGCGCGATCACAAAACTTGTGCGCCCCGCCCGTAGCCGGGTCATCGCTCGCTGAATGAGCACCTCGGTGCGGGTATCCACCGAGCTCGTCGCTTCATCAAGCACCAAAATGGTTGGTTGCGCCAAAAAGGCCCGCGCTATGGTGATCAGCTGTTTTTCGCCAGCGCTAATATTTGTCGCTTCCTCATTGATGATCGTGTCGTAGCCATCGGGCAAGGTGCGGACAAAGCGATCCACATGCGCGGCTACCGCCGCTTCCTCAATCTGTGCTTGGCTAGCATTGCGCGCCCCGTAAGCGATGTTTTCGGCGATAGTTCCACCAAAGAGCCAGGTGTCCTGCAAGACCATGCCAATATCTGAACGCAGCTCTTCCCGATTCATCGTCGCGATATCCACGCCGTCAAGGGTGATACACCCAGAATTGACGTCGTAGAAACGCATCAGCAAGTTCACCAATGTGGTCTTACCCGCGCCGGTGGGACCCACAATCGCAACCGTGTGGCCCGGCTCGACAGTCAATGAAAGCTCGTCGATGAGTGGCTTATCAAGCTCATACCGGAATGACACGTTCTCGAAAGCGACGTGACCACGCAAGGGGTTGGGGTGTGCGGGGTGAACGGGATCGGGGTCTTGTTCTTGTGCGTCAAGCAACTCAAAGACGCGCTCTGCCGAGGCGATGCCCGATTGCACAAGATTGGCCATGCTTGCCACTTGGGTCAATGGCTGGCTGAATTGTCGCGAGTATTGGATGAACGCTTGAACCTCGCCCAATGTGAGCGCGCCCGAGGCGACTCTGAGCCCACCGACCACGGCTACCAACACATAATTCAGGTTGCCAATAAACATCATCGCTGGCTGAATAAGGCCAGAAATGAATTGTGCTTTCTGACTTGAGGCGTACAGCTTTTCGTTTTCCTCGCGAAATTTCTCGGCGGCTTCATGTTCGCGGCCGAACACTTTCACCAACGCGTGGCCGGTATACATCTCCTCGATATGCGCGTTGAGTGTGCCGGTCGTTTTCCACTGGGTGACGAATTGCGGTTGCGCTCGTTTCCCTACAGCGGTGGCCACCACCACCGACACGGGCACGGTGATGAATGCGATCAGCGCCAGTAGCGGCGATATCCAAAACATCATCGAGAGAACACCGATGACGGTGAGCAGCGATGTGACGATCTGGCTTAGCGTTTGCTGCAAGGTTTGCGCGATGTTGTCGATGTCGTTCGTGACGCGACTCAGCACTTCACCGCGTGCTTGTTTGTCGAAATACCGAAGTGGCAAGCGCGAAAGTTTGGCTTGCACATCGCGACGAAGCCGCCACACCGTGTGCTGTACGACTCGGGCGGCCAGCCTTCCTTGGAATACGCCGAACAAGCTCGAGAGAAGGTACAACGCGAGCACCCACAGCAACACTTTGCCAACGGCGGTGAAATCAATGCCCTGACCGGGGATCACATCAATTGGCCCGACAAGTTTGGCGAGCTCGCTTTGGTTGTTATCTCGCAGATAGGTGATGGCTTCGGCTTTACTCAAACCTTCGGGGAGTTGTTCGCCGATATATCCCGCGAACACCAGGTCCGTCGCGTGTCCCAATACCAGCGGGGCGATAACTGAGAGTGCGATGCTGGCGATTCCCAGGATCACAATAATGCTGATCAATCCGCGATCTGGGCGTAGCAAACCCAAAAGGCGGACGCCGGATTTTTTGAAGTTGAGCGGCTTCTCGGTGGGTTGCCCGCCCATGAATCTGGCTATGCCCGTGGCCGGGGCTGGGCCACGTCGTTGGGTGGGCGCGCTCATGCCGCAGCCTCCGCTTCACTCAGTTGAGACAGCACTATTTCTTTATAGGTGTCGTTAACGCTCATTAGTTCGGAGTGGGTGCCAGAACCCACGATTTTGCCTTCATCAAGGACGACAATGTGCGCGGCATTGCGGATGGTGCTTACCCGCTGCGCCACGATGATCACCGTCGCGTCAGCGATTTCCCTATTCAATGCCGCGCGCAACGCCGCATCGGTCGCGTAATCCAATGCTGAGAAGGAGTCGTCGAAGAGATAGATTTTTGGTTGTTGGACCAGCACTCGGGCGATCGCGAGTCGTTGACGCTGTCCACCAGAGACGTTACTGCCGCCTTGTGAAATCGGGGCGTCCAGTTGCTCCGGCAACTTCTCCACGAAGTCACGGGCTTGAGCGATTTCCAGCGCGCGCCATAGCTCGGCATCGGTGGCCTCGGGATTTCCATAGCGCAGGTTCGAGGCCACCGTGCCACTAAACAAGTAGGGGCGTTGGGGAACTATGCCCACCATTTTCGGAATGAGAGCGGGATCCAAATCTCGGATGTCGACTCCGTCAAGCCGCACCGAGCCTGAGGTCGCGTCAAACAGTCGCGGGATCAAGCCGATCAAGGTGGTTTTTCCGCTGCCAGTGCTGCCTATGATCGCTGTTGTTTGACCTGGATGGGCATTCAGGCTCAGTTCCTCCAAGACGCAGGCTTGTGCACCTGGATATCGGAAACTCACCGCGTCAAGTTCCACCACTCCTTGAACCCGCTTGGGGCTGACATGTTCGCGAGGGGGAGTAACGCTGCTTTCGGTGTCTAGCACTTCTTGGATGCGTTCGGCGCATACTTCAGCACGTGGAACCATCATGAACATGAAGGTCGCCATCATGACTGCCATCAAAATCTGCATGAGGTAGCTCAAGAATGCGGTGAGCGCGCCGACTTGCATATCTCCGGCCTCGATCCGGTGGGCACCGAACCAAAGCACGCCGACACTGGCGACATTCACAATGACCATGACCAGTGGAAACATTAGTGCGGTCAACCTGCCGACGCGCAACGAAACGTCCATCAGATCATCGTTGGCGGTGCCGAATCGTTGCTGTTCGTATGTGTCGCGCACAAACGCCCGTACCACCCGAAGCCCAGCCAACTGTTCTCGCAGTACGCGGTTCACCGAGTCGATCCGCTCTTGCATGCCGCGGAACAGTGGGCGTAGTCGACGCACCAGGATCGCCAGGGTGATGCCGAGCACTGGAACGATGAGAATCAGTAGCGCTGACAGCGGTACGTCTTGCTGGAGGGCCATCACAATTCCGCCGACGCACATAATGGGCGCGGTGACCATCAGCGTGAAGCTCATCAGCACCAGCATTTGAACTTGTTGCACGTCGTTTGTGGTCCGGGTGATGAGAGAAGGCGCGCCGAAGTGTGCGAGTTCTCTTGCGGAAAAAGTTTGTACCCGATCAAAAACCGCTGCCCGGACGTCACGTCCGAGGGCCATCGCTGTACGAGCGCCCAAATAAACCGCGCCGATCGCGGAGATCACTTGCACAAGGGTCACGCCCATCATGGCGGTGCCGACTTTGAATATGTAGCCGGTGTCGCCAGTGACCACGCCGTTGTCAATAATGTCGGCGTTCTGAGCCGGCAAATACAAAGTCGCGAGCGTTTGGATGAGCTGCAAAACGATAATGAAAACGATCGGTTGGGTATAAGGGCGCAAATGTGCACGCAACAATCGGGTCAGCACTGAAGCCAATCTACCGGCAGATTTCACGAGTGCATTGGCAGCCTGCCGAGACGCATCTCACGTGAGCGGGCAATGACCACAGTGTCGGGTAACACTGGCGGAATTCGATGCAAAAACTTACGAAGCTTTCGCCTTCCTCAATGAGAGGAAATCAGCGCTAAAGCTCGTATTTTTCGGGTAAAACGCGTGTCGCATTGCTCTGGCCACGCCCTAAAAATGGTTATTTCATTTCCAACGCTGCGCGCCAGAGGAAGGTGAATCCACTTGCTGACACCTGGGTGCAAGAGCCAGCCAAGATTCACCATAAAGCTGGCCTGCCGTGTGCGCATCGCAATGGCTTGGTGATCGAAAGGTGGAAAGTGATGAACGCCGCCGCATATGAAGACCTCACAGGTGAGGCCGTTTCCTTGTGGATCGCGACCGCGGGCACGACGAAATATCCGCCGTTGGATCGCGATCTCGAGCTGGACGTCGTGATCATTGGTGGCGGGATCGCCGGGTTGACCGCTGCGCTGACGCTCAAACAAGCGGGAAAAAGCGTCGCGGTCCTTGACGCCGCGCTGGTGGGTACCGGGGTCACCGGTCACACGACCGGTAAAATCACGTCATTGCACCGGCTCATCTATACCGAACTAAACAATAGTCATGGGGAGAACACCGCCCGTATTTACGGGCAGGCCAACCAGGCCGCGATTGACTATGTGGCCGAAATAGTCGCTACTCACAACATTGACTGCGACTTTCGTCGTGTTGCCAACTACACCTATGCCGAAACTGACGAAGCGACGCAGCTCGTTCTAAATGAGGCGGTTTTGGCCGGGAAACTAGGTCTCCCAGCTTCATTCGCGCTCGAAGTACCGCTGCCGTTTGAGGTGAAAGCGGCTGTTCGCTTCGACGACCAGGCGCAAATCCATTCGGTCAAGTATCTCCAGGGCCTGGCCAGCGCGATCCATGGTGATGGGAGTTACGTATTCGAGAAAAGCCGCGTCACGGATATCACCGACGGTGAGCCCTGCGTGGTGAAGACAGAAAACGGCACGGTGCGGGCCCGCGATGTCATTGTGGCGACCAACGTGCCTTTTGGTGATAAAGGTCTGTTCGCCGCGCGCTGCCACCCGCATCGCTCATATCTGATCGCTGGAGTGGTGGACGGAACGCTACTCGACGGAACGTTTATTAGTGCCGAAGACCCGCTGCGCTCAATTTTGTCGACACACATCGACGGCCGGACATATGTGCTTGTGGGCGGCGAGGGGCATCGTGTCTCTGAGCGCGGCAATGCTGGTGAGCGCTACCGAACGCTGATGGAGTTTGCCCGCGATCGCTTGGCGGTTCCCGCCATGAGCTACCGGTGGTCTACTCAAGACGGGGTTCCACTTGATGGCTTGCCGTATGTCGGCTTGATGAGTCCCACAAGTCATCACGTTTATGTAGTAACTGGCCTTCGCAAGTGGGGCCTGTCAAACGCGACGGCCGCGGCGATGATTCTTAGCGACACCATCATGGGCGAGGGAAACCCGTGGGCGAAGACTTTCAACAGCAATCGGCTTACCCCGGTGGCGAGTGCGAAGCGATTCATCTTGGAAAACGCCAGATCGGCGAAAACTGCGCTGAGCAGCAAAATTCACAAGACGCCTGACGAACTGCCGGTGCCTGCCGGGCAAGGAAGAGTAGTGGATGTTGAGGGCGACAAGGTGGCTGTTTATACCGATAACCAGGGTGAATCACATGCAGTATCAGCGACCTGCACACATCTGGGATGCACGGTGGAGTTCAACGAAGCCGATATTACCTGGGATTGCCCGTGCCATGGCTCACGATTCGCGGCGGACGGCACGGTTATCCAAGGGCCAGCTAACGAAGACCTGGCGCCTAGGCCGAGGCCCTAACTTTTCAATACCTTTGTAGGGGGCATTGAGTTGACGCGGAACAGAACGGTGCGGGTGCGTCGGATTTATGAGGAACCGGCGCGAGACGATGGCGCCCGTGTGCTCGTCGATCGGGTCTGGCCTCGGGGAATGAGCAAGGACAATGCTCATCTCACCGAGTGGTGTAAACAGATCGCGCCATCCACTGAACTGCGCAAATGGTATGGCCACGATCCGGAACTTTTCGAAGAATTCAGTGAGCGCTACCGCACCGAACTTGACGATAAAGAACGAGCCAATGCCTTGGCGCATCTTCGCGAGCTCAGTGACAGCGGCTCGCTGACGCTGCTCACCGCAACAAAACGGCCGGAAATTAGCGAGGCACAGGTTCTTCTGCAAGTGCTGCTGGAGTGATCGCGCTATGCCAGGTACCGGGGTGATTAACAGGAATGTGTTCGTAATAATTTGACGAAACACGACGATTTTCATGGCTCGGTTGACGATTATGGAGCAGGCTGACGTTCATGTATGCGCCTCAGTTCAAACCTCAGATCTCAGCGAAAGAGTTGAAGCCCGGTCGCGGCTGGTTCGTCGTCGCCGCGGCGATTTTTGTGCTGAGCCTGATTGCCGCTGTGGTGACACTCGTGGTCGCGTTGACGAGCTTGCCTGATATTGACATCAAGTTCGACGATGAGGAAACGAAAGTCGTGGAACTTGACTCTGACAAGAGATACACGCTCTATGTGGACACAGACCGTTCATACAGTGTTGATTATTTCTGCTCGGTAACCAGCGTGGACACGGGTGATGCCGTTGAGTTGTCGGATGTGGACACGGAATACACGCAAGGCAAATGGAGTTCGATTTATCACTTTGATGTGCCACGTGATGGCGATTATGACTTGCTGTGCAATGGAACGTCCGAGCGAAATCGCTATGCGTTGGGCGAGCGGGCCAATCTCTGGGTGCTTACCGCGGGCATTACCGGATTGTTTGTGCTTCCCGGTCTTGGCTTTCTTATCGGGGGAGTGATCGCGCTGGTTGTGGCGGTTAAACGAAACCGGCATAAGACGCGGCTTCTATATCAGCGGCATTATGAGTATTACATCGGGCAGCAGAACCCAGGTCACTGACTATCGAAGTTCTCTCGACACACCGCGTTCGACGAAGAATGAATAGATGGGCACAGTGCCCGCTACGGATACTTGCAAGGTGCGTTTTAGGGGCCATCCGGCTCGCCGCGCGAGGTCAAAAGCGGCCAAGAGGTAGACAACGTACAAGATTCCGTGCACGGGGCCGATGGCATCTACCACGATCGGTTCTTTAGCCAAATATTTGAGGGGCATGCCAATAAGCATCAATACAATTAGAAATGCCCCAACCACGTAGGCGATAACGCGAAATCTGATTAACGGTGATTTCACGAGTTGCCTTCCTGGCGTGATTGTGTCGGTGAACTGGGCGAAACTTGAGGGGCGTTTTCTGTTTCTGAGCTGTGCGTGTGTGAGATGTCGCGGCCACTCGGCTTGATAAGCACTGGTTTATCCCACCCTTCATCGACCTGTTTTTCCTCTTGCGGCCCATGAAGTGTGTGCTTGACTTCCCGCCACCACAGCAGCACCACAAAAGCGGCGAAAAGTGGCCATTCCAAGGCATACGCATAGCTCAAGGAGTTGCCGTCAGCGGCGCGTCCCACCTGCCACCAGCCCAAGGCCAGAAAGAGTAGGACCAAGAAAGCTGCGATGAAGTGCTTGATGAGCCAAGCTCTGGTGCGCAGCGGATGCATGCCAGCATTCTACGCAGCGTCGAACTGTTGATTTCGGCGCCGTACCCACGCGATAAGTTCCCAGCTTGTTGCTAGGCAGCAACCGCGGAATATGCAGCTTCCAGCGCCTGCCGGCTGCTGGGGAACTGCCAGATGGCCGCACCGATTGTCAGAATTGTGAGCGCTGGCAACAGCACGGCGGTCTCCACGGCTCCACCCGCGCGAAGAGCGATGCTTTTAGTCAGCCCTATTTCGTACCAGCGTTCGCCCTTAATCGGCATTGGCCACAAAACTGGACACCCCGCCCTGGTGATCATGTCGCCTAGAGTGTGGACAAAACACCCCACGCCCACGGCTACGCCTAACAGGGGATAGCCGCGCCCTGTGGGCAAATTTTGGATCGCGGTAATGGTGACCGCGGTAGTCGTAATGGTGATGAGTACCCAGCCGCTTTTCCGTGCCCATTCAGCGAGCAGGCCACGAATTGCTAAACCCAAGGTGAGGAAGAGGGTGACGATCACTGTCCAGCGTTCAAAGTTGGCCACTAACGCGGACAGGCCAAACCCGATCAAAGCTGCGAAGATCCAGGTGTGGGTAAACGTGCGGTGCCCGTTGCGTCGTTTGCCGTCCTTCTTGGACTGGGTGAGCTTATAGACCCCAAGCGAGAACTTCTCGACACATTCGGCAACGAAGAGTGACACAACGCCGAACGTGCGCGCCACTGTGGAACCGCCTTGATTGGTCATCACTCGCCCCGAGCAGTCAAGGTCAGGGAGAAGAGCCGAGCCGGCACAAACCGCGGTGTAGACCGCGAGCTCAATTGGGCTCTGTTGGTAGCCGGTGGTTGCGGTGATCGCTCCGACGCCTATTAACCACGCGGCCGCGCCCGACATGGCGTGGGTGGGGCCCATAACCATTGCCCAAAACCTCCTGAACCTCCGTTCATTGTGGAACGGAGGTTCAGAATAGCGTTAGCGGGCATTGGCGCTTTAAGCACCGATCATCGATTATGACTGTGGTGCTCCGCTCATATCCATGTAAACGATTTCCCAATGGTGGCCGTCAAGGTCGTAGAAACTGCGGCTGTACATAAAGTCTTCATCCATAGGTTCGTTTACAACTTGACCACCCGCCGCAATTGCTTTTTCGGTGAGGGTGTCTACGTCTTCGCGGCTATCAGCGGACAGTGCGATGATCGCTTCAGTTGTATCGCTGGAAGCGATCGATTTTTTGGTAAAACTTTGAAAAAACTTCTCTACCAGCAACATCGCGTAGATGTCATCGCTAATCACCAGGCACGCCGCGTTTTCGTCAGTGAATTGTGGATTGAATGAGTAGCCCAGCTCTGTGTAGAAAGCTTTTGCTTTGTCGAGGTCTTTTACGGGAAGATTTACAAATATTTTTGTTGACATGAGAACCTCTCAAGATGATGGAAGATATGCCTTCCACATTTGACGATTTCTTGGGCTTTGTACAGGTTCTTGC
>JABFVL010000015.1 GCA_013362805.1 Mycobacteriales bacterium | reverse complement strand
ATTCAAAGGCTTGACCTTTGCCGACGCCACCTGGCTCTTTCCCAACCGCGACCAAGCATTCTTGCATTATCACGGCAGCGGCTATTACAACGGCACTGGCGAAATTAACAAAGTGGTTGTCGTTGAAGACCAAGCCTGGGTCACCGTTCCAAGCCATTCAGAAACAATTCCGGCAAGCATCCAACTTGAACACACCGACAATATCCACTTTGACAATTGTCATTTCACCCGACTCGGCGCGATCGCACTTGGCGCGGTCAACAGCGACAATGTAACGGTCAAAAGCAGCAGCTTCCACACCTTGGCCTCCTCCGCTCTTACCGTCACCGGCGGAAAAAATGCGCTGATTAGCAATAACTTCATCCACAACATTGGCCTGGACTACTCGGGTTCACCCGGCATCGCCATCAACAGCACCACCGATTGCGAGGTGTCCCACAATCACGTCTCGCACGTGCCCCACTGTGGAATCGTCGCCGGGCCAGGCCAAGGAACCAAAATTCTGCGAAATCTCACCACCAACACGATGAACGTTCTAGCCGATGGAGGCGGCATCTATCTCGCCGGACCACAGGGCGATTCACATGCAACCGGGGCAGTAATCAGCGGCAACGTCATCCAAGACACTCACACGCCCTACAACTTCGGGCTCTACACCGACTACGGAGCAACATGGGTCACCGTGGAACACAACGTCGTCACCCGAGCCGACAGCACGTCAATTTTGCATGTCAGCCCGCCCTTGGAAAACGTGATCTATCGGCACAACTTTTGGGACGCTGACCCGATAGGTAGCGACAATGTGCCCGCAGGAGTCACCTACGAGGGCAACACCACGATCAGTGACGAGCACAAACTTCATGCTGCCGCGTTCGATATTCACGCTCGTGCTGGGTTGAAGCGAGATTCCTGATCAAAGTCAGATTCCACGGCGCTGGCGAGAGCTCACCAAGGTGCTCTCGCCTCGATAAAAGCTTTCCATGCGCATCCACTGGCGGGCCGCCCGAAGGTGCACTCACTGACCGAAATCAGTCGGTTACTCCCCCTGCGGTGGCGCTTTACGTAGGGAAGTACGTATTTCTACTGACGCCCGTTTGGCCATAAATAAACAGAATGGATGACATGCAACTCAGCTAATTCGGCGGATTCACATGTTGGCGAATCCCCACCCATACCAACCTCGAAATCGCCCAACGCGCAATCGAGGTCTCAACGAGGGAGCAGCGCATCGTGAGTCAGGCACATCGCGAGACAGAACCAGAAGTCTCTTCCTGGAATGGGCCAAATCGGCGACAACTTCTTGGCGGCATCGCCGCTGGCGCCCTAGTTATCGGGTTCAGCTCCGTGACCAGAGGGTGGGTAACGTCCGCGCAGGCCGCGACGGGCAGCAACCCCATGTTCGCCGATGTCCCCGAACTCGACGGCACATTGGTTTTTACCGAGGACGCGCTCACCGCTAACTCCAGAGACACCGGCAACATCTTCCACGAAAGACCACACGCGGTGCTACGCCCCGGCTCGGTCAAAGACATCCGAAAGATGATCCGATTCTGCGGCGCCCACGACATCAAGGTCGCGCCGCGCGGCCTCCAAGGCAAGAGCGATCTCGACTCACCACAACTGGGCGGATCGTTCATGGGTGGCGGACTCGTCCAAGGTGGTCTCGCGATCGAAATGCGCTGGCTGAACAAGATTCATTCGATCGGCCCTGACGGGGCAGTCGTCGACGCCGGCCTGCAATGGGATGACCTCATCCGGGCCGCATATGACAAAGGCCTCACCCCACCAGCGATTACCGGATACACGCAGCTCACAGTGGGCGGCACGATCGCCTATGGCGGCTACCCGACCTGGTCCACCAACCGAGGTGGTTCGCAAGCCGACCGCGTGCAATGGATCGAAGTGGTCACTGGCACCGGCGAGTTCAAGCGCTGCTCCCCTAGCGAAAACAGCGACTTGTTCCACGCTGTCTTGGGCGGACAAGGGCAGTTCGGCGTAATGACGCGGGCAAAACTCGACCTCGTGCCCGCCAAACAAATGGCCCGCACCTACCTCCTCACCTATCCACAGACCACCACCTTCGACACCAAAGCGTTCTTCAAAGACTTCCGCATTTTGCTCGACCGTAATGAATTCAGTTTCGTCACCCAGCTCAATCCACCGGCCACCGTGACGCCATTTACCATCGCCGCGAACATCTTTTATGACCAAGGCAGCGAACCCGATACCGCACATCTTCTGCGTGACCTCAGCATCAGCCCAGAAGCCGTGCCGTTCTCAGACAAGCCATATCTTGACCTGATATTCAGCGTCGACCAGGGCTACGACACGTTCAAAGCCATGTTGGACTGGGACAACAAGATCCACCCCTGGTCCACCCTGTTTATCCCCGATGACAAAGTCGAACAATTCTTCGACGCGGTGCTCCCCACGTTGACCACACGGGACCTCGGCGGAACGGGCTTCCTCATCACCTGGCCGAGCCTGCGCGCGGACTACAAACGCCCACTCGTGCGCGTCCCAGACAATGGCAAATGGGTATGGCTATTCGGACTGACCACTGACTCAGATGCACCCGCCCCTGACACCGCATACGTCACCGAGATGTTGGCGCGCAACCGCCGGCTCTGGGAAAAAGCGGTCGAACTCGGCGGCATGGTTGAACCGGAATGCCCGCCCGATTTGACCAGCGCGGAGTGGCAAAAACACTACGCACCCGTGTGGTCAAAGTTCTCGGCATGGAAACGCAAATTTGACCCCGACCATATTTTGACGCCAGGCCCGGGCATCTTTTAAGCCACTCGCGGCACACTCCACTATTCGGGTTTGCCGGGCGAGCGCTGCTCACTAACCCACGTCGCAATGTGGGCGCGTGACGCGAAGCCAAGCTTGGCAAGGATGTGCTGCACGTGGGTTTCAGCGGTTCGCGGCGAGATCGTCAATCTCGCCGCGATCTGCTGATTCTTCAACCCGGCGGCCACCAGCTCGGCGACTTCGCGTTCCCGTTCGGTGAGAATCGACTGAGCTTTCGACTCTGACCGGGCGGACGTTGTTCCCTGATCAACCGCGAGCGCGATTGCCTCATCGAACGTCAACGCGGCACCACGCTCCAGAGCTCTTTCGTATGCCTTAGTGCCCAGAGTGCGCCGCACATCGTTTTCGCAGTCTTCGTGGGCGATAATGAACGGCCGAATCCCGTTGATCGAAACGCCATTTTGGTGCCGCAAACTTTGCGCGGCGCCCAGGAGTTCAGCGGTGCGCCGAGGGTCAGCGGTGCCAACGGTCCAAGCGAGGACTTCTAGACCCCATGGCGGTCCCCAACTGTCGCGCATCTCATGTTGACGCCGCAGACTTTCCACCAGCAATTCTTCGGCCCTACGGGCACTGCCATGGACAAATTCGGCCAGCCCCGCGTTAAACAAGGCCCAGGACGTGGCCCAGGCCGCTTGCTGTGACTCACTCTTCGCCAGGAATTCGGCGGTTGCTGACAACGCCGCGGGACCATCGGCGAGAAACGCGTTGGCCATGCCCCACAGCATGGTTGCCATATGCGCATCACCGTAAGCTTCCACTTTTTCAAGTTGGTAACGGGCTTGGAGTAGCAACTCAATAGCGTGGGGATCGCCCTGGCCCAGCAGAGCGTATGCCGCTTCGACAAATCCCAAGATCGCATTGGCCTCCGCGTCAGGCACGTGCTGCGCCAACTTGCGGCATTCATCCAATTCCTTCATCGTGGCGTGTTGATCGCCTTGCACCAAATGGATCCAAGCAACGAGGCTTTGCGCGGTTAGCCGGTTCGCCGAAGGTTCCGCGTTTTTCGCAAGTGTGCGGCCAAGCCAGAGTCGACCCTCTGTCAACGTGCCGATGAAGAACCAAACGCGAGCGCGGGTCAAGTTCACGGCGATGTCGAGCCCAGCCGCCGCTTCACCAGGTTCGGCGAGGCAATACTCCAAAGCGATGCGTAGGTTGGAGAGTTCTTGACGGGTGATCGCCATCCATTCGAGCTCCCGTGGGCTAAACCAGTCGGCGCCCATCTCGGTGGCCATGGCGAGATAGTGGTCGCGGTGTCGACGTCGAAGAGCCATTTCGTCGCCGTGTTCGGCGAGAAGTTGCTGTCCATATTGACGCGTGGTTTCCAGCATGCGAAAACGCGTGCGGGGCGCGAGATTGTCCCTATTGACGATCGACTTATCGACCAGACCGGTGAGGGCATTAAGCACCTGTTCTGGGGAAAACTGCTCGTCAGAGCACACGTCCTCGGCGGCGGATAGGTCAAAGCCACCGGAAAACACCGATAGTCGCGCCCACAGAAGCTTTTCGTCGGGCACACACAAGCTATGGCTCCAGTCGAAGGTGGCTCGTAGCGTCTGTTGATGCGGAATCGAGGTGCGCCACCCGCCCGTCAAAAGCCGGAAGCGGTCATCGAGTCGGTCGAGGATTTCCTCTATGGACATGGTGTTGAGCCGAACCGCGGCGAGTTCGATCGCGAGCGGGATACCGTCGAGACGTTGGCACAAGCGCACCAACGCGCCGCGGTTGTTTTCGTTGACTTTGAATTCGGGAACGCGCGCCGATGCTCGATCTACTAGCAGCGCCACTGCCCCATATTGCGCCAGCTTGCTGGTCGGAAGCTCGCGAGCGGGTACTTCCAAAGGCGGCACGGCAAACACATATTCGCCTTCCACCCCCAACAGTTGTCTGCTGGTGGCCAAAATTCGCAAGCCTGGCGCGGCTTTGAGTAGTGTCGAAACTAGCTTGGCGCAGCTGTCGAGAAGATGTTCGCAATTGTCCAGCACCAATAGAACTTGCTTGCCTTGCAAATGTTCGATGATGCTCTCGATTGTGGGCCGCGAAGATTGGTCACGAATGTCCAGCGCGTTTGTGACGTGGACGGCCAACAGCTCTGGTTCGGACAGCGGGGTCAGATCGACCAACCACACGCCATCTTTGACAACGCGTCGCATCTGGTCGGCTACCCGCAGGGCGAGTCGAGTCTTGCCTACGCCGCCGACACCGGTGAGGGTGACCAATCGAGAAGCGCCAAGTCGGCGCTTAACCTCGGATAGTTCTTTGCGGCGCGCGACGAAGGCGGTTACCTCAGTCGGGACGTTGCCAACTGATTGGGCACCTTCGAGCGTCTGCATCGCCGCCGACCTCACATCATTGCTGAGCACATATGCCGTTACCTGGGTTTTGGATCATATAGTCAAGCCTTCTCCAACAACGACGCATTGTCGACATTTTGGCCGCTAGCCAGCGCGCTTGGCCGCTGTTTGTTGCCGTATATATACACACCGCGCCAAATAGCTCACGCAACGGCGATGGCTGGGTTCATACTCCGAATCAAGCGAGCATGGAAGCGGCGTGCCCCATTGGCGGCGATCACTTCACTGAAACGAATGGGGCAGAGCCAGCTCGGAGGCGAAGTTCCGCGCGTTCCACAGCTTTATTGATGTCGGCAGGGGAAACAATTCCAACGAGCTGACCGTCATTGACCACGAAAATTCGTCCGTCTGGGCGCCCGCCCATTCGCAGCAAAACATCCGGCACAAATTCCTCTGGGGTGGCCAAGGTGAACTGCGCCAACGGTTGGCTAACCTCGCGCAATTGTGTGATCTCCCAACGCTCCCGCGATATTTTCCGAAGCTTTTTGAGGCTCACGAGGCCGACTGGGCTGTTGTTCAACATCAATGGGAATGTGCGGCAACGAGTGTTCCACATATGGGTGCGCACGAATTCGGCGATGCTCATGGTCGCCGGTGCCGTTTCGGGATTTGAAGACATGACCTCATCCATGCGAACCCCGGCCAACGCCTTCCCGATGCTGGCTTGACGCTCTTCTGATTGGGCTGCGATCAGCACAAACCAGCCAACAAAAGCCAACCAAAGACTGCTGGCGCGACCATGGGACAAGACTTGCCACAGACCAAGGCCGACAAACAGCAAACCAAGTCCTTGGCCACACCGGGCCGCGAACTTGGCGGCCCAATATCGGTCACCGCGCATGCGCCACAGACCGGCGCATAGCAATCTTCCGCCGTCGAGCGGGGTCGCCGGGAGCAGGTTAAACAGGGCTAGGGCGATGTTTATGGCCGCGAGCCAGACGAAAGCACCGAAGATCATTCCCGTTTGGCCGATCATGGCTAGGCCAAAGCACATCGTGGTAAATACGAGCCCGATGGCCAAGCTGACGAGCGGGCCGATGCCCGCGATGCGCACCTGCGCTCCGGGCGTTCGGGGCTGCCCGCGAAGCACGGCCACTCCTCCCAGCAGCCATAGCGTGATGCTTTCGACGGCGATTCCGTTGCGCTGAGCCACGATGGCGTGGGAGACCTCGTGGGCCAGGAGCCCGGCGAAGAAAACTCCCGCCAGAACCAAGCCCGCGAACACATATGTCAACAGGGATCGGTTGGGATATAGATCTGGAAAGTAATTGAAGGATAGCGCTCCGGTTACGAGCCCAAAAATGATGAGAACGCTCCAGTTAACGCCGATCTGCACACCGGCGATCCGGCCCAACTTTATGCTCGCAGTCATGGGCAACCTTGCCTCGAAAATGCGGACGAAAGCCTCATAGCCAGGTTACTCCAGCGGCCACGATAACCCATCTTCCCAGCTCAACCGGTGTGGCGGAATGAATGCAAGCTTAGACAACCACCGCTAGTTCCAGGTCGCGAGCGCGACAAGAGCGCCGCTGGCGGCGGCCAACAGCGCTCCACCGACGTTAGCTCCGATATTGATGACTGCATAAAGGCGGGCACCGCCTTGGATGAGACGAATGGTCTCGTGCGAGAAGGTGGAATATGTGGTGAGCCCTCCGCACAACCCCACTCCAAGCGCGGACATCGTTTCGCTAGAGACCGCATCGTGGGTCACACCCACGGTCAGAAAACCCAACAAAAACGAGCCGGAAAGGTTAACCGTCAACGTTCCCCACGGCACAACAGAATCGTGGCGGGCCGAGATAAGCCGATCGGTCCAATATCGCAGCGGGGCACCCACCATGGCGCCCAGCATCACAAACAGCGCGGTCACTGGCTTTCTTCTTCGGCGCCATAACGAATCACTTCCACCGGATCCACGGTGACGACGCCCTCCTCGACAAGCTCATCAAGATGCGGCAGAAAGGCTTGTATTTTCTCTGGCGTATCAATGATGACGATGGCTACGGGCAGATCTTCGGCCAAAGACAGCAGCCGAGCCGTGTGAATGTGGCTTGAGGCGCCGAACCCCTCAATGCCACGAAAAACACTTGCTCCGGCCAAGCCAGCGGTATGTGCGCGATGAACAATTTCGGTGAATAGCGGTTTGTGCTGCCAGGTTTTGTCTTCACTCACAAAGATGGTCAAACGAGATGCCGACCCAAAAACCTTCATGTTGTTCTCCTTCGGGCCACTGCCCATCGGGTGACGATGATCGCGATCCAGGTGGCGAACAACGAGCCGATCAGTGTGCCAAGCGCGTAAAGCACGGCCAGGCTCATCGCGCCGTGGGCGCCAAGTTGTCCAATATCGACGGCATAGGTGGAAAAAGTCGTGAACCCGCCGAGCACCCCAACGCCTAGAAATGGTCGAAGCAGAGGACGAGCGGGCCAAACCTCGCCTACCAGCACCATCAGCACACCAATCGCGAAACAGCCAGAAATGTTCGTGACAAAAATGGCAGTCGGCCACTGTCCGCTCTCAGCTGGAATTGCTTCGGTCAGCGCCCATCGGGCAAGGGCGCCCGCACCACCACCGAGTGAGACCGCGCCCGTGGTGAGCGGATCGCTTTTACTAGACATGGGGCGCCCGACCGAATTCTGTCGTTTTCACGCCACACGGATGGCGGCCGACATTCATCGCAGCAGCATAACCTCAGAACCGTCGCATACTCACTTTTCGCGGAGCGACCATCTCGCGTCGTTTCGGCATTGATCAAACGACGGTGCTCAGTTCTTGGCCAAGTGTGGCCTCATGGCTTACGACGCGGCGACCCGCTGCGCCGGTCGCTTGACTGCGAGATGTGGAATCGACCGGTGGGAAAGAACTGCGGGGCGCTCGGGCCAGGCATATTGAGAAGCCCGCGAAATCTTTTTGCCGGCCCCTCAGCATCGTTCGATCCGCACAGATGGATGACCGCGCCAGCTTCTTCAATTTCACGCCGCTGCGCCAGCGTAATGGTGTGATTGCTTGGCATGAGGGCGTGACCGCATAGCTTCATCGGCTCTACATCAGCACCAGCATCACCCAGATAATAGGAATCTTGTCTATCGATGCCGAATTCCAACTGAGCTTCGGAAACACATAATTCTTTACCCAGATCTCTATGGAAGATTTCGCAATGTGCGCCTGACGATCTGATCTGCCATTCGGTGCGGCGCCCGCGCGCCCGCATATAGCCATTGATGACATCAGCGGTTTGCGCCGCTGTTATTTCTGACCCTGGGTCCAGCATCATTTTCAGCGCCGGTTTGATCGGCGGTTCCCACCCCGAGGCAGTGCAAGTATCGAGCATTTCTTGCCAGGTCACCGTGCCCTCATCACGGTTGCCCGCGTTTTTGGGGTCGCGCCATTGGAAACCTTCTTGGTGCAGACGATTGCCCGCACCGGCCCGAACAGCGAAATACACGTCTTCCAGCGGCGTGAGCGGGTTGCTCGGTTGCCTCGAGTTATGCTCGGCGATGTGGCCGTTTAAAGCCCGCAACGAAACCTCACGGACATCACGCATTGCCGCTCGGCTTAAGAAAACCCGGGGATCCCCGTGCTCGACGGCCCAACGGTCGGCTTGCGCGCCCATCGCCTGCTCGTCGATTCTCCGTTCGCTCGTGTAGTGCATTCGCGCGACTTCACGGGCGTATCTGTCCACATATCGCCGGGAGTCCCGTTCCCAAAAAGCTACTTGTGCGCCGTGCATGCCAAAAATAGCTGAGACACAACCCTGGTGCTGATTCAGTAACTTAATTGTGGACGAGACATATCTAGCCGTGACAACGACAAGTTCATTGCCGGCCTCATGTGCCTCTTGAAAGAAGGCTATGGTGGCCGGGCCAAATGTGCCGTCATCTCTCAATGCGCTTTTGTCGAGATCAACAAGCAGCAGTTTCCCACTCGCGGGACCAGATTCCACGGCGTCCATATGCCCTCCTCCAATCTTGCACGTAAATCGAGTCTGGCATTGACAATGTGGTGGAACTCGACCAAGGAGGGGCATTTAATAAGCGCAGATGACAGAGGACACAATTAAGAGTTCACAGCCAGCAGCACTACATAAACGCCTTACACACATAGACCTCATCAATGTTAGACATCACACAGTCAATCTCGCGCCCTCCCTTTCGCTATTGGTCACATAGGCCGCTAAGCTTCCCGCCCACACCGACCCAAAACGTTGTGGGAGCATCGATGGTCACACTCGACAGTTACCTAGACACCGAGCTACGGGTATCACTGCGCGAAAGCAGAACTGGATGGAAAATCCACGCCTGCATTTATGCGGTGACGATGGTTCTCCTTATCGGTCTAAACATCTTGCTGGTGATGGCCACTAGTTCCGATTTCTTTTGGTTTCCCTTTCCGCTCTTTGGCTGGGGCATTGGCTTGACCTTCCACTACCTATTTGGTGTTCGATGGGCAGAACGCGAAATCAGAAAGCGGCAAACAAAAATCAAACAACTCGCGGAAATAACCACAACCGACTAATCGCGGGACAGCTTGTAACCGCGAACTTGCCTGCGACAATGGCACGCATGTGGAAGCACCGAACGCTCACGGACGCGGCCGACCTACCGCCCAGCCCGCTTCCCATGCCTGGGGAGCAAGCACAACAGTGGTGCAATTTTGTCGTCTGGATGCCCACCGACATCCCCGCCGGATGCATCCTGCACATGGGCACCCTTCGCCAAGAAGCACCGCCTGGACGAGTCGGCGACCACACCGCCGGGCGCACCCCATGGAGCGCGAACAACCCGGCCGCCTACCGCTTCGAAATCACCGGGCCACACCGTCGGCTTCGAGTCAAGCAGTTCCTATACGACTGGGCATTCCCCGCGCTCGATCACCCATCGCTGTGGGAAAGCGCAGCACAAGCGGCAGCTCTAGACGACGAACACGTGGTGTGGCTCGGCATCGACTACCAGAAAAACAAGGCCGCCTCAGCACGACTCGACCGAACCACCGTCGAACTGTCCGTATTGGAAGGCGAATTCTCCGAACAAGAAATCATCGCCCTCTACCGCGCCATGCGGCCAGCTTTGCCCGAAGCTCGCTCCGAACTCGCCCACACCCCATTTTCGGCCCTCAGCTACTGGGCGCGCCGGCCAGAGGCCACCAACGTAGATGTGCCCATAGGCATGTGGACCTTCCGCCGACGCCGCTCCCACACGAGCCAATGGCATACCAACGTCGAAGCTCAAGAACTCGTCAACACCTTGGGATTCCCTTCCACGATTGGTGGTCTGAACCTCGAGTGCGCGGCGCAATTCACCGACGATGAAGGCCGCATCGAAATCGAAGCCCTATATTTTGGTGGCTCACACCAACACCACGAGCTGCGGCTCATCGCTCAAAATCGGGGCGAAGGAAGTCTCCACGTGCCCGCCGCGCCGGAAGATCAACCCGGGCAACGCGAACTCCTCCATGTGCGAAGCAGCGCCGTTCAACTCGCCTGGGTCGACGAACACTTCGGGCCATTTCATGCCGTATATGCCCGAGGAACAGTGCAGGCAACCCTACTGAGCAGCACAGGCGTGGGCCTAGACCGCACATGGTTCCTCGAGGCGCTCCGCGAAACGATGACCTAGCCCGACATGATTGTGTGCTCGTATTTGCCAGGATCAATCAAACACATTGACGTGCGCGATAGAAGTATTCGTTCAACGAGACGGGCAACTTATGCCGGGATGCCAATCCGATCGGCGAACTCGCGAATTCCGGGTAGCGTGTTTTGGTTGCTAGTTCCGAGAAGTTCCAGGGTAAGACTTTGTGCCCATGGTCGATATCGCACCTCTTGTGGCATGTCTCGTTCGGCAGCGAGCAGCATCCTGAAGCCTTGGACCGGTTTGCCCCGCGCGGTGAGCGACACCGCGACGTTCTTGTAGTACTGCGCGCGTTGATCGAGGTCACGGATCTGTGCGGGCTGAAGACGTTTGGCGTATTCAACAGCCAAACCATAATCACCGAGCGCCCGGGCAATGCTTATTTTGTAGCTAGCGATGTCGGGATGCGTAGCTTCAGGGCCATGTCGCCGCGCCGCTTTTTCCGCTTCAGCGATGAGATGCCAGGCCTCTGCCCGATTATCGGCTAGCGCCGCCGTATATGCGGCAGTGGACAACAAAGATTGAAAGGTACGCACCGCTTTCACATCGTTAAGCCCGGTGTCCGCCTCGAGAGTGTGCGCGGCGCTGGTGACGAGATGGCCAGCATCGCGGTTATTGGGCGAGCGCCGAAGAACCATAGCCGTCCTGCGTCGGGTTTCAGCGGTAACTATTGGGTCATCGGCAGCACGTGCGGATTGCTGAGCTCGGTCGGCCATCACATGAGCCATGCCATTTTCGTGCACTTTCAACAACAACCCGACCGTGAGATTATATGAGCTCGCAAGAATCCCCTCCACGCGATGCCGCTCCGCGCCAGCAGCCTCGTCGCGCGTTATTGTCGCGGATCGAATCAATCCAGGAAGCCGACGAGTCAACGACACATATTCGCAGCTCATCAAGTCATTTTGCGCTGTCGCGAGATCCGTTGTCAGCTGGGCGAACGTGCGCTGAGTAGAACTGACTGGTTGTTCTACGAGCAGGCTGGAGATTTCGTCAAGCAAACCTGATTGTGCGGCAATGGCTACTCCGGTCAAGCCAGCTAGACCTGTGAGCATGTGTCGTCTATGCACGCGATCTTCTCCCCCATTTTCAACCCAGCTAACCAGAGGTTCCTGAATATCCCGAGCGTTTCCGACCTTGGCGGAAGGAAGTCCAAATCTCGCGAGGGGAATGTTCAAGGCGGCTGCCAAACGGCGGAGTGTCGCGACATCAGTGATTCGATGCTTGCCGCGCTCAAGCCGTGAGAGCGTGGACGCGGAATAGCCACAAAGCTCACCGGCCTGAGCGAGGGTGAGACCAGCCAACGTGCGAGCGGTTCGAACGACGAGCCCATAGCGTCGAGCGAGTTCATTCACTTCCATCGGGCACCCTCCATGCGCATTATTTCGTAGCTTCGGTGTTTACGGGTGCCCAATGTAGATTTCGCACTTTTTGCAAGAAGTTTGCAGTGCGTGAATACGAGGTGGCGCCTCACCGCGTTCCAGGTTTTCCTATTTCCGGAAACAGGCACATGCCTCGTTGTACTCACAGTGGCTTTGCCCGTGTCCACGCCAACGCCGAATGAACGACGGAGAGGGACGATGGATTTAGCAATTCAGCGATGCGATGTGTGCCGGCATGACATTCGTGAAATCTCCCCTGGCTTTTGGGAACACCTGCCAGCACCGCGCTCGCCGTGGGGTCCGGTGTGCGTGGTTGACCCTAAGCCTCTCGAGTTCCCCACCGGTGCGATGCGCGGTTCAACCCGTCGCCAGTAGTGGGGCGGGTGCGGAGCGGCTTATGCCCCCATGTTGGAGACCCTGCCCGGTTCTCCCTGCGGCCGCTCCGCACCCTTCCAGCATTCAAGTTTGGACTACTAGCGCCTTAGCCTCGGGCTATCGTCTTTTCGTGTCTACCTCATCCGATGATCAACGGCATACTGGCTTGGGGTTTTACGGGCGCGGGGACATTGCCGCGCGGTATCGGGCCCGGCCGGGATATCCGCGTCGTAGTGCGGCCTGGGCGATGGGGGTCTTATCGCGAATCCGAGCGCAGGATGCTCAGCGATCTGATGGCAGGTTGTTCATTCTTGATGCCGGTTGCGGCACGGGACAAGTGAGTGAAGCTTTAGCGAAAACTGGTTTGGGCAATGTGAAATTGATGGCACTAGATCCTTTTCAGGAAATGCTGGAAAATCGACTGCCAAGAGCAGCTCATGTGCCTGGCACAGTGGGTGTATTCGAAGCATTGCCTTTTCGTGAAGAATCATTTGACGGAATTTTCGTAGGGACAGCTTTGCATCGGGGAAATCCCGAGAAAACGCCAAAAGAATTGCATCGCGTCTTGCGCGGCTCTGGTGTTGTCGCAACTTTTTATAACGTGATTGATAAGGAAACATTTTCTTATCAGGCGATTAGCGGAAGCCATCTGCCCCTGCCAGCGGATTTGAACACCATGACTTCTGAGATTTCACGTGGTGGCAAGCTTAACCTTGGCGGAGGTTTCACGCATATGGCGCGGTCGGAGTGGCGACGAAAGGTGCAGCTCACTCCCGCCGAGTTTCGGTCATATTTGCAAAGCCGCAACGACATTGGCACCGCGGCTCCGGAGTTGCAGCATCAAATTTGGAAGCAAGTGGAGTCAAACTTGTCGCAGCTCAGGCCGGGGGCCACGGTCCCGATTGTCACTCGAACCATTGTGAATATTTCTCAACGGAACTCGTTCACTTTGACTAGATGACAGGCCAGAGAGCTGGGCATATCCGGATAAATTCCGGCGGCGTACTGTCCATTTGCTGGCGTAATGCCTTTCAGTGCCATATCGGGACCATCCGGGACGACGGCTGGAGCTGCGCAAATTTTGTTCAGCCGCTCGGTTACAGTCAGTTCCGGAATTGAAGGAAAACCGCGACCGCAGTCAGGCCAATTCCCGCTATTTCCTAGGTGAGCCTGACAAATTCGTAGCATTCTCGCGGTGAAGACGCATTTTATTTGCGCAACATGGGCTGGTGGAGCAGCCCATTTCGTTGATTTGTGTTGCTCGTCCATGGAAGGCATTGCTTAGCATGACGAACCAAAAACCGACAGTTGTAGTAGTGGAGCCATATTCGACGGCCTCAGGTTTGCCCGCCGAATTCGCAACGCATGGCTGGGAAGCCATTGCGGTAGTAACAGAGGACACTTTTGAACGCTACGGTGCGAAACTACGTGCCGAAGATTTCACCGAAATCATGCACCACAGTGGTGAAATATCTGTGCTGGCCGACAAACTGCGCCGACACAATGTCGCCCACGTCATTTCCGGAACCGACATGGGCGTCGACATCGCCGACGAACTCGCCGCGCAACTCGGGCTCCCCGGCAATAACCCGCGTAGCAGCCAAGCGCGCTACGACA
Organism: Mycobacteriales bacterium; assembly: GCA_013362805.1. Lineage (GTDB taxonomy): Bacteria > Actinomycetota > Actinomycetes > Mycobacteriales > QHCE01 > JABFVL01. The sequence continues at coordinate 2,821 of JABFVL010000015.1, read as the reverse complement.
AGGGCAGTGTGGCCACCGCATTAGCAGCCGCCGGAGTCGACGGGCCAAAAACACTCAGCACAGCATCACGCGCCGAGGCGCAGGGCTGGGCCGAAACCCAAAACTCCTGGCCACTGGTGCTCAAGCCCTCACATAGCGCCGGCTGTGATGGGCTCGCTTTTTGCGACAACATTGACGAACTGATGGCCGCCTGGGACGCCGTGGCCGGTAAGAAAAACTTCAGCGGGCTCGTCAACCACTACGTCGTCATTCAGGAATGCCTGATCGGCGACCAGTACATGTGCAACTCTGTCTCGCTCAACGGCGTGCACTACATCCAATCGGTGTGGCGCGAACAAATGTTCACCCCGGGCAGCAATAGCACAAAATTCGACTACATCGCCCGCACCCTCGCCCCCGACGCCCCGAAAGTCGCCGAGATCAGCGCCTATGTGCGCGACGTGCTGGACGCCCTTGAAGTCAAACACGGCCCCGCCGACTTTGAGATCATGTGGACCGAGCGCGGCCCGGTGCTCATCGAAATCAACCCGCGTCTCATGGGCGGACGCACCTCCGAAGTAGAGGTCGCCGCTCTAGGAGAAAGCCACCTCACCGTCACCGTCGAAGCGGTCACCAAGCCCGATGACTTCCTGCGGCGCACCACATATCCCTCGCACAACGAACTGACGTGGATCGGACTCGCCGCACCCTATGACGCCACCATCGAGCCCGAGGCGCTGGCGGCACTGCGCGCCTTGCCCACGGTGCACTCGGTGCGGCTCAACACGCAACCCGACGGCAGCGTTGCCCACACAACCGTATTCGCGCAGCTCTCCGGCGATGTGTTTCTGATTGGCGGAGACCCCGACGCCATTGCCCGCGACTACGCGCGCGTGCGCGAACTCGAAGCGAACGGGCTGTATGTGCCGATGTAGGTCTTAGCTGGGTCGAAAAATCAGACCGCATACAGAATTGACTCGCCTCGCGCGCGGCGAAATAAGTTTCGCGTGAGGCGACTTCGCATCGACACCGGAATTAATGCGTTTCAGCATCATGAGGTGCCAAATCGCCTGGGATTGGGAAGGATCGGGTTAGACGTTTCTGAGCCACAATGCCGTTAGGGAGATTCCTTATGTTGGTCCTACCCTGGGACGCCAACCTCGATGAAACTGAATGGCAAAACTGGATCGGAAACGGCCACGATTTCGGGCACCTCGCCGTCAATGGGCTGCCCGGCGATCCGCCTATGGTTGTTCCCACCCATTTCGTGCACGACAACAATGATTTACTCATTCACCTAGCGCGTCCCAATCCGGTGTGGAAAGCGATCGAGCACGATCCGAACGTCACTTTCACCGTCACCTCTGATTACGCCTTCATTCCAGGCACCTGGCGCGTCGACGCCCACACTCCACCTGCAGAAGGGATAGCGACCAGCTACTACGCGACCGTGCAGTTCAACTGCCACGCGGTGATCATCGACGACACCGAAGCTAAAGCGGAGCTGCTGCGCCGCCAGCTCGCCCACTTTCAGCCCGCCGGCGACTACCGGCCCATCATTGCCGACCAGCCACCATACGCGCGCATGCTGCCCGGGATTCGCGGTTTGAAACTGCGAGTCAACAACGTGCGCGCCAAATTCAAATACGACGACAACAAACCGGTCGAACACCGCACGGCTGTTGCCGAACGCCTCATCGCACGCGGACAAGGCCTCGACGCGTCCACGGCCCGCGAGCAACTTCGCCGACTGGACCGCATCGGCACCTGGGAATCCTCCCCGGCAAAGCCCGGCGCATAACTCTCACGCATCGCGTTGGCTTTCTCGAATGATCTACAGGCCAGAAAGCACGCCCGTTGGTGAAACTCATAGTTCTCGGGCCGCCTCTTCACTCACAAGGAGCGCAAGGTAAACAGGTTGTCGGTCGGATCAACAACAGCCTTAAGTCGGGCGCCGACTTTCATAACTGGTTCGGGTGGACACCGAAAATATCCTTGAAATGGGGGCACATCAGGGCCACTAATCTCTAGCGTGAGCTCAGCCCATTCTGTCTCACCGTCCGTGTCCACGGTCATCTCGACGATGTGCGCGACTGCCGGTCGGCCAGCGTGTCGCAAGCGCGCGAAGTCCGTCTGCTGTTCCTTGGCATCGCCCCAGAGCGAAAAAGCTAAGACCACGAGAAGCGGCGTTACCAGGAACCCAACGACAACCTTTACCCACCAATGGGTATCAGTCGCGATGATCCCAATGAATAAACCCGCGGCGCTGAGCAAAATCAGCGCGGCCACCCAACGGGCTGAGGTGGGACTACTGCCGGTGAATACAGCCGCCCGCCCGGTGGGTGTTTCGCTCGTGGTCACCAGCTGATCATGACATCGATCAGTCTGCGACTCACAGGGTTCTAAGAACAACCATCTACTCCACGAGAGACGGTTACCGCACACAAATTTCCATGGCATGTCGCACGTTCATGTGTCAGGTTTACTTAGGTGTATGTGCATCCACCAGCTCCATAGGCATTAGAAACCAGCTCTTTAAAAGCGATATGCGCAGCGGCACCACGGTATTCGCACCGCTCTCTGAGGTGTTCCCATCGGAGCTCGACGCCATTACCGACACGCGCATGTGCTCGCGCCAAGCGAGTTGTATGTGGCGATCACACCCCGGTGGAACACCGAACCGCTGTCACCGAGCGTCTCGGGACTTTTGTAGCGGCGGCCCGGATGAGCAATCGGCAAATGAGCTTGTGCTCATCCGCAATTGCGGCACATCTGGGCAAATCCCCAGGGTTTTACGTCCAGCAGTAAGCCATTCGACAACTTCGAAAGCAAGCAAAGTAAA
>JABFVL010000003.1 GCA_013362805.1 Mycobacteriales bacterium | reverse complement strand
GGCGGCTCCGCAGGTTCCGCTGATTCGGCGGCTTTTCCCGGATCGGCTCATCACTACCGAGCAAGTGGGTCAGGCCATGTTGGTGGTGGCAAAACGTGGTTCGGCTAAGCGAGTATTCGGTAGCCGGGATATAGCTGCTTTGGCGAACCGCGAGAAGTCGTAGGTCCAACTGGCACAAATTACGGATGATACGTAGAGACTGCCCGCATAACGTCATAGTTGCCCTGATTACCTGCACTGTCCGAAATGCGCAGTGCTAACGATGAGAGGACGCAACTATGTACACGGTAGCTAAGTCGATGGCTCGCAGTATGGCGGTGATGGGAGTCGCGGTCGCGGCCGCGTTGGCGGTGCTGCTCACCAGCAATCCGGCGTCAGCCGATGGATCGTGGTCCAACCACCAAACCACGATCATTTCGCGTGATGCTGGGTTGTATATCGGCACGCTTGAGGTGGCGGTATGGACGCAAAACATTCCCGCGTCATATCACGCTCGGGTGTGGGGTCCTGGTTTTAGCGTGGACACCAAATCCGAATATGTCGGCGCTTTTCGCACCTATCGCGATTGGGTGAAAGTCGATCGGGTATTTGCTGAAGGCGCGGTGATTTGCGCGGAAGGTTGGCGATACAACGGTCACGGATATGACAGCATTGGGTTGCCTTGCTTCACCGTGACGCGCACCTAGTGAACGCTTCAGCTCGAGAGTCAGCAATGGCTCTCGAGCTGAAATTTTGTTAGCTTGCGCAGTTTGGGCATAGCCCGCGATAAGTAATTTCTACATCCGAGATGTCGAACCCGAATCGCTCGCTTGGCGGAAGGGCGCTCAGCGGGTTGTCTTCGGGGTGTACGTCCTTGATGGTGCCGCATTGGATGCAGATCAAATGTTGGTGGGCTTGGTGGGCGTTGGGGTCGTAGCGTTTCGCTCGACCGTCGGTGTTTACTTCTCGGATTTCACCGAGAGCGACTAGTTCGCTCAAGGTGTTGTACACGGTGGCGCGACTAATTTCGGGGAGCCGGCGAGCGGCGAGCGCGTGGATTTCATCCGCGGTGAGGTGAACGTGCTCGCCGCCCAGAACCTCGGTGACAACGCGGCGTTGCGCGGTAAGTCGCCAGTCGCGTTCGCGTAGTCGGTCGAGTAGGTCGGGCATTGTCGCAGGTTATCAGCGTCAAGGAATTTCTTGTTTGGGGGCTACTTTAAATTTAGACCTTGTCTAAGTTAGGGTCGGGCCAACCAAACTTCAAGGAGCGGCTGATGAAGCTCACCACCGAAACCGGTGCGCCCGTAGCTAACAACCAACACAGCGAAACAGCCGGCCCTGGCGGGCCCCTACTAGTCCAAGATCAACATCTGCTCGAAAAGCTCGCTCACTTCAACCGCGAGCGCATTCCCGAGCGAGTAGTCCATGCCCGTGGCGCCGGTGCCTATGGCACCTTCACCGTTACCACAGACCTCAGTGGATATACCCGTGCGGCGTTCCTCAACACCATCGGAAAAACCACCGAAGTTTTTTTGCGATTTTCTACCGTTGCTGGCAACCTAGGCTCCGCGGATTCGGTACGCGACCCACGTGGATTCGCCGTCAAGTTTTACACCGAAGACGGCAATTACGACCTCGTCGGCAACAACACTCCGGTGTTCTTTATCAAAGATCCAAGCAAATTCCCGGACTTTATCCACACGCAAAAGCGCGACCCATACACCGGATCGCAAGAACCGGACAACGTGTGGGACTTCTGGAGCCTGTCCCCAGAATCAACCCACCAAGTCACTTGGCTATTCGGTGATCGCGGCATCCCAGCCAGCCTTCGGCACATGCACGGATTCGGTTCTCATACCTACCAATGGCAGAACGAGGCCGGTGAAATCTTCTGGGTGAAATACCACTTCACCACGAACCAAGGCATCAAGACCCTGCCAGCGGAACAAGCGGCTGAATTGGCCGGGCAAGACCCAGACGCACATCAGCGTGACCTGAGGGAAGCTATCGAAAATGGTGACTATCCGAGTTGGACGCTCTATGTGCAACTGATGCCAGCCAGCGACGCCGCGACCTATCGATTCAACCCCTTCGACCTCACCAAAGTGTGGCCGCATGCCGACTACCCATTGCAAGAAGTGGGAACGTTGGAGTTGAACCGTAACCCCGACAACATCTTCGCCGAAGTAGAACAAGCCGTGTTCAGCCCCGCGCATTTCGTGCCAGGCATTGGGCCATCACCAGACAAAATGTTGCAGGGTCGGCTCTTCGCGTATGCCGACGCACACCGATACCGCGTGGGCGTGAACGCAGATCAGCTCCCCGTTAACCGTCCGCACGCCACCGAAGCGAACAACAACCACCGCGATGGAATCGGATACGACGGGCGCCACGGTCGCGCTAAGAACTACGAGCCCAACAGCTTTGGTGGGCCGGCCCAAACCGATCGTCCGCTATGGGGAAGCACCATCGTTGCGGGCGAAACGGGTAACCATGAGGCGCCAATTCACGCCGAAGACAACGACTTCGTGCAAGCCGGCAATCTGTACCGATTGATGAGTGAGGACGAAAAGCAGCGTCTCATCGCGAACATCGCTGGATCGCTCAGCCAAGTCTCTCGCGACGACATCATCGAACGGGCGATTAGTAACTTTCGGCACGCCGATGAGGACTACGGCAAACGCCTAGAAGCAGCAGTCGCTGAGTTGAAATAGTGGCGGTGGGAGGGGCAGGCCTCATTGAGCATGCCCCTCCCCGAACCACTGCCGCAATGCCGCGAGCAGCGAATTTCGCTCGTCGCCGGTCCAAACCACATAGCCATCTGGTCGGATGAGCATCCCATTTGGCAGCGTTGATATTGCGGTGGCGTGAGTGGCGATCACCCGATCCAGCCATGGGGCGGTGGCCTCGAAGAGGTGCCCAGCGTCGGTGAAATCGATCAGTACCGCCTTGCCGTCGTGCAAAAGTTCGGCGATCGTCACAATGCCAGCGGGAGTGTGTAGTTTCTGATCGGGTGCGAACTCACCGACCATCTGCCCCTTCCCGAGCTCATAGCGAATGTTCACTCCGCTGAGCATGGTGGCTAGATAGTCATTCACCTGGTCCAGCTTCATCAATTCACCGAATAGCTCACGCAATGGATCCATGCGTGGATCAGGGTTGGCCAGCGCGTTCTGGGCTCGCACGTTCCAAATGACTCGCGCGGCCACTGGGTGCCGCTCGGTGTGATAGGTATCGAGCAGCTCAGCTGGTGCCCAGCCTTGAACCGCACCCGCGAGCTTCCAGCCCAGGTTGACCGCGTCTTGCAGTCCAGTGTTCAAGCCCTGCCCGCCCCACGGAAAGTGACTATGCGCGGCATCGCCGGCCACGAATATGCGTCCTTTGCGGTATTGCGCGGCCTGTTTAGCGGTATCGCTGTAACGGCCCAGGTTGCGGCCCTCGCTCATCGGAATAGGCCGCCCGGCGATGTGCTCGACCATTTCTTGAAACTCCGCCAACGTGACGGGGGCGTGCCGGTCAACATGTGGCCCGCGAAAGTCATATGTGCTGATGCGGCTGTGTCCGAACGGGTTTACCCACATCATCAGCCAGCCTCGCGGGGTGCGGTGCCATCCGGAAGGGGCGGTGCCCGCTTCGGTAAGTCGAACCTGTCCACTGAGCGCGGCGACGCTGGGGCCGGTGCCCACAAAGTCGATGTCGGCGGCGATGCGAACCACGCTGTGTGAGCCATCGGCGGCCACGACGTAGGAAGCTGTCAATTCGTAAGGACCCTCTGGCCCCTCCACGGTGAGGCATACCTGGTCGGCGTCTTGGCGAACGTCACTCACCGTGTGTCCGCGTTTGATGATGGCGCCAAGTTGTTCGGCGCGATCTGCGAACACTTGCTCAGCGATGTTTTGCGGGCTGTTGACAATAGGTGGGCCTTCATCGACGACGGCTTTGATGTCGAGCCCAAAAATTCCGCCGAAGTGGAAAGCTTCACTTTTCACCCATCGGGCTGGTCTGCTGACTTGCTCAAGTAGTCCGCGACGGTGCATGGTCTGGGCGGTACGGGCGTGCATGTTGGCTGCTTTTGGCATTTTGTCGGGGCGCGGCAGCTTTTCCAGCACCACGGTGTCGATGTTGTGAAGCGCTAATTCGGCGGCGAGCAACATCCCAACCGGCCCGCCGCCGACGACAACTACCTCTGCCATGTGAATGGCTCCTCACCTTGGCTCTCTTGGTTAACGGTGTGCGCGTTCCTTTTATTTCAGTGCAGTTGGATGGTCAAAGCTCCCGCGATGAGCAAAAGGAGACCGCCCGTTCGATGCGCGGTGAGTGTGCGATTGGGGAGTTTCATGAGGCCCCATTGGTCGATGAGTGCTGAGCTGATTTGTTGGCCGGCGATGGCTAGGCCCACGGTGACAGCTACCCCGATTTCTGGCAGGAGCAGGAAGGTGCCGGTGACGTAGGTCGCGGCCGAGTCAGCCCCACCAGGGCATCTTGCGAAGGGGCTTGAGCTGCGGTTTAGGGGTCGGTCCGGTTGACCGTAGAACGATGAGCAGGGCTGTTATCGCCAGTGTGGCGACGGAGAAACTGATGGTGGCGACACCGAGCGGGGCATCTAGTTCTGCTTTGAGCTGGGCGTCAATGGCGCCTTGGATCGGTAAGCCGGCGTCGACGCCTAGGGCCCACCAGCTGGCCGTGGGATCGAGTGTCTTTTCGGACGATGACAGTTGGCTGCTAATGATGACGAAAATTCCACCGAGCACGGCCAGGGTGCCGATGAGTTTACTGACGCTCCAGCTGGTTTGATCCAGCCCAAAAAGGCCGAAGCCGTCGAGCGCGAGGGAGGCCAGCATTTGCCGGTGACGAATAGCCCGGCGGCAACGAGTGCACCAAATCTGGGTATGAGCAGGATTCCGCTGGTGATGTAGAGGGGGCTGGCTAGTCCGCCGAGAAGTTTCCAGGGCGGTACTTCGGTCAGGGTATTCAGTTTCGGGCAGCGAGCCTGTTGCGCGCGGCTAGGGTGGTCCAATCTGTACGTATTTTGCTCGCGCCCATTTCGGTCGATGTTTATCTCTATCAACGCACGGAGCGGAATCAGACACCGCGACAACTCACCGAGGCATTGCATCATCTTGCGGTGTCTGTTTTGGCGGAGGACTAGCCGCGTTTCATTAGTCGTCCGACAGCCGCCATCATTTCGCCGGCCATTTCGTCGGCTCGGCCTTCTGAAGCGCCTTCGTGCATGCAGTGGCGGGCGTGGCCGTCAAGGAGCCCGAGAGCGACTTTGTCCAGTGCTGCCTGGACGGCGGAGATTTGGGTGAGCACATCGATGCAATAGCGGTCTTCTTCCACCATGCGTTCGATGCCGCGGGCTTGCCCCTCAATTCGCCGCAGGCGGGTGAGTAGCTGATCTTTGGTCGCGGTGTAACCGCGGGTGGGCGTGGTCATGCACCTATCTTAGCGAACCCCCTAGGGGTATGCCACATTTCCGCACCCAATGGATACCTGCACGGGGTATAGGTGATTTTTGCGCTTATAGTCGTGAAGTCGCGCACATTCGAAGCGAAATTGGTGCACGATGCGCCTAGAGTTTCACTCATGGCGAACAAGGCTGTGCGGAAATCAGACGAATCGTTAGCGCTCCGTGCGCTGAATCTACATAGCAAGCTTCTGCGCTCTGCCGACCGCGGCATGATCCGCGGAGCGCTCGGCAAAATCGCCGAGGTGCAACAAGCGGGGCTCCATGGAAAGGAGCTTGCCGGTGTGGATATAGAAAAGATCACCACAACGTATCTAGGTTCCAGCACCCAGGAGCATGATCTGCGAGCCGTTGTGGATGCGGCCAGTCGCGATGAACTCGAACGCGCGCGATCAAGCGCAATCTTGGCACTCACGCCAGAATCGACGACGCGAATCATGCGGTTCTGCGAAAGCTTGAACGAGGCCGCGATAGTGGAAATCTTCGCCCGGCTAAGCCCCGAAGAATCCGCGATGGCCTACCTGTGCGGCACTGACGAAAATAATCCCCAAGAGCTAAATTTTGACAACGTTATCGGTTGGAGCCGAACACAATCTGACTATCCTTTGCTCGATATCAAAGGTGTCCCACAGACGGCACCCGCCTTCGTCGTCACCGCCTACAATTCAACAAAAGTCTTGCGGCGCAGAGACAGCGAAGCCAGGCGCAAAGGCATAAGCAATACCTTCATCGATCCGGTTCTCCAACAAATCTCGGGTGAACCGGGAGAGAGCCCGCTTCTGCTTTCTTATTTCCAACCGATTCGCCATCTGCCCAGTGGACACATCAGTGGCAACGACCTAGAAGGCGACATTACGGCGAAACTAGTGGCGGCTTTGCTGTGGGCGCGTCATCAAGAGCCATCGGCCTTCTCGACGGTCCCGTTAAGCCCGGCCGCTCAACGTGGCGCCGACAAACGCGGATTTACCGGCGAGCTCATCCTCGGCAATCCAACTTTTGCAAACTACCCAGCTCTGCCTAGTCTCGGGCCAGGTTTGGACCGTGTTGCCGACATGGCCGCGAGCTATCGGACTCCGGTAGGCAGGGTCTACGCCCAGAACCGCATGCATCCTTCACTGTTGTCGGCCATAAAGGCCATTTCTGAGTCGGGCAAAACGAGTGAGCAGACAAAAGAAATCCTGAGTGCGCTGCTGGATGTTCCGGTGCCGAAAGGCGAAATCTCTGAAAGGACGGTTGTCGAGCTCGGTGACACTGGCACGAATGCCGCCCGTGCTCACTACGCATCCCTACTGCGCACAGACTCACGAGCGATCTGCGAGCAGATCGACGACATTGTCATCGAACGTGTTGTCGCCGAACTCGACGAAGCCCCCTACCCCTTTGACCCGCGTGACCTCACTACCGATCTAGTGCTTCTGCAACTGGAAACACCGTTAGTGGAGGAGCGGGAAGACGGGCTGTTGGAAGATAGCGCGGCGATTCTGGTGCGGCGCACGGCAGTTGCGGGCTCCCCGGCGCTTGCCGTCACCACACTCGGTGAATACGAAGGTGGAGCGGTGCAAAATCCTTATCGCGCGATGATGCACCGAACTTTCGCGCATTCTGGGGTACAGCTTCCACCGTGGTATCCCAGCACCAGCTCGCTCTACGTTTTCGGTAACGCGGAGGCGCCGACCGAGGTCACCGAGGTGTTTCGAATCCCTGACTTTGGTCGGACCAACCAGCTCAGCGCCGACCATAAACCTGACGTATTGAATGCAGATGCGGCAAAGGCCGTGGTGCCTAACATGGGCGGTTCGGCGCCGATGGCCTTCCTTGCTGGAGTGCTTCGCGACATCGCGCGCGGGCGAATAGGTCAACGGCGAACCGGGCGAGAGCTTCAAACGGGTCAACAGGAACCTGATGGGCGGCGTGATGTTATTTATGCGCCAAGAAGCACCTTTATGGAGCCAGCGGTGCGGGGAACGGGCCCAGAGGTCTCGTTGAAGTTTGTGAGAGGCCATCAGCGCATGCTGACCATCAATGGACAAAAAATCAAAATACCGGTTGCCGCGTGTTTGCAGGGAGATCGTCGCGGTGAATACATGTTTGACAATCCTGACTATCGAGGAGAAGGCAGAACACCAGAGACGCCCCAGGGGCAGAAGTATGACTTCGAACTTTTCCTTCGTGACTATCCGCAATTTGAAGATCGTGTCCGAGCCCGCGCTGATGTGCCTGGAGCTCTCGTCCGTCGCATCACCGGTTCCAGGCCGCTGCTCATAGCTCCGCCCGCTGCTTCTTTGGAGGCCTCTCCGCTGTCGAATGCTCCGCAAACTCAACCAACAGCGGATGGCGCAGGGCCACAAGCAGGGAAAACGCCCTCGTCACCTGGTACTCGGCGCCCTGGGCCGATGCGCGGCTAGCTCTTCGGATAGGTGCCGGTCGGCTATGTGGAGCCACGATCTGACATAAAAGTCACTCTTGCCGGACGACTTCACGGAAGATTGCTATTGCGAATATCCGGCTATATGGTGTGAGAAATTCCGTCAGAGAATACGAGGGTCGCCGTGTTAACACCAAAGCTCCGCGTGCGGGCAGCGCTCAGTCTCGGGGGTGTCGTTGCGATGTTGCTCGCGCTCGTCGCGCTCCCGGTGCCCGCGGCCCAAGCCAAACCCACCGAAACACCATCACTTGCTCCGGTCATGCTGGTACTTGACGCTTCCGGTTCTATGAACGAACCAGATCCCTCTGGTGGGACGAAGATGGAAGCCGCACGCAAGGCTTTGAAAGAAGTCATTGATGGCTTGCCCAAAGAAGCAAAAGTTGGTCTCACGGTTTATGGCTCAAAAGTCGACACCAATGCCCCCGGCGCCTGCCAAGACATCGAAATAGTTTCCGAGGTCGGCGCGCTGGACGCGACCAGCATGAAAGGCATCGTCGATGGGCTGACCGCTCAAGGTTCTACCCCGATCGGTAGCGCGCTGCAAAAAGCCAACGAGGGTTTACCAAAAGAGGGCCCACGATCGATGGTGCTTATTTCAGACGGGATAGACACCTGCGCACCACCGGAGCCCTGTCAGGTCGCCAGCGATCTAGCCGGGCAAGGCGTCGACTTGACTCTGCATGCCGTGGGATTTGATGTCGATGACGCGGCACGTGAACAACTGCGCTGCATCGCCGACGCGGGCCGTGGTCAATATGTGGACGTCACCGACGCTGAAACACTGAAAGACAAATTGCCTATCCTCACCGAGAAGGCGTTGCGCAGCTATGAGGCGCAGGGCATTCCAGTGACTGGCACCGAAACCAAAAACGGTGCGCCGGAACTTCAGCCCGGGCAATACCTGGACACGCTCAACAGCTCGGAAACTCGCTACTACACACTCACTGTTCCGCAAGGAATGACGGTGTATGCGGCCGCGACCCAAATTCGGCCATCCAGCGAAGGCTCGGGCGGCACCGATGCCACCTACATTGACCTCAAACTCATCAATCGGGACGATGAGGAATGCGCAAACGATAGAGAAGTGACGAGCGATTCCAACTGGGAAGCGCACAACACGGCCGCTGTCAGCTCAGAAATGACAAAGGACGAACGCTGCTACAACAAAGACGGCAAATATTATCTTCGGATAGAACGTGGCACCTCAGCACGTTCACTAGGTGAACGCCAAGTCGAAATCATGGTGGCCTACGAACTGCCCGTTACCAAGGACCAGGGCGAATCACCCAAACAGGTGGTGGAACTTGGCAGCCCGTCCAACCCAGGGCAATACGTAGCTGGCGGAAGCTCATTCAACGACGCCACCGAGCTGACGGGCAGCGGCATCTACACCGACCAAGTGCGCTTTGGTGAAATGCTCGTCTACAAAGTTCCGTTGCAATGGGGGCAAGGCCTGGCCTACCAGGTGCACTACGGCAACAGTCCGGATAGCGGGTCAATCGCCAACGTGGAAACCGAGCTGTACAACCCCATGCGCCAGACGGCGGCGCTCGATGTCACTGACACGACCGCGTACACGGGCACAAGTATGTCGTTGAAGACAATCGCGACGCCGTACGTGTATCACGGCAATCGCAAAGGCGACGGCGCGGTGGGCATGGCAAGTGTCGCTGGAAATTACTACATCACCGTCAAGTTGGCCCACGACGCCGCAGAAGATTCCACCGGTGCGGTGCCAGTGGAACTGACTCTCACTGTTGATGGCAAACCAGTTGAGGCGCCCAAATACAAGGCAATTGGCGACTACACAGACGGACTGATGTACACGCCGCTATCAGCCCAAGACACCGACAACAGTGGTGATAAGGCCTCCGGTTCGGGCGGCGGCGATTCCTCCTCTAACACCGCGGTGGTAATTAGTGTTGTCGCCGGCGGGCTAGGTGCGATCGTTGTCGCCGGGCTGCTGGTCTGGTGGTACCGCAACCGTCGAACGAGCTGAAACAAGGTGAATGCCCCGGACCGTTTAACGGGCCGGGGCATTCACTGTTTCGGCTAGTTTTCTAGCGCGGCGTCAAGAGAAATAGGAACAGCCTTTAGCGCTTTGCTCACCGGGCACCCGACCTTCGCGGCTTGTGCGGCTTGCTCAAACTGCACCGCGTCCATGTTTTCGACTTCCGCGCGCACCGTGAGGGCGATGGCGCTGATGTTCAAGCCTTTGTCATCTTGAGTAATCGTCACATCGGCTGTGACATCAAACTGGACTGGACTTCCGCCAGCACGGGCCACCTCGCCGGCGAGCGCCATTGAGTAGCAGGAGGAGTGGGCGGCGGCGATGAGCTCTTCTGGGCTCGTAACGCCGTTTGCTTCTTCAGCCATGCGCCGTGGAAAAGAAACGTCAAAAGTGCCGAGCTTTGAGCTGGTGAACTCTACTTGTCCGCCGCCTTTAGCCACGGTGCCATTCCATGCGGTTCTTGCGGTGCGCGTGGGCATGTGTGCTCCCTGTTTGTTGAAGTGACGCCTTCACTACCAATGGCCACCATAGCCACATGTTCAGATAAGACTCAACGATTGACGTGGTGTCTAGCGGCCGAGTAGATGCTGGAGTGCCCCCTGCAAGTTCGGGTAGCGAAATGTGTAATCAGTGGCGAGGGCTTTTCCGGGAAGCACCCACTGACTCGCGCCCGCGAATTCCTCAGCGGCGGTCTTGCCCAGGGCGACTTCAATCGCACGCAACGGCACTGGAATAAGAGCCGGTCGGTGCAACACCTTGGCGAGAGTGCGGGCGAATTCGCGACCGGTCACCGGATGCGGGCTCGTCATGTTAAGCACGCCACGCACTTTCGAGTTGGTGAGCGCGTGGTGGAGCAAGTAGACGATGTCGTCTTGAGCTATCCAACTCAGCATCTGCCGCCCATTCCCCAACCATCCGCCCAGGCCGGCGTGAAATGGGGGAAGCTGTAGGCCGAGAAATCCGCCGCGTGGTGACAGCACTAGTCCTGTTCGAACGTGCACGACGCGAAGGCCAGCGTCGCGAGCTAGAGCTGTCGCGTTTTCCCAATCCTCGACCAGATCAGCCAAAAATCCGGTGCCTTTAGGGCCGTCTTCGTCGATTGGTTCGCTGGTGCTTGCGTAATAGCCGATGGCGGAAGCACCTATCAAGGTTTTCGGGCCCTCATCTAGTTCAGCCAATGTGCGGGCGATGAGCTCAGTCCCGTCAAGTCGGCTTTTTCGGATCTTGCGCATCTTGCTTCTAGACCAGCGGCCAAACAACGGTTCACCAGCCAGATGGACCACTGCATCACAGGAGGTCAGCGCCTGCGCGTCGATGGTGCCCTGAGTGGGATCCCATTGAATTTCATCACTGGTTCGCGGCTGTCGACGCACGAGTCGTACGACGGTGTGGCCGCCGGTGGTGAGGAAAGCGGTAAGTTGCCGGCCCAACAGGCCCGAGGCTCCGGTGATAGCGATGGTCATGGGTTTGATGTCGCCTTGAACGGCTAGATCGGTAGCCAATTGATGATGCCGATAGGTGAACATGCGGGTGAGCTGCTTTTTTATCAAGGCATCCGGAATCCATGGCGCGGACCATTTCACGGTGTCCCGCACCAAAGTGCCTTCTGGTTGCTCGGTGAATTCGTGGTGATGTCGCCACTGTTTGATGGGGCCTTTGCGCAGCTCGTCGACGAACGACGCTTGGCCTTCGTGTGGTTCAGTGAGGGCGGTATGCACTGATTCGATGGGTATGGGGCCAACGCTGACGCGTGCTCGTTCACCCACCTCGAGATTGTGGGCTTCGCGCTGGACGCGTGCCGGTGCCCACGGCGGAATGAGGCGCTGAATTGCTCCCGGCCGACGATGCCAGGCGAATACGGATGATAGCGGAGCGTTAACCACGGATTCGTAGTTAAAAACTGGCATGTAGTGCCCCTTCAGTTTCCGCGTTGTAGGTGGGCTAATACTCTCGCGACAGTGGCACAAATTCGGGATCGCGGCCGCGCCAAAGTTCCGTAACTTTAGTGATGAAGCAAGTGGCACCACCACCCGATAAGAATTTGTAGGAAGGACAGAACCATGAGCGTGGATTCCTTTGACACCGACGGCGATGGCTACACCGACACCGACTTCACCGATGCGGACAACAACGGCGTGTATGACCACGTCGGTGTGGACACCGATGGTGATGGCCTCTACAACTACGAGGCGGCCGACACCGACGGCGATGGCTATGTCGATGTGGAAGCCTACGACGCTAACGCTGACGGCTACTACGACGCGAGCGAAACGACTCACTACGCGTAAATATGCCGATGGGCTGCTCCCATCCGCCTGCTGAGCAGCCCATCGACATCGCTTTCGAAAGGCCACTTTGGTGGCCTTTTTTGCGTGATTACACCTTCGTAAGTTCTGGCTCTTTCGTTGCTTCTTCTTCGGTGGCGGGTGGGGCCGTGACCGGCACTTTTCGCAACAGCACCGCGATGAGAACCGCGGACGCGGCGACGAGTACCGCGCTGACAACGGCGTTGACGTGGAGCGCTTCGGTAAATGCGGTGCGGGCGCTGTCCACAAGATCGCCGCCCAATTTGTTTGGCAAATTCGTCGAGGCGGTCACCGCGCCGGCCAGGCTATCTTTTGCGGCTTCGGTTGCCTCACTGGGCAGGCCATTGGGCAAGTTTTCGTCCAATGAGCCTCGGTAGACGGCGGTGCCGATGCTGCCTAGCAGGGCCACGCCGATGGCCATGGCGAATTCTTGGTTTGTTTCCGAGAGCGCGGAAGCCGCACCAGCGCGCTCGGGGGAGACCGCTCCCACAATCATGTCTGTGCCCAGAATCATCATGGGACTCAAACCGATGTGGAACACGACCATGCCGCTGATGAGAAGAGCGAGATCGTTTTCCCCGCCGAGTTGAGTGAACATAGCAAAACCGACAACGGCGATTAAAAGCCCGCCCGCCATCAAAAATGCCGGTTTGATGCGTCGAGCCAGCATGGGGGTAACCCCAGCGGCCATGGTCATGACGATCGCGGAAGGAAGCGTCCACAAACCGGCTTCAAATGCCGATTTTCCGAGCACGAGTTGTAGATATTGCGCGATGAAGAAAAAGACACCAGACATCGCGAAAATTGTCAGGGTGAGCGTGCCCAAGGACGCGCTGAATTTGCGGTTGTTGAACAAACTCAAATCGAGCATCGGACTTTCGAGCACGCGCTGACGGCGGACGAAGATGATCGCCATCACGACACCCACAATGACCGAGACGATGGGCACCCAGGCGATGCCGTCTTTAGCGATTTCTTTAATTCCGTAGATCGTGGGCAGAACTCCCGCTAGGGAGAGCGCGACGCTGGGTATGTCCATACGGCCCGGGTTTGGGTCCCGATATTCGGGGAGCAACACGGGCGCGGTGAACAACAGCAGAACCATCGCGGGCACTGCCAGCAAGAATGCCGAGCCCCACCAAAAGTTTTCCAACAGGGCTCCGCCCACCAGCGGTCCGATGGTCATGCCTACCATGAAGCTCGTCATCCACGCCCCAATCGCGGCGGTGCGCTGATGCGGGTCGTGGAACATGTTGCGGATTAGCGCCAGCGTTGAGGGCATAAGGGTGGCCCCCGCGACGCCCAGAAGAGCCCGACTGGCAATAAGCATTTCTGGGTTGGGCGAATATGCCGCGATGACTGAGGCGATACCGAATGCCCCCGCGCCGAGCATGAGGAGTTTTCGACGACCGATTCGGTCGCCGATGGTGCCCATGGTGATCAAGAAACCAGCGATGAGGAATCCGTAAATGTCCAAAATCCACAGCAGTTCTGAGCTGTTAGGCGACAGGTCAGCGCTGAGGTGGGGAATCGCTAAGTAAAGAACACTGACGTCCATGGCGATGAGCATGGCGGGAAGCGCCAGTACGGCTAAGCCGATCCACTCGCGGCGTCCAGCTTTCGCGGGTGCTTCGGTAGTCATGGGGAAACCTCATTCATCTTTGGTGCGGAATTGCCACAACGCCAGTGATCCGGGTGTGTATTCCCATTGTGCTGACGTGCTGTGACAAAAAACCTTTAGCCAAAGGTGAATGCGTACATTTCTATGCCGGGCGAGGCCTTGATCGTGATCAATGATTCTCTGACGTTTGCTGTGTCCAGCAGGGTATAGACCCTGGGTGGCCCGCTTATATTCTGTGTTTTGTTGAGTGAGCCGTCCCGGTAGCTGATGCTGCCTTCTCCACCGGCCACTACATAAACTTTGGCGGCGCGGTAACGCAGAGCGATCTGGGCGTTGGCACCGGCGGTGCTTCGGTCCGCGTGAACTGTCCATGCGCCATCCAGGGCAACGGTGTTTTCGTCTTGTGTCTTTGGGAATTTGTAGCTTGTCTCTTCATCTGGCGTGACGGTTCCGCTCGCGAAGTTCTTCCCGAGTTTGGTGTAGCTCAGATAGGTCTCGGGCGTGCGGTTTTCAGTCAAGGTCGCTTCGGCTAGATCCGTTGGTGGCGGCAGTTTTTGATCGGGTTTAGCGTCAGCGAGCAGAGTCCGAATCATTTTTTCGCTGTGCTCGTATTTACCTTCACCGAGGTGGATGTAGCGCACTTGACCTTCGGCGTCCATCAGAAATAGTGCGGGCCAGTAGCGGTTTCGATAGTTCGTCCAGGTGGCGTAGTCGTTGTCGATAGCGATGGGATAGGTGATGCCGAGTTTCTTAGCGCCGTCTTGCACGTTTGAGGTGTCTCGTTCGAATGCGAATTCGGGAGTATGTACCCCGATGACGCTCAAGCCGTAATTTCTATAGGTCTCGTACCATTCTTGGACATGCGGCACGCTGCGTTGACAGTTAATACAGGAATAGGTCCAGAAGTCGACGATAACCACATTGCCCTTGAGGCTTTTGATATCAATAGCGTCGTTGTTCGGTGTGTTGAGCCAGGAGTTTGCCTCGATGGGCTGCGCCGGGCCGCAGTCGTCTTGAAGGGTTTTAGCGCCACTTGGGCAATTCGCGAGCTTGGAGTTCTCCCCGTCAGAAAGCTTCGCCAATTGTGGGCGAAACGCTTTATTGTCTTCTACTTTGCGTTGCAGGCTATCGGTGTAGTTGGGTAGAGCGCGCTGGATAGTGGCTGGCAGGTCGTATACCAGTGCGACGGCGAGCACGATCATCACGACGCCGCCCGCGGTGCGCACTGTTCTGGCTCTTGTGCGAAACGCACGCACGCGTTCAGCGACTCGGCGCCCGGCGAGCGCGAATATCAGCAGTGGGGCGGTAGCGCCGATGGCGAAGGAAAGTGTGAGAGCGACCGTATCGGCGCCGATGTTGCCGGTGGCCCCCGCGATTGTGATTGCGGCGAGAACGGGGCCCGCGCAGG
Source organism: Mycobacteriales bacterium (assembly GCA_013362805.1). GTDB lineage: Bacteria > Actinomycetota > Actinomycetes > Mycobacteriales > QHCE01 > JABFVL01. The sequence goes on along the minus strand of JABFVL010000003.1, from coordinate 39,055 downwards.
GGACGTAGAGCAGCCCGAGCCCGAGCCCGAGAACGAAGGCTCCTCGATCTCCGGTGCGTTGTTTTTGCGGAATCCAGGAAAATAGACGCTCTAGACGTTCTTCGATTCGTGGAAAGATTAGTCCTAGTCCGACAGTACCGAGCACCACCAAACCTACTATTTTCATGATGTTGTTAGGCAGATTGAGTGCGCTTATTAGCAAAGAGCCCAACAAGGTGAAGAGGCTAAAGCTCAACACCAAACCGCCAATTACGGCGTAAGGTCGAAGGTTTCGTTTTTCTTCATTCCCGCTTGTGGTATCCGCGCCGGCAAAGAATATGACTGGGAGCACTGGAAGAATGCAGGGAGAAATTCCGGTAATAAGCCCGCCAAGTAGACCTATCAATATGAGGGTAAACATGTGCTCGCGCCAATCATTAATTAGATCGAGACTCGAAAATAAGTTAAATAAAGTGCTGGCCTAATTCATAAAGTTAGGCCAGCACTTTATTTTCTTAAGGCGTATTAAGCAGCTGGCATGAGAACTGAATCCACGATGTAAACCGTGGCATTTGCGGTCTGAACGTTCCCACAAATGACCTTTGAATTTCCGTTCACGGTGTAGTCAGTTCCACTGCCCGTGACGGTCAATTCGCCGCCCTCAAGAGTCTTGTACGGACCAGCAGTGCCCAACTTATCTGGGGTGATGCGTTCTCCAACAACGTGGTACGTCAGCACTTTCTTAAGCATCGCGTCGTCGGCGAGTACGGCTTGCAGATCTTCAGCTGGAATCTTCTCGAAAGCCGCATTGGCTGGCGCGAAAACGGTGATGTTCTGTGCGCCGTTAAGTGTTTCGCCAAGACCTGCGGTTTGCACAGCGGTTACCAAAGTAGACAATGCCGGGTTGTTAGAAGCGGCAGTAGCTACCGGGTCATTCGACATGCCTTCAAAGCTGCCTTCGCCCTCTTTGGGGACTGCTGAACAGCCATCGCCAAATGTTTCTGACGCGGCGGTACTTTCAGTCATGCTTGACTCTGATTTTGAATCGTTTTTGCTACTCGATGTGTCGTTGTCGCTATCGTCTCCACAAGCCGCAAGGCCCAGTGAAAGGAATCCCACTGCCGCCAGTGCGCAGGCCCGGTAGCGTATTGATTTCTTCACGATATTCTCCCTTTGCTAAGCGCCGAAAAATGCCTCTACTTTGTGCGTTTCACATAAGTGATTCGAAGCTGTCCGATGCCGAGATTGGGTTGAGAATAGAGTTTTATGAGAAATTGGGGAATTAAAGCTCCACACTCATCAATGGTGGTGTGCTCGGCTGCCTCGAACCTGAAGGTGGCTCGATTGTCACGCCAAGCTCTTGCGCGTCACCGATGTCAGTCACCAATTGAGTGCCCTTTGTTGAGCCCATCATTCCGGCCGATCGCACCGAATCCGGCTTAATGAGCCATAGCTGATATGCCTTACCCGAAGGTGCCGGGGCCATTCCAGATGGCACCACAACGCTGGCATCTTTGTCCCGTGAGGAAACGACGGTCAATGTTGTGCCGTCCACGCTCACACTGTGGCTTACCGCGTCCTCCGCTTGCAAGACGGCGGCCACCCGGTCGGTGGGCGCGGGCGTAGAATCGTCCCGATAGTTGATAATCACCGCAGTCACCAATACCGCGAACAGGGCCAAGGCCATGGCGGCCGCCGCCAGCTGTGGTCGCCATTCCCACCGCACGTTTCCGGTGCGAGTGACGTTGCGTTGTGGCTGCGGTTTGGGCGGCAGTTGAGGTGTGTGCCGAACCTGGCGCAATAGATCTTCTCGAAGCCGCATGCTTGGTTGGGCCAATGCCGGGGTGCTCAAACTGCTCGCGGTGACCGAAAGCTCGGCCACTTCTTGTGCGCATGTCGGACATTGGCGTAGGTGCTTCTCGACGACGGCGCGTTCTGATGCGTCAACGGCATTCAATATGTATGGGCCCACAAGAGTATGGGCATCCGCCTTTTCGGCACCCCAGCGAATCATTGCGCCACCCCCATGCAGTCCCGGAGTTTAATGAGGCCATCGCGCATGCGAGTTTTGACGGTGGGCACGGCGGCGCGCAGTAGTTCGGCTACCTCGCGGTATGTATAGCCCTGGTAATAAGCCAAAGTGATCGCTTCTCTTTGCAGCGCGGTGAGAAGAGTGAGACAGCGGCTCAGCGATTGTCGTTCCATGGAATTCGCGGCTTCTTCGGCTACTTCATCGTATTCGCGATCTAGGCTTTTTGCCCCAACCGCGTGATCGCGGTTGGAAGCGGCCTGGGTGGAGCGCACTCGATCAACCGCACGCCGATGCGCCATGGTGAGCAGCCACGACAACGCGGAACCTTTCGAGGAATCAAAGCGGGATGACGTGCGCCATGCCTCTAGGAAGATTTCCTGCGTTACCTCCTCGGCGTGGGCTGGGTTGCGGACCACACGCAGAACGAGGCCATGCACTCGTGGCACCGAAAGGTCATAAAGCCGGGTAAACGCTTCCTCGTCCCCACGAGCTGTTTGCCGCAGCAAATAGTCGAGGCCGACCGTCGTTTGATCAGAAGCGGTCATGTCAGTCAAACCCAGCTCACTCCACCAGTTGGTCGCCATGTTTGATTGCCTCCAATTTTCCGCTCTTTTATTGTTCGGCGCCCAAGCGTCGGCGGATTGGTGGCAAGCGGAGGTAGCTTAGGGGAATTCCTGATATCAGGTGTGCGTTGCAGGCGAAAGCGATGGCTGAATCCATCCAGAATTCTCGTTTTCGCAGGTGTACGACTCAAGATCAATATCTTCGATATTCACTACTTTGAACCACGTTTCATCTGTTGTGGCAAAAGTTTCGATGGGATCGAACTCGTCGCCGTCCTCGTTGCGCTGGACGGCGATAGTGCAACCGGGAAGCACACCATAGGTGTCGGTATCTTGCCAGGCTGCTTCATATGAATGCTCGTTTGGGTAAAGCCATTGATAGTGGTCGTGGTCGCCTTCAGATCCGCGACACGAAGGTCCGCCCACACTGGGAGCTGAGCTGGCCCCACACCAATCGCGCCCAATCCGTAAGGGGCGAGTCGATAGGTTCTCTATTTCGCTACAGCCGAAGATGTCACATTGTTCCGGTTGAAATTCGACGCGGACTAACGCCCGTTCGGCGACCATCTTGTCGCCGAACGCGTCGCTCACACTCGGAGTGAGCGCCAAGATTAACGCCGTCGCGATGGCCAGCGCTGTGACGATGATTCGGTGTTGGTCCAAAAGTCGTAGGAACCGCATAAGCATCTCCTTCACTCTTGTTCCCAGTGAAGGTAACGCTCGGTTTTTGGTAGATCACCGTTAAGTATGAACTCGGCGCGTTCTAGCCAGTTCTCTTTCGCTATAAATAGGTGTGCGCCGTGAACCCATTATTGCCAGTTGAGTGTGGACCTGAATTGCCAATAGTGCTCGGCCGGTTCGGTCAACTTATTCAACGCGCTGATTTGATTCTCATCTAGGTCCAGCACTGGGGCCCGCACATTGCTCGCTAGCTGCTCGGTTGTCGCGGCTCCCGACAACACCACGTCGACCCAAGGGTTGTGCAGAATCGCGGCCAGGGCCACGGCATCAGTGCTCGAATGTGTGTGCTCGGCGATCTCGACCAACGTGGACAAAGATTCGTGCGGTTCGGCTAGGCGTCCATTTGCCAGGCCTTCTTTTATGATCACGAAACAACCGCGCTCGTGTGCTTCCCGTAGCGCCGATCCGGCCGAGGTTTCCAACACGTTGAATGTGGATTGGACGCTGCGAAACAGGGGCTCGCCATTGATCTCGATGGCCAGCGCAGCCTCGATTGTGTGTGCTTGTCGTGGCCCGCTCGTAGAGAACCCAACAGTGGTGCCAGAGTCGGCCAATACCGCCAAGCGCTCGTGCAATGCGATGTCGGTAAGCGCGGGGCTTTCTGGAGTAAGTGAGTGAATTTGGTAAACATCTAGGCGTTCGCCCAGCAAGCCTCGAGTTTCTAGCAGTTGGTCGCTGAAGGTGGACAGACTGTGATCTTTCACTTCGTGTGTTGCCGCGTCTGGACGCCAGTTAGCGGTGTAGGTGTAGCCCCACTTGCTGCCAATTGCCATGTCTTGCACATTGTTGAGATCGAGCCATTCAGCCAAAAATTTTTCAGCCAATCCGTATGACCGGGCTACGTCCACGTAGCGAACATCGAGGTCATAGGCGGCGTCGAGGAGCTCGTGAGTGCGCGTGCGCATCGCTGACACCGAGCGTTCGCTGGGGAGATCTCGCCGCCGATTCATGTTGATATAGCTGGGCCTTCCGACGGCCGCCAATCCGAGCCCGATGCGGCTCGCATTCCTTGCTGCCTGTAGCGCGTCTGTCGACATTGCTTAGTGACCTCAATTCCGATGAAAGCTTGACTTTACTGAGCCAGGCAAATGGATTCGAGCATTGAGGCCCCGCGGGCCATCGTGGCGCTAAAGAGTTAAAGCGGTGTGAGTTTTAGCTTCCGATGCGAAGGGGAGGAAAGTTTCATCCCTCCAGCCATCTTGAGATTGACCGCGTCGAATCCGCTAAAACTCGCGCAATGGAGCTCATTCATGAAGACGCTTACCTTGGCAACGCTGTTGGCAAACGATAAACGAACGGTGCTAGGGGATCTTGAGTTCGTTGCTCTGGGACAACCCGAAATGGATCTTAACTCGAACGAATATTGCGGCCCAAGCATTAATTCTTGACGGCGCGGACCGAAAAAACTTCGGCTGGGGCCAGTTTTTCCCGTCCGCCTAGCTCGATCAATTCGACGAGCACCCCGAAGCCGGCGAGCCGCGCGCCACTGCGTTTTACCAGTTCAGCAGCAGCGATCAGCGTTCCACCAGTGGCCAGCACATCGTCGATCACCACAACATGGGCGTGGGCGCCGAGAGCTTTTTGCTGAATAGTGAGTTCGTCGGTGCCGTATTCCAAGCCATAGCCCACGGTGTGGATTTCTCCTGGCAGTTTCCCGGGCTTGCGCGCGAACACGAGCGGTTTACGTGCGGCCAAAGCAACAGCGGCTCCCAATGCGAAACCGCGTGCTTCCACCGCCAAGATGTGGGTCGCGGTGGGGAAAGCATCAGCGAGTGTTCGCGCGAGCTCTTCGAACAGATCGGGATCTGTGTATACCGGCGAAAGGTCCTGAAAGGCGATGCCAGGCAAAGGGAAGTCGGGAACCGTGCTGATTCGATTGGCGAGGCGATCCGAAAGGGTCATCTGCCTGAATCTAGCGTGAGGGTCCAGGCGGAGCAATGAATCACCTTCCGCGCCGGTGCCCTATTTGCTGGGCAAATGTGGAGCCTCGCCATTGGCCAGCATTTCCACGAAAGTGGCGATTTTCCTGGCCCGAGTTTCAGCTCTTTTCACGTTGTTGATGCGGAAAATAATCGCGAATCTGCTGGTGCTGTTGAGTGCTGCGAAGAATTGTTTAGCCTCAGGATTCGCTTCTAGTGCGTCAAGCAAATCCTGAGGCGGTTCGGCTTTGCTGGGGGATGCGTAAGCGGCGTCCCAACGGCCATCGGATTTCGCTCTTTCCACTTCGGCCAGCCCAGCCGGGCGCATGCGTCCCGCCGCCTCGAGTGCCGCGATTTTTTCACGGTTTCGCTGGGACCAAATGCTGCGTGGGCGACGCGGGGTGAACCGTTGCAGAAAATACGTGTCATCCAGTGCTTTGCGCTGCCCATCAATCCATCCGAAGCACAGTGCCACATCTAGGGCCTCGCCGTATGTAACGCTGGCAATTCCTGATGCTTTCTTAGCGATCTTCAGCCAGAGCCCCGGCGATGTTTGGTGTTCTTTTTCCAGCCACGCTTCGAACTTTTCAGCTGATTCGAAGGCTACTTTCGGAGCTTCATCTTTACTCATAGTTGGAAACACTCCAGGGCTTGGTTGTGAACATTCGAAACTAGCTCTTCGCACTCACTGGCGGCTCAGCTCGCGCAAAGTGCTGGCGAGTTCTGTCCAACGTTCGGCGCCTTTGGCGGGGCAGGACCATTGACCGCGCACATCCACGAGCCTGACTCCGGGTTGATCTAGCCAGCGACTAATAAGCTCGGTTTCGCCGGCCGCTGGTTCCAGACCGGTGGGCGCGGTGGCGCGGAGTCGCTCCACGGCGGGCAGCACGGCGTGGGCGTTGGGCGCGTTCGCCGCGCACAGCAAATGTCCATGCTGGATGATGCTGATATCCCAGGTGGTGCCGTGCGCGCGTCGGGCGGCGACTAGTTCGGGCACTGATCGTAGTGACTGTAGACGTTGACCACGGATCAGCGCGTGAAGGAGTTCGCCGACTTGGTCGCGCAGGGTCGCCGCGTCCTCGAAACGTTGGGATTGGGACAGCGCGTCTATGCGGATGAGCAGGTTATTGATCAGTGTGTCCGGGTCATCGTTGATGGCGTTGTGCATGAGCTGCACGTGGGCGGCGTATTCGTCAACTGTTTCCCGATGTTGACAGGGTGCTCCACATTTGCCTAGTTCGGCGAGAACGCAGGCCGGGCTGGTGCGTTTGGTGGAAAGTTTCGTGGTGCATTGTCGCAAGGGCAGCGCGGCGTGGATTGCTTCGGTGGCGCGTTTGGCGGCTGTCTGGGAGCGGAACGGGCCGAGGCGGTTTTCGCCGGAGCTTCGCACGAGGGACAAACGAGGGTAGGCCTCGTTGGTGAGGCTGAGCCACGCGGCGCGTTCGGGGTGTCTATCGCGACGATTGTAGGGCGGTTTGTGGGCGGCGATAATTCGAAGTTCCCGAACAAAAGCTTCGAGCGCGTGGGCGCATTCGATGGCGTCTACGTGATTGGTGGCGGCGACCATTTCGCCCATGCGGCTGCGTGTTTCCGAGGCGAGGAAGTAGTTGCGCACTCTGGCTTGAATATCTCGGCTGGCGCCCACATACAGCGGTCGGTTATCGGCAGACCGGAAAATATAGACGCCGGGCTTTTTGGGCAGTGTGTCGGCGAGGTGCCGTTTTCGGCGTTGGCTGCTCGTAACCGATTGGCTGATCGCCCGCAGTTCTTCCAGACTTTGAATACCTTGATTGCCGATCCGGTCGATGAGCCCGTGCAAAACATTGACAGTGGCTTGGGCGTCGCCAAGCGCCCGGTGTTGTGGAATCACCGGGCTGCGAAAAAACTGGGCGAGCGTTCCAAGCTTGTGGTTTGGCACTTCGTCCCGCCGCAAAATTCGGCGGGCGAGTTTGACCGTGTCGAGGCTGCGCGGTTCGGGCCAGGGGTAGCCGTATTGTTTGCACGCCGCTTTGAGGAAACCGATGTCGAATGGTGCGTTGTGAGCGACCCACACGGTGCCATGCGCGAATTCGAGAAATGATGGCAGCGCTTCACGTAGTTCTGGGGCATTAGCCACCATGAGATTAGAAATGCCGGTGAGCGCGGTGATACGGGCTGAGATGGGCGTTGATGGTTTCACTAAGGTAGCGAATTCACCACATTGGACCCCGCCACGTACCTTCACGGCACCTATCTCGGTGATCGAATCACTTGAGGCGCTGGTGCCCGTGGTTTCCAAGTCGACAACCATGAAAGTGACGTCACGCAGCGGAGTGAGCGTCACTAGTTCATCAAAACTGACCTGCTCAAAAGCCTGTTCGTTGCTCACACCGCCGGACTTTACGACTGCGGTGCGACAAAGCCAGGCAAGGTGCCGGGCTTGTGCCTTCTTAGCCGGATATCGTCGGCTCATGTCCTCACCAGATGTAACGAATGAACCACTACGCTCGCCAGCGTGGAATCTGACATGGCAGGCATTTACGCCAGGCTCGAAAAGCGGGACGCTTTTGACGGCATTGAGCGTGTAGTTGTTGGTGCTGTCATTAAAGATTCGGGCAAAATTTTGCTGCTGCGTCGTCGAACAGGCGAGTTCATGGCTGGCCTGTGGGAACTGCCTAGCGGGAAGGTTGAGAAGGTGGAAGCGCTTCCCGATGCCTTGTACCGCGAAGTTTTCGAGGAAACTGGCCTCACGGTCTCAGAGATAGCTGGTTATCTAGGAGCTTTCGACTACATTTCGGGTTCTGGTAAACGCACTCGACAACACACATTTGTTGTCCGTGTAGAACAGGTTGAGCCAATTAAGCTCGCCGAACATGACCAGTTCCAATGGGCGGAGTCAAAAAGCTCTTTGCCCGTGAGCGACGAGGTTTCGAGCCTTCTCACGATGGTGTGTTCATCTCCAAAGGCGACCTAAGAGCCCGCCGCTGAACCGGTGCCAGGGGAGAGCGCTGGCTAGTGTGGACCAAACGCCGCGATTTTTCGCGTTGTTGCGGGGCTCGTGCCGAGTTCAGCACCCACCAAGCCGCCACTGTGACAATCGCGCCGGTGGTTGCCGAGAACTGATTGACAATAAACAGAAGTGGCTGTGCCACGAACAAATCGGCGAGCAAAGCGATGCCAAGTAGTCGCAACGCTTTTGAGTGATTCCGGCGCCATAGCCATAGCCCATAGGTGGATATCCCGGCTGTTATGGCCGCAACGAGCGCCACTAGCCATGCTGCTACTCGTTCGGTCTCGTAGTCGGCATCTAGCGGACTATCGGTGACTACCTCCACCAGTGAGAGATAGCCGCGGGCTACCGAATAGATCACGGCCGCGCTCAGCAACCAGCCGGGTGGTGTGCCGATCGTGGGCCTGTCGTATCGCCAAACCAGGACGGTGAGCACAACGAAAGATAAATAGATAAGTCCAGCCGCGGGACGATAAAAGTAGTCCGACTTATCGGTGACCATCTTGCCGATCTCGTCGATAAACAGCCCAAACCCGATCCCACCTAGCACGCAGGCACGCATCCGCGCGGTGTCATCGGTGCGCAGTAACAGCCACAGCACGGCACCGGCGAGAAAAAGGCCGCCCCACAGCATGTGTGCGATATGTAATCCGCCGCCACTGACCTGCGGATATCCAGCCAGGTCCAGGAATTGGCGGACAATCAACACGGTTGCGACGGATGTCAGTAAGAACAGCCGCAGCGGGGCCGCGGATTTTAAGGAAGTCATGGCGCCAGGATGGCCGCCCGATCTTCTCAGGCGCATCAGGACTTTCCCTTAAACAAACCTGATGCCAATTGTGGCGGCCGTCGCTACTTGAATTACCGGAAATCCCAGCCTGTCATCTGCTCGCGGGCCGTGAAGGTGCGATTACAGATGAAGGTCAAAGCGCCAGTCGTGGCTACGCATTATTTGTCCCGGTGGATATTCGAAGTCGGTCTCACCGGCGAGCTCGAAGCCTGCTTTGCGGCAGATTGCGTTGGACGCCGCGTTGTTGACGCTGGGATAGGCGTGTAGCCACCGATGCTTGTTGTCGTGTCGAGCGGTATTGATGATGGCGTGGACGGCTGCCATGCCGATGCCACGACCCTGGAACTCCGGCAGCACGTTCCACCCCGTTTCGTAGACTTCCTCGCCCCGCCAGATTCGGTTCCAGAAGGCGATGCTTCCCACGTGTTCACCCTCGGGGAGTAGCTCGATTCGGAACATTCGACCGTTCTTGAGGTTTAGATAGCGGGAGTGTCGAGCGAGCACCTGTGCTTCAGTTTCCGGGCCCCCAACATACTTGCGCATCTCCGGGGTATTGATCCTGCGCAACAACGCAAGATCGCCCTCATCCCACGGCTCAAGCCGTATAAATTCGCCACTCACGAGACCATTCTGTCTCATCGAATTTTCTTGTGGTGCCTTTCGTTGCCCCGGGCCTCAAAGGGATGTGGTGTCAACGGTTCCCCGATGACTGCTGAATAAGCCTCTAGTGCCGGTCGAGGCCATCGAGTATGAGGGGTAGGAAGCGTTCCGGAATGGCACCTGGGTGGCAGGCGAATACGTTGAGTAGCTCCATCAGGTCGCCAGTACTGACATCTGAACGCATAGCACCGTCCTTTTGCGCCTGCCGCACTAGTTCGTCGATTCGTTGCACAAGCGCCTGCCTCGCTTGCGGTGCGGAAGTTCCGGCTAGTGCGGCGGCAACGGTGCCGCGCCCTTTCTTCACGCTGTAGACAACAAACGCGCGAATGGTTGCCCACGCGTCGGACTCGGTCGCGGCAGTGCTTTCGAGCTCGTCCATAAGTTCGTGAACGTATTGTTCTGCCAAGGCGGCGAGCAGTGTGCTGCGGTCGGGGAAGCGGCGGTAGAGGGTGCCAACTCCTACGCCGGCGCGACGGGCGATGAGCGCCATTGGGGCATCCGCGCCTCGCTCGGCTACTGCGTCGCGTGCCGCTTCCAGAATTTTGTCTTGGTTGCGGCGGGCATCGGCGCGCATTGAAACTCCCTAAAACTGGACGACAGGCTTCCGCTTAGTATATAACCGGAAACAAGCATTCCGGTTAAGGAGGTAGCGATGATTGTGGTGACGGGCGCGACGGGCACGATTGGGCGCGCATTAATCGAAGAACTCGGTGGGGAAGTGCGAGCCGTAGTGCGGCGCGCGGAACAGGGTGAGGAGTTGGGATGCGGCTACGTAGTCGGTGACTTAGAGCAGCCAACGAGCATTCCGCTCAAACCGGGTGACAGGCTATTTCTTAACAGTGCGCTGTGGCCGGGTTTCATAGACGCGCACATGGCAGTCATCGATCACGCGAGGGCCGCGAATGTGGCGCAGGTAGTGACTGTCTCCGTGCGCGGTGTGACCTCGAGTAGCCTGCTTGGATTCGGCATGCACGGGCAGGTCGATGAGCACCTCAAGGCATCAGGGGTGCCTTGGTCGATCCTGGCACCTGTCGGCTTCATGCAGAATCTCGCGGGCGACGTCGACGAGGAGGGGCGGATCTTCGGCTCGTATGGCAAGGGCCGCGTCGGCTACATCGATGCGCGTGACATCGCGGCGGTCGCAGCCGCGCTGCTCACGCACCCAATCGAAGCTGACGACACATATGAGCTCACCGGGCCGACGGCGCCTACGTATGACGAAGTGGCCGCTGAACTCACCCGAGCACTCGGTCGGACTGTGCGCTACCTGGACCTGACAGTCGAGGAAGCCACTGCTCATCTGGAGAAGCGGGGCATGCCTTCGCAAGCGGCCCATGACTTGGCCGAACTTATGTCGCAGATCGGGGACGGGCGCTGGGCAAGCACGACCACGACCGTGGCTGACATCTTGGGTCGCGAACCGCGTTCGCTGCGGGAATTTCTCGGTTCTTAAAGTGGAGCCCGACCCATTCACGAGCCGGAGACGTGGGCATGAGCGGCCGTCGAGTTTCGGGACCGCCGACATGTTTACGCATCTTCGAAGTATTGATTCTGCGCGACAACGCAAGATCAGTCTCACCTCACGGCTCAAGCCGCATAAATTCGCCACTCGCGGGAGAGTCCGGTCCCCTCGAATCGTCTAAAGGCTTGGGGTGCGAGAGGGTTCGACGTCTTAATCCTTTTTTCGGTTTGAAAACATGACAGTATCGCCGGAATTGTGTGAAAATAACGGATTTCAGGATGTGTAATGACCTCGCCACCACTTGGCTTTGGCTCCGTATGCACTACTTGGATTTTTAAGCCAGGCATGCTTTTTGCAGCATGACGCGCGGTTAGTGCTCGCACGCGAGATGCAGTGGTAGCCCCTCGCGGCATTGTATTTTCGTCTAATGGTTGCTGGCATTCCCAAGCGCGCTGGATAAGTATTACCGATGTAGCCAATGTTGCAGAATGCGCTGTGAGATCTAAAGGGGTATGAGATCTGAGATTGGTGCTTGGGTCCTGCCATGGCGAGCGCCGCTGGGAACGTGATCTCCACCGTTCGTTTTCGCGTGATGCGGCCACGTTTCTTGCTTCCAAACGAAGTTCATAGCGACTTCTTTGGACCGTCTGCTCTGGATGGCGACGATGTTTGTATGTCCTCAAGGAGCTGACGAAGCCGATATGCGTGGGGGGCCTTCTGACACGTACTTTTGTATTTGAGTCAACAGATCCGGGACGAGACTTGCTGGTTTGTCATATTGCGATCTGCGCATTTTCATCAGCATCGCATCTACGATGCTGATGTTTCGATGTGCCAAGCTCCAGTAAAGGTCTCTATCTTCCGCCATGGCAAATGCTGACCAGCCACCATGGCTACTTAATGCTTCTGTTCTGAAAATTGCTGAAGGGGGACCGAATGGGAATTCCTTGTGTCCGAATTTTCTAAGGTTCTCTGGAGTAACAAAGTTGTTTTCCCAAGGTCCTTGTGGGCGATCTGGCGTTAAGATGCCGTCTTCATTTCTCCAGAAATCACTTAACACCCATGAAACCGGTTGGCCTGTTTCGGGGTGCGATGTTTTTTCTATTAGTCGTAAAAGTGTTTCTAAGCCGCCTTCGTTAACTTCTTTTCCTTCAATGATCTCGCCTGAAACAACATATTGATCGTCCCCATCGAAAGTTGCGGTGAAAGGAAAAGCATCGGGGTCGATCGTGGACAGGGCAAGATTTCGCTTGTACGCCTGATTGAGATCGGTGCTATCCGCCGTAACAAGAATTTGTGTGATACGTGAGAGCCGTGACGGATAGATGTCACTGCTCACGTAGCGCTCGACCTCGGATGCTCCATCCTCGCCTGGCACGAGCAGTATTTTCCCTACTGGCTTCTGTCGATCAACTGATTCCATTGCCGCAGGAAGGTACTTCAAAGATTCGCGAGCTAGGGGAATGATGAGTGCTACAGGTCTATGCTCGCTCAGTCCAATTTGTGCCATGGGCTAAACAATACGGATGCTCTAGAGTGATTTTCACTCCAATGTGGTCAGTTATGGAAGTGTGCTGTGATCAGCATTACGGGCCACTATCTTGACCGACTAAGGCATGTGCATGAACGACAAGCTAGCGGTTAAGTTTGCTGGTTACGCTCCCGCGACCACGTCTTTGGTCGCCGGTTCTTGCGCCAAGACTTCGTGAAGGTCGAGGTCTTCGCGGGTGAGTGGGTGAGCGGGGTCTTTGAATGGGAATAGCGAATGGGTGGCGGGCCCTTCGGCGATGAGTAGTTCGCCTGGGTCCAGTAGGCGCCATTCGGGGTTGTGGTCGAGTGGTTCACTCGCGATCACAACGGCTGGAAAATCTTCACCGTCTCGGGCGTGCACTCGCATGAGCCCAGAATCGGAGCGCAGGAATTGTTCACCTGTGCTTGGTAGAACCCATAGTTCATGAGTGTCTGGGTAACGCAATGCCCATATTTTGTCCTTTTCGGCCAACAAAATATTGAGGGCGAATACGGGTAGCTCGGCGCCGATGCGCGTAATCGCTGAGGTTAGCCCTTTGGTGGTGTCGCCAAGGCGATTAATTTCGGCGGTGATAAAAGCGAAAATAAGTTCGGAGTCGGTGGCGCCTTTGACGAGTTTGAGTTCGTCAGGGGTGAGCCAGGACCGCAATATGTCTAGCCCTTTGATAATTCCGTTGTGTGCGAAAAGTCGGTTATCCATTTCGAATGGGTGAGTGTTTCGCACTTCAACATGTCCGGTGGTGGCATAACGAATATGCGCGACGAACATGGTGGAGGAAATACGCTGCGCTTCCTGCTCAAACTCGGTGTATTTGTAGGCTGGAATGGGCGCTCGGCTTCGGATTATGCTGCCGTTTTGAGTGAACCAACCTAGCCCAGTGCCGTCTGGCATTCGGCGACTTTGCTCGCGAATGCTGCTTGGTGCATCCAACAGCCAAAAGGTGGCGCGGATCGGATGATCACCACTTGTCAATCCGAATAGCCGACACATGGAGAAATTTTATGGCTGTGAAAAGGGATACACGATACACAACGCGGCTATATGCGGGTCGTATTTTTAGTCAGGTTTTAAATGTTGCGAAGAGGGCATTGCTCGCGATTCCAGGTTGCGGTAATGCGTTTCTGGAATCGCGAGCTGTGCTTTAGCGTCCAAGCGCTTTTTCCAGCTGTGCTTTTGTCATCTTCGAACGCCCTTGTATATTGCGGCGTTTGGCTTCTTCGTAGAGCTGATCGCGTGTTCTCCCACCGGAACCTTGATGAGAGCGCAGGCCACCGCGCCGTCCCGAAGAGATGTCTTTGTGTGACAGCGCGCTTGATTCTTTGGCCTCGCCGGATCGGGCTCGGCTTTTGTTGACGGTTCGAGCCGCGATCTCTTCCGCGCGGTCCTCGCCGGTGCCCCGTTTTTCCACGCCCTCTTTGATGTGGGCATATTGGCGTTCGCGCTTTTTTGTCCAGCGTTGGGTAGGCATTTCTCATCCCTTCTTCTTGGGGAAGGAATTACCCGCGGCTGGGAGCTATTCGTTTTCTCCCGCGAGACCGGCCCGAGTTTCGTTGCCTTCTTCTTTGAGCCGTTCGCTGTCTGGCCTTGGGCTTAGTCCAGCGATGGATTCGTCCTCGCCAACGCCGTAGTGCGTTTCGCGTTCGGCGTCATCTAGGTCTCGGTTCTTACGGTCTTTTTCGCGAGGATCCCGCTCGGTTGGGTCAATGCGGTCTGGGCCTTCATCGAATGGTGCGGTGGTCATTGAATTCCCCTTTATGTCAGTTTTGCGCATTTTTTGGGGTACTAATCCATATTTCTCAGTGGCACCGATTAATGCAAGGGCTGGCGCCGGCAGATACCGTCGCTATTCCGACATAGGGGCTCTGAGCTGCGGTTTAGCCTTGACTTTTGCAGATAATCGAACATATGTTCGGTGAATGGTTCTTGCTACTGAGCTTGCAAGCCGTTTCGGCTTGCGCCCGGCTTCCGCTCTCCACGACGAAAGTAACGGCCCAGTAGTGCCCGTGCCCACCGCTTGGCTTCCACTGTTCGCCGGAGGTGGCATCCGTCACGGCAGCACGGTCAGTGTGCTCGCCTCACTGGCCGTCGTCGCGGCCCTCATGAGCGCCACCACTCAAGCCGGACTTTGGTGCGCGGTAGTTGGAGCCCCGGCGCTCTCCGCCGCTGCCGCCGCCCGAGCCGGAGTGGAGCTATCCAAGTGCGTATTCGTAAACCCCGGCAGCGACATCGGCCTCACACTTGCGCCGCTTTCAGAGCTAGACCTAGTAGTCATTGGCGAACCACAACGACTATCGGCAGTCACTACCCGACAGGTCACCGCCCGGGCCCGCAACACCGGCGCGGTGCTTATTGGCGCTGGCCGCTGGCCCGGCGCCGACATTCGGCTACGAGTAACTAGCTCTCGCTGGGAAGGCATTGAAGCCGGCTACGGACACTTGACTTCCCGCCGACTCCGGCTAGAAGCAGACGGGCGACGCATCCCCATCGCTCGACATATCGAACTAGTGATGGGTGCTTGATGCCTGCCCATCAGCTACCACCGCGCACCGCGGCGGTGTTGTGTCCCGACTGGCCCGTGCTGGCCGCACTCGCTGAAGCCGAGCTGCCAGCGGCCGCACCGGCGGCAATATTGCATGACCGGCGCATCGCCGCGCTGTCCACCGCGGCCCGGCAGGCCGGAGTGCGGATAGGGATGCGGCAACGAGATGCCCAAGCGCTATGCCCGCAACTGCGACTACTACCCGCCGATTCGGGGCGCGATGCCCGACTGTTTGAGCAGGTCATCGCCGCTGTGGAAGATCATGCCGCTGGGGTGCAAGTGCTGCGCCCTGGGCTGTGTGTTTTCACCGCCTCAGGCCCGGCGCGATACAGCGGCAGCGAAGAGAAGCTAGCCGAACAGCTCGTCGACCACATAGCGACGGTCACTGGGTTTGAAGCATTTGTTGGCTTCGCCGAAGGGGTTTTCGCCGCCGCGCTGGCCGCCGCTCGACCCATGGTTGTTCCGATTGGGGGAACCCCGCAATTTTTGGCGGATGTCAACGTCTCGGTGCTGGGGGATGCCGAACTTGTGAGCGTTTTGCAGCGCTGCGGCATTTACCGGCTCGGGCAGCTTGCTGAGTTGCCCGAACGCAGTGTCATCACCCGATTCGGGGCGCCAGGCACGGTTGCTTACCGGCTCGCCACGGCGCGACAAGAAACCCCCATCGTGGCGCGAGCTCCCGAGCAAGAAATACAAGAACACATCACCCTGGATCCACCCGCCGACCGAATAGCCGTGGCCACCGCCGCTGTGCACACTTTGGCGGAAAAGTTCACCGCTGCGCTAGGGGAGCGCGGCTGGGTGTGCACCGTGTTGCGCATCGACGCGGCAACGGAGAATGACGTGCTTTCGCGCACCTGGCGGGCCGATGAAATTTTCACCCCAGCGCAGATAGCCGCCCGGCTGCGCTGGCAGCTAGAAGCCTGGCTCACCTCAGTGCGCAAACCCGAATCCGGAGTGCATCAACTGCGGCTTATCGCCGAACAAGTGAGCGCCGCTGGACGGATGCAGCTGGGATTGTGGGGCGGGAAAGGTGAAGCCGAACATCGGGCTCGACAAGCGATTGACCGGGCGCAAGACCTGCTTGGGGTGCACGCGGTGACGGTAGCTACCTCCACTGGTGGTCGGCTGCCCAAAGCACAAACTCTGCACTTGCCGTGGCGGGATGAACAGCAAGTAAAAACCGATGACGCGCCCTGGCCCGATAATGTGCCAGCGCCAATAGCCACCCCGCCAAGCCCGGTGCCAGTGGTGTTGTTGGACGCGCACCGGCAAGAAGTGCACATTAGGGCGCGTCATGCCCTGTCCGCGCCACCGGTCACCGTGGAGCGTGAAAATTCGGCCACCGTAACGAACTGGGCGGGGCCATGGCCATTGCATGAACGGTGGTGGGAACCAGAACAAGAACATCGCGGGGCCTGGCTGCAAATTGTGGTAGCCCATTCGCCTGGCTACGAGTCGGCGCTTTTGCTGTTTTACGACACTAAACGCTGGTGGCTGGTGGGCAGCTATGACTAAATACGCGGAGCTGCACTGTCACAGCTTTTATTCTTTCCTCGATGGCGCCGCGAGCCCAGAACAACTAGTGGCGACCGCCGCTGAACTGGGACTTTCAGCGCTGGCAATCACCGATCACGACGGGCTTTACGGGGCGCCACGGTTGGCTGAAGCCGCCGCCGAATGCGGTTTGCCCACTGTGTTCGGTGCCGAACTAAATATTGGGCTGACTTCCTCTCGCTCTGACGCGCCAGACCCACCTGGTGAACATGTGTTGGTGTTGGCGCGTAATCCAACTGGGTATCGGAGTTTGGCCACCGCGTTGAGTCGAGCGCATATGCGGGGCGGAACTAAAGGACTGCCGCGATACGACTTGGCTGAGTTGTCGGCGTTGTCGGGTGGTCAGTGGCAGATTTTGACGGGCTGCCGCAAAGGCGCTGTGCCTCGGGCATTGCAAGCGGGAGGCTTGAGCGCGGCTGAGCAAAAACTTCGGCATTTGGTGGAGCTTTTCGGCGCCGAGCATGTGGCGGTGGAACTGGTTCGTCACGGTCGTATGGGTGAAGACCACGCTAATGACTCGCTAGTGGAATTGGCGCGCCGTCTTGGTTTGGCTACGGTGGCCAGCAATAACGTGCATTATGCGGTGCCGGAACAGTTTCGGCTGGCTAGCGCGGTGGCCGCTATTCGGGCTCGGCGTTCGTTGGCTGAAATGGATGGCTACTTGGCGGCGGCGGGCACGGCATATTTGCGGGCGGGCCATGAAATGCGGGAGCTGTTCGCGCGTTGGCCGGGTGCGGTGGAGCGCGCTGCGGAAATAGGCGCCGATTGTGCTTTCGCGCTGAATTTGGTGGCGCCGCAGTTGCCAAACATTCCTGTTCCCGCTGGCTACACGTTGGATAGCTATCTGAGTGAGAAAGTTTTCGCTGGCGCGTTGAAACGGTATGGGACCAGGGAGCAAAACCCGAAAGCGTATAAACAGCTCGATCATGAACTTCGAGTTATCGCCGAACTCGGTTTTGCTGGATATTTCCTTATCGTCTGGCACATTGTGCAGTTCTGTCGTCAAGAGAAAATCATGTGCCAGGGAAGGGGCTCAGCGGCTAATAGTGCGGTCTGCTACACCTTGGATATCACCAAAGTTGACGCGGTTGACTATGGGCTTTTGTTTGAAAGATTTCTATCGGCGGAACGGCGCAGCTATCCAGATATCGATATTGATATTCAGTCTGATAGGCGCGAAGAAGTAATTCAATTTGTCTACGAACATTATGGGCGAGAACGCGCTGCTATGGTGGCCAACGTTATTAGCTACCGTCCGAAACTCGCGGTTCGAGATGCTGCCCGGGCTTTGGGATATTCGCCAGGCCAGGCTGATGCTTGGTCCAAATATTTGCATCGTCATCAGGGGATTTCTGCTGATACTGAGATTCCCGACGCGGTAGTTGACGTGGCGACACAGCTACTGAAAATGCCACGCCACCTGGGCATTCATCCGGGGGGAATGGTGCTCGCCGATCGCCCGGTCACGGAGGTGTGCCCGGTGGAGTGGGGGCGTATGCCGGGCCGGACCGTGCTGCAATGGGATAAAGACGATTGTGCCTACGCTGGGCTTATTAAGTTTGATTTGCTGGGGTTGGGAATGCTGTCCGCATTGCAGTATGCGGTGGATTTGATAGCGGAAAATTATGGAAAAACCATCGATCTAGCTGATCTTAATCTCGAAGACCCAGCGGTCTACGAAATGTTGTGCCGCGCCGATTCGGTGGGTTTGTTCCAAGTGGAATCTAGGGCGCAGATCCAAACTTTGCCGCGCATGCGGCCAAGCACATTTCATGATCTCGCGATTGAAGTGGCTCTTATTCGGCCAGGGCCTATTCAGGGTGGTGCCGTTAACCCGTATTTGAAATGGCGCAAGATATATCTCGAAACAGGAAAAGTTCCCTATATTCACCCGTTGTTGCGCAATGCGCTTAGCAAAACCTTGGGTGTTCCTATTTTTCAAGAGCAGCTTATGCAGCTCGCCACCGACGCCGCTGGCTTCAGCCCGGCCGCCGCCGATGAACTGCGCCGAGCCATGGGCGCCAAACGTTCAGCTGAGCGCATGAAGAAACTGAAAAAACAGCTATACGCTGGCATGGAGGCCAACGGGCTCGACAAAAAACTCGCCAATAACATTTGGGCCGGGCTAAAAGGGTTTGCCGAATTCGGTTTTCCGGAAAGTCACGCCATCTCATTCGCTTTTATTGTCTACTCTTCGGCATGGCTCAAGCTCTACTATTCAGCCGCTTTTTATGCCGCGCTATTGAACGCCCAACCAATGGGTTTTTATAGCCCGGCGTCTTTGATCGCTGATGCGCGCCATCACGGAATCACCACCCTGCGCCCCGATATAAACGCCTCACGGGCTCAAGCATGTTTGGAAAAAGGAGCTATCAGACTGGGTTTGTCGAGCGTGCGAAGCATTGGCCAAGAACTAGCCGAAGAGCTGGTAGAAGAACGTGAAAAACAAGGTCCGTATCGAAGTATCGACGATGTGGCTAGTCGGGTTCGACTGACAAGCGCGCAACTGGAAAACCTGGCTACCGCTGATGCGTTCGCCGACATACACAGCGAACGACGCGGCGCCCTTTGGCAAGCGGGCAATGCGGCGCAATATGCCAGTCCAGAAATGTTGCCCGGCTTGGCGGAAGCATTCAGCACACCACATTTGCCGGCCATGAATCCAATAGAAAAAACTGTCGCCGACACGTGGACCACCGGAATATCAACAGACATTCACCCATTCGCGCATGTGCGCCCACAACTCGATGCCGATGTGAAAACCATCGTTGAGCTGGCGAAAGTTGATAACCACACCAGAGTGCACGTCGCCGGAATGATCACTCACCGGCAGCGCCCAGAAACCGCGAATGGCACCACATTTTTGAACCTAGAAGACGAAACAGGCATGCTCAATGTGGTGTGCACTCGCGGATTCTGGCTACGCAATCGCACCGTGGCACACACGGCTATTGGTGTGAAAATTCGTGGCTACTTGGAAAAAACTGAAGAAGGCGCTATCAGCCTCACCGCCGAATACATCACACCTTTGCCGGTGCCCGGGGCGGGTTCCAGTCGCGATTTCCGATAGACAACAGCAGACCACCGGTAGCGGGGAATCACCGCTAACTTGCTAATCTCGAAATATGTCTCCTGATGGATGTAGTACCGAGCCGGGTCTTGCCCGGCCGTGTTCCTACCAGCAATCACTCCCACTTATCGCATATCGTCAGCTAATGGTGAATGCCCGGTGAGCATTGCTATTGGTGTTCTACTCATCGTTCTTCTAACCGTTGCCACGGGCTATTTCGTCGCGCAAGAATTCGCCTATGTCGCCGCCGATCGGGGAAAACTTCAACAAATAGCGGAAACCGGTGATTCAGCGGCCGCCCGGGCTCTGCGTGTCTGTGAACGCCTGTCCTTCACGCTCTCCGGCGCCCAACTAGGCATCACCGTCACCGCGCTGCTCGTCGGTTATGTCGCCGAGCCATTTATTGGTGCGGGCGTGGCGGACGCGCTAGGTTTCACTGGCCTTGGGCTCGGCGCCCGAATGTCGATATCCGTGCTGTTCGCATTGATCTTCGCGACCGTGGTGCAAATGGTTTTCGGTGAACTAGCTCCCAAAAACTGGGCGATCGCTCATCCAGAGAAACTGGCTCGGGCGTTGAGCCGGTCCACTCTCATGTACTTGACGATCGCCGGGCCCGTCATCAAGGTGTTTGACGCCGCCGCGAACCGGTTGTTGCACCGGTTCGGGATCGAACCCGTCGAAGAGCTACCTCAAGGGGCAACCCCCGAAGACTTGCAAAGAATTGTGGCTGACTCCACCGCTCAAGGTGGGCTTGACCTGGATGTCTCCGGGCTACTTCGCCGAGGTTTGGGTTTCCGTGTTCTGAGTGCGGAACAAGCTATGACTCCTCGGGTGCACGTCCAATCGATTGAGCCAAACGCGCGTGTCAGTTCGGCGATTGAACTCATGGACACCGGCTACTCCCGTTTCCCGGTCATTGGGCCAGATGGCGACGAAATCCTCGGCATCGTCGGGGCCAAAGAAATTATGAGCGTGCCAGCTCACAAACGCGCCCACACCGCGATTCGCATGGTCAGCAGTCGCGCATTGGTGGTGCCTTCCACTTTGCCGTTGCCGAAAGTGTTGGAACTCCTGCGCCGGGAGCACCGTCAGTTGGCGTGTGTCGCGGATGAATATGGCGGCTTCGCTGGGGTCATCAGCTTGGAAGACATCGCCGAAGAACTAGTAGGGGAAATCCACGACGAGGACGACCCAACTCAACCCACCACGGCGAAGATCGCTGAGGGTTCCTGGACATTGCCGGCTCGACTTCGTATCGATGAGGTGCATGAAGCGACTGGGGTTGTTCTGCCCACCCATGAGGACTACGAAACCGTCAGCGGTTTGATATTGCTGCGATTGGGCCGAATGCCGGTGGTGGGGGATCACATCGTGATTCAGCCTGAGCCTGCCGAAGTGGAAGAACCGGAAACACCTGCGCCGACCATCGCGCTGAAAGTGTTGTCGATAAATCGGCATGTGCCGGCCACTGTGGCCATGTGGATCATTTCGGCAGGTAGCGATGAGTAACCTCTGGGCACTATTGGCATCTATTGGCTTGTTGGCCGCGAATGGGTTCTTCGTCGCCGCTGAGTTCGCGTTGGTGGCCGCCAAACAACACCGGCTCGATATGGCAGCCGCTGAAGGTGGCCTATTCGCGCGCACCGCGAAAAATGCCAAGATGGAATTGCCACTGATGTTGGCTGGCGCTCAACTTGGCATCACCCTATGTTCGCTGGGCTTGGGTGCCTTGGCCGAGCCCGCCATCGAGCATTTGGCCAGTCCCGCGCTGGAAGCCGCTGGCTTGCCTCTTGGGGCGAGCCACGTCATTTCGTTCATTTTGGCGCTCGCCATTGTGGTGTTTTTGCACATGGTGGTTGGTGAAATGGCGCCCAAATCGTGGGCCATCACCCATCCAGAACGCTCCGCGATTATTTTGGCCTGGCCATTTGTCGCGTTCACCAAACTGGTTCGGCCCGCGCTAGTCGCGCTCAATGGCATGGCGAATCTGTCGTTGCGGGCTGTGCGAGTGGAGGCGCAAGGGAACTTGCCGCAAGTCCACGGAGCCAGCGAGCTGCAAATCTTGCTGCGACAGTCGCGTGAACACGGGCTGCTTGAGGCCGGTCAGCATCGAATGTTGGCCGGTGCGTTGAGAATTCACGGTGCACCTATTGGTTCGGTGGCTCGTCCTCGTGCCGAAATTGTGTCGGTGCCTAGCGGCGCGGGTATAGCTGAGATGGAAGAACTCAGCAACAGCTCAGGACGTTCCCGCCTCATCGTCACTGATTCTGATGGCAAATTTGTTGGGATAGTGCACATCCGTGACGTGCTTAAAGCCAGCCTCGGCGAAGCTAACGTGGATGCGGCCGCGCTGATGGCGGCACCGTTGCGGCTAGCAGCCGATACCGAAATCGCCGATGCGATCACCGCTATGCGAGAAAAGCGCGCACAGATCGCGGTGGTGGTGCGCGACGGCGCCGATGTGGGTCTAGTCGCGTTGGAAGACCTGCTGGAACAGGTGATTGGGCAATTTGACGACGAAACCGATACCTATCAATAGTTTCCATCGCCACTTGTGGGTAATGCTAGAGCCATGCCTGAAGTGGACGCGGTTGTTATTGGTGCTGGTCATAACGGCCTGGTCGCCGCGAACAAGCTAGCGGATGCTGGTTGGTCCGTGGTGGTGCTCGAAGGGAACGCGCATCCAGGGGGTGCGGTGCGCTCCGGCGAGATCGCGGCACCAGGCTATGTCACCGACATATGCTCGGCGTTCTTTCCACTGGGGATCGCCTCACCACATTTGCGGAGTCTCGGACTAGCCGACTATGGCCTGCAGTGGCGTCACGCCCCGGTGGTGTTGGCCCACGTTTTTCCCGACGGGCGCGCGGTGGAATTGCGGCGGAACGTGCAAGCCACCGCGGCCAGCGTCGAGCTGTTCGCACCAGGCGATGGCGATCGCTGGCTGAAAATATATGAGCAGTGGCGCGAATTTGGGCCCGGTCTGATGCAGGCGCTCTTCACCCCATTTCCGCCGGTGACGGCGGTCGCGCAGCTCGCGTTCCAAGCCCCTATCGCGCAATCTCTGCGCACCACTCGTCAGGCCTTGTTGTCGGCCCGGCGGCTTGGTGAAGAACTCTTCAACGGCGCTGGTGCGCGCGCACTCATCGCCGGGTGCACCCAGCATTCCGATCTGGGGCCGGGCGATGCTGGTGGCGGCGTGTTCGGCTGGTTGTTGTGCATGTTGGGTCAACAGGTGGGCTTTCCCGTGGTCGCCGGAGGTGCCGGCGCTCTGACGGATGCTTTGGTGTCTCGACTGCGCGCGCATGGTGGTGAGGTGGAATGCAACGCCATGGCCGAACACGTGGTGGTGCGCGATGGTCGAGCCCGTGGTGTCCGCACCGTGGATGGTCGGGAGTGGTCCGCTACCCGGGCGGTGATCGCCGATGTGCCCGCCCCGGCGTTGTATCAGCAATTGGTGGCGGCCGAACATCTTCCTTCCCGTTTGCTGGCTGACTTGGACCACTTCGCGTGGGGGCATGCCACGCTCAAGATCGATTGGGCGCTGGAGGGCGAAGTGCCGTGGCAAGCCACCCAGGCGCGCGAGGCAGGTGTGGTCCATTTTGGAGCGGATATCGCCGGTCTGGCGCGCTATTCCACCGCGCTGGCGAACCGGGAAGTGCCCGCCGAGCCGTTTATTGTGGCGGGCCAAATGACTACCGCTGACCCTTCTCGATCACCGGCCGGCACGCAAGCGCTGTGGGCGTATACGCATCTGCCGTACCTCGGCGGTCATGCCGAGAGCGCGGATGTCGTCGCTGAACAGGTGGAGCGCGTGGAGCAATGCCTCGAACGTCATGCTCCGGGGTTCCGCGCTCGGATTCGGGGACGTTATGTTCACGATCCCCTCGATATGGAACAGGGCAACCCTTCGCTGGTGGGCGGAACGATTAACGGTGGTTCGGCGGCTGTTCATCAGCAACTCGTTTTTCGGCCCACGCCTGGGTTGGGGCGAGCGGATACGCCGATTGACCAGCTGTTTTTGGCTAGCGCCAGCGCGCATCCCAGTGGCGGTGTGCATGGTGGTCCTGGAGCTAACGCGGCGCGGGCTGCCCTGGCTCGGGCTCACAAACTTACGGGCTGGCTATATGGCGCGGGGATTCGTACCGCGCATAAAACCGTGTTTCGCGATTACTAGTTCGTTGCCACGCGGTCAGCGGTGACGATGGCTTCGAGTAGGCCGGGAAACCTTTTGTTGATCTCGTTGTCGCGCAGGGTGTTCATGCGCGAGGTCCCGACATAGTGCTGTCGGATGAGGCCCGCTTCGCGCAGGACTCGAAAGTGGTGGGTCGCGGTGGAGTTACTGACGGAAATGTTGAAGCCGCCGCACTTTATGTCGGCATCGGCGTCGTGTAGCTGGGTGACGATGCTCCGTCGAACGGGGTCGACGAGGGCTTCCAGGACTTGTTGAAGCGGAACGGTTCGAACATCTGGGTGTTCGGGGATGCGATCGGCGACCATGACCTTAAAATACCATGGTCATCAAAGTTTGACGATCATCGTACTTTCATGTTTAGTGAGCACTAGAACTATGTGAAAGGCAATGCGATGACCCGAACAGTGCGGTTTTATGAGCTCGGCGGCCCCGAAGTCATGACCCTTGAAGACGTTGAAGTAGGCGAGCCAGGGCCAGGCGAAGTGCGCATTCGGGTAGACGCGATCGGGCTGAACCGAGCCGAAGCGCTATTCCGCTCCGGCCAATACATACAACCCGTAAAACAATTCCCCGCCAGGCTGGGCTCAGAAGCCGCCGGAGTAATCGAATCCGTCGGTCCAGACATTGACGGATTATCACCCGGTCAACTCATCAGCACCGTTCCCAACTTCTCGCAAAACGACTACGGCGTATACGCCGCACGCGCGATCGTGCCAGCCACCGCCATCGTGCCCCGCCCGGAAGGACTCGGCGCGGTAGAAGGTGCGGCGGTGTGGATGTCCTATCTGACTGCCTACGGCGCATTAGTAGAAGTAGGCCGGCTGTTGCCCGGAGACACCGTGGTGCTCAACGCCGCCTCCAGCAGTGTGGGCCTGGCCGCCCTGCAGGTCGCAAATCGAATCGGCGTCACGCCCATCGCGCTCACCCGCAGCGAAGCTAAAGAGGAAGCGCTTCTCAAAGCCGGGGCTGCCGAGGTAATAGTCACCGAGTCTGAACCCGTCATCGACCGAGTATTCGCTGCCACCGGTGGGCGAGGCGCTGAACTAGTCCTAGATGCCGTGGCGGGACCTGGCGTGGTGGACCTCGCGAAAATAGTCGCAGCCGACGGCACGCTACTGGTGTACGGGGCACTCAGCGGCAAGCCGACCCCATATCCGGGCATTGAATTGGGCATGCCACCGCTGAACATACGCACTTACACAATGCTGGAGACAGCGACTTCACCGCAACGCCTGCGCCGGGCACACGCCTTCGTGGCTTCTGGACTCAGCTCAGGCGCATTGCAACCAGCGGTAGATCGCACATTTGAACTCGCCGAAATTGTGGAAGCCCATCGATATCTCGAATCGAATGCTCAGGTTGGCAAGATCGTGGTGACCGTTTCCCACTAGAAGAGTGCCGGATCGCTCCGGGCGCTTCTCTGCCCAGCGCCATCATCGCGGCATCGGGTAGGTGTCGGGGCTGGCCCCCGTGCGGGGGAACTCATGGAAGCTTGTTCGTTCGCGAATGTTCGCGCCACCAGCCCCACACCCGGCTCAGGGAAGCCGCAAATCGACTGACTCGTTCGGAACAATCACCATCTGCGCTTGGGTAATGTCCTGCATCCAATAGCCACAAAGGACGATCTTCTCGCCGGCCAGACATCGGCGAAGATGTTCCGCATTCGGTCGGTGCTCCATCTTTTTGGGCTCCTCCAACATCATTGAGGGCCGATGCTTGTCATATTCGGCCATCAACCACTCAAGCGCGGTGTCCATATCGGCATGAATGGCGACGCGCATCGAGGCGGGTTTCTGCAACCAATACTTGACCTGAATCGGCGGAATCGCTACTTGCAGATCACGTCTTTGAGCATCGTTGTAGTCGTGGATGCGTCCCCGCCAGTAGTAGCAATGCCACTGCGTCGATGCCATGCCAGCTATCTTTCTAGTAGTGGTCGCCCTCACCCGCCAAGAAGCGGGCCAACATTATTGCGTTTCAAACCGCGAACATTCGAACCAAACGCGCGGTCATGCTTTTCGTTTCATCGGCATCGAAGCGAAGTTCAACGCCCGGCTTTTTGGTGTCCCGTATGGCGATAGCACCAGGAATACCAGGAATTTCCGCGATAAGCGCGCACGCTTCTTCGCTGCCCGAGTCATCAGTGTTGCCGCCGCATCTGGACCACAAAACGCCCGACATGGGCAAGCTATAGAGATCTTTCATTCTGCGGTTCCTTTCCTTGGGGGTATGCCTTCGGTGTGCCGAAGCGTGGATTGGCGCGGGGCGAACGGGCTAGTGATAGGGAAGTCGCCGCCCCGCACCGCCCACTACGGCACCGGCCTAGCGGCGAGCGGCACCCGTGGGAGAACTAGAGGTTCGGGGAGCATCACGCAGACCGGGCCCCACTTGGACTGTTTGGTAGGCAGGTGTTCCCACTGGCCGGGCTTGATTTGCTTAATCCCATGCCGACAGATCGAGCACAACAACTTGCCCCGCGGTCGTATAAGGAATGTGAACATTCGCCTACCCCCTGCTATCTGGTGACAGGAAGAGACGTTAGAACCCCAGCAGGTCGGCATTCCAGGATCGTGCTCGAGAATGCTTCGACCTTTCTGTATCGGTTGAAGAACACACAGTTAACGGTCAAACTCGCAGAAGCGCACTCGCGCATGATCCCTACGAAGGAGAACCCATGGTATTAATCTGTCTCGGCAAAGACCCAGGGAGCGAAGATGGCGGATCACCCACGATCTATTACGACCCGGAACGCAAGAGTTACCTAGTGCAGGGCTTGAAAGTCAGAGACAACGACCGGCTAGCACAGATGAACATTCCCGATCACGAAGACGTAGTTGAAATGCCAGAGATCATGCTCCAGTTCTTCCCCCGAGGTAACTAGTGACCACATTCGAGGAACTATTCGCTAATACGACCAGATCGGCCGTCCACTTGGAGATGAGAGACGGCTACATGGTCACGCCAGGATTCGCTGCCTGGCAACAAGGCCACCGTCACGCCCCGGACGACAGAGCATCGTGGTGGCGACCGTGGCTCGACCTCGTACAAAAAACCGTCGAACGAGGGGTAGAAATACGCCGGGCACGCATCATCTCCGAACCCATATCAGACTACGTTCGCTACGAATACGACATCAGCTTCACGAACATTGCCGCAGGTGAACAAATACGGTGGCTGCCACGCCGCCAAGCATCAACACTTACCCTGCCCGGCAACGACTTTTGGGTATTCGACGACGAACTCGTGCTGTTCAACCACTTCGACGGCAACGGGGAAATGGCGCCTCTAGATTCAGAAATCACAAAAGAACCGGCCGCCGCCAAACTGTGCAGTGACGCATTCCATCAAGTATGGGAACGCGCGACACCGCACGAAAACTACAAACCCTGACCCTAAGAGATTCGCATGCAAACCTCATCAGCCGGGCAGTACGCACTACAAGCCCTCGCTGCCCGGCTGCGAGAAATCCGCCAAGACGCCAACCTGTCCGCACATGCGCTCGCTCAAGCATGTGGATGGCACGGTGGCACTAAAGTGTCCAAAATCGAACACGGGAAACAAACTCCCACGGCTGCCGACATCCGGCAATGGTGCTCGCATGCTGGCGCAACCGACCAAGTCGATGACCTCGTGGCATCACTACGTGTCGTAGAAGGCATGTACGTCGAATGGCGCCGAATGCAACGCTACGGACTCCTCCAATTGCAGCGTTCCTACGACCCGCTATATGAGCGCACCAAACACTTCCGCGTATATGAGCCCGGTGTCATTCCTGGTTTACTCCAGACTCGCGATTACGCGCTGGCTCGTATGGGCCGCATCGCCAAATTTAAAGGGCTCCCGAACGATGTCGAGCAAGCCGTCGACACCCGCATCGCACGCCAGCGAGTGCTCACCACGGGCGGACGATTGCATGCCGTCATCGAAGAGTGGGCGCTCTACTCGCGCATTGGAAGCTCCGAGATGATGGCCTCTCAGCTGCGAAGACTCATCGAGTCAGCGGCACTTCCATCGATATCGCTGGGCGTTGTGCCCATGCACAAAGAAAGACAAATGTGGTCGGGTTCGGGATTTTGGATATTCGACGAATCGAAGGTTCTTATTGAAACGTTCAGCGCGGAACTCACTATTGTGCAGCCGCGCGAGATAGCGATTTACGGGCGGGCGCACGCACAACTCGCTGAAATGGCTTCGTACGGACCGCAGGCCCGTACGCTCATCAATCGCGCCATTGACGCCCTCGATACTTAGTGCGTCTGATGGGCTCTCGATGGCAAGCGGTGACAGAAAACGCCGACATTTAAAATAGCAGTGGAGCGCAAATTTGAGCTATCGGCGTGGAAACTTATCGATATCTCGAATCGATAATCAGATCAGCACGGTTGTCATCACTGCTAGACATTAAACGGCGCGGCGTAGCGGATTGTGCCGCTCGGCACGGGCTTGTCGTTGTCGAATGCCAGCGCCATCATCGCGGCGTCGGGCACGTCAAAGGGCGCCCGGATGCTAAACGTGGAGGCGGGCCGGAACCCAAAACGTGGGTAATACTCGGGGTGCCCGAGCACCAGCACCAGATTCTCGCCAGCGGACTGGGCAGCGGCCAAGGCCGCGCGAATCGCGGCGCCGCCCGCACCGCGCCCTTGGCTTTGCGTGAGCACCGCGCAAGGGGCAAGTGCCAATGCTGGCGCGTCATCCACGTGGCATCGAGTCAGCAGCGCATAGCCCGTGACGACTCCCTCGTCCTGCGCGACGATAGAAAACTCCGGGATCCACGCCGGGTCAGTGCGCAGCGCGTCCACAAGATCAGCTTCAAGTGCCGTGGGGAAAGCACTCAAGTTCACTTGTCGAATAGCGGGAATATCCGCTGGGGTTTCCGGGCGCGTGACCCACTGCGTGACCATAAAACTTGTTCGCCGCCTTGTTGAGGTGTGAAAGCGCGACGATATCCAACGTTGTGTTGGATCACCAAGTGATTTTTAGACCGTTATGCCGGTGCGTCATTACCGATGATCATCTGCCTATTCTGGGCTAGTCATGACTACTCTTGCTGATTTGCGTGAGCTGCTTCCCGAACTATCTTTGCTCGACGAAATGCGGCTAAGCCGCCGGATGAAAGGCGCCGGCCGCATCGCCGACCCCGAACGGCAAAAGGCGGTGCTGGGCAAGATCGAAAACGACATCGCCCGGGCCAAAGACAATCTCGCGCGGCGCAAAGCCGGGATCCCGCCCGTCAGCTATCCCGAAGAATTGCCGGTCAGCACGCGACGCGAAGACATCATGGCCGCGATCCGTGATCACCAAGTTGTGGTTGTCGCTGGCGAAACGGGCTCGGGAAAAACTACGCAGCTGCCCAAAATGTGTCTGGAGCTTGGGCGGGGTGTCAGGGGCACAATCGGCCACACACAGCCCCGAAGGCTGGCTGCCCGCGCTGTGGCCGACCGCTTGGCTACTGAACTTTCTGTGGAGCTAGGTGCTGCCGTCGGCTATCAAGTGCGGTTCGCTTCACACATCAGCCAAGACACCGTTGTGAAGGTGATGACCGACGGCGTTTTGCTCGCCGAGATCGCGCAAGATCGCGACCTGCGCGCCTATGACACGTTGATTATCGACGAAGCGCATGAACGCAGTTTGAATATCGATTTCCTGCTCGGCTATCTGAAAGAACTATTGCCGCGTCGCCCAGATTTGAAAGTCATTATTACCTCAGCGACGATTGATCCTGCCCGATTCGCCCGCTATTTCGAGGGGGCGCCCATCGTCGAGGTTTCTGGCCGAACATATCCCGTTGAAGTGCGATATCGGGAAGCAGAAGACGCCGATCTTTTCCAAAACATTTGCGCCGCCGTTGATGAACTCGCCGCCGAGGGCACCGGCGATATGTTGGTGTTCCTATCGGGGGAGCGCGAAATTCGGGACGCGGCCGAAGCCATTGGCAAAATGAAACTGGCCAATACCGAAGTGCTGCCACTATTTTCGCGGCTTTCGGCAGCCGAGCAATATCGCATATTTGGTGCGCACACTGGCCGGCGCATTGTGTTGGCCACGAACGTTGCGGAGACCTCCCTGACGGTCCCCGGCATTCGATATGTCATTGACGCGGGCACGGCCCGTATTTCCCGCTATAGCCACCGACTCAAAGTGCAACAGTTGCCCATTGAGCCGATTTCGCAAGCTTCGGCGAATCAACGCAGCGGCCGGTGTGGACGAATTGGGCCCGGCATTTGTATCCGGCTGTATTCCGAAGACGATTTTGTCAATCGTTCGGCTTTCACCGATCCGGAAATTGTGCGAACAAACCTGGCCTCAGTCATTTTGCAGATGGCGGCACTGGGATTGGGCGACATCGCCGAGTTTCCATTCTTGGACGCGCCGGATCGTCGGCAAATCACGGCCGGTGTTCGGCTGCTGCACGAACTTGGCGCGTTGGAATTGCGGGGTAGTGAGCCCCCAGTATTGACGAAGCTCGGTCGACAACTCGCGAGCCTGCCGCTGGATCCCAGGCTCGCCCGCATGTTGTTGGAGGCCGACCGCAACGGATGCGTGCGGGAAGTGCTGGTCATTGTGGCGGCGCTTTCGGTGATAGACCCACGC
Organism: Mycobacteriales bacterium; assembly: GCA_013362805.1. GTDB lineage: Bacteria > Actinomycetota > Actinomycetes > Mycobacteriales > QHCE01 > JABFVL01. The sequence goes on along the minus strand of JABFVL010000003.1, from coordinate 8,440 downwards.
GAACGTCCAACTGATGCCCAACAGCAGGCGCAAGAAAAGCATGCCCGTTTCACGGATCCGCAATCAGATTTTTCCGCGTTTTTGAACCTGTGGAATTACGTGCGGGAACAGCGTCGTGTGCTCACGAGCAGCCAATTTCGAAAGCTATGCAAGTCGGAGTTTTTGAATTATTTGCGGATCCGTGAATGGCAAGACATCGTGAGCCAGCTCCGGCAAGTTCTCAAAGGTCTGGACATCAACGAGACCAGCGCCCCAGAAAGCGGCAACCTCATTCACCAAGCCCTGCTGCCCGGTCTGCTTTCGCATATCGGGCTCCGAGAAGGCGACAAGAAAGAATATCTAGGCGCTCGCGGCGCGAAGTTCGCTATCGCCCCAGGCTCGGGCCTTTTCAAGAAGCCACCCCGGTGGACGATGGTCGCCGAACTGGTCGAAACCAAACGTTTGTGGGGGCGGGTAGCCGCCCGCATTGAACCGGAGTGGGTAGAGCCACTGGCCGGGCATTTGGTGGTGCGTTCATACAGCGAGCCGCGTTGGGAAAAACGGCAGGGCTCAGTGGTTGCCACAGAACGGGTCACGCTGTTCGGTGTTCCCATTGTGACCGGTCGCAAAGTCGGCTATGGGCGCATCGACGCCGAGCTTTCGCGGGAACTGTTTATTCGTCATGCGCTCATCGCTGGCGAATGGCGCACGCATCACACATTCGCACGCAAAAACGCCGAGCTTCTTGAGGAAGCTTCGGAGTTGGAACAGCGGCTACGTCGGCGCGACATTGTGGTGGACGATGAAGTGCTTTTTGACTTCTACGACCAAAGGCTGCCAGCGGATATTGTTTCGGCCCGCCACTTTGACGCCTGGTGGAAAACCGCAAAGCGCACCCAACCGGAGTTGTTGAACTTCGATCTCGAGATGTTGCTGGCCCGGGATGCTGAGGCGGACACCGGAAAGTACCCAGATCACTGGCGGGTCGGCGATATCGATTTGGCAGTCAGTTATGAGTTCCACCCTGGCGAAGAACACGATGGTGTCACTGTCACGGTGCCTTTGCCCGTGTTGAACCAAGTGCCGCCCGAACCATTTACCTGGCAGGTGCCCGGTCTGCGGGCCGAGCTGGTAACGAGTCTTTTGCGTTCCCTGCCCAAAGATCTGCGACGTCCGCTGGTGCCCATCCCGGACACGGCCGCCGAATTGTTGCGCGCGATGACGTCGGAGGAGCGCCCTTTGCTGGACGCCTTGATTATTGAACTTCGCCGAAGGTTTGATCTCACGGTGACCCACGAAGATTGGCAGATCGACCGGGTACCCAAATACCTGCAGGTGACATTCCGAGTGATCAGCCCAGATGGTGACGTGCTGGGTCAAAGCAAAGACTTGGCCGCTTTGAAAGAAAAACTGTCAACCCAACTGCACTCCCAACTTGTCTCAGCGCGCAGCAGTATCGAACAAAGTGGATTGCGAGCCTGGACCTTCGACGCCCTTCCAGGAAGCATTCGTCAGCGACAAGGCTCATTTGTCACTGTGGGCTATCCCGCCTTGGTCGATGACGGGGATAGCGTTTCTATCCGGCTGATGGAAACCGAGCAGTTGGCGCGCGATGCGATGTGGGCGGGAACGCGTCGTCTGCTCGCCCTCACCACGGGCCGATCAACGAAACAGCTGATATCAACGGTTGACCGGGCCTCGTTGTTGGGGCTTACCGCTGCACCCGGCGGTGCCCAGGCCATTTTGGAAGACTGCCAACTGGCTGCTATCGACTCGTTGCTCTCATCAGCCGGTGGCCCAGTGTGGGATGAACCTAGTTTCGCGGCTTTGAGAGCGCAAGTGATGGCTGGGTTGCCTGATGCGTTTTTGGCCGCTATTGCTGCCGCGCGCAAAATTGTTGATGTGGCGCCCGGTGTCTTCCATCAGTTGGCGGGCGTGAAAAACCCAGCGTTGGCTAGTGCGGTTACTGATATGCGTGCTCAGTTGGACGCCTTGGTTTATCCGGGGTTTGTCACCGATACTGGGTTGAGCCGGCTCGCCGACGTGCATCGATATGTGCGGGCGATCGCGTATCGGCTGGAAAAACTTCCCGGGCAACCAGGCCGGGACAGCACGGCGCAGGACGATGTGGAAGCGGTCGTCGAGGAATATCAGCAGTGGGCGAGGACGGCTCAACCTGCGGCGGTGCGTGAGGTTCGGTGGATGATCGAAGAACTGCGGGTAAGCCTGTTCGCTCAAGCGATCGGCGCGGCTTACAAAGTTTCCGCAGTGCGAATCTATCGAGCGATGGACGAATACGACAACCAAAATTGAGTGTTTTAGCAGGTCAAAGGCATCGCGGAAAAACTTTTCAAAAAACTTCACTTTTATAGCGTCCATGATGTCGATACCGTGCCGATGGCTCCGACGTATCTAGTGAAAGCGCGATATCACTCAAGGAGGACTGTCATGAAGTACATGATTATGGTTAGCGGCTCGCAGCAGGATTACGACGCGATGGCTGGGCGCTCCAGCGAAAAGCCCACCTGGTCGCCGGAGGACATCAAGGCCATGTACACCCATATGGGCGACATCAACGCGGATCTCAAGGAATCCGGTGAGCTGATCGATGCCCAAGGTTTGACCGATCCCGCCCATGCTCGTCGTGTGCAGTACAAGGACGGGTCGGCGGTTGTGACAGATGGCCCATACCCCGAAAGTAAAGAAGTGCTGGCGGGCTACTGGATTGTCGACTGTAAAAGTCTGGATCGGGCGACCGAGATCGCGGCACGTGCGGCGGCCTGCCCAGGCCCTGGCGGTGTTATCGCTGGTGACGCGGTTGATATTCGTGTCATTGGCGAGGATCCCGAAGCCTGACAGAAGCGCTGCTAGGCGCTTTCTTGCTTTCTTGCGGAAAAGCACCTAGCAGCCAAAATGCGAGTGTTTCCGCTTCAGGGCACAAACTCCGAACACCGGAAACTGTGTCTCACGATCCTTCCATTGCGTTGTTGAGGGAGGCATGGGGCCGGCCCTGGACAAGGGAACTCGGGCGAGTTCGTTCGGCTATTTTATGGACGCGCCCACGCTGACCTAGATAGCTACGGATTCGTAGCCCGTGCGATCAATAAAGTGATTGCCCTCTTCGTCAATGGACAACCTGAGATCCATAAGTTCTGGCTGCCCCATGGCATCCCACTGTTCGTATGCTCCCGCGAGCAAGCGCCAGGGCGACCTGCTCCCGACCTCCGAAACCGTGCCAGTCGATATGTCAATCCACGCGGCTGATTCCTCGGCCGGGCAATTGATCATGTGAAGATCTGCGCCGAACGCTATGTGTTCCATGGCCGGGTGTAGGAGTAAAAGGAAGTCGCGGAAGGACGCACTGGTGAAGACGGCTTCCTTGATGCGCAATCGAGTGATTCGAGCCTGAGTGGGCGGGGCGGCCAGATGGCCTACGGGCTCCTGCTTTTCGGCCGTTTCGCGCAGGGCCATAAACATGGCTTGTATCGACAAAGGCCGCCCTATTGCCTGCCCGCCCTTGACGTCAAAGGCCAGAAGTACAGCCCCGATGTTCGCAACTATCCGGCCGCCATCTTTAACTTGCGCCAGCCATGCGACGGGGATTCGTTGTACTGAGCAGGTCGCAATGATCGCCGAATACGGTGCCGCATCTGGGTATCCGTCCCTGCCATTGCCAGCTGCCACGGTTGTGGTGAATCCTGCCTGGCGCAGATGTTCGCTCGCTGCCTCGACTAGGGCGGGGTCAATGTCCACACTGATGACGTTCTCACTGCCCAAACGGTGCGACAGCAGGGCCGCGTTGTAGCCGGTGCCGGAACCAATTTCCAGGACTGTGTCGCCGTCGGCGAGGTTGAGTGCTTCAAGCATCGCAGCCATGACGCTTGGCTGAGATGAGGAACTTGTGGCGTTGCTTTCTCCCTGGCTGAATTGGGTCAATAGCCCCTGATCGCTATACACCGCGTTTAGCCATTCCTCGTGCCGTTCGGCACTGTAATGGGTAAGCCCCTCCTGCGTGCGAATGACGAACTCGCCAACGAAGAGATGCCGAGGCACTTCCTCAAAAGCGGCCATCCATTCTGGGCTGTACAAGGCGCCGGCTGAGACGAGTTCTTCCGCTAGATTGCGGCGTAGCTGAGTGTCAGGCATGGGTCCTCCAAAAGGTCCGCGATTGCGGAGGCGATAGGGGCGCCGGTTTCGTGGGCAATCCAGCCCCACTGACCGTTAGGGTTAACTTCCAAAAAGGTCCATTGGTCGCCGGTGACAATGAAATCCAGCGCACCGTACGTCAGACCAAACTCGCTCATGAGCCGCCGCACGCTTTCCAAAGTACGTGGGGGAACTTCCACAAGCTGATATGTCAGGCTTGCATAATCGGCGCGAAAATCCAATGCTGCAGCAGCAGAATGCGCATCAATGCGTGCGGCGAAGGCCTCCGGACCTACAACGGTGAGGCGGATCTCGTACGATTTGGGTATGCGTTCTTGAAATAGGTGAGTGGTTACGGTCACGCTCTCGTCAATATCGTTTGGCACAACGGGTGAGGTGTAGATCGCCATGGCATGACCATTGGTCGTGGTGCCTGCCGGCTTAGCCATCGCTTTGTAGACAGTGTCACGTTCAGCCGCAAAACGGCGGGCACTGGTTGATTTATTGGTGATTGCGGTGACCGGGATGTCTAAGCCACATTGGGCCGCGACGCTCAGTTGAAGGGCCTTGTTATCTGCCCGTCTATTCGCATCTGGATGGTTCAACCACAATGCAGGGAGCGACGATAGGACTCCCCAGAATGCTGCGTCTGCTTCAGCTTGGGCGAACTTTTCGCTGTAAGAATTTTCCTCAGGCTTGATAATCTTGTCCGGCCGTCGATAGTAGATCGAACGGATGTCAGCGAGGTCTAGCGGTCCCCTTTCTACCTCTAGCTCCCCGCTCCATGTGCCGGCGCTGTCTATCCGAGCATCAAAGCTGCCTCGCTTGAGTAGTTCACTGGGATTCATTCGAACGACGGGAACGTGACGGCGGGTCAGTTCTTCCACTACTAGGTCGGCCGTTGGGTCTAGCTGTCGTGTCAATACCAAAACCACCATCACGTCTCCTATTGATTAGGCCTCGTCGCTAGTCTTTGTCAGTCCAGCGCTGCGTGTCTTCGCGCGTCTCGTACATGGTGGGACCACCGGCCTGAATTCCAAGCGGCTCTCCCTTGAATAGGCCAATCTGTCGCTCTGGTGAATAGATGACCTGGCCATAGTCGAACGGGTCAATTTCAGTGATCGGCTTCGCATACTTCATGCCTAGTGCTTGCATTTCTTGCCTTTCCTTTGTGGTGATGGATAGATGCGGGGGCGCTCGAGATTTGGGGAGTCGGTGCTCCCGCATCCGCCCCACAACTACGACGGTCCTTCGGCGGCGTCGACTGCGGGGAGCTCTAAAGGTTCGGGAATCATCACGCAGACAGGACCCCAGCGTGACCACCGCGTAGGCAGGTGCTCCCACTGGCCGGGTCGATTCACAAGCGGCCTTATTGCCGTGCGGCATATAGAGCAGCGAAGAATATGGACTGTCATTTGCATGCATTAAGACTGATTGATGCGGGTACAGTTAGGTTTCCCTATTGGACGTATACCCATCATGGGGATACCTGGCCCAAGAGCCTCGGCTAGGTTCTGTGCTGATCGGTAGGTTTCCCATGACTGGCTATGTTTCTCCCGCAGCTCTACCGCGACATGTGCTCGATCGTCCCGACATGCGCGACGCTCTGGCCTGTCGCGATTTCGGTGCGGTCTTCGCCCTCGCACGTAAATGGGCGGGTATTAGCTTTGTCAAGATCGCCGACGCGTGCGACATCAAACCTGATCGTGTCGGACGGCTCGCAAAAGGCCACGGCAGCATCACCAGCTATGACAAAGTTGCGACCATCGCCGACGGGCTTCGTATCCCTGGGGCGCTTGTCGGTCTGGCGCCGCGCAGCTGGGAAACCTCCACAGAACTACAAGCCCTCGCCCTTGAGGATGACGATGTGGACAGACGAGACGTACTGAAAATAGCGAGCTTGACCGTCGCGGGTCGCATCGCTGGGATGGCGCCATGGGATCGGCTCGCACACGCTGTGAAAGCTCCGCACGCAATTGATAACACGACGGTCTGCATCCTGCAAACACGCACAAGTGACCTGTATAGGCAGGAGGAATTCGTAACAGCACGACAGCTGCGCCCATCTATCGCCATGCATCGCACAATGCTGAAAGATCTATTGTTGGCCAATCCGCAGGCTCAAAGTGAAATGCTCGTGTCGCTCGGCGAGACGGAAGCCATCGCGGGCTGGACAGAATTTGATCTCGGCAATCACCGTACGGCACAGCTTCATTTAGCCGAGGCGATTCGCATCGCTGAGCACGTTGGTGATGGCCCTCTACGTGCCTGCGCTCTGGGATACATGAGTTACATAGCCGAGGCGCGAGACGACGTGCATGAGGCGCTCAGACTGCTACAGGAGGCGCAAAGCGACGTCACGGGATCGGGGTCGGCGGCTACACGTTCATGGCTCGCAGCGCGCGAGGCCGAAACCGCAGCGCTCATAGGTAGCCCAGACCGTGCTGTGCGAGCCTTGGAGCGGGCTTACACAGCGTTTGACTATGCCCGCCCACATGAGCGCTCCTGGACTGGATTCTTTGGACTCGCACGCCTTGGATCGCTTGCGGTATCGACATATATAAGGCTTGAACATCCACTACTTGAGCCCACATCGCGTGCGGTCATTAATACGCTCGCACCCGGCGAGGAGAAGGTTGGCGCCATCATCAGCGCTGACCTCACGGTGGCAGCTGCGACAGGCGGCGATTACGACCATGCCGAAGATCTCGCCGAACATGCGGTGGCCATCACCCGGCTCACGGAGGCGACACTTGCCCGCGATCGGCTACGCGATCTTGCCCGCGTCTTGCAACACAAGGCGGAGCGACCTGCCCACAAACTAAGGCGTCAGCTCGCAGCTGTTTAAGCGACCTCGGAGTCTATCCACGATAGGTATGCCTCGCTGCCTCCCGTGATGGGGAGCCGAATTATCTCGGGCACGTCGTAAGAATGTTCGGCGAGAATGTGCGTTTCGAGTTCGGCATATTTCGCCTCGCTTGTCTTGGCCCAGAGCTGGTATTCCTCGTTGTTATTGACTCTGCCTTCCCAACAGTAAAAGCTCCGAATAGGTCCGACCACCTGAACGCATGCGGCAAGTCGGGCCGCGACAATGCTTGAAGCCAGTTTATTGGCTGCGTCGAGCGAGTCGGTTGTCGTGAGAGCTGCGCAATATTTGGAAGGCATGCGCCGATGGTACTGGCGAGGGCACTTCGGTGCTTTGAGATAGTTACGGCCGCTGCCAATCGGTGGGGGTGGGTCTGTTGGTGGGTTTAAGACCGTGTATCTCAGGGCGCAACGTCGGTGTAACTCGCATAAGAACACGCGCGAAGCAGGTCAAGGCTGTCATGGTGCGAGTTGTGGAGCTGCGAACTTTATCCGCGTTCCATACCTGTTTAGAACGCCCCTTCCTGGTCACTAGGCATAATCGGGGCCATGGATGTCGAGTTTGAGCGGTTGCTGCGTGAAATGGCACCACGGGTGCTGGGTGCTCTCGTGCGGCGCTACGGTCACTTCGACACCGCCGAAGACGCCGTGCAAGAGGCCCTGCTCGCGGCAGCTGTGCAGTGGCCGGCTGATGGAACGCCGGACAATCCGCTCGGGTGGCTTATCGCGGTCGCCGGGCGCAAAATGACAGATCTGCTGCGGAGTGAGCAAGCTCGGGCGCGGCGCGAGGAAACAGTGTCTAGTTGGGTGCTTCCCGAAAAATATGTCAGCCCGCCAGCGGGTGAACCGCACGATGTTGACGACGAACTTGTCGTGTTGTTTATGTGTTGTCACCCGGCGCTGTCTTCTGCCTCGCAGATCGCGTTGACGCTGCGCGCCGTTGGCGGTTTGTCCACCAGCGAGATCGCTAAAGCATTTTTGGTGTCTGAGTCGACGATGGCACAGCGAATTAGTCGGGCTAAGCAAACCGTGAAGGCGAGTAACGCCCGATTCGAGGTGCCGCCTCCGGATCAGCTACTTGACCGTGTGAATGTCGTATTGCATGTGCTTTATTTGATTTTCAACGAAGGATATTCGAGCACATCGGGGACTGAGGTTTACCGCACCGATCTATCTAATGAGGCCATTAGATTGGCCCGGCTCACGCATCGACTTTTGCCGGCGCATAGCGAGGTCACCGGTTTGTTGGCTTTGATGTTGTTGACTGATGCCAGGCGGGCGGCCCGTGCTGATGCAACGGGCCGATTGATCCCCTTGGATGAACAAGACCGTGACCAGTGGAATGCCGCCTATATTAAAGAAGGCGTCGCGTTGATCACTGACGCGTTGAGTCGTCCTCCCGTTGGCCCATATCAATTGCAGGCGGCGATCGCCGCGCTGCACGATGAGG
>JABFVL010000080.1 GCA_013362805.1 Mycobacteriales bacterium | reverse complement strand
GCCGCCGGACTGCGGCCGGCTTTTGGGGAAGTCGCCATGGTGTCACCTCCAGGTGCTGACTCATTGTCCCATCTGAAGACGCGCCGGGCCACGCGCCGTGCACAGTGTCACAAACAACACCGCAAGGCGTTTACCAGCGGGACTCCAGGGGCACCTGGGGATATGTACCCCTATTTCAGGTTACGGTTCGATTTAAAATCACGCGATCAATTAGCCGCATTCATTTGTCGAAGTTCCTTCTTCAGCTCGCCAACCTCGTCTCGAAGTCTGGCCGCCACCTCAAATTGCAACTCGCGTGCGGCGTTGAGCATCTGCTCACTCAACTGCGAAATCAGTTCGGCAAGATCTTCTTGAGCCATGCCCTCTGAACGAACAATCCCCGGTGAGGCTTTCGAGCTCATGCCCGGCACCGGCGATTTACCACGGCTTTGTTGCCGGCCGCCGCCACCCACAAGTTCGGTGTCCTGCGCCTCCGCATAGATATCGTCCAGAATGTCGACAATCTTCTTTCGAAGCGGCTGGGGATCAATGCCGTTGGCTTCGTTGTATGCGATTTGCTTGGCACGTCGACGACTTGTTTCATCAATCGCCCGAGACATCGAGTCAGTGACTCGATCGGCGTACATGTGGACTTGTCCGGAAACATTTCGAGCGGCCCGACCGATTGTCTGAATAAGCGAACGCTCGCTACGCAGAAATCCTTCTTTATCCGCGTCAAGAATGCTGACCAGCGAGACCTCGGGAAGGTCGAGGCCCTCACGCAACAAGTTGATACCCACCAGAACGTCGTAGTCGCCTTTTCGAAGTTCCTTCAAAAGCTCAACGCGGCGGAGGGTGTCGACTTCGGAATGCAAGTAGCGCACCCGAACGCCCAATTCAAGAAGATAATCAGTGAGGTCCTCGGACATTTTCTTGGTCAATGTGGTGACCAAGACGCGCTCGTCTTTCTCGGCACGTATACGAATCTCGTGCACAAGGTCGTCGATTTGACCTTCGGTTGGCTTGACGACAACTTCGGGGTCAACCAAGCCCGTGGGACGAATAACTTGCTCGACAAATTCGCCGCCGGATTTACGGAGCTCGTATGGCCCTGGGGTGGCCGACAAATAAACCGTCTGCCCAATGCGTTCAAGAAACTCATCGAATTTGAGCGGTCGGTTGTCGAGCGCCGATGGGAGCCTGAAACCGTGATCCACCAACATCCGCTTACGAGAAGCATCGCCTTCATACATCGCGCCAATCTGCGGAATGGTCACGTGGGATTCGTCGACGACCAGAAGGAAATCTTCGGGGAAGAAGTCAATGAGCGTGTGAGGAGCTGATCCGGGAGCCCGGCCATCAATATGGCGCGAATAGTTCTCAATTCCAGAGCAGAAGCCAACTTGCCGCATCATTTCGATGTCGTATGAGGTGCGCATTTTCAATCGCTGTGCTTCCAGCAGCTTTCCCCGGTTTTCGAGCTCAGCAAGTCGCTGTTCTTGTTCAGCCTCAATGCCGACAAGTGCGCGCTCCATGCGTTCTGGCCCGGCGACATAATGAGTGGCGGGGAAAACCATTACGCCATCTGTTTCTTTTATGACCTCCCCAGTGAGCGGGTGTAGGTAATACAAACGTTCGATTTCATCGCCGAACATTTCTACGCGCACGGCCAGCTCTTCATACATAGGGAAGATTTCGACGGTATCGCCACGCACCCGAAACGTTCCGCGAGTGAAGGACAGATCATTTCGGTTGTATTGCACGTTAACCAAGGCGCGCAACAACTTTTCACGGTCGTATTCATGACCAACCCGCAGGCGCACCGCCTTGTCGATGTATTCGGTTGGCGTACCCAAACCGTAGATGCAGGACACGGTGGAAACCACAATGACATCTCGCCTGGTCAACAAATTCATCGTGGCCGAATGCCGCAAGCGTTCAACTTCGTCGTTGATCGAGGAGTCTTTCTCAATGTATGTGTCCGTCTGTGGCACATACGCTTCTGGCTGGTAGTAGTCGTAGTACGAAACGAAATATTCCACCGCGTTATGGGGAAAGAGTTGGCGTAGCTCGTTGGCCATCTGAGCGGCGAGAGTTTTGTTTGGCTGCATGATCAATGTTGGGCGTTGCAATTTCTCAACCAACCAGGCGGTGGTTGCCGATTTACCCGTGCCGGTGGCCCCAAGAAGCACAACGTCTTTTTCGCCTGCTCGAATGCGCTGCTCAAGGTCAGCGATCGCCGCCGGCTGATCCCCTGAAGGGGCATATTCACTAACTACCTGGAAATGGCCGTCCCGGCGGATGATCTCTTGGGTGGATCGCGTCATGCATCCACCGTACTTCCCGGGTCCGACAGTCAGGCTAAGCTGGCCGCTATCGTCCCCCACGGACCCGTGGTTCACGTTTGGCTCGCAGATAGGCACGCTCTTCGGCGACAATCGCCCGGAACTCCGCGCGCAAATATTCCCTCCTGTCTCTCGCCAATTGTTTGTCCACCTCCTTACTCCCGTTTTCCCAATACCATTTCGCCTTCGCGAAGCGATGATCGAGGAAGTCGTCACTTTGCGATTTATAGTCGCGACACCCGGGATAGTGGGCTCCCCACAATCCACCTGGAGCAGTGGTGACAATTTCCTGATACAAATCGGCCGAGCCACCGGGAAGAAGCCATTCCCTCACTCGTCGTTTGAGGTGATCTATCGTTTTTTGATGGCATACCTCAAAAAGGGGGCGCGGTCCCTCTAAAGCCATATCTCCCTTAAGCACATTCCAAACCTGCCAAAGTTCATCTAATGACAGCCGACGCGCATATTGCACATATCTGTGCGCGGTCTCAGCGTCCTTCTGTCCTTCACTTGGCTTGTTTGGATCTACGCTTTTATCCATAGTGCGGAACTTGAACATGGAGATGAGCCAGTTGGCGGCCACTCTGGTGAGTTTGTAGCGAAATTTTTTGTTTGACCGCCGCGCGAGTTTCCATCGAGTCGTTTTGGTGTTGTTTGTCAGGTGCGTCCGGGGTCGACCCACCCGTTGCTGCTTCATGAGCAGCGAGCCCTTGATGGAGGGGTCGAGCCCCACTATCAAAGTTGTTCCCACCAGCGCGACAGCTATTAGTGGAAGTTTTCGGATGACGCGCCCTCGATCGCGCCAGCGCTTTTCCTTGCTGCAAATCCAGGCGGGGCCGACCTTGGGGAGCCGAGCAGCGTGTCGTCGTGTGTTGTGAGACTTGGTCCCAAAGTTCATCAGGCCTCAGCTCCATGAATGCAAACGCGCACGTGAATCATGCCGATTACGAGCTACATGCGGCGTTTTTCAGCGTATCGACGCACTGGTCCAGACGAGGGGGAAATGGTCAACTCAGTGCCTGTGACGTGTGGTACAGCACATAAGTAACGAGTAATAAACAAGTATTTATCCGGCGAACAGCTATTGCATACGCCTCAAGGCGGCGCGATGCTGATTAAGCAGGAACTATAGGAAACGCGGGAACGTAGCACGCACCCCGCGTTGAGTGGCGAGTAGCAGTCCAGAGCGGTTTGCGAGAGGTCCTCTGGGAGCGAAGGGGGCGATCACCACCGCCCAGTCCGGCCGTTTCGCCGGCGCCACACGGTTCTTGCCAGCGGAGCTCTTCCGTGACGTCGCCTCCGGAAGGGCTCCGCATCTCATCTTAGGCCGCTCCGCCGCCCCACCCCCGCAGCTGCGCCCACAAGGTTTCCACCTGGTCGTACAAGTGCTCGAAATCTCCGTCATTTCGCACAACCACATCAGCGACCGCGCGGCGTTCCTCATCACTCGCTTGCGCGGCGATTCGATCCATCGCCTGCCGTTCAGTGAGTCCCCGTGCGGCCAATCGCGCCAATCGCGACGCCAAAGGTGCTTCCACGACCACCACCACATCAAAGCTCGGTGCCAAGCCGTTTTCGACAAGCAACGGAATATCTTGCACCACAACGGCATTATCGGGCGCCGCATTGATCAATTCAGCTGCCCGTTGGCGCACCAATGGGTGCACAATGCTGTTGAGAACCTGGCGGGCACCTTCATCGCCAAACACTCTCGCGGCCAGATTCTGCCGATCGAGCTGGCCGTTAGCCGCCACCACTTTTGGGCCAAATTCGGCCACTACGGCCGCGAAACCAGGCGTGCCCGCCATCACGACTTCCCGAGCCAGTTGATCGGCATCAATCAAAAAAGCGCCGAGGGCGACAAGCCGTGCACTGACTGTGCTTTTTCCTGATGCAATTCCACCTGTGAGCCCTACCGCAACCATAGAAATAGTGTCGCATGCGATGCGATATGAATAGTGCGCACTCCTTACAGGGATGTCCGTGTTTGAAGACATTTAAATTATGCGAACTGCTCTATATGCGAGGTTTGCACACCAGACATGGGCTTCACGCTGCTGAAACTCAACCGAAAAGATGGCGAACAAAACGGTAAACGAGCTAGCAATGCTTGATGCCTTCTTTCTATGATGCGAATTTGATGGTCATTCCGTTGTGCCTACAAAGTTGAATATTTACTTAATGGCAGAAACATCTCGCCCATCACTATTCGCAATAATCTACGAAGTGAGGAATAGCGTGCGTAGCAATATTCGCAAGCGTTTTGGCGCGGCTTTAGTCGGCGCGTGCATGACTGCCGGCGCCTTCGCGCTAGCGGTAGCGCCCAGCACCGCGGCCCAAGCCGAACCGATCGCGGACATCACGGTAAAGACGACCGTGACGCCCGACAAAACCGACCCGAACGCATTTGAAGCCAAAGTCGACATCACCAATATCGGCGACCTGGCGGCCAAAGACGTCACCCTTCATGGGGAACTCAATAACGCCACCGCCACCGAAACTCCCTCGGAGGGTTGGACCTGCCCACAAGTGCCCGGGGCAAATGAGGACTGCAAGTACGACGGCGACTTCCCAGCCGGGCACACCAGCACCTTCACCATTCCAGTGAAGCTTGTCGACCCGAGCAAGCCAGGTGGCTTCACCGCGACAGTAAACGCGAGCAACGACGGGAACGCCAGCAACAACGAAGCTGTCGCCGAACACTCCACCGCTAAAGCGGACGTGTCCGTCAACCTCGAGGTCACCGAAGGCGAAAACGGCGAATTCACGGCCGTCCTCACCGTGAAGAACGAGGGCGAAGCCGCCGCGAAAAACGCGACGCTCAAAGGCACTCAGACGAACGCTAGCGCGCTCGCCGATGCGGTAGACGGATGGAACTGCCCCACCGAAGGCCAGGACACCGAAGTGTGCACACACAACGGTGACTTCGCCGCCGGAGCCGAAAGCGTATTCAACTTCACCGGCACCGTGGACGACCCAAGCAAGCCAGCTCGCCTGGAATTCGAGGTGGCCGCGGACAACGACAGCGACGCCAGCAACAACACCGACGCCGCCGAGTACACCGCTCCCACCGAGCCCAGCCCAAGCCCTAGCCCCACGGAGGAGCCAAGCGCCTCCCCTAGCGCTGAGCCAACCGACCCAGCGCCAGGCAACGGTGGCGAAGACAGCGGCGACGAGAGCGACCTGCCGGTCACCGGTACCGCCATCGGCGGAGTCCTCATCGCGGGCGCGGCATTGCTCGCCGGAGGCATCGCGCTGGCCGTCGTGGCGCGCAAGCGTCGTGCGGTGAACGCGCAGAGCTAAACGAATAATCCATTGTGGGCCCGAACTGTTCAGTTCGGGCCCACAATTTTTGTTTACGCTGTAGCCTCCAACAACGACTCGGCCACGCGAGTACGCGCATACAACACGGTGCGGCCAGTTCGATGAGCCGACACCAAACCCGCCGAACGAAGCGCGGTCAAATGCGTCGATACACCACCGGGGGTCAGCCCCGTCCACCGTGACAGCTCGGTGGTCGAGGCCGGAGAAGCGAGTTCAGCTAGCAACAAGGCGCGGGCCTTGCCCATCACCGTCGCCAACGCCTCCGGCGCGCAACCACCACCCCACTCCCACAATGTCGCAACCCCTCGCGGCGAATAGATCAACGTGGGTTGCCATGGTTCCTCGCTGATCGCTGTGCCAGTCAGCCGGGCAAATACCGATGGGACCAACAAGAGGCCACGACCCCGCAAGCTCACGGCGTTCGTGCAGGCAATCTTTAGAATTCGCAGTTCGCTGTGTGTCCACTGCATATTCGTGCCCAAATCGCCTAGGACGCCGTGCACCCCGCTTTCAGCCAGCTGCCTGGCCCGAAAAAGCACCTCGCCTTCCAACAACCGACGAATACGCGGCCAGTGCACTGCCAGCGCCAAGTCCCAATAGCGCTCCACCTCAGCCGCCAATTTCGCGAGTCCCTCGCGCGGACTAGCAAACTTCTCCGCGATCATTGGGGAAATCGGCTTTGACAAGAAAGCCAGATCCGCGTGAACCTGTTCGGCACTTGTCGAACGCAAAGCGTCCAGTTCTGACGCTAGATCAGTCATCGAGGTGAGCGGCGGGCGCGACAAAAAATCGGGAATGTAGCCTCGGGCTGGCGCGACAAGTGCTTCCAACAATGGGAAGGTCGCCTTATTAGCGGCGAGATGTTCACGAACCTGCTTAATCCAGGGTAGATGCACCGCGTTCGCATTGGGGTTGCGCAGCACCGAAGTGCTCGTCACAACCTCTAATAATGGCGAGATCGCGAAACGAGTGCGCGCCAAGTCGGACGCCGAAAATTCAAAAGTCAGCATGTGGCGTCCCTTCGGGGTAGCCAAGATTCAGCTCAGCCTGAATCGTTAACAGTAACTGCGGATACGCCCGCAAGCTATATCTATGACAACGACGGTCGCTCCTCCCGCTGAACCCACGACCAGCGCACCCGCCACAGGGCGAATCCAACAGCTCGCGTACACCTTCGCTGGTGGACTCCCCCGCACCTTCTGGACATTGTTCGCAGGGCAGCTCATCAACCGGCTGGGCAACATGGTTCTGCCCATGCTGGTGTTCTACCTGGGCGCCAAAGGACTGAGCGATGGGCAAATTGGCATAGTGCACGGGGCCTTAGGTGCTGGGGCTCTGGTGAGCCACCCTTTAGGGGGTTGGCTCGCCGACAAATATGGCCGCCGGACAACCCTGATCGTTGGCTTAGTGTCGACCTCAGCCGCCCTGATTTTCGTCGGCTCGGTCAGTGGCGTGCCGATGCTGATGCTCGCCGCCGCCATCTTCGGCGCCGTGAGCGATATCTATCGACCCGCGGCCTCGGCCTTGGTGACAGACGTCGTCCCAGCACCTCTACGGGCAAAGGCGTTCGGGCTAATTTATTGGGCGATAAACCTGGGCTTCGCCATTTCCACCACAGCAGCCGGGTTCTTAGCCGCACACGGCTACTGGCTACTTTTCGCGGTAGACGCCGGGGCCATGGCCGCATTTGCCCTGGTGATCATCTTTGGGATCAAAAACGACTCCCGACCAGATGCCACCACCACGCCGACAGTCAGCTATCTGAAAGTCCTCACCGACCGGCTGCTTCTCATGTTCACGGCGTTGAACCTCGCGGCGGCAATGATCTACTCGCAGGCCTACGTCACACTGCCACTGGCCATGCGCGATGACGGCCTGAGCACGGCCAAATACGGGATGGTGATCGCCCTTAATGGTGTCTTAATCATTGTCCTGCAGCCGCTACTCACACCATGGCTGAGCAAGTTCAAGCCCATGCACATGCTCGCCGTGTCGTGGCTCGGAATGGGCACCGGCATGGCATTGACTGGGCTGGCCGAAACAACCGCGGAATATGCGGCCACCATCGCCGTATGGACACTCGGTGAGGTCGCGGCCGCCGGTTTCGTGCCGGCGATGATCGCTTCGATCGCACCAGCGGCGGCGCGAGCCCGGTATCAAGGCATCGCGGGTTGGAGCTGGAGCGCGGCGTACCTGTTTGGGCCGCTGCTCGGCGCCAACACCTACGCCTTTTTCGGGCCCGCCGCCCTCTGGTGGAGTGTTTTAGTGCTGGCAGTCACGGCAGCCACCGGGGCGTTCCTCCTCGCCCCAGCGATGACGCAACGCGCTCAGCAAAGTGAGGCTGAGATGCAGCTTTCTTAACAAAGTGGGGCCCGAGCTTCATCGCTCGGGCCCCACTTTTTCGCGTTACTTAGGCGCGTGCGCCACCGGCAAGCTTGTCGCGCAGAGCCGCGAGAGCTTCATCGGTTGCGAGCGTGCCACCGGATTCTTCAGCCTCGTTGGCGTCGCCGCCCGAGGAGTAGCTGCCTTCTTCTTCGCCAGCTTCAGCAGCCGCGGCCTTGGCTTCGGCGACCTGCTTCTTGTGGGCTTCGAAGCGCTGTTGGGCCTCGGCGTACTGCCGCTCCCATTCTTCGCGCTGCTTCTCGAAGCCTTCCATCCACTCGCCGGTGTCGGAGTCGAAACCTTCGGGGTAGATGTAGTTGCCGGCATCGTCGTAGTGGGCTTCCATGCCGTAGGAGGCCGGGTCGAACACGATGTCGTCGATCTCGCCGCTGCCTTCGTTGGCCTGCTTGAGCGAGAGCGAGATGCGGCGGCGTTCGAGGTCAATGTCGATGACCTTGACCATTACCTCGTCGCCAACCTGGACAACCTGCTCTGGGATTTCCACGTGACGCTCAGCCAGTTCGGAGATGTGCACCAAACCTTCGATGCCCTCTTCGACCCGCACGAACGCACCGAATGGAACGAGCTTGGTGACTCGACCAGGCACGATCTGGGCGATCTGGTGAGTGCGGGCGAACTGACGCCATGGGTCTTCTTGGGTGGCCTTGAGCGAGAGGGAGACGCGCTCGCGGTCCATGTCGACGTCGAGAACCTCGACCTCGACTTCCTGGCCAACCTCGACGACCTCGCTGGGGTGGTCGATGTGCTTCCAAGACAGTTCGGAAACGTGAACCAGACCGTCGACGCCACCAAGGTCCACGAAGGCACCGAAGTTGACGATCGAGGACACGACACCCTTGCGAACCTGGCCCTTGGCGAGCTGGTTGAGGAATTCGGTGCGCACTTCGGACTGGGTCTGCTCGAGCCACTGGCGGCGGGACAGGACCACGTTGTTGCGGTTTTTGTCCAGCTCGATGATCTTGGCTTCGAGCTCTTTGCCCACGTAGGGCTGCAGGTCGCGGACGCGACGCATTTCGACCAAGGAGGCGGGCAGGAAGCCGCGCAGGCCGATGTCCAGGATGAGACCACCCTTGACAACCTCGATGACGGTACCGACGACGACGCCGTCTTCGTCCTTGATCTTTTCGATGGTGCCCCAGGCGCGTTCGTACTGTGCGCGCTTCTTGGACAGGATCAGGCGGCCTTCTTTGTCTTCCTTCTGAAGAACCAGGGCCTCAACATGGTCGCCAACGTTGACAACCTCGTTGGGGTCGACGTCGTGCTTGATGGAGAGTTCCCGGGAAGGGATAACGCCCTCAGTCTTGTACCCGATGTCCAGCAAGACCTCGTCGCGGTCCACCTTGACGATGGTGCCCTCGACGATGTCACCATCGTTGAAGTACTTGATGGTCAGGTCGATAGCGGCAAGAAAGTCTTCTTCTGAACCGATATCGTTTACCGCTACCTGCGGCGTGGTGTTGTCGTCGGTGGGCTGATTGGCCAGCGAGGTGCTGCTCGTCATGTGGACAGTTACTCCGGATACGGACAAATGGTTAAATGTCAACTTTAGCTGCGTGGGGGCCTCTAGCTGCAAAAACTTACAGCTGGGCTCACCTGCACGGGGCTAACTTAAACTTGCGAGCATCGCCCCACCCGGCGAGCGCGAGCCTGCTCCCTACTGAGACACGTCAAGCCCACTACGCAGGTAATAGATTACCCCTGACTAGGCCGCGGGAGCTAACCCGGGTCCGGTTCCCGCTAGCACTCTGACGCATCATGCGCCTGGCCTGCTCACTAGTGGCCGGCCGCGTCCCAATTTGCCCCAGTGCCCACCGAAACGTCGAGTGGCACGGTCAGCTGATGCGCACCGGCCATCTCGCGCCGTACCAGCTCCTCAACCACCGATGCTTCCCCTGGAGCAACCTCCAACACCAGTTCGTCATGCACCTGGAGCAGCATGCGCGATTGCAAATTCTCCTTCGCCAACGCCGCGTCCACTCGTAGCATCGCGACCTTAATGATGTCGGCGGCAGAGCCCTGGATAGGCGCATTCAAAGCCATCCGCTCTGCCATTTCGCGACGTTGGCGGTTATCGCTGGTCAAATCAGGTAGATAGCGGCGTCGACCAAACAGAGTCTCCGTGTAGCCATTGAGACGTGCCTGTTCGACAATGTCGCGGAGGTAATCTCGCACTCCGCCAAAACGCTCAAAGAACTCATTCATCAGATCGCGTGCCTCACCCGGCGCGATGCCAAGCTGTTGAGAAAGGCCATATTCGCTCAACCCATAGGCCAGGCCATAGGACATCGCTTTGACCTTGCGCCGCATGTCCGCGTCCACTTGGTCAGGCTCGACGGAAAATATGCGTGAACCCACTGTCGTGTGCAGGTCTTCACCGCTGGAGAACGCGTCGATCAAGCCAGCGTCTGCGCTCAGGTGAGCCATGATTCGAAGCTCGATTTGGCTGTAGTCGGCGGTCAGCAGCAATTCGGCGTCTTTGCCCACCACGAACGCATGGCGGATGCGGCGCCCCTCATCAGTGCGGATAGGAATGTTCTGCAGGTTCGGATCGGCGGACGATAGGCGCCCAGTAGCGGCGACAAGCTGGTTAAACGTGGTGTGAATACGTCCATCGTCAGCCACGGTTTTCAGCAACCCGTTTACCGTGGATTTCAACTTCGCCACATCGCGGAAGCGCAGCAAGTGCTCAAGCAAGGGATGATTCGTCTGCACGAACAGGTTTTGCAGCGATTCGGCGTCGGTGGTGTAGCCCGTCTTTATGCGTTTCGTTTTCGGCAACCCAAGCTCATCGAATAGCACGGCTTGTAGCTGTTTCGGCGATCCGAGGTTGAAGTCGTGCCCCACCACAGCATGGGCAGCTTGCTCAGCGGACTTCACTTCCGCAGCGAAATGCGCTTCCAACTCGGCGAGGTAATGGGCGTCGGCGGCGACACCTATCCGCTCCATTTCGGCGAGCACACTGAGTAGCGGCAGTTCAATGTCGCGCATCAGTGCGGTGCCGCCAGCCTGGGCGACCTGCGCGTCGAGCGCTTCGGCGAGTTCAGCGGTCGCCGCGGCGCGGGCCATCAGCGCGTCACGCGTTTTCAGTTCGTCGATCCCGTCGAAGCTGAGCTGCCCGGAATTGTCGCCCGCGGTTGCCAGTTCCCGCTGCAAATAGCGCAAGCACAGATCGGCCAGATCGTAGGTGCGCTGATCGGGGCGAATCAGATAGGCCTGAAGCGCGGTGTCGGCTTGCAGCCCAGCGAGCGGCCAGCCGTGGGCATGCAGAGCCAACATAAGGCCTTTTATGTCGTGCCCGATCTTGGGTTTTGTGTTATCGGACAACCAGGTTGCCAACGCCGCATCGTCTTGAGGTGTGAGCTGTGTCGTGTCAAACCAGGCCGCATGCCCTTCGGCCGTGGCCAAGGCCACGGCGGTGAGGGTGCCTTTACCGCTTCCCCAGGACCCTTCGGCGGCAAGGGCGAGCGGTTGTGTGCCGTATTGTTCCAACCAATTCTCGAGTTCCCCAGGCCCGACGATTGTGCCTTGCAGCTCGGGGGCGGGCTCAGCGGGTTCGTGTTCTCCCGAGGATGGCAACGCCGCGGTCAGCCGGTCGCGCAGAACCCGGAATTGCAGTGAGTCAAATAGTTCGTGGACCGCTTCTCGATCCCAGCCCTGCCAATGCAGATCATCAATGCTCGTGTCTAGCGGCATGTCGGCGATGAGTCCGTTGAGCTGATGGTTGCGCAGCACGTCGGCGAGATGGGCGCGAAGATTTTCGCCGGCTTTGCCTTTGATCTCATCGACTCGAGCAACCAGCTCATCTAGCGATCCATACAGGTTGAGCCATTTCGCGGCTGTCTTGGGCCCTACCCCTGGCACGCCGGGCAGGTTGTCAGACTGCTCGCCGACGAGCGCCGCGAGTTCTCGATATTGCTGTGGGCCAACGCCATATTTCTCGCGCACCGCATCGGGTGTCATCCGGGCCAGGTCTGAGACACCCTTTTTTGGATACAAGACTGTGCAGCTGTCGGTGACGAGCTGATAGGAGTCGCGGTCGCCTGAGGATATGAGCGTGGGCATATTGTCCGCTTGGGCATGAGCGGCCAAGGTGGCGATGATGTCATCGGCTTCGAAGTTTTCAACCGAGAACACCGGGATACGCAGGGCGACCATGACTTCTCGGATCAGTTCAACCTGTCCGCGAAAATCCGCGGGCGATTCTGATCGGCCCGCTTTGTATTCGGGATATTGCTCAGTCCGAAAGGATTTGCGGGAGACGTCAAAGGCCACCGCGATGTGCGTGGGCTTTTCATCGCGTAGCAAGTTGATGACCATTGAGGTAAAGCCGTATACCGCGTTGGTGGGCTGGCCCGATGACGTAGAGAAATTCTCGACCGGTAGCGCGAAAAAGGCGCGGTATGCCAGGGAATGTCCATCGAGCAGCAAAAGACGCGATTCAGTCACGCCCGCGAGCCTAACCTGACACTGTGACATCGCGTTGACCCAGCCGTGGGCGTGCGGCAGATATGCCTGCCACAGCAACACCGGGTTGACCCCTATCCCTCAGTTAGGTCGCAAATTTGTCACGTTAGATGCAACAAAGTCCTCCGATGGCACGGAATGTAGTTAAGGTTCGCACACGACTGCGTCACACAACGCCTGGTCGCAACCGTTATGACCACTCGGGAGGGCCTGTTGCGCTGGATCATCCGGGCCTTAGCCGTGCTCATTGTCGGGCTGTCCGCTCTCGCGGTCGGAACACCCGCGAATGCGGAGGGCGAAACTCTCTCCGGCCGCATGGTCATCAGCCAAACGAATGAAGCTGTCGACGGGGTGAAGATCACGGTCACCACTGCCGCCGGTGAACCGGTCGCCGCTCTCACATCAAATAAAGAGGGCAAATTTCGAACACCACTTCCCGGCCCGGGTTCCTACACCGTGACCATGGACCCCAAGACGCTTCCCGACGGAATCGAGCTTGTCGACAAAAGCGCGGTGACTAAAAATGTCGACGTCGAACCTGGCGGATTCCAAGCGGTCGCATTCCGACTTACCGACGGATCGAGCCTACAGCCAGAAAAAGAAACGCAAGTTTTCCAGCTGCTTTTCGAAGGCTTGCGATTCGGGCTCATCATCGCGATCACCGCGATTGGCCTTTCGCTCATCTTCGGCACAACCGGCTTGACGAACTTCGCACACGGTGAACTCGTCGCATACGGCGCATTCGCGGCGTGGTTCGTGAATGTCACCCTGGGTGCTCCGCTCTGGCTCGCCACGCTGGTAGCTATCGTGGCTGGCGGGGCATTGGGCGCCCTGAGCGAATACGGACTGTGGCGGCCACTGCGCAAACGCAGAGTTGGCCTCATTTCCGCACTAGTCGCCTCCATCGGTTTGTCGATCCTCATGCGCCATCTACTGCTCATTTTTGTGGGTGGTGGAACCGAGTCCTATGACGTGCCCGCCGAAACGGAAACCGACTATGGCCTGGTCTCGGCCACCCAACGCGACCTCATCGCGATGATGATCTGCGTTGTTGTGCTGATCGGGATCGCGCTTTTGCTCCAACGCACACGCATTGGCACGGCGATGCGCGCCGTGGCCGACAACCGAGACCTCGCCGAATCCTCTGGCATCGATGTCAATCGGGTGATTCTCATGGTGTGGATCATGGGCGGCGCATTGGCGGCGCTGGGCGGAGTTCTCTACGGCTGGACCCTTGATCTGCGTTACGACATGGGTTTCGCCCTACTGCTCATGATGTTCGCCGGTGTCACGTTGGGCGGGCTGGGCACCGCGTACGGCGCGCTACTGGGAAGTCTTCTGGTCGGTGTCATCGTGCAGATGTCGACCTTGGTGCTACCCAATGACGTGAAGTATGCCTCGGGGCTTGCTGTGCTCATTGGTGTGCTGTTGATCCGCCCAAGTGGGCTACTCGGCAAAAAACAACGGGTCGGGTGATACGTCGTGGAAATTCTGCAGAACGCGCTCAAAGCTCTGGTGGCGCGCGAAGCGATCTACTTCGCACTGCTAGCAATCGGCCTGAATATTCAGTTCGGCTATGCCGGGCTGCTCAACTTCGGGCAGGTTGGGTTCTCACTTCTTGGCGCCTACGGCATCGCGATCACCGTGACTACTTGGGGCGGCTCATACTGGCTCGGTCTAGGCGTCGGGCTGGCGGCGGCCGTTGTGCTGGCATTGCTGCTGGGCCTTCCAACGTTGCGGTTGCGGGCTGACTATTTGGCTATAGCGACGATCGCCGCCGCTGAGATGCTCAGACTGGGTTTTCGAACGCCCAGCGCTACCGAAATCACCGGTGGCACCCAGGGCCTGCAAGGGTTTTCCGGGGAATTCTATGAGCTCTCCCCATTTCCGCTAGACAAGAAATATCACCCGTTCGGCATCCTCTTCACCGGCCAAGAACTGTGGCTGCTGACCGTCGGCTGGACGCTGGTGGCGCTGCTTGTGCTGGCCGTGTGGCTGTGGGGGCGAAGCCCATGGGGTCGGGTTCTGAAGGCGATACGCGAGGACGAAGACGCGGCGCGGGCCCTTGGTAAAAACGTCTACTGGTACAAGATGCAAGCACTGATCGTTGGTGGCGTCATTGGAGCACTCGGTGGAGCTGTGCAGGCCACGGCTACTCGAAGCGTAGACCCGGATACGTATCTGCCGATCGTCACGTTCTATGCCTATGCTGCGCTGATTTTGGGTGGCACGGCTCGGCCGCTCGGGCCAGTGATCGGAGCGTCTTTGCTGTTCGCCCTGCTATCGGTCACTGACTCGGTTTTGCGCGATTTGACCACCGGTGACAATCCAGTGATCTCCTCGGACATCTTGGATTCGCAGGCAATCGCCGCGACACGATTCGTCTTGGTGGGTGCTGGCCTCATCGCCTTGATGGCGTTTAGACCGCAGGGGATTTTCGGGAGCAGGACGGAGGTGAGCATCGATGCCAAGTAATGACATTCGCGCCGTTGACGCGGCACGCGAGGCCAAGGTGGCCGCCGCGCGCGATCTCTCCGATGTGTCTCACGAACCCGGAGTGGTTAAACCGGATGCCATTTTGGTTGTTGACGGCGTGCGGCGACAGTTTGGTGGCTTGGTTGCGGTCGACGTCGATCATTTGGAATTTCCACGAGGCTGCATCACCGCGCTGATCGGACCGAATGGCGCGGGAAAAACCACATTGTTCAACCTGCTTACGGGCTTTGATCGACCGCAGGACGGCGACTGGGAGTTCCGGCCCACCGCCGATACGGCTAAAAAGATGCGCAACGTGCCCGCGTATCGAGTAGCTCGGGCTGGCATGGTGCGCACCTTCCAGCTCACCAAAGCGCTCAGCAAGATGACCGTGCTGGACAACATGAAACTTGCAGCCACACGTCAACAAGGTGAACGCATCTGGCCGTCGCTGCTGCCTTTTCTGTGGCGAGCGCAGGACCAAGCAATCGAAGCCCGAGCCATGGAGCTGCTCGCGCGGTTCAAGCTCGACACCAAAGCCCAGGAGTACGCCGGGACGCTGTCCGGTGGGCAGCGCAAGTTGTTGGAGATGGCCCGTGCACTGATGACCGAGCCCACGATTGTGATGCTCGATGAGCCTATGGCTGGGGTGAACCCAGCGTTGACTCAATCGCTGCTAGAACACGTGAAAGCGCTGCGGTCCGATGGGATGAGCGTCATTTTTGTCGAGCATGACATGGACGTGGTCCGCGATATCAGCGACTGGGTCGTCGTGATGGCGCAAGGCGGGGTGATTGCCGAAGGTCCACCTGACGTCGTATCGGCTAATCCGCACGTCATTGACGCCTACCTTGGCGCCCGTCACGATGAGGCTTTGCCCGAGGTCGAATTGGGCGCTCCATTGGCCGATGATGCCGAAGCCGTTCGCGAAGAGATCGCGGCTGAGATTCACGAGACAGAAAAGGAGGCCGGACAATGACACATGTCGTGGAGAAAGAACGGCGCGATGTCCGCCCCTCGGAGAAGGCTCTGCTGTATGCCGATCATTTGATCGCCGGCTATTTGCCCGGTGTGAACATTTTGAATGGTGTCGACTTCCACCTGGATGATGGGGAGCTTGTCGGCATTATTGGCCCAAATGGGGCCGGAAAATCCACGCTGTTGAAGGCATTGTTTGGGCTTATTCCGGTGCGGTCCGGGAAGGTTGTGCTTCGGGGTGCCGACATCACCTCAGCCCCGGCCCACGTGCTGGTCAGCAAGGGTCTTGGCTTTGTTCCGCAAACCAATAACGTCTTCGCCGCGTTGACTATTGAGGAAAACCTCAAGATGGGTGTGTATTTGCGCGCGAAATCCTTCACGGAACGGTTCGCTCACGTGGTGGAGCTGTTCCCGCTGCTTGGCGAACGTCGGAACGTGAAAGCTGGGTCCCTGTCTGGCGGCGAGCGGCAAATGGTGGCCATGGGCCGCGCTCTGATGATGTCGCCTTCGGTTTTGCTTCTGGATGAGCCATCGGCGGGGCTCTCCCCCGCTCTACAGGACGAAGTTTTCGCTCGTTGCAAGTTGATTAACGAGACTGGCGTTTCGGTCATCATGGTTGAGCAGAACGCTCGTCGGTGCCTGCAGATCTGTGACCGGGGCTACGTCTTGGAGCAAGGCGCCAACAAGTACACCGACACTGGTCAGGGGCTGCTAGCCGATCCTCGAGTCATCGAATGCTATTTGGGCACTCTCGGGCAAAAATAAATCGTGGGGTGTGAGCGTTTCCGCTCACACCCCACGATCATGGTTGGGTCATTAACGCTTGGGCCCAATTCCCTTTTCGTTGAGTTTCTTCACGATTGACTGCGATTCGTCGTAGCCAATGACGAGAATGTATTCCGGGTCGTGGTCCGCGGCTTTGTTTACCTCTGCCGAGAAATCGCGTCCCTTTTCGTCGTAGGCGATGAGTAGAACGTCACCCTCTGGCACGTCACCAGCGATCAGGTTCTTTTGCACGTTCTTCGCCAGGCCCTCGCCGTATGCGGTGTTTTGGTACATCACCACAACTCGGTCGGCACCATCTTCCAGAATCAGGTTGGCGAGCGGTTTGGCTTGCAGCACATCTGGTGGCGCGGTGCGGAAGTACAAACCGTTGTCG
>JABFVL010000074.1 GCA_013362805.1 Mycobacteriales bacterium | reverse complement strand
GTGGGCGCAGAGGGGATCGAACCCCCGACCGCTCGGTTGTAAGCCGAGTGCTCTACCGCTGAGCTATACGCCCGAAACTTGCCCGCATGAAGCGAACTGGATGAAGTTTACTGAAGTGCCGCGCCCCTCAGTGAGTGGGGCGCGGCATAAACAATGAACTAGGACGCGACAGCCTCGTTAAGGGCGGCGATTGCTTTCAAGTAGTCGTTTTGTTCGCGTGCCACTGGGATGTCGTTGACGACGCTCCAGCGGATGATGCCTTCTTTGTCGATGAGGAAGCTGCCTCGACGGGCGATGCCTTTGTTCTCATCGAAGACGCCATATTGTTGGGCGACGGCGCCGTGTGGCCAGAAGTCGGACAGGAGTGAGAATCCGAAGTTTTCCTGTTCGGCCCATACTTTGTGCGCGAACACCGAGTCGACGCTGACGGTGAGAACTTCTACGTTGTCGTCGGTAATGCGTGGAAGGTCATCGCGCAGGGAGCAAAGCTCACCGGAGCAAATGCCCGAGAAGGCCAGTGGGTAGAAGACGAGAAGAACGTTTTTTTCACCTCGAAATGAGGAGAGCGTTACGTCTTGGTTGTGCTGGTTTTTCAGGGTGAAGTCTGGCGCCGCTGCGCCGAGGGTGGGGGTAGTCATGCGCCCAGCCTAGGCCTGCGCTTTTTGGCGCTCGCACATCGGTCACCGCCGTCACCCAGGCGACGGCGGTGCGATTTCTGGCAGTTCTAGCGTTTACCTCTGGCGGCTTTGGGTGCCACCAGCCGAGCGCCGGACCAATCTTTTCCAGCGCTGATGCTGGAGGTTTGGGCCAGACCAGCAGTTGGTGCCGATTCAGTGATGTCGCTGGGTTCCACATGACCGTCGCGCCCAGCTTTTGGTGTGAGAATCCACACGACGCCGTTATCCGCGAGCGGAGTGAGGGCGTCCACCAATGCGTCGACAAGGTCGCCGTCTTCATCGCGCCACCAGAGCAGCACTAGATCCACGACTTCATCGGTATCTTCGTCCACGAGGTCCGAACCGCAGCGGTCTATGACCGCATCTCGCAGCTCTTCGTCGCTGTCTTCGTCGTAGCCGAGCTCCATGACAACCATGCCCGGTTCGACTCCCAGGCGATCCGCGAGATTGTTCATCCCGTCGGCGTGACCTTCGGCCGCGCTCACCTGTGCTGTCCTCCTCGTGTCGATTGAATGTGTATCGCCGCCGTATTTCTCGACAGGCGTTAGGCGTAGTCCACACACTGTTGGTTCCGAATGCAAGTGTGACGTACTCGCTGCTTGGAGCAGGATAGCGTCGCAAGGCCCAGTGGTGGAGGGCAGGAAGGTAAATATTTGAAGTACGGCCACCTCACCTGGGTATGCGACGCCTGCTCCCCTAGGCTTGAAGGTGGAAGATCACTCACCCTTGGCACTCGTTCACGCGGGTGTAATTTTGCGGGTGGGCCCGTTTTCAACGAGCGGGGAGCAAACTTCATCGGTGCCTGACTTGTGGGTCGGGCTTGGAAAGAGTTGAGGTAGCAGTGGCGTCGGATTCAGGCACTCCCGCGATACCGCCTGCGGTAATCAGTGACGGTTTGCCCAGCCAGCTTCCGGATATTGATCCAGCGGAAACCGCTGAATGGCTGGAATCGTTGGATGCGGCTATTGAACATGGGGGCAAGCAACGCGCCCGGTTTTTGATGCTGAAGATGTTGGAGCGCGCCCGCCAGTCTCAGGTTGGCGTCCCGGGTTTGCGTTCCACGGATTACATCAACACGATTTCACCTGCTCAAGAGCCGTGGTTTCCGGGCGATGAGGCGTTGGAGCGGCGGCTTCGGGCTTATACCCGGTGGAACGCGGCCATGCTGGTGCACCGGGCGCAGCGCCCTGGCGTCGAGGTTGGCGGCCACATTTCGACCTATGCGTCGAGCGCGGCTTTGTACGAGGTTGGTTTTAACCACTTCTTCCGGGGTAAAGAGCACCCGGGCGGCGGGGATCAGATTTTCTATCAGGGCCATGCCTCCCCCGGCATGTACGCGCGTGCGTATCTGGAGGGGCGCCTGTCTACGGATGAGCTTGATGGGTTCCGGCAGGAGCTGTCACATTCGGGTGGCGGGCTGCCGTCGTACCCGCACCCGCGGTTGATGCCCGATTTTTGGGAGTTCCCAACCGTGTCGATGGGCTTGGGCCCGTTGAACGCGATCTACCAGGCTCGGTTTAACCGCTATTTGCAAGCTCGGGGCATCAAAGACACCTCTGAGCAGCATGTGTGGGCGTTCTTGGGCGATGGCGAGATGGACGAGCCAGAGTCGTTGGGCGCGATTGGGTTGGCGGCTCGGGAGGAGCTCGACAACCTCACCTTCGTCATCAACTGCAACTTGCAGCGGCTCGACGGGCCAGTACGCGGTAACGGAAAGATCATCCAGGAATTGGAAAGCTTCTTCCGTGGCGCGGGGTGGAACGTCATCAAAGTCGTGTGGGGCCGCGAATGGGACACGCTGCTGGCCGCCGATGTTGATGGCGCCCTCGTCAATCTCATGAACACCACACCAGACGGCGACTACCAGACCTACAAATCAGAAAACGGCGCTTTTGTCCGTGAGCACTTCTTTGGCCGCGATCCCCGCACCCTGAAGATGGTGGAAAACCTCACCGACGAACAGATTTGGGGCCTTAAGCGCGGCGGGCATGACTACCGCAAGCTGTACGCGGCCTACGCGGCGGCCACCGCACACACAGGGCAGCCCACGGTCATCCTGGCCAAGACCATTAAGGGCTGGACGCTAGGCAGCCACTTTGAGGCCCGTAACGCCACACACCAGATGAAGAAGCTGGCGTTGAGTGACCTGCAAGGCTTCCGGGACACCCTGCAAATCCCAATTTCAGACCGTGACCTCGACGAGAAGCTTCCGCCTTACTACCACCCAGGCGTGGGGTCGGACGAACACGAATATTTGCTAGAACGCCGCAAGCAATTGGGCGGCTCGCTTCCTTCCCGAGTGAACCGTGCCAAAGCTCTGACACTGCCAGGCGACAAAGTGTATGGCGACCTGAAAAAGGGTTCAGGCAAGCAAAAAGTCGCTACCACCATGGCCTTTGTGCGGCTCTTCAAAGACCTAACAAAGGACAAAGAAATCGGCGCGCGCTTCGTGCCGATCATTCCGGATGAGGCACGCACCTTCGGGATGGACTCGCTGTTCCCAACCTTGAAGATCTACAACCCGTTGGGACAGAAGTACACCAGCGTGGACCGCGCGTTGATGCTCGCCTACAAGGAAGCTCAGGCTGGGCAAATCTTGCATGAGGGAATTAACGAAGCGGGCTCGACATCGTCGTTTATCGCCGCCGGTAGCTCTTATGCCACCCACGGCGAGCCCATGATCCCGGTCTACATCTTCTACTCCATGTTTGGGTTCCAGCGCACCGGAGACAGTTTCTGGGCCGCTGGTGACCAGATGGTGCGGGGCTTTGTGCTGGGTGCGACGGCGGGTCGAACCACCTTGAACGGCGAGGGCCTGCAACACCAGGATGGGCATTCTCAGCTGCTCGCCTCGACGAACCCGGCCGTGGTGTCCTATGACCCCGCTTGGGCGTTTGAGATCTCGGTGATTGTGCAAGATGGTCTCCGCCGGATGTATGGCGATGATCCGGAAGACATTTTCTACTACCTGACGGTGTACAACGACCCATATGTGCAGCCGGCAGCGCCGGAAAACCTCGATGTGGAAGGCATCAAGCGAGGCATCTACCGCTATGCGGCGTCAGAAGCCCAGGGCCCGAAGGCGCAAATCTTGGCCTCTGGTGTAGCGATGCCATGGGCGGTGAAGGCACAAGAGATGCTCGCCAACGATTGGGGCGTGTCCGCCGACCTGTGGTCGGTGACGTCATGGAATGAGCTTCGTCGTGATGCGGTTGACTGCGAGTCACTGTTGGGGCAGAAGCGCATCCCGTACGTGACCAGCAAGCTCCAAGACGCGCAGGGCCCATTTGTCGCGGTGAGCGACTGGATGCGCCAGGTTCCAGATCAGATCGCCCGTTGGGTTCCCGGCCCTTACACCTCGCTGGGCACTGACGGTTTTGGACTGTCGGACACCAGGGAAGCTCTGCGTCGACACTTCCAGGTCGACGCTGAGTCGATTGTGGTCGCCACGTTGAACTCATTGGCTCAGGAAGGCACCATCGAGTCGGACGTTGCTCTACAGGCAGCACAAAAGTACGGCTTGCAGTAAACAAAGCACACAAAGGAACTGTTGCCCTCTGGGTGACAGTTCCTTTGTATATTCATGACTCTTTTTGGTCAATATCGGATTATTAATCGCGCGATTGGGGTCGCCTCAATTCGCACAGGGACCTCACGTTTTACCCCAGTGATCACTTCAGTCACAGAAGGTTTGGTTACGAACACATTTCGCCTTGGATTCGCTACTAGAGACAGAAAATTTACGGCAGTAACGTCCTTCTTTGGCGGAACCCAGGCGGACTAAATACACCCAGCGTTTCGCTCGGAATTTTGCATATACCGGCATAGTCTGATTTGTAATGCAAAGTCTCTTTGAGAGGGGCTAAGGGTGAGTAACGGGGATATTTTTCTGTGGGAAATGCTCGGCACCGCGGCGCTAATTTTGCTCGGTGCTGGTGTCGTCGCTAACACCGTGCTAAAGAAATCGCTCGGTAATAACGGCGGCTGGCTTTTGGTCAACCTCGGCTGGGGTTTTGCTGTGTTCGTAGGTGCGAGTATCGCTAATCCAAGCGGTGCGCACATTAACCCCGCGGTGACAGTTGGTTTGGCTACAGCCGACAAGCTGGATTGGGACAAAGTTCCCGTCTACATTGCTGGACAAATGGTCGGCGCCTTTATTGGTGCTGTCTTGGCCTGGCTGACATATAAGAAACAGTTCGACACACATGACGAGCCACAAAACACACTCGGTATTTTCTCCACCGGTCCGACCGTAAACGCGCCGGCGTGGAACGTGGTCACAGAATTCATCGGCACCTTCGTGCTGCTGTTCTGGATTCTGACCAACCCATCACTACAAGCCGGCGATGACGGCATTGTGGCATTCGGTAACTCCGCACTCGGATACGCCGGTGTCGCATTCGTAGTTATGTCAATCGGTCACTCGCTCGGTGGTCCCACCGGGTACGCGATTAACCCAGCGCGTGACCTTGGCCCGCGTATCGCCTACGCGCTTCTGCCCATTCGGGGCAAGGGCGGTGCGAACTGGGCGTATTCCTGGGTGCCCGTAGTTGGGCCACTCCTGGGCGGCACGGCCGCGGCGTTGCTGTACAACGCGCTGCCATCAGTCAACTAGCCGGATAGGGCCGTGGCTCCCAAGCCGGAGCCACGGCCCTCCTCTCATTGGGGCCACAACACAATCGCTATCCCTGCATAACTGGAGGAAAATCTCATGGCTCAGTATGTAGCCGCCATTGACCAAGGAACCACTTCAACCCGGTGTATGGTTTTCGACCACTCCGGACGCGTCGTCTCGGTGCATCAAAAAGAACACCGGCAGATTTTCCCCAAAGCGGGATGGGTCGAACACGACCCGATAGAAGTGTGGAACAACACGCGTGAAGTGATGGCCGGCGCGGTGGCCAAGGGAGACATCAGCGAGTCCGACCTCGCGGCCGTCGGCATCACCAACCAGCGGGAAACCGCTGTGGTGTGGGACAAGAACACCGGCCAGCCCGTATACAACGCTATCGTGTGGCAGGACACCCGCACCGATAAGATTTGCGACCAGTTGGGCGCGCTCGGCGGTGGACAAGAGCGCTACCGCGACAAGACCGGTCTGCCGCTAGCAACCTACTTCTCCGGGCCGAAAATCCGCTGGATCCTCGATAACGTCGAAGGCGCTCGCGAGCGGGCCGAAGCTGGCGATCTGATCTTCGGCAACATGGACACCTGGGTGCTATGGAACGTCACCGGTGGTGCCCAAAACGGTGGGTTGCACATCACTGACCCCACCAACGCCTCACGCACCTTGCTGATGGACCTAGACACGCTGAACTGGGACGAAAGCATCGCGGCGGACATGAAGATTCCCATGTCAATGCTTCCGGAAATCCACTCTTCATCCGAGGTCTACGGCAAGATCCGCGCCCGAGGCGCACTAGCCGGCGTGCCCGTCGCTGGAATCTTGGGTGACCAGCAAGCCGCCACGTTCGGTCAAGCCTGCTTGAAAGTCGGCGAGGCAAAAAACACCTACGGCACCGGTAACTTTGTGCTGCTGAACACCGGCACCGAAAAGGTGATGAGCAAGAACGGGCTGCTGACCACCGTGTGTTACAAGATCGGCGACGATGCTCCGATCTATGCGTTGGAAGGCTCCATCGCCGTCACCGGCTCGCTGGTGCAATGGTTGCGTGACAACCTCAACATGATTTCCACCGCTGACGACATCGAAGCGTTGGCCAAGGGCGTGGACGACAACGGTGGCGCATACATCGTTCCCGCGTTCTCCGGCCTGTTCGCACCTTACTGGCGCTCCGATGCTCGAGGCGTCATCGTCGGGCTGACCCGCTATGTCAACAAGGGCCACATCGCCCGTGCGGTGTTGGAAGCGACCGCTTTCCAAACCCGCGAAGTCATCGAGGCGATGAACGCCGACTCCGGCGTGCCGCTCACCACCCTCAAAGTGGACGGCGGCATGGTCGTCAACGACCTGCTTATGCAGTTCCAGTCCGACATCCTAGGCGTGCCAGTGATTCGCCCGGTGGTAAACGAAACCACCGCGCTTGGCGCCGCATACGCCGCAGGTCTAGCCGTTGGGTTCTGGGAAAGCACCGAGGACATCATCAACAACTGGGCGCAAGACAAGGAGTGGACACCAGCCATGGACGCGAACACCCGGGAAACCGAGTACGCGCACTGGAAGAAGGCTGTCACCCGGTCCTTTGACTGGATGGAAAAAGAAAACGCGTAAGCCCAATTGCGAGCGGGGGTGGGAGCACGGGCTCCAACCCCCGCTTTTTATCGCCTCAGAACACCGGAGTTAGGGCTGGCAGGCGGATTAACCATGCGTAGCGCGTGCACCTGAGGTCCAGGACCAGGTGGGGTAAACACCTCGGCCGGTTGGGCCTCCAAAGCCGGCGGATTCTCGCTTAAGGCAGGCACTAGACCCCGTGGGCTTGAGGCAAACGCCTTTTTCTCGTTAACAGCTTGCTCGAACTCGGCCTCACGCAAAATTTGAGCTATCCCAGCCTCGTATCGCCTATCGGCCGGATTTAGCGCTTTGGCGGCTAAAGTCTCGATGAATCTCCATTGAGAGCTATGTGTCGCACTAGCCCGGCCAGAGGAACGCCGGTCGGCAATTATTTGCTGGGCTTTCTCTCGTTCATCACTATTCAATCGAAGGCATACTTGCCCCTCCGTCACCAGATCTCGCGCTAACCGATCACTCAGCAAGCGCAAACTGCCTCGGTCGAAGGCTTCGAGTCTGGCCAGGTAGGCAAAGGCTTCCTTAAGCTGCTCCCCCGCATCGAGCCCATCTCTAAGAGCAAGGCTCCGCTCGATGTCCGCATCATCCATCTATTTCTCCCAACTCCCGGTTCACCGCGATAATCATCGATCGGCACGCCCGATCGCTTTTAGTATCCCGAAAAGACGCGATGACCTATTCAAAAACCACAAGGGACGCCATACGGGTAATGCCGATATAAACGGATTAGTTAACGCCCGAGAAACGGACCATTTAGTGAAATAGAGGCAGCCCACTCACCAAGGAGCAAGCCCGATGACTACCGGTCCCGCGCACCCTTCCCCCGGCGGCCCTGCCCAAGGCGGACCAGAGCCTGCTAACCCGGAACCTCTTGTTTCCCGCCAAGACTTTATGTCACCACCAAGCCCACCCACCGGCGTCGGTGCGATGCACTCGACGCCCCAACCCCGGTATGGCGGCCCAGCATCCCACCACCCAGCTGGGCCGCCTTACCCACCCCAACCCGCGTTTGGCACCCCGTTTAGCCGCCCTGGAGCCCCGCACAAACACAGCACTCGCTCGTTGCTGGCAGTAGGCGCGGTCGCGGCCGTGCTGGGGCTCGGCGGTGGCCTACTTGGCGGGGTCATCGCTAGCGAAGGAAATCAAGACACCGGCCATCAAGTGCAAACCTCGCAAGGGGAAACTGTTAGCGATACCAGCGACAACGCCGCCATCAGCGCGCGTAATAGCGTCGTCGCGATCAGCACTGGCGAGGGCAGCGGTTCCGGCGTGGTACTCACAGAGGACGGATACATTCTCACCAACAATCACGTCGTCTCTGGAGCACGTTCCTTGCAGGTAACGTTGCCCGATGGCAACAAAGTAGACGCAGAAGTGCTCGCCACCGCGGCCGACAATGATTTGGCCTTGGTCAAAGCGGATGCCAACGGGCTCACCCCGGCGACTTTCGCGGAAAACGCGGTCGAGGTTGGCGACAGCGTCTATGCGATCGGTTCACCATTTGGCCTCGATGGAACGGTGACGAAAGGCATTGTGAGTGCCACCGATCGGGACTTGGAGATATCGCGCGGCGAAACCTTGCAGAAGTCAATCCAAACAGATGCCGCTATCAACCCAGGGAACTCGGGTGGAGCGTTGGTGAACACAAGTGGACAAGTGGTGGGCATTAATACCGCGATCGCATCCGGTGGATCTAACGCGAATGCGGGTATTGGCTTCGCCATTCCCGCCAGTGCTGCGAAAGACTTCGCAAACGCAGCGATGGATGAGGTATAAAAGTTAGGCCTCTATCTCATCCTCGCGGCCCTCAGTTTCGCGGGGGAAGGTGAAAAGCGGATAGTCCGGGTTGCGCAATTCGTCGTAAGCCTTGGCCACAATGTCGTCTACATCTTCGCTACGACCGCCCACCTGCAGAATCTGCAGCACGCACACAACATCACCCTCACGGAAAATCACGCGGTCCACAACGAGCAACGGTCCCCCGGTGAGGTGCGTGCGTGTCGCATAGATTTGGTCACCCACAAGGTCGGGCTCAAGAACCTTATGCTTGTACCTCACCTCAATGTCGTACAAGGTGTCGTCCCAGCTGGCGCAGTCCGTGGGAAGCGCGAGGAAATCCGTAGTGACGTTCTTTGCGGCCGCCTCGCTAGAAAAGGTGACAAGCACTTGCGTTAATTCGGACTCGTCGCCTTCAAAAGTGCTCCCGTCCCATCGGCTCGGCTCGTGAGTTTCCATCACGTCCGCATTGAGCCCCCAGAACGCCTGGCTACATTCGTGGTTGCCGATGTCCTCTAAGGATTCCTCATCAGGAGCTCCATAGTCAGGATCTGAGTCACTGTCGACAGGTACCAGGCCATCGGGCACATCATTGCTGTCCAGAAGCGCTTTTTCCAAGTATGTTTTCTCGGTTTCAAGCGCAACCCAGCGGCCTTGATTTTTCGCGCATCCCGCGGTGAACGCCACGAGCGCGAGCATCAGCACCACGCCAAATCGAGATAAACACTTGTTCGCAACCATGTTCCACACCTAATCCGGTAACTGCGACGAACGGGATCGTCAACACATTGCGCTGTCCACAGTGCAGCAACCGAGCCTACAAGACATCGCCGCTTGCCTCAGCTAGGGCATCTTCGACAGAACTCCTTGAGTGCCACGTCCGCGCCAGGTTGACGAATCATCTCAATTGTCCGGCCAGGTGCCGCATGTCGCTAGCTGGGAATACGCCAAGGGGTGACCACACGGCTCAGCCCTTGGCGGCACGGGCCTCGCGCCTCAAAAACGTTTCGAGCTCTAAGCTGAATGAATGGACCCAGCGGCGTTGAAGGCTACCTTGCCCCGGTTGGAGCGGGCGGCAGGCGCACTGGCGAGCCAAAGCGTGGCACGGATGGACGAGACACTTCCTTGGTATCGAGAACTGCCGGCGGACCGACGCAGCTGGATCACCTTGGTAGTGCAGGCGGGTGTACGGGCGTTGGCCGATTGGCTGCGCGATCCCACCACCGCGCCGGCGGGTATGGGCGAGCATATTTTCGCGGACGCACCTCGAGAAATGGTCAGCGCGATCACGCTGCAACAAACCGTGGCATTGATCCGAGTGACTGTTCAGGTAGTTGAGGAACAAGTCCCACATTTGGCCGCTGAAGGTGAAGAACACGCCCTGCGGGAAGCCATCTTGTTGTATTCCCGCGAGGTAGCTTTCGGCGCGGCCGAGGTGTATGCGCGCGCGGCCGAGCGACGTGGAGCCTGGGATCTACGACTCCAGGCTCTGTTGGTAGATGCTCTGCTTTCTGAAAATAGCGCGGAGATCGCGGCCCGCGCCGCCGCGCTTGGCTGGGAAGGTCAGCCGCCTTTGGTGGTTGCTATTGGGACCGCTCCAGCGAGTCAAGATCTGAGCGAGGTCATGGAAGCCGGACATCGGATCGGACTAGATGTGCTTGCCGGCATGCATTCCGATCAACTGATTGTGGTGGTGGCAGGGGCCGCCGATCCAGTCGCGACCGTAGCGGCACTGGCTGGGAGTTTTGGCCCTGGGCCCATTGTGGTGGGCGATCAAGTCGATACCGTTCCAGAAGCGGCACGATCGGCGAAAACAGCCGAGGCGGGCTACCAGGCGGCGACGGCCTGGCCCGGAGCTCCTCGACCGGTGCGGGCCAGTGAGTTGTTGCCAGAGCGGGCCCTGGCTGGCGATGAGTCCGCGCGCCACGCTTTGCGTGTTCTTGTTGGCACTCTGGAAAAGGCGAGCGGCCTTAGAGATACGTTGATCGCATATACGGAAAGCGGCGGCTCTTTGGAGGCAACCGCACGGCTTTTGTTTGTACACCCAAACACTGTGCGTTACCGGTTGGGACGCATCTCCGAACTCACCGGTATCGCTGTCACCACCCCTCGCGGATCCTTCACGTTGCGCCTAGCTTTGGCGATAAGTCACATAACAGACAAAAAACTATAGGCTATCTACAAAATTTGTTGAAATTTTTAGGCGTCCCCCACAACTGACAGCCCGAACAGAACCGGGCACGCTGAATGACGTGGTCGTTGCCCTCGTATCCCCCGGTCAAGGTGCTCAAAAACCCGGCTTTCTCACTCCCTGGCTCGAACTGCCCGGTGTGAGAGAAAAACTGAGCTGGTGGTCTCAGCTCGCCCAAGTAGACCTAGTCGAACTCGGCAGCAAAGCCGACGCCGACGCCATTCGCCGCACAGACGCCACCCAACCCCTGCTCGCCGCCGCCGCGCTGATCGCCGCCGCCGAACTTCCCCTCGGCGATGTCACCATCACCGCCGGCCACAGCATCGGCGAACTACCAGCGGCCGCCATCGCCGGCGCGCTCTCAGCTGACACCGCGATCGCACTCGCTGGCGCTCGAGGCCGCGAAATGGCCAAGGCCTGCGAACTCGCCGAAACCAGCATGATCGCGGTCGTAGGCGGCCAAGCCGACGAAGTACTGACCGCGATCCAGGCGGCTGGCGCAACCGCCGCCAACCGAAACAGTCCCGGACAAGTGGTCGCCGCCGGACCAATTGCCGCGCTCGAAAAGCTGAAAGCAAACCCCCCAGCCAAAGCCCGGCTCATTCCACTGCAAGTCGCCGGCGCATTCCACACCGACGCGATGATCACAGCGCAAACAGCGCTGTCAGAGTTCGCGAGCGCCCTGGAAGTCAGCACCCCCCAAAAAATACTTCTCTCCAATGCCGACGGCGCGGCCGTTACCAGCGGGAAAGACACCATCAACCGCCTCATCGCCCAAGTGACAAGTTCGGTGCGCTGGGACCTATGCCAAGAAACAATGAAAGACCTGGGCGTCACCGCACTTATCGAACTGCCCCCAGCTGGCACCCTGGTTGGGCTCGCGAAACGCACCATGCCCGGCGTTGAGGTGCTCAGCATCAACACGCCCGATGACCTAATTCTCGCCCGTGATCTCATAGCTCGCCACGGCGTACATCCCACCGGTGAACCCAGTGTTCAGTTCTCCGTAGCAACCGCCAGTGTCAAAGGGCACTTCGCCCCGCTAGCAGAACTCAACGAAGGCGACGCCGTTGCCGCCGGAGACACCATCGGGCACATCGATACCCGCCAAGGACCCGTACCAGTGACCGCACCAACTAAAGGCGTACTTGTGGAATGGGTAGCTCACCCCCGCGATCCCGTGGCTCCCGGCCACACACTAGCCCGGTTGACCCCAGGCGGCGCCGCATGACCGCACTCAACCACCACCCACGCAACATGGGCGCCCAAGTTCGCTCAGTTGGTCACTACCAGCCCGCACGAGTAGTCACCAACGAGGAAATTTCTCAGCGCATTGACACCAACGACGAGTGGATTCGCACCCGAGTAGGCGTCCAAACCAGACATCTAGCCCGAGAAGACGAAACCATCGACGAGATGGGTGCCCTTGCCGGCCAAGACGCTCTCCGCAAAGCTGGGCTCACCGCGCAAGACATTGATCTGGTCATCGTGGCCACTTCCACCCCCGAAACACCTGTGCCAAACGTGGCCGCCAGTGTCGCGGGGCGGCTCGGAATAAGTGTCGGCGCATTCGACGTCAACACGGCCTGTTCCGGATTTTCATACGGGCTCGCCAATGCCCATCACGCGATCATCGCCGGCACAGCACAACGCGTGCTTCTGGTGGGCGCCGAACGCTTCTCGTCCTGGCTCGACTGGAACGACCGTTCCACAGCGGTCATCTTCGGCGACGCCGCCGGAGCGGCCGTAGTAGAAGCCTCCGATACCGAGGGCATCGGGCCAGTGCGATGGGGATCAGACGGCACCAAAGCGGGACTCATTCGCATCCCAGACCGTCACAGTTCCTTCATGCAGGAAGGGCAGTCGGTTTTCCGCTGGGCCACCAGTGAAATCGCGCCCATTGCACTACAAGCCTGCGAAGCCGCCGGGGTGAAACCCGATGAACTCGCCGCCGTGGTGCCGCACCAGGCAAATCTACGGATCATCGATGCCATCGCGCGCAAACTGGGCGCGGACAATGCGGTCATAGCGCGCGACATTGTTGGGTCGGGAAACACCTCAACAGCCTCGATTCCGATGGCGCTTTCGAAAATGCTCGAGCGCAAAGAAATCCCAAGTGGCAGCCCTGTGCTGCTGATCGGATTTGGTGCCGGCCTAACCTATGCCGGGCAAGTGATCCGCTGCCCGTAATCTACGTTCTTGGCTCACCCAAGAGCCAGCCGAAAACCCGAAAGGAACGCAATGCCTAGCAACGACGAACTGCGCACTGGCCTAGCCGACATTCTCGAAGAGATCGCCGGCGTCACCCCCGACAGCGTGCAGGACGACAAATCGTTCACCGATGACCTCGGTGTCGACTCGCTGTCCATGATGGAAGTTGTCATGGCCGCGCAAGAAAAGTTTGAGGTCGAAATCCCTGACGAGGACGTCGAACAGCTCAAGACCGTTGGCGATGCCATCAAGTACATTTCCGGGAAGTTGGCGTAACAATGACACAGGTCGTAGTCACCGGGCTCGGTGCCACCACTCCGCTCGGTGGCGACGTCCCCACCACTTGGCAGCGTCTTCTCGCTGGCGAATCGGGCATCACCGCGCTCACCACAGAGTGGGCCGGTGATATGCCCTCGCGCATTGTTGGGTCAGTCGCCGCCGAACCCACCACCGTTATCGAGCCAGTGAAAGCCCGTCGCATGGACCGCTGTGCGCAAATGGCGGTCGTCGCGGCCCGAGAGGCATGGAACGACGCGGGCAAGCCCGAGGTCGATCCCATTCGGCTCGGCGTCGTCATTGGCACTGGCATCGGCGGTCCATTGACCCTGCTGGGACAAAACGATGTGCGTCGGGAAAAAGGGCCACGTCGGGTATCTCCTTTGACCGTGCCCATGTTGATGCCAAATAGTCCAGCCGCAAATGTGGGCCTGGAAGTGGGCGCGCAAGGCTGTGTACGCACCACAGTGAGCGCGTGCGCTTCAGGTGCCGAAGCCATCGGCCTAGCCCTTGATCTTCTTCGTGGCGGACAACTCGACATTGTGGTCGCCGGTGGCGCGGAAGCTTGTGTGCACCCGTTGCCTTTGGCCGCTTTTGCGCAGATGCGCGCGCTGTCTACCCGCAACGATGAGCCCGAACTCGCCTCGCGGCCTTTCGACACCGCTCGAGATGGCTTCGTGTTCAGCGAGGGCGGCGGTGTGATGGTGCTCGAGCGAGCCGAGTTCGCTCAGGCACGTGGCGCCAAGGTTTACGCGACTTTGGCTGGTGCTGGCGTGACAAACGACGGGTTCGACATGGTGCAGCCACACCCAGAAGGCGTAGGCGCGGCTCGAGCGATCACGCAGGCGCTGCGCAGCGGTAATCTGTCAAAAGAAGACATTGTGCATGTCAATGCGCATGCCACTTCCACTCCAGTAGGTGACGTCGCTGAAGCTAAAGCAATCACCAGCGCCATCGGCACTCACGCCGTGCTGACTGCACCTAAAGCCTCCCTGGGGCACATGCTCGGCGCCGCCGGGGCTGTGGAAGCGATCTGCACAGTGTTGGCGATTCATGAGTCGATCGTGCCGCCCACCCGTAACTTGGACAACCTCGATGAAGAAGTCCAGCTGGACATCGCCACAAAGGCGCGTGAGATGCCCATTGCCGCGGCAGTGAACGACTCATTCGGTTTCGGTGGCGCAAACGCCGCCCTGGCGTTCACCAAAGCCTAAGTGTTTTCGCACTGCTCAAAGGAGCCCTATCATGCTCGCGACTCAAACTGAAGGCGTCGACCAGCGCGATCCGCAGCTGCGACTCAACGCTTTCTTCGACGCTGACACCACCTCGCTGCTCGCCCCAGCCGACACCTCAGGTGTGCTTATCGCCCGGGGCGAGGTGAACGGAAAAAATGTCATCGCCTTCGCCACTGACGCCACCAAAATGGGTGGCGCCATGGGATCAGCTGGCTGCCTACACATCGTGAACGCGATTGACACCGCTGTGCGTGAACGTGTTCCTGTGGTGGGGCTCTGGCATTCCGGCGGTGCACGTCTTGCCGAAGGTGTAGAGGCTCTACACGCCGTTGGCGAAGTATTCGCGGCCATGGTCCGCGCATCTGGCCGAGTC
This sequence comes from Mycobacteriales bacterium, assembly GCA_013362805.1. GTDB lineage: Bacteria > Actinomycetota > Actinomycetes > Mycobacteriales > QHCE01 > JABFVL01. The sequence continues at coordinate 2,406 of JABFVL010000074.1, read as the reverse complement.
CCGCAGATTTCGGTGGTGCTCGGTCCGGCCGCTGGTGGTGCGGCTTACGGCCCGGCTCTCACCGACATTGTGATCATGGGCCCAGCTGGCCGGGTCTTCGTTACCGGCCCTGAGGTCGTGCGATCGGTCACCGGCGAAGACGTGGACATGGAACGACTCGGCGGCCCAGAACCGCACGGACGACGTTCTGGCGTCGTCCACATTGTTACCGACACCGATGCGGACGCACTGGCCCGAGCCCGCGATCTGTCGACGCTCCTCGGCGACCAGGGACACTTCAGCACCGCCGATGCCCGCGATGGCGCGGACTTGTCGAGCCTGCTGCCCGACAGCCCAAAACGCGCATACGACGTGCGTCCTTTGGTCGCCGCCTTGCTGGATTCGACGGACAACGCACCAGCTCCAGAACCTGTAGCCGGAACCACCGGCTTGGCTTCCACCAAGTCGCCCATCAACCCTGTGGAACTGCACGCCCGTTGGGCACCAAACGTGGTCACTACCCTCGGCCAATTGGGTGGCCGCACCGTTGGGGTTATCGCGAACAACCCATTGCGACTAGGCGGCTGCTTGGACTCGGCCTCCGCGGAAAAAGCAGCTCGCTTCGTGCGCATGTGTGATGCCCTTGGTGTGCCTTTGGTTGTCATTGTGGACGTTCCGGGCTATCTGCCAGGCGTGGGCCAAGAGTGGGACGGCGTGGTGCGACGCGGAGCCAAGCTGCTGCACGCCTTCGCTGAATCGGTGGTGCCGCGGGTGACTTTGGTGACGCGGAAAACCTATGGTGGCGCCTACATCGCGATGAACTCGCGTTCCCTTGGGGCCACCGCGGTGTTCGCTTGGCCAGATGCTGAGGTAGCCGTCATGGGCGCGTCAGCGGCGGTGAATATTTTGCACCGACGCAAACTCGCCGCGGCACCAGCCGAAGAGCGGGACGCCCTGCGCACCGAACTCATCGCTGAGCAGGAACGAATCGCGGGCGGGGTGGGCCGCGCAATGGAGTTGGGCGTGGTGGACGCGCTCATCGAACCTACCGAGACTCGGCGGCGTATCACGGAAGCATTGGCCGCCGCGCCCGCTGCCCGGGGCGCGCACGGCAACATTCCGCTATAGAACGCTGCTAGCAAACCCATTGCTCATGAAAAATGGTGGTTGACACTTCTCCAGTGTCAACCACCATTTTTTGCATTCCAATTGCTTACTAAGCCTGCGCTTGAAACATCCAGTGCTGCTTTTCGAGATCTTGGGCCGCAGAAATGAGCAAGTCTTGAGTCACCATGTCTGGCTTATCGGTGTCTTTAATTCGTTGACGGAAGCGATCAATCACCGCGGCCAGCAGAGCGACAATGGCGGTGACAACTTCGGCGTCTTTGATGTACCCATCATGTAGCTGTGGAGTTTTGGTGTTGGCGGCAACAGTTGCCGCCCGCCCGTCGGGGTTCACTCCAATAGCGATTGCCCGCTCAGCGAGGACGTCGGCGTGCTCGCGAGTGACCGCGACTAGCTCGTCCAACTGCAGATGCAGGGAACGAAAGTTTGGCCCAATGATGTTCCAGTGAGCTTGCTTGGCTTGTAGGGAAATATCTATCAGTTCAGCAAGTGAGCCTTGTAGGGCGCCGCCGACCGTGTCGCGGGCTTTGGCGTCGAGTGGACTGGAAATCGTGGTCACGATATGCCTCCTCGCTAGCTGGGTCTTTACTCACCGTAATAAATGTTGCGCACAGCGGGCAGAGCTGACGTCACATCATTAATGTCATAGTTCCCAGTGGTATTGCTGGTAAACACGCGCGGGTTTAGCCGGCCTGGTGCAAGAAGGTGGCGGGCGAGCCCTCGCCAGCTAGTCGATATGGCTCAAGTTCGGTGTCCCACTCCGTGCCCAGCAGCTTGTCCAACCCGTGGCTGAGCTCTTGGGAGTCGCGGGCCGAGCCCAGCAAGTTGCGGATTCGGCCTTCGGAGATGAGAACGTCACCGTTAGCACTCATGGTGGAACGGTGAACTCCAAGTCCTGGCACGTGGGCAATGCGTTCACCGTCGACGCCGTGGCTAGGTTCTTCAGTGACTTCGAATCGAAGCATGCCCCAAGTGCGTAGGGCGTTGGCCAATTCGCTGGCTGTGCCGGGCTTGCCCCGCCATTGGCATTCAGCGCGATAGGTAGCGGGCTCGATGGGTTGCGACCGCCACTGCATGTTTACCGACACCCCAAGGACCCGGGCGAGCGCCCACTCGATATGCGGGCAGACCGCAGCCGGGCATGAGTGAACATATAGAACACCTCGTGCTGGCACTACAACCTCCCGGTTTCTCGAGGAACGCCTTCCCCTGCGGCCTCGTAACCGAAAGTTCTTCTCATGATGCACATTTAACCGGTATTACGCCAGCTTTGTTGCAGCCTTGGCACGAGTAAAACAAAAA
>JABFVL010000042.1 GCA_013362805.1 Mycobacteriales bacterium | reverse complement strand
GCTCATCGGTCTCATACCGTGCCGCGCTCGGTTTTTTGGCCCGTGCCCAATGTCGATTCGGCGTTGACAGCCTTTACCCGACGGGAACCGCCCGCTGGGGACCGCAAAGAAGTGTTCGCGGTGGTGGACGCGGCGTTTGCGCAACGCCGGAAAACCTTGCGAGCCGCGTTGGCGGGCTGGGCTGGAACACCGGCCCGCGCCGAGCAAGTGCTGCGGCATGCTGGGATAGAGCCAACCCAGCGGGGAGAGAAGTTGGATATTTCTGACTTCGCACGGCTCGCCGCGGCGCAGCACCACATTTAACCACCGGCACCCCGCAACACGCAGTGAACGGCTAGCGGGCAGCTGGTAGACAAGGATCATGACAATACGTGTGCGGGTCCCTGCCAAAGTGAACCTGCATCTTGGTGTTGGGCCGCTCCGAACAGATGGCTATCACGAAGTCGCGACCGTTTTCTGTGCTGTTTCGCTGTATGACGACATTGTGGCCGAGTCGAGCGAAACTTTGCGGCTCACCGTCGATGGTGAAGGCGCCCATTTGCCTACCGATCAGGGAAATCTGGCATATCGCGCGGCCAGTCTGCTCGCCTCTGAAACGGGCGTTAAACCCGAAGTGAGTTTGCACATTCACAAACAGATTCCGGTAGCGGCTGGTTTGGCTGGGGGGAGCGCCGACGCCGCGGGCACATTGCTGGCCTGCAACGAGTTGTGGAAAACCGGGTTGACCGTCGACGAACTCGCGGGCTTGGCAAGCACGTTGGGCAGTGACGTCGCTTTCCCACTGTATGGCGGGGTAGCCCTGGGAGCGGGACGAGGAGAAATTCTTACCCCGGTCGCTGCCGATGTTGATCTTCGTTTGGTGTTGGCGATATCCCACCAGGGTTTGTCCACCCCGGCGGTCTACGCCGAATTGGACCGACTTCGCGGTGATGCGGCAACCACTGAATCGGCGAGCGACCCCGAGGGCATTGTGGCGGCGCTGCGTCGTGGCGATGTAGGGGCGGTCGCAGAGTTGCTGTGCAACGATATGCAATCCGCCAGTTTGTCATTGCGCCACACGCTCGCCAACGTTTTGGAGCTCGGTGGCGGGGCGAGCGGTCTTGTGTCGGGCTCGGGGCCGACTATCTTTTTCCTGGCTCGTAGCGCTGACGAAGAGCACCATTTGGTGGCCGCTTTGGCTCCACATTGCCGACGCACGCTTGTAGTCACCGCGCCAGTGCCGGGCGCTCAATTGAGCTACACCCCTTGACGGGTGTGTGGCCCGCGAGTGGTTGCCACGGGTGCTTTAAGATCAGTGCCGGCCACGCCTCTGTCCATCTGGCGTGGGGCCTGCCTGAGGAAGGAAAATCATGGCGCACTTTCCCGTCGACCATCCAATGCGTGGTTTTTATCGCGGCTTGGCTCTGTTGAGTGGCATCGCACTGACGGTGTACGGCGTGGCTGGCTTTGTGAAGACGTCGGGAATGGATTTTTTTGACCGGGCGGGCGAGCAGGTGTGGGGTTTGAATCAGAACCCGGCGTTCGCGGTTCTCAATATTGCCGCTGGTGTGCTCTTGGTTGTGGGCAACCTGATTGGTCGCAATTTGGATGTGTTGATCAATGTCGCGATCGGTTCGGTGATGTCGATTGCTGGGATGGCGATGCTCGCCTTGTTGCGCACTGATTCGAATTTCTTGGCGTTCACTGTTACCAATGTGAATGTTTCGTTCGTCATTGGCACGATCTTGTTTACCGCAGGAATGTACGGCGCTGTGTCTCGTCCTAAGAAAAAGAAGGCCGTGAAGAAAGAAGCCGCCACTCCCGCGGTCGCATAAAGCGCTATTTCACTTGGGTTTCCAACTTGGGTTTGGGGTCCAGTCCAGAAAGACCATGCCAAGCCAGGTTGATCAGGTGCGCCGCCACATCACGTTTTTTGGGTTTGCGCACCTCAAGCCACCATTGGCCGGTGAGGGCGACCATGCCGACGAGTGCCTGTGAATAAAGACCGGCAAGTTTTGGGTCAAAGTCGCGGGCTTTGAATTCGGCGGCCAAGATGTATTCGACTTGGGTTGCGATGTCGCTGATGAGACTCGAAAAGTTGCCGCTGGTGGACGGCACTGGAGAGTCCCGCACCAGGATTCTGAATCCATCTGAATTGTCGTCAATGTAATTCAGAAGTGCCAACGCGGCTTGCTCGAGCAAGAGCCTGGGTCGATCTCCGGTGAGCGCGGAGGTTACTTGATCGAGCAATGCTTGCATTTCGCGATCCACGACTACTGCGAATAGCCCTTCTTTACCACCGAAATGCTCATATACCACCGGTTTACTCACGCCGGCTTTATGAGCTATTTCTTCGATGGAGGTGGCGTCGAACCCGCGCTGCGCGAACAAACTCCGTCCAATGTCGAGGAGTTGTTCGCGCCGTTCCTTGCCGGTCATTCGGACGCGCGTACCGCGTTTCGCTTTCTTCGTGTCTTTCTCGACCTCATTCACTTGAGTAATCCTTGCATGCCGCCTGTGGTGGTGCCGCCTATGCCGCCGATCGCTTGGCGGCTAGCCGGTCGGCGCGGGGCCATTTGACGTTATGCGCCCAACTAAGTTTTTCGAACGCCCAGATAACTCTGGCTGATATGTCGATTTGGCCGCGATCGACGCCGTGTCGGGCGCAGGTGGGGTCGGCGTGGTGCAGGTTATGCCAGCTTTCGCCGAAAGAAAGGATGGCGAGTGGCCAGAAGTTAGCGGCTTTGTCTTTGGAGTCGAATGGCTTGTCACCGACGATGTGGCATACCGAGTTGATCGACCAGGTGACATGGTGCAGCAGGGCTATTCGCACTAGGCCACCCCAGAACAGTGCGGTGAGTGCGGCTGGCCAGATCGCATCGCCAGCCAGGAATGCCCAGGTTGCTCCGGCCAGTGCGGGGCCAAGTGCTGAGAAGGCCACGATAGCGACGTAGTACTTGTTGATCTTTTGAATGTCTTTGTCGGCGAGTAGGTCTGGAGCGAAGCGTTGTGGATTGGTTTTGTCACGGTCGAAGAGCCAGCCCATATGCGCGAAGAAAAACCCTTTGGTGAGTCCTCGGAGTGTTTCGCCGTAACGCCAGGGGGAGTGGGGGTCTCCTTCGGCGTCGGAGAATTGGTGGTGTCGACGGTGTGCGGCTACCCAGCCGATGGGTGAGCCTTCGATGCCCATGGAGCCGGCGAAGGCGAGCGCGATGCGTAGCCCCCGTTTGGCTTTGAAGCTGCCGTGGGTGAGATATCTGTGGAATCCGACGGTGATTCCCAGTCCGGCGATGACGTAAAAGACGGCGAAGATGGTGACATCGCGCCAGGTGAGTCCCCATCCCCAGGCGGCGGGCACAGCGGCGGCCACGGCGATGAGTGGGATGGTGACGAAGCACCACAGGGCGATGTGTTCGGCCAGACCGCGGCGGCCAAAGAGCATGGGCTTAGGGGTGCGTTTGGTTTTGATCTCGGTGGGGCGTTCAAGTGTGCTGGTGGGTGGCGGGTTCAACGAGGAACCTCCTTGGGGCGGGGGAGCCTTACCTACGACACCGTAACTTACGGTCCCGTAGGTAAAGCAATAGTTCAGGCGAGATCGTTGTAAAAGAGTCCCGGGGCATGTGTACGCGCCAATATGGCCGCATGCGACAATCGTCGAGCCCAAACGTCACACTGGTGGCGTGCGTGGGCGTTATTCGGCCGTAGTGTAATTGGCAGCACGACGTCTTTTGGTGTCGTTAGTTCAGGTTCGAGTCCTGGCGGCCGAGCTGTTTTCTCACGGCATGGTGCCCATCAAAGTCAGCGTTAAAAGCGAGCGATGGGCTATCCATGCCGAATATTTCAGCTGCTCAGCCCTCCGCTAAGGCCACATTTCGCGCGCGCCCAGATAACCGCAACGTGAGCCCCTTGGCACGTCCCGGTTAGCATTGCGATTCAAGGCCGAACCGACTGTCAGGAGTTGCCGGTGCCGCACCGGACACCAATGAACCCCCCTGCCGCCGTCATCATTCTCGCCGCGGGTCAAGGCACCCGAATGCGATCGTCTACCCCAAAGGTGTTGCACACCCTCGCGGGCAGAAGCCTTCTCGGGCACGTGGCTCACGTCGCCGCCGAGCTAAACCCACAACACCTAGTGGCGGTGGTCGGGCACGAAGCGGAGCGAGTCAGCGCACACTTGGCGGAACTTGAGGTGCCCATCAGCGCCGCGCGGCAAACCGAACAGCGCGGCACAGGAGACGCCGTTCGCGCCGCGCTGCAGTCGCTTCCCACGCTCGAGGGCACTGTGGTCGTGCTCAACGGTGACGCCCCGCTGCTCACCCCTGAAACGCTCCGTCAGCTCATCGACGAACACGGCGACAACGCCGCCACTGTGCTCACCGCGCTCGTGCCCAACCCCACCGGCATGGGTCGCATCGTGCGCGACGCCACCGGAGCGCTGAACGCCATCGTGGAAGAGCGCGACGCCGACGACACGCAGCGCGCCATCCACGAAGTCAACTCGGGTGTGTTCGCGTTCGACGCCAGAAAACTTCAAGCGACGCTCGGTAAACTCACGACAGACAACGCCCAAAACCAGGAATACCTCACTGATGTCATCGCGCTGCTGCGAGCGGCGAATGAGCCGGTGGGTGCGCTTCAAGCGCATGACTATCGGGAAACCTTGGGCTGTAACGATCGGGCGGAGCTGTCGATTCTGGCGGGCCTGTTGCGTGATCGCCTCAACGAACGATGGATGCGCGCGGGTGTCACCATGATCGACCCGGCGACAATCTGGCTCGATGTAACAGTGGAGCTGGCACCGGACGTCATCCTGGAACCAGGGGTTCAGCTCAAAGGTGTCACTCGCGTCGAATCAGGGGCGATTGTCGGGCCTGACTCTACGTTGGTGGACACCACGGTTGCCGCCCAAGCTCGGGTGGTGCGTTCGCATTGCGTGGGCGCGAGAGTTGGCCCCAGCGCTGAAGTTGGCCCGTTTGCCTATCTGCGTCCGCAAACAGATCTTGGTAAGGACACGAAGGCCGGCGCTTTCGTTGAGGTGAAGAACGCCACGGTAGGTGAAGGTTCCAAGGTGCCCCATTTGACATATGTGGGCGATGCCACCATCGGCGTGCATAGCAACATCGGGGCATCGTCAGTTTTTGTGAACTATGACGGAGTCGATAAACACCACACCACAATCGGTGATCATTGCCGTACCGGGAGTGACACGATGTTTGTGGCTCCAGTCACGATTGGCGACGGCGCCTATACAGCGGCGGGAACAGTGATCACCATAGATGTGCCGCCGGGTGCACTCGCTGTCGCGAGAGCGCCACAGCGGAACCTGGAGGGCTGGGTGCAAAAGCGCCGAGCCGGCTCGGCAGCCGCACTCGCGGCAGCGCGGGCAACTCAACACATATCAGGCGAAAAATAGCTGCGGGGGCGCACCGATATGAGCATTCAGGCCGAAAATCAGAAAAACCTTATGCTTTTCTCGGGGCGCGCATATCCCGAGCTGGCCGAAGAGATCGCCGATGCGCTCGGCACGAAAGTGACCGAAACCACCGCATACGATTTCGCCTCCGGTGAGATCTACGTTCGCTTCAAAGAATCCGTGCGCGGTTCCGATGCTTTCCTGGTGCAAAGTATGGGTGTCCCCGTCAACGAATGGGTAATGGAAACCCTGCTGATGACCGACGCGCTCAAGCGCGGATCAGCCAAACGCATCACCGTGGTACTCCCGTTTTACCCCTACGCGCGCCAAGACAAAAAGCACCGTGGGCGCGAACCCATTTCAGCCCGTTTGATCGCCGACCTACTGCACACCGCGGGTGCCGACCGAATCTTGACCGTCGACCTGCACTCCTCCCAAATCCAGGGCTTCTTCAACGGGCCAGTTGACCACCTCTTCGCGATGAACACATTGACCGACTACATCGGGAAGAAATACTCCGGCCAAGACTTGGCCCTCGTCTCTCCTGACGCTGGACGAGTTAAGGTCGCCGAACGTTGGGCCAACGCGCTGGGCGGCCTGCCACTGGCTATCGTTCACAAGACGCGCGACCCCAATGTGCCTAACCAAGTTGTCGCCAACCGCGTGGTGGGTGACGTGCGCGGAAAAGTTTGTATCGTCGCCGACGACATGATCGACACCGCCGGCACGATCTGTAAAGCAGCCGAAGCGCTATTCAATGAGGGTGCCGCGGACGTGATCGTGGCCGCCACTCATGGCGTACTCTCCGCCCCGGCGACCGAGCGCCTCCGCGAAAGCAAAGTCAGTGAAGTAGTTCTCACAAACACCTTGCCAATCCCCGAAAATAAGCAGTTCGACGGCCTGACCGTGCTCTCCATCGCTCCATTGATCGCCCGAGCGATCTTCGAGGTCTTTGACGACGGGTCTGTCACCGACTTGTTTAATGGCGACTCCTGACCCTCACCCATCGACCAGGTCGGCGCATTACGTCCGGTAAGCTAGCCAGGTTGCCTCGGCGAGGGAACGAGTACCAGTACTAACTTTTCGTACCGTTCCGTGATCGACGCGGCTGTGTCAGCTTTCGTCCTGGCACTGCGCCGTCTCACTCCTTGCTTACGGCTTCCGGCGGCCCCCCGCATCGACCGCCGCCATAAAAGGTTCTTCACCACGTAAAAAGGAGTTCTGTCGTGTCTGACGTCCGTCTGGCCGCCGAGCCGCGCACCGAGTTCGGCAAGGGCGGCGCGCGCCGTACCCGTCGTGCTGGCAAAATCCCCGCCGTTCTCTACGGCCACGGCACCGAGCCTGTGCACATTTCACTGCCGGCTCGCGAATACACCCACGCCATCAAGCAGGGCTTCAACACCCTGCTGACCCTCGAATTCGATGGCAAAACCGAACTGGCGCTCACGAAAGCGCTGCAGCGCGATGCTCTGCGCCTCACTGTCGACCACGTTGACCTGATTCTTGTGCGTCGTGGCGAAAAGGTACAGGTTGACGTGCCTGTCATCCTCACCGGCGAAGCCGCTAAGGGCGGTCTGGTCAACCAAGAACTCACCACGTTGTCGGTTGAAGCCGAAGCGACTCACCTGCCAGAGTCGATTGAAGTGAGCATCGAGGGTCTGCCAATTGGCGAGCACATCGCAGCGAAAGACGTCACGCTGCCTAAGGGCTCCACGCTAGTCACTGATGCTGACGCCAACGTCGTCGCGATCATGGCCGCTCCCACCGCCGAAGACATGGAAGCCGGTGGCGGTGGCGAAGAAAATGCCGCCCCTGAAGCCGCTGAGACTGAGGCCGAAGAAGCCGAGCCAGCTGCTGAATAAGCACAAAAAATTTAAGGTTGGCCTGCCTCTTGATATCGAGGCGGGCCAACTTTCGTTATGCGAGGGTTCTCATCGAGTGGCAAGAGGCAGCTACTGGCGTTGAACGATGAGTTCGAAAACCTGGTTCATACCGCGTGATACGTGTTCTGCACGGCGGATAGTTCGGCCGACAACAACGCTTCACATGCGTCGGCTGATCGTTCTACCAGCACTCCAACCTCGTCACGTTGGCTGGTCGGGAAATCACTGAGCACGAAGTTCGCCGTGTCCTGTCGGCCGGGTGGTCGACCAATTCCCACCCGCACCCGCAAATAATCAGGGCTTCCCATCGACTTGGTAATAGATCGCAAGCCGTTGTGGCCGTTGTCGCCACCGCCCCGCTTGAGGCGAATCGCTTCAAAAGGAATGTCGAGCTCATCGTGAATAACGATGATGTTTTCAACCGGCACTTTATAAAACTGGGCGAGCCCCGCTGTCGGGCCACCAGAAATGTTCATGAATGACATTGGTTTTGCCACCACGACGCGGTGACCGGGAATGCCGCCCACGCGCGCTTCCGCCACTTGGGCGCCAGCTCGGTGGGTTTTGAAACGGGCGCCCGCGCGTTCCGCCAACAGGTCGGCCACCATGAAGCCCACGTTGTGTCGGTTCCCGGCATACTGTGGCCCGGGATTACCCAACCCCACGATCAGGTGCAATTCGCCCGACACCGTTATTCCTCCCACTTTGTCGTTATGCAGGACACTTTAGCCTGCGCGGGTTCGCGCGATGCCGGGCCTTGTTTAGAGGCGATCCCATGGGTCGGTTTAGCAACGGTTGGTTAGCCTGAATCAATGTGGTTTTCGCGTTCCCGATTAGCGCTGTTGCGGGGTCGCGTCCCGCTTGAGTTGGAAACGCTCGCGGCCGGACTAAGTCAATATTTCGCACCGGATCAACGGGTCAGAATCCCGGGATATGAACGCGACATGTTGCATGTTTTGGGTGTGAAATCTGTCCAGTTTTCGGATTGGCGTTTCATAGGCGATGATGCCGAAGCGCGTTGTGTTGTGCTGCTTGGTGGGGAAAGCGAACATGAATTCGTTGTGCGGTTTAACGCGCACGACGCGACCGTGCGGGCGTTGGATTCATCTCGCGAGCCGGAAGTCGTGCCGCTGTTCAGAGCCGCGAACGTGCTCGATCAAGGACGCGCGACCGGATTCGCCATGGTCAAGGAAATCGCGACTCGACTTGCACCAATATTAGGCTACCCCGATGCCGATACCCCGTTCGTTGAGAGTGGCGGGCAGCTCACCACTAGCGCGTCTGGTTTCGTTCTCGGCACGACGATCGCGGCGGCGCATGCCAATGCGCAGCTCGACACGATTCACCCAGCCGCTGCCAAAAACTTGCGCCGTTATGTCGATCGTGGTCTAAGCGATTTGGGAATACGGCCAGGTCAGCCCGACTGGCGACGTCGACGGGACGCCATCGTGGCGGCCGTTCCAGAACTGCGGGAATCGGTTGAGTTGCTCGGTGGGCGGTTCAACGCGCGGCTACCGCGTTCCCTGCGGCCCGCCGGTGACACTCTCAGCGGTTGGTATGTTGCTCCGCGCGCCGTTTTCGCCGCGATTCCCCCGCTTATTGGCATCATCACCGGAGCTGGACAAGACGCTAGCGCGAATATGCGCCAAGGGCCAAGATATGTGGCCGCATCGTTGGTGCATTGGGCTAAAGAAACTGGGCGAATTCTCGCTGTCGCGAATACAGGCGCCCGCAATGCGGCCGACGACGCACCAAACCGGCTCCGTGAAAAAACGTCACGGCCGGTCTTCTTTCATGTTCACGGCACTGGAGGATCCGTGGACGCTGGATCGCGAGTATTAATTACCGAACAAGGTGAAGGTGATGGCGCCGACCGTCGTCGGCAAAGCGCTTTGGAAAGTGAAATAACCATTCACACCATGTTTGGCGGGCTCACGACGGCGCGTTCGGCGGCGAGCTTGTGGCAAGGCGGCAATTACAACGCGAACCTCAATGCGAAGATCCGAGAAGTGCGCGCAAGAAATGAGCCCGCCGTTCAATTCGCCCGTCATAAAGAAATCACCGAGCAATTGGTTTTGGCCTGGTCGATTTTGTATGAGCGAGCGCGTGCCGAACTCGATGATGATGAACTTCAAATGTTGCTCGCCGACGCGATGGGCAGGTGGGTCGAGCACAATTCGCTATGCGATGCGATGGTGCCGTTAGGTTCCGACGCACATGCCAAAGCGGCTTCAACGAAAAGTTCTCACCGGCCGTTCTCCCAAACCTTTCGTCATGCGATCTTGCCTGGATATAAGGCCTTGGCATTAACGGCCCCGGTCACGGCCGCGTGGGGACATCCCGAGTTTTTCTTACTATTTCTGTCCCGGCAGATAGCTGGCGATGTTCTGCATGCGCGTGAAGAGGCGTTTATGCGCACTCGCGAAGACGATATCCAAGGCTTGGCTCAACGGAATTGGGAAAACGACACACAGTATTACCGCGACTTACGCATGGCCATGGGTAAACAGCTATTAGCGGCGCATCATGAAGGGCCCCCTACCGCATTCGAGTTTCCTCCCAGACCAGCGATCGAATATGTGCCGGACTGGCGGCCCTTCGCTAAAGCGACGCTTGTCGCCACACCTATGATCACATTATCGGTGGGCCCGCTTTTCTTTTTCGAAAGCCTGCGATCGTTGGCGTATGGCGTGGTGGGCTGGCGAATGGCTGAAGCCGCGCAGGTCTACGGCCGACAATATTTTGGGATGAGAATCGCGGGGCGATTCCGGGCGAAGGCCACAGCCCGTGCCGAGAAGATGGCGGTGCAACGGCAGACCCGCGATATTCGAGCACGGGTCGCGCCAATGACCCAAACCGCTAAGCAACAAGTCGACATGTGGCTTGAGTCGCTTACCGAGGCAACGGACGCTTTGAGCGATTTGCAAGAACAGCTCAACTGGCATGAGCATGAGCAGCGTGCGGCCAAACCTCAGAAATTCGTCGAATTCTTCATCGACGATGAAATGTATGCCTTGAGCCTGCTGATCAGCCAAGGCCGAAGAGACTCCAGCCGTCAACCCGTGGCGATACCGGACATTGGCGATATCAATGAACGTCGGTATGTACTCAAACAACTGGATGCGTTTGGTGGCGACCGGCGCAAACTTCACGAACATCTCTTGGGGCTGGTGAAACCGGAAACGCCTGATCTCGCGGAACTGGCCCGGAATCGTGCGGATTCTGACGCGCTGTTGCGTCATCTTCGAGAGCGGGATCCGGAACTGGAGCCCATCGTGTTCTTGTCCACCTGGAATCTGCCCAAGGAACGAGCGCGCAAAAGCCGACGCGTGAAGGGTGCCGCGAAATTGGTGGAATGGCCCCCACAAAGCGAACAGCGTTTGGCTGCCGCCTTGGCACGTTTGAAAGGTACCGTTGTAGCGTCTTGGGCCGCGCCGTTGATTGTGAAAGCGATTCTGCAATCGATGCCGCCGAAACCCGACGATGCCACCGGCGCCCCGAGAGTGGAAGATCCCGCGCAATTCGCCGAACACATCAACTCGGGTATCGACTTTTTTGAGCAGCTCGCCGCCGATGTTCGTGGTGGAGAAGATCGCATTTACTTGGACCAATGGGCGGATTTCATCAACTATGCGGTGCCGAGCTGGCGAGTATCCGAACCAAAAAATGAACGTCGCACGGCGGCTGAAGCCAATGAACGCATCGCCGCTGCGGTCGAAGACTCCTTGGCTCGGCCCGGCAGTCACAAAACCCTGAGACGGATATTTTTGCGCTGCCGAGAAATGACCGAGATGCGGGCAGAGCATCGACCTGAACGAGATGTGCGAGCGGCTGACGCGCTCACCAAAAAAATCAGTGAGGACACCAAAACCCTGGCCAAAGCGGAGCTTTGCTACCAGGCGATGCGTGAGTTTTTGCCCGAACCGCTCTCGAAGGTGGAGTTCATTTTTAGCCCCGCCAGCCAATGGCCTAGAGATGAAAGCCCGAAGGCTCAGTGGGGACCACCGACGGTGCTCAATGATCAAGCCATGCGACTCGCGGAGCGCTTAGTTGAACTCGATACCTTGTTCGTCCACGTGCCCGCGAGTAAAAATGGCGGGCAAGGACTGCTTTCCAAAGTGCACTCTTTCGTGAGAACCCCACTAGATCTAGATCAAGAGGGCAACGTGCGCGCGCAAGTGTGGGCCGCCGCCGCGGCGCTCGGAGGCGTGAAGCCACATCCAAATGAGCCCGAGAAACGTATTATCGATCCCGACAAGATGTGCGAGCTTCTCTCGCCTCGAGCGGACGGAGCTAGTTTGCCAGGGCTCGCTTTACAAGATGTCGCACGAGTGCGCGGCGGCCACTCACTTGTGGGCGACAACAAACGTCGGCGGCGCTCACTGAAAGGCGCCGCACGAGCGGTGCGACAAGAGTTGCGTGGCGCTAACGATCTCGATCGACCGCTGCATACGGCAATAACGACACATCAAGCTGACTACCGACAGAGTCTTATTCGGCGATATCAACAAAGCTAGGGCCGCCGCCTTCTGGAAAAAGCAGCGGCCCACAAAACAGGTCTTATGTGGTTGCTGTGATCCGTTTGCTCGTGTTGCCGTCTGGATCGGAAGCGCTCACCGTGTAGGTCGCCCCCGATGGGGCGGCTTCATCAATCCACTCAACCGAGCCAGGCGCCCACGGCTTTTCTGTGCGCTCAACGGTGCCTACGTGTTCACCGTTTCGGTAAATGCGATAGGTGATCACCGCGTCATCTAGGTCATATGAGCTCGTCCATTTGATTCGAACTCGTCCAGTTGCTGTCGTCTCGGTGTATGCCTGAGGAACTATCCTTGGCGAGCTCGAGCCGGACGGGCTCGGAGTCGGGCTCGGTTCTGCGCTCGGACTGGGGCGTGGGCTTGGGCTCTGGGATGGAGTGGGTTGTGGCGAAGGGGTGATCTCTGGGGACGGGGAGGGAGCCGGGCTGCTGGGTGCGGCATTGCGCTGGGCCGCCGACAGCACTTCAGCTTTGACCTCGCTCGGAGCCGTGGGGGCGCCGGTGTCCGCACCGAAGGTGAATCGGGTCAGACTTTGCTGCTGCTTGTTGTTGACAGTGGTGAATTGACCACCGACCCACAACTGATCCCCGACAACGACCATGCAGCGGGGCCCTAGCCGAGCTGGAGTATGCGTGGCGGGCACTGAGAAGTCACCGCCATTAGTGTTCGGGAACCAGTGCAAAATCTCGGTTTCGGGTTCACGCGCTTTTTGAGCTAGCAGGCGATACCACTGTGGATTTTCTTGCCCGTAATTAGTTTCCGGGAAACCACCCGGGGTGGATGAGCAGTTGTGGGCGTGTGATCCGGAGTAGAGCACGTCGCGCAGGATCGCCACTGACCATGTCGCGCCCGCGCAGTTATCGACCCAGCGCATTTTCCCGGTGTAAGGATCAGCGGCGAATCGTCCGTCGAAGGTGGCGCGGCCGTCGGCGCCGCCATAGACCGTGTCTTGGTCGACCACTAGGTCGGTGACGTAGGAAGCGCTGGGAATGACCGCTGAGTCCCACCGGGTGGTTTCCCCCGTATTGGGGTCTAGTGCGGCCAGCCCGTGAATGTTGCGTCCAGCGACCTTGTCAAATTCGCCGCCAATGATGATGCGGCTCTTATCTGGTGCGACAACCATGGCGAGTACTCCGCCGTTGGCGGTGCGTCCTTGCGCGTTGGGCGCCCATGGTTTCAATGCGCCGCTGGTGGCGTCCACCGCTGCGAGTTGGCTTCGCGGTTGCCCGGCCACATTCGCGAATATGCCGCCAAAGTAGATGGTGCTGTCGGTGACAGCCAGGGACCGAACTCGGCGATCTGTGCCGGTGACCCGAAAACTTGTTAGGCCGGCGTTTGCCGTCCGTGCGTTGGCGACGGTGAAAGTGGCCAACTTGCGGCGATCTTTGCCGTCAACCCACACGAAGTCACCGCCGACAACGATGCGTTGGTTGTCGGGGGAACGGCGAATCTCGTACACAGTGTCACAGGTGTAAGTTTCGGCGTCCCAGTCAATGGTGCAGGAAGGGTCGACCTTGTCATTGTCAGCATCGAATACGTACACCGGAGCGGTGAAGTTGTGGCTAAACGGTAGGAGCTCGCCGGTGTTGGCGTCAAAAGCGGCCAAATTTTTACGATCGACCTCGTTTTCGCCCTTTTTGGCACCGGGTGGCCGAACCTTCGTGAAATTGCCGCCGATGTAAACCACGTTGTCGATGGTTTCCATCGTCCATACGATGCCGTTTGTTTGCCAGGTGGACATCGGGTCGGCAGTGACCGTGGCGGGCGCCGCCGCTGCTTGATTTGTTTCGGCAGGTGCTGCTTGCGCCGATGTGGTCGGGATGGCCAAAGCCAACGCCAACGTTAAGGCGAAAGCATTTCTAATTCGGCGCAAAACCGCACTCCTTAACCCAGTTCATGCGCGTCACGGCGTGAAATTCCGTAGACGCGCCGTCACAGATTTTAACGAATCGGCGACGAATTCGATGCGGGACAGGCCAGGATTTGCCCGTTTGTTCCCATCATTGGGCCAATGTGGACGCCTGAAGAATGTCAGGCGCGCATCGAGTTTTGTTTATGACTTCAACGAGGGTCGGCGGACACTAGCTCAAACGTGGACGATTTGGCTTGTCAAAGCGAGGGGGAGCTGTTGGGCCAGACCTTTGGTGCGGTGGGCCCGGCCGTGACGCATCCTCGTTCGCCAAGGCTGAGCTGGCCTTGCTGGCTTGTGAGAAAGCAGCCATCGCGGTCAGAGTCGACGCCACAGCGGCAACCGCAGATATTTTGTCACCACTAACCGCTGCGGTGAGGCCAAGGCTTGGTGATAATGCGAACGACATCACAGCTGTAGCTTTCAGCCGAGACAGATGGTGCTTCGCTGCGGAAGGTCCATCGGTGTGGCCATTTCCTGTTGGCGATGGAACAGTGTCGGCTCCTCCCAATGCCATGTTTGTGAGGATGGTTTTCTCAACCATGGCGGCGGTGAGGACCGCTAGCCCAGTGGAAAAAGCACCGACCACTGGTGAGCCGTTCATGAATTGATTGACCGCCATCGTCACGGGGAAGACTATGGACGCGCTCATGTATGTTTGGGCGCCTCGAAAATGTTGTCGCGCCGCGTGGCTGGCTTGATGAAAAGATGCCATCCACACATCCTGACACACATGTTCATTATCAGCGAACAGTTTGACAAACGATCAGCCAACGACCCCGAACAAGCACGTAGGCCCTCACGATGCGCACCTATTCGTTGTCCAGGCGTGCGGTTATATAGTGGTCGGCGCCTGCTGCATAGGCGTCGAGTCGCACCCCCTTGCTGAGCAACGTCGATCTTGACTCTTTCATCGGTTCATCGCCGCTTAAAACCTGGCGTGTTTCCGCCGGGCCGATGGACAGGGGGCGGGGCAGCGGTAGATCGGTTCGCGGTTTGCGCGAGGTCGGGCATATTCAAGGACGTTACCGGCGAGGGCATTTCACGCAGTGCCTCCGCGATTGCCGTACTTCGATCACCTGCGATCTCACCTTTAGGAATCGAAACATCCATGCTTGAGGTAGCTGTCGGCAGTGTGGGGCCGACGCCGCAAACTAGATCTGCCACCGTGTTCGCGAGACCCTGCAAACGAGCGTCTTCGCCAGAGGATCTTGCGCCTAGAGACATGGCACCGCTATGTAGCTCGCCGATCTGGCCCAAACCGAAGAACCGGTATCGGAGGGGGCCAGGTAGGAGCGGCCTTGGCCGTGAAACGCCCGCCGTTGTGGTTTCTAAAGCGGTGCGCTCCGAATGCGACTGTGTCATAGTGCTTTGCTCCTCAGACGTTGACACCCAAAAATACCGGAGATATCCGAGGCTATCTGTGTTTCGTGTCAGGTGTTCCAGTTGAAGGGCCTACCCAAAAGCTGCTCTAGTTTGGCGTTCGAGTCCGCGTACAGCTCCAACAGCCGAGATCGGGTCTCCGGGTTCATCGGCGGGACTGGCAGCCGATTATGGCGCGGTGTTGGTGGAGCTGGCTCGATCGGCAGCCCGAGAAACTCCTGGACGCGGCGATACTCGCCGGCCTCATCGGTTTTGAAGTCTTCCAAGCGCAGAATAAGAATATTCGCGCGGTCGTAATGAGTGAGCCAGGGCGTGAGCTGATCAGCGTAGTGTCCACGGGCCAAATAGCTGTGGCTGTCGTGCTCTGGGCTGTAGGCGCCCGTTCGAACCAGAGCGTCCGTGCCCGCTAGTCGCGAGTGTTCGGCGGCAATAGCGTCCTCAAAAGTAGGCAACACTTCGACGCCGCTTCCGAGCCGCTCGTGATAGTTCGAATACGCACGGTCGACAGGGTTGCGCAGCGACACAATGATCTTCGCTTCTGGGACAACGGCATGGGCGCGCTCTGCCGCCAGCGGGTGGAAAAGGTAGTAGGGGCTTGCTTCGCCACACAAGGGTCGAATTCCCATGCGTTTTTCAAGCGCGAGCAGCGCTTCCTGAGTAGGGAAATGCGAGCGATACCAGTTCAAGCCCTGGTCGTAGTGGATATCGAAGTAGTGCGGGCTCTTGATCTGCTGAGCGGCCGGGAACATCGGTTCGACATGTGGATGCCGCACAAGCCAGTTCCACAACGATGTGGTGCCGCCGCGCTTAGCCCCGATGATCAAGAAATCGGGCAAAACGCGACGCTCAGCGGTGCGCACGGCGAAGGTGCGAATCGTCGAACGAATAACTCGTTTCAGCGGCTTGGGCAGCGCCTTTTTGATGCTGCGGGTGCGGCTTTTCACCGCGATATGTTGTTGTGGAGAAGCAGTATCGGAAGATTCCAAGGCGTTGACTCCGATTCACGAAAGCGGGGTAGCCGCGGCTTTTACGCGAGGACGTCGAAGGGATGTCACGAACACCTCGCAATGAAGCAAGGAGCGTAGTCGATAAATCGCACCAATGTAGACAGCCGCCGCAGATACGGCACTGACACATGCCACGGCAAAGCTATGAACCCCTGCCATTTGTAGGGCACATGCCGGAACGCCGAAGCACAACACAGCCAGTCCCATCGCCCGCCACACTGACGGGCACAGGGTGGTCAGCTTTTCGCCAGTGCGCACCACGTTTTCCATGATCAGGTTCTCCGCCACAATTGCTGCCGCTTTCGCTATCACCACAGCGAACACCCCGAGCCACGGTGCGAGGAGTAGGGCACCACCAATCTGCAAAATGAGTGAACCAACAGCGATCAATGCGTTCGCACCACTGCGACCGCTCATCAACAAGACAGTGCCCACATTTCCAGTCGCGAGATTCACCAACATCGCCAACGCCAATATCCGCAACGGGCCAGCACCGCTGTCGAACTGGGTACCAAAGAGGCTCAACACTTGCTGCGGCCAGGCCGCCATCAGCACATATGCGGGCCACGAAATCAGCACCACCCACGTTGTCGAAGCGTGGTGAATTAGCTGGGCCTGCTCGTGTTCGCCGGAGCTCACCAAACGTGAGAGCTGCGGTGCGATCGCGATGCGCAGCGCCTGTAGCGCCAAGGTGCCGGCTAGCACCAAACGCAGCACCGCGTTATAGACGCCCGCATCGGCGGTATTGCCCAACAAGCCGGCCAACACGATGCCGACGTGCAGCCCGAGGATCTCGCAAATCTGCGCACCTGCCCTGGGTACAGCAAAGCCCCACAGCTCGCGCACCGCAAGCCCAGCGTTTTCCACATTTCCGGTCGCAGGTGGTTCGGCGGCGCGGATGAGTCGCAATGCTCGGTACAAAGCCAAGCCGGCGATGCCGGTGCCCAAAACGGATGCGAAGGCCCACGCGACGGTCACCCCGAAAACGCCGGAGCCCCACAGTAGAGCCACGCCTACGAGCGCGCATCGCAAGCAAGGTTTAAGGATGTTTTCCACTAGCACAAGGGGGCGCACCGAGCCCAAGCCGCGAGTGGCGGCCAAGGCCACATAGCCGGCGGTGTTCAGCGGAAGCAGCGCGGCGACGATGCGCAGCAGTTGCTCGTTGTCATGGGTTTCGGTGAGCCAATGTGACACCTCGTCCGCGAGCACCCACAGGCCCGCCGCTCCCACTGTCATCGCGATTGTCACCGGGACCAGCGCCGCGATGACAGTGGAGGTGATTTCTTGAACGCGCCCCTGAACCCTCAGCCGTGGCAATAGCCGCACCAATGCGGAGTCCACGCCCAACCGACCAGCGACAGTTAAAGTCATGAACACGGCCACTAGCAGGGAGAACACGCCCGCGCCACTAGCGCCTAGTCCACGGCTGACCAACACAACAAGCGCGAAGCCACCGAGCGCGCCGATAACCGCGCCGGCGAAACTCACTCCACCAGAGCGGGCGATCTTGGCGACTTCATTGGGGGAGGTCATTGGCGTTCCTACCGCTAGCTATGGCCAGCCCTAGTAGAGCCCACACCGTGAGCAGCAGTGTGGGGTTACGCAGTGTGTAGTCCACCATCAAATGCCCAGTGAGCGCCACCAGGGCCGCCAAAACTCCGGCGAGCAGCGCGAGCTGTTTTTGGTCGTCAGCTCGGCGCAATTGGCGAATACCACGGGCGAGCGCCCAACCCAGCGTCGCGAACAATCCCACGAGTGGTGCTAGTCCGGCTACTCCTGTTTCAGCGAGCACGGTGAGGATTCCATTGTGGGCGTGCTGGCGGGGATAGAACTGGACACTGGACGGTGATTGCGCGGATAGCACCCGAAAGGATCCAGGCCCATGGCCCAAAAATGGGGATTGGATGAACTGTCGAGTTGCTTCTCGCCAAGTCAACGGTCTGACGTCGTAGGGATTGGCGCTGGGGTCGCCAATGGATGCGGCCCGATCACTTATCGCGGACAAGGGGGAATTAGCTGGTGCGACCGTCATCGCACCGACGATGACAACGGCCGTGATGAGCCCCACGCGGGTCAACAATCGCCGCGCTCCGCGATGCGCGACGCACAGCACCAGCAAACCCAGGGCTGCTCCAATCCAGGCGCCCCGCGACATCGACAAAGCGAGCGCAGCACCGGCGGCCAGCGCGGCACTCCCGGCGATGATTTTCTGCCAGAGAGCATCGCTAAACAGCAGCACACTCAATGCCAACAGCATCATCAGCGCGCAGTACGTGCCCAAAGTGTTTGGATCTGAAAACGCGCCCGTCGGGCGGTTATTGATCACCGCCCCATCCAGCTGTGTGGCGAGTTGTTTACCAGCGGCGATCGCGGGAATAGTGGCGAAGAAGCTGCCTACTGTGGCTGCCATCGCGAGCAACCATTGGTGCCGCACTGTCGTCACCACCGTCACAATGGCCGCCGCCAGCGCGAGCCCAATACACATGGTCGCCGTGATTTTGATCGACTTATCGGGCGTTGCGCTCACCGCGCTCGCCAGCACGGAGGCCACCACGTATCCAGCTGCCCACCACAGAGCTGGGGGGAACTGCAGGTCAGCTAGCGCATCCTTATGCCACCACGCAACGGCGCAGATCGCGGCGCCACAGGCGAGGTGAGTTACCTGGATACCCAACGGCGCGCCAGGAACCGCCCGATTTCCCAGCGCGGCGAAGGCGAACATCGCGGCCAGTAGCCACAGTGGATAGAACCTGAGCGAGGGGACCGCCGAATATGTGAGGCTCACCGCGTTCCTTGACTACGCTTGCGACCCGACCATAGAGCGGTGGTCGCGCCAGCGACTTTGGCTATGTCTTTGAGCAGGTAGCAGGCTGGGAGTGCCAGGATCAGCAGTGGGTTATGGCGCCGTCGAATAAGGCGGGCGATCGGCGTTGACAAGTAGATCGCCAATCCCGCGCTGGTGATGATCACTCCTAGGGTGCCAAGGACGAAGGGCAACGCGGCGGCAATGGCGTAGGCGAGAACGCGAACGGCGTCACGGAACAGCAGCAGAGGCGATTTTGAGGTGCCACCGCCATGTCCGTAGCCATAAAACTGGCGCCACGTCGCTTTGATTGAGGGTCGTTGGTACCAAATGACATCGGCGTCCAGGGAGTGGATTGACTCATATCCGGCGCCGATCAGGTTTTTCCCGAATGCCTCGTCTTCGGCGATCGCCAAATATTCTGGAAATCCGCCCGCGGCGTTGAAAGCCTCGGTGCTGAACCCGACGGAACGCCCTTCGACGCGATGGGGCAGAAACCAACGCCCCAAGATTTTTCCGTACAGTCGGCGAAATGGGGTTGGACGTTGGAGTTCAACGGGATCCGCCCAGGCCACAGCTGCCATTGCTTTTTCAAACCAGTTACGCATGCCGGTGTGGTAAACCCCCAGCACCATTCCGTTGTGTTCGGCCGCCGCTGCGCGAAACGCGTTGAGCCAGTTGGGGCCGGGATCGCAGCCCGCGTCCGTGCACGCGACGAATGTACGTTTTGCCGCGCGGATGCCAACATTGCGGCTATGAGCGATGTTCCCGCCATCATCTTCGATGAGTTTGATGCGTGAGTCGCGACTGGCGTATTGCCTGATGGTCTCTCGGGTTTCGTCCCGCGAGCCGCCGTCAATGAGCAGGAATTCATCGTGGGCCCCAAGCTGGGGCTTGATGAGGTCCAGCAGTTTGGTGATCACGGGCCCCTCATTAAAAACGGGAGCGATCACGGTCAAGTCCGGGCCTTCGCGCAGTCCAGCGCCGGGCCGGAGAGCGGTGCGGGTGAGGGCGCTGGCGAAGCGTCGCCCGCTTTCGGTGGCATCGGGGGCTTCGGCTATGCGTCGATGGCCTTCGACGCCCATCATTTCTCTGAGCACGGGGCCGTTCAAGGTGGAAAGCGCCTCGGCTAGTGCGGTGGGGTCCGCTGGTGGAATCAAGAGCCCCGCGACGGTGCCCGAATCATCGGAATCAATGCGCTTGGCGACTGGCCCTCCATCGTTGATCGCGATGACTGGCAGTTTCGCGGCCATCGCTTCGGCCGCGGACATGCCATAGCCTTCGCGACCAGGTCCTCCACCGTGGGTGAGCACGGCCAGGGCGTCGGCGGCCGCGAGCATGCGCCCCGCTTCGGGTAGATAGTCCGCCAGCTGCACGCGCGAAGACACACCTAGTTCGGTGGCCAATGCCGCGAGTCGTTCTTTCTCGTTTGGGTGTGCCGGATCGATTCCGCCAATGGTGACCAAGTTCCACCCGGCGGCTTCTGGTTGGGCAAGCGCCCGAATAGCGGTGTCGATGCCTTTGTAAGGAACGTATCGACCCAGCATCGCCAGTACTTTCGCCTGGGGAAGTTCGATGCCAGCCTCACGGAGTAGCGTGTGAGCGGCTTCTCGACTATGCGCTGGCACGGGTCGCGGCGGTTCGATGACGGTGATGTCGGGGCGTTTTGTAGCGGCGCACAGGCTGTGCGCGGTGGCGATAACGCCGGTAGCCAACTTCGCGAGCGGTCTCGCCAAAGTTTTGTCGTAACTGTGATCGTGTTTTACCCATACGCTGCGCACACCGACGAGTCGGGCGGCTGGGCAAGCGATCGCGGCCGCTTTTACGCCGTTAGCGAGGACCAGGTCTGGTGAAGTGCGTTTGAGTTGTCGACGCAGCCACCAACTGGCTCGGAACATGGCACTCTTGCTAGCGCTTGTGGCGCGGACAATAACGTGTATGCCTCGGGCTTCGAGTTCCTGGCGTAGGGGACCGTCGGCGAGCAGAATTACCCCGATATCTAGGCGATCCTTACTCGCATCCAGCATGGACAGTAGCCAGGATTCGGCCCCACCAAGCATTCCGAAGCCGCTAACAATGACAGTCCGCAGTCGTCGGGTGAGGTAGCCCGCTTCGGTTGTGGTGAAAAAAGGTGAGGCTTCTTCGCCCGGGGCGGAAATTTTCGCGGTAGCGACACTTGTGGCCGATGTGGCACTCTCACCAGTCGTGACCGATCGCGCTTCTGTTCCCATTTCCCCCAAGTCCGTTATGGACTCAGTTGACCGCCCTGACCTGCCAGTTCCTGACACGTCATCTCCTTCTCGTTCGTTGCGTGTATTGCATGTTTCGCACGCGGTCAATACTGGGCTAGCGCACTGTGTTTCCGACTACGTGGCGTACCAGGTTAGTAGTGGAATGACGGTTACGCTGGCCTGTCCTGGTGGGCGTCTCGGCGAACTTTCCCGTGCCGCCGGAGCACATGTTGTGCCATGGCAGGCGCGCCGTGAACCAGGACTGAGTGTGGTGCGTGAATGGTCAAGCTTGCGCGCAATTGTGAACCGTGTGCAACCCGATGTTGTGCACCTGCATTGCGCGAAAGCTGGTTTGGTGGGCCGAATGCTGTTGCGTGGGCGGGTGCCCACGGTTTTTAGTCCGCATGCGTGGTCCTTTTTGGCCAGCAAGGGCTTCATGCGCCGTCTTGTGCGCGAGTGGGAGCGGTTCGCGGCGGGCTGGACCGCCGTGACCGCCTGTGTTTCCCAAGGCGAAGCCGCCACGGGCCGTGCGGCTGGGATACGTGGACGGATCGCGGTGTTGCCGAACCGCGTAGACATGGAACTTATTGATGAGCTCGTCGATGTGTATCGCGCGCGGGTGCGCGGAGAGTTGGGCATTTCCGCTGGTCAACCCTTGGTGGTGTTGGCGGCGCGCCTGGCTCGCCAGAAGGGCCAGGACGTGGCTATTCAAGCGTGGAGAAAGGTGCGCGAGGAAATACCCACAGCTGAGCTGGCGCTCATCGGAACAGGTGCGCTGTATAACGAGCTCAAGGCCAGCGCGGGCGAAGGTGTTCGCCTGCTTGGGCCATTGGAACGTGCTGACACCTTACGGTGGATGTACGCCGCCGATGTGGTGATCTGTCCTTCACGGTGGGAAGGCATGTCTTTGGTGCCGCTGGAAGCCGCCGCGTTGGGTCGGCCGGTGATCGCGTCCGAAGTCGATGGCATGCGCGAAGGTATCCGCCCTGACACCGGCTGGTTGATTCCGCCGGACAACGCCGGAGTTTTGGCCGACACCGTGATCAAGGTGCTTTCTGATCCGGCGGCGGCGTTCGACGCTGGACAGAATGCCCGCCGACAGTTCATGGCGCAGCGCAGCAAGCAAGTTCCGTCAACGCGGCTACTCGCTGAGCTTTATCAAGAACTGGCCAGTGGCGTGCCGAGCGCTTAAAGCGGCCAAGCGCCGTGCGCGTGGGCTAGTTCGCTCGCTTCCATTAGCATCGCTCGGGCGTGCGCTGTGTCTTCGGCGTTACGCACCGCGGCGGGTGCTTTCACGTTTTCACCGATGAGCCGCAGTGTGAGCCACAGACCGGTCAAAGCGATTTCTGCTTGATGTGCCGCCGGTGCGGTCGCGAACAGTTCTCGAATGAGATGATTTCGGGCCGCGCGGGTCGGCAGGATTGTCCACATGCGCATGACATCGGCGTAGCGGGGAGCTGGTCCTAAATATTCCCAGTCGATGACACACACCCGATGGGTGTCGGCTCGCCACAGCACATTGCGGTGGTAGAAATCGCCGTGAGCGATCGGGACGCGGGGTAGTTCCCGGGCTGCTTGGCGCGCCGCCCACCACAAGCGCATCGGGGGTCCTTGCGCGAGGCCTCGGAGGATGCGGATCAAGCGTGCGGGCAGTGGGGAGCGCCACTGTTGGGCTTTTGGCCCGCCTGTGGGCGCTGGAGCGTCGGCTATCTGCCGAGCGGAGCGGAGCGCGCTTGAGACATATTCGGAGATGGGCGGTGCTTTCGCGCTTGGCAGCCATTCGCTGACCAGCCATTTGCCGTGCGGGTCGGCCGCGTAAAGCTTGGCGGTGTCGATGTCGTGGGTGGCGGCCCAATGTCGACCATGGACTTCACGTTGTATGCGGAGTTGGCCGGCCGACCCCTGTGCTATTTCGACAACCACAGAGGGCGTGTAGGGCGAAATCAGTCGCTGAACTGGTCTGGGCACTCCCCATTTTCCGGCTGGGGTGAGGGCATCGGCTTCGACCCCGTGGAGTGTGAGGACTCGAGTCAACTCACCTGAAATATGCAACACGTGGCCACAGTAGAACGTTTTACTATCGGGTGTGGCAGCCGGACCATATGCTGTGCCCCGCGTGGGGTGGCATTCGTGCCCGGTGGTGCGCAACGATGAGCGATCAATACGTGAGAAAGGAACGGGCATGCGGGCTGCCTTTCGCGCGGTAAAGCGCTGGTGGCTGATGTTCGTCATCATCACGATGGTGGTCGCCGCTGGTCTGGGCACGTACGCGTTTGTGCTGCCCGATCAATACGCGGCATCGGGAATTGTGGCCTTGCGGCCCAAGGACGCCAAACCGGTGTCAGCGCAGGTGGTGCTCTTGACGGCGCCGCGCTATGTCGCGTATGCCACCTCCCCATATGTGGTTAAGGAAGTCGCCGATTCGTTGGGCATTGACGCCGATGAGCTCGCCGACGCGATCGTGGTGACGATGCCTGCTGGCACCGCGAATGTGGAATTTAAAGTGTTGTGGTCGAGTCGAGGTGTTGCTGAGCGAGCGACGGCCGAGCTCATGGCGGCGGTTCTGAATCGGGTTGAAGCTGATCCCATTTTGGCTGGGCAGCTAGTTTCTCCGGCTGCCGCCGCGTTGGAGCCCGCCGGGCCGCCACGGTGGGGCATCACAGGGGTTGGCGTGGTGCTGGGAGTTCTGCTGGCCGGTGCCGCGGTGTGGGTGCGTGAGCGTCGCTCTCGCCGCACGGAAGACTGGATTGTGCCGGCTACTCGAGAGCCATCACGGACGCCGGTGGGGTAGGGGCGTTTCGTGCGAGTTTCCAAACCTTAAGATCATGGCTATGGATTCGTCTCCCGCGCACACGAAGGTTTCACTGACCGGTATCAAGCCCACCGGTTATGTGCATTTGGGCAACTATGTCGGGGCGATTCGTCCCGCATTGGCGCTGGCGGAGAAATACGAATCTTGGTATTTCATGGCGGACTATCACTCGTTGACGAGCATGCGTGATGCCCAGGCGCTCCGTCACTACACCCGTTCGGTCGCGGCTACCTGGTTGGCGTGTGGCTTGGATCCCGAACGCACCGTGTTTTATCGGCAGTCCGATGTTCCGGAAATCTTCGAACTGCAGTGGGTGATGTCGTGCGTCACCGGCAAAGGGTTGATGAATCGGGCGCACGCCTACAAAGCGGCGCGGGATAGAAACCGCGAAAACGGCGTCGAAGATTTGGACGCCGGGGTGAACATGGGCTTGTACAACTATCCCGTGTTGATGGCGGTCGACATTTTGGCGATGGAAACCGATGTGGTGCCCGTCGGCCGTGATCAGCTGCAACATGTGGAATACACGGCTGATATCGCGGGTTCGTTTAACCATCTTTTTGGCGAGGGTTACACGTTCAAAATTCCGCTGCCCATGGTTCCGGATGAGTCGACCGCTCACACCTTGCCAGGGCTAGATGGCCGCAAGATGAGTAAGTCTTACAACAACACCATCCCGATGTTCGGCACCGAGAAAGAACTCGAAAAGCTCATTAAGCGCATCAAGACCGACAGTGTGCCGGTGGAAGAGCCGAAGGATCCCGATAGCGCGCACGTGTTCCAGATTTACCAACATTTCGCGAGCCCGGCTGAGGTCGCGGAGGTGCGGGCCCGTCTCGAAAAAGGCGGCATGGGCTGGGGTGAAGCCAAGAAGGTGCTGTTTGACGCGGTCAATGCGGAGTTGAGCCCGTTGCGAGCCCGCTATAACGAATTGATGACTCCGGGCAACACCGAATTGGACGAGGTGCTTGCTACCGGAGCCGTCAAAGCGCGTAAGCGGGCTGGTGCGGTTCTTTCAGCAGTGCGCCGCGCTGTCGGCGTCGCTTAGTATGCTCCCTCTCGTTTGAGCACTGCCGGAATTGTGCGGCGCAAGATATACAAGTCGAGTGCCCGCGAGCGGTTTTCGACGTAGTAGATGTCTAGTGCCACTGATTGCTCCCAGCTGAGGGTGGATCGACCGCTGACTTGCCACAGGCCGGTGAGACCTGGCAGCACTTCGGTGCGTCGCCGGTAGTCGGCGGGCATGTCGGTTACTAGGGCGCTGGTGGGGCGTGGCCCGACGAGGGCCATATCCCCGGTGAGGATGTTGATCAGTTGAGGTAGTTCATCGAGCGAGCTTTTGCGCAAAAAGCGTCCTATTCGCGTCACTCGAGGGTCGTTATTCATTTTGAATAGCGTGCCCTTTGCGTATTGATTTGGCATAGTTGCTTTGAGCTTTTCGGCATTAGGCACCATTGTCCGAAATTTCCAAAGTCCAAATCGTTTTCCACCGAGCCCAGTGCGTTGTTGCCGAAAGAACACCGGTCCCGGACTGTCCAATTTGATAAGCATTGCGATGATAATGAAAAGAGGTGCCAAAACCATCAGTGATAGAAGTGCTACAAATCGGTCGCCGAAGCCACGGCGAGGGGTGTGTTGTTCCCGGATAGGCGACGGGGGAGCAAGTGAAATCGTCAAATTCTCCACTTTGACATAACTATCAAACCTTCTTAAGGAAACGGCTTATTTACATGCAAATATTCACAGGGCTGACATTCCCCGGTGAATCTGCTTTGGTAAGACGGCCAAATATGCTTCAACGCAGCGAAAGGTAACGTCGATGTTCAGATGGTTGGTGCGGTCCCGGCTAGTCATCGCGGGGCTACTGATATTCACAGCCCTTACTTCGGCAATCATCATCGTAAAAAATCACGAAGAAAAATTCACCAGCACCGCAATTCTCAGTTTGTCTCCACGCGGCGATGGAGCTGTCGGGGCGGACAATGTCAAGCTTGCCGTCTCTCGCTATCAAGCCTTGCTATCAGCGGGCACCACGCTGCACACCGTCGCGAAAAAAACTGGCGCGCAGCCCTTGGCCGGTGCCGCCCAGGTCAGCGTGCCGCCAGAAACCGTCACCATTGTGGTCAGCGTGACCCTTGCCGATGCGACCATGGCCGCGGATGTGGCCAATGAGCTTTCTCGCACCGCGCTTAGCGAAGGGCATGACGATGCGCTGGTCATCATCGACCTGTTGGCCCCAGCGATAGTCGCGGATAGCCCAAGTGGACTATCTCAGAACTGGGTGATAGCACTGGCGATGCTCGGCGAACTCACCGCGATCGCACTGGCTTTCTTTTTCGCGCTTCGACTCGGAAGATACGCCACGGTGTCATAATCGGTTCGCGCCCATCACACCCCTGAGCGCATCCCGCCAACACCACAGCGACACCATAGGACGTTATGGGGATCTTCTCGGCGCTTGGTGGCGCGACCTTGGCCCAGCCGGCACCAAAGCTGAGTAAACCCCAGATCATCGTCATCGGTGTTTTTTGGACGGTCTACCTGGTGCTCGCCGCGGGTATCGCGTTGGAAGACGCTGGGCCGGCGATGCTGCCGCTTTCTCCGGTACTGATTCCAGTGATCTGGGGTGGCATTCATCTATGGCAGGGCGACATTCGCGCTTTTCTCGCCAACTCAGCCATCCCCGGGTGGGTGCTTTTCGGGATTCTTGGACTGCTGCTATCGACCATCACCATCGGGGCCACCATCGGATTCGGCGTTCGAGAACGCGCCGCATCCGATATTCCAGCAGCCGCGTCCACTTTGGTGTTTATCGGGCCGTGGGCGGGTTTGCTTGCTGCTACCTGGCTAGCCCGCCGCCGCTGGAAATTTCGCTCATACCACGCGTTTTGGACCCTGGGAGCCTTGGGCGCCCTTACCGAACAGGGCGGCGCCATGCCAACGGCACTGCTGGAAGGCGACATTGTTGGCGGGCTACTCCTGGCCGTATATCTCGTTCCCGCGTACGGGGTAGGTGTGGCGGCGACACTCGGGGTGATGCCTGAGCGCAAACTGCCCGAAGCTAAACGCGCACCGACAGTGGGCGCCTTTGCCGCGCTTATCGCGTTGATGTGGATAGGCTTTGCGATCTTCAGCGCGTTGTGGGTGGTGATTTTGCGAGGCATTTTCTAAACCTGCATCGGCTTACATTGTTGTGACAGCGCCACATTGAACCGACGAAAATTCGCCATGTGTGAAGCGGTCGCATGAAGGCCTCGTTGCTTCTAGGCGGGCGGAAGCGCTGCGAGTTTGTCGGACGCTAGTTGCGCCAACGGCACCGCGTCCTCCGCGACCAAAGGAGTGGGCGAGCTCAGCGCGAGCATCGAAGCGTTCGGCCCGGTGCGCGTCGCGATCAGTTGAGTGTGCCAGGTTTGCCCGGCCGCCTCCATAACCAGCTGCACGGCGTAGCTTTCCTCACCGAAACTTTGCAGAGCTAGTTCCTGCACCGTGTAGCTAGTGGCGCCGTTCTTGTCAGTCTCGGTCCAGCTGGTGCACTCGCTGGCTAGCGGGCGCAGCAAAGCGATCGCCGTTGTGGCATCGTCCGCGCTCTTAAAGCTCGCCACGTTGTGCACGATGGTGGGGCCAACTTCGCTGGTGGTGAAGACCCGTTGTGCTTCACCACCTGGGCTGCGCTCGGCGTCCAACTCAGTTTTGTGCAATAGCTCGGAGCAGCGAGCATTATCGTTTTGCGGAATCGTGTCGGGCCCATCTGAATCTGGTGGATCACTTTCGGTGAAGCCCGCCGGTACTTCGTTGGGCCCGAGCAGCGCTGGGGTGAGCTGTTCTTTGGTCAAGGTGCCGGGCACTGGGGTGGGCTCGGGCTCATCGGTGGGGCTGGCCGATGTTGAGGTTGTTGACGTGGCCTGACGGTTCGGGTTTTCGCTTTCTGGTTCATGGCCTCGCCGGGCAAATGCGATGACACCAACGACGGCACAAATAGCGACAGCGACTGTGCCGAGACGGGCCCAGTACGGCAGCTTTTCAAAGGAACGCAGATCCACGGTCCTGATAGTGCCAGACGTATTGGCGCCCTGGCGCCCAGTCAGAACTTGTCGGGGCGGCAGCTTAGGGTAGTGGCTATGAGTGTGTCGGGAATTTTGCGTGCGGTTTTGTCCGGTTCAGGTGTGGGCGAAGCGCTCGCTAAGACCCCTTCCTCACTCACTGGCCCGGCTGCCAGCAGGCCTTTTGTCGTTGCTGGGCTCGCGCAGCGGGCACCAGTGCTCGCGCTCACCGCTACAACTCGCGAAGCAGAAGACCTCGTCGCCGCCTTGCAGGGAATTCATGACGCCGACCGGGTCGGGTTTTTCCCACCATGGGAGACATTGCCCCATGAGCGCTTGTCTCCACGAGCGGACACGATCGGCAAACGGCTGGCGATCCTTCGTCGGCTCGCACATCCCAGCCCCGACGATCCAACAACCGGTCCGCTAGATGTCGTTGTCGCGCCAGTGCGAAGTGTGTTGCAGCCACTGCCGAAAGGGTTGGGTGAGCTAGCTCCAGTCCATTTGCGTAACGGTGATGAAGCGGGTTTGGAAGCCACGGCCGCTCGGCTCGTCGAAATTGGCTACGGGCGAGTTGATCTGGTCGAAAAACGGGGCGAGTTCGCGCTGCGTGGCGGCATTTTGGATGTCTTCCCGCCCACCGAAGAGCACCCGTTGCGGGTCGAATATTTTGGCGATGATGTCGAAGAAATCCGCTACTTCGCGGTGGCCGACCAACGCTCACTTGAGATCGCACCGCACGGCCTTTGGGCTCCGCCTTGTCGTGAATTGCTGCTTACCGATCAGGTGCGCGATCGGGCCCGGACGCTCAGCACCGATCATCCCGAGCTCGCCGAATTGTTGAATAAGGTCGCCGAAGGAATTCCCGCTGAAGGCATGGAGTCGCTGACCCCGGCCCTGTTGGGATCGGGCGACGAACTTGAGCTATTCGTCAACGTCATGCCCAAAGGCACCCAGGTTTTGGTGTGCGATCCAGAGCGGGTGCGCACTCGGGCTCACGATCTAGTGGAAACCAGCGCAGAGTTTTTGCAGGCGTCTTGGTCCGCTGCCGCGACAGGAGCTCAAGCTCCCATTGATATGGGCGCCTCGGCGTTCAAGCAGCTCGACGATGTGCGCGATGCCGCGAATGAGTGTGAATTCGGCTGGTGGTGGTCACTGTCGCCCTTCAAAGCCCTCGATGAGCTTGAGCCCGAAAATGGCACGCGCGCCATTGATGCCGCGCCTTCTTATCGAGGAGACACCAAAGCCGCCTTCGGTGATATCGCGGAAGCCACGCGTGCTGGCGACGCCGTTGTGTTGACCTTTGCCGGGCATGGACCGGCGAAACGGGCCGTGGAGCAGCTCGCGGACGCGGGCTTGGGGGCCACACTTACCGCCGACATCAGCTCAATCCCAGCGAGCGGCACTATCACCGTGACTACCGCCGCGCTCGATGCTGGTCTTGTTGTGCCCGGTTTGCTGCTGCTGACCGAACAAGACTTGACCGGTGCTCGTCCCGCCGAATCGGCGCGTCGGAAAATGCCGAGCCGTCGCCGTAACGCTGTCGACCCGCTGCAACTCGTGCCCGGCGATTTTGTGGTGCACGAGCAACATGGCGTCGGTAAATACGTAGAAATG
This sequence comes from Mycobacteriales bacterium, assembly GCA_013362805.1. Classification (GTDB taxonomy): domain Bacteria; phylum Actinomycetota; class Actinomycetes; order Mycobacteriales; family QHCE01; genus JABFVL01. Next base: position 26,386 of record JABFVL010000042.1, on the reverse strand, counting down.
ATCCGTCGCACTCTCAATGGTGGCGAGCGCGAATATCTCGTTATCGAATACGCGTCATCCAAGCGCGGGCAGCCCGGTGACCGGCTATTTGTGCCTACTGACTCTCTGGATCAACTAACCCGTTACGTGGGTGGCGAGGCGCCGACGCTGCACCGCATGGGTGGAGCCGATTGGCAAAAATCGAAGAGTCGGGCTCGTAAAGCGGTTAAAGAAATCGCCGCCGAGCTTGTGCGTTTGTACGCGGCCCGAGTGGGCACACCTGGTTATGCGTTTGGCCCAGACACCCCGTGGCAACGTGAACTCGAAGACGCTTTCCCGTTCACCGAAACTCCCGACCAGCTCGCCGCGATCAACGAAGTAAAAGCGGATATGGAAAAGCCGCACCCGATGGACCGAGTGATCTGCGGGGACGTTGGCTACGGAAAAACTGAGATCGCGGTGCGAGCGGCGTTCAAAGCAGTGCAGGACGGCAAGCAGGTGGCCGTGCTGGTGCCCACCACTTTGCTGGCCAAACAACATCTTGGCACTTTCGCTGGGCGGATGGCGCAGTTCCCAGTGCGCATCGAACAGCTTTCGCGGTTCCAAACGGATGCTGAAGCCCGAGAAGTGATCCGGGGCTTGAGTGAGGGCTCGGTCGACATTGTGATCGGCACTCATCGTTTGCTGCAAAACACGGTGCGATTCAAAGATCTTGGTTTGGTGATCGTCGACGAAGAGCAGCGCTTTGGTGTCGAGCACAAGGAGCATCTAAAACATCTGCGCACCGCGGTTGACGTGTTGACGATGTCCGCGACCCCGATCCCGCGCACTTTGGAAATGTCGCTCACCGGCATTAGGGAGATGTCAACGATCGCGACGCCGCCGGAGGAACGGCACCCAGTATTGACCTATGTGGGCGCCTACGAAGAGCGGCAAATCGCCGCCGCCATCAAACGTGAACTATTGCGCGATGGCCAGGTGTTTTACCTGCACAACCGGGTGGAGTCCATCAACAAGGCGGCTGCTCGGATTCGAGAACTAGTGCCGGAGGCTCGGGTTGAGGTCGGCCACGGTCAAATGGGCGAAGACTCGCTGGAGCGGGTGATGGTCGGCTTCTGGGAGAAGCAGTACGACGTGTTGGTGTGCACCACGATTGTGGAGTCTGGTTTGGATATTCCCAACGCGAACACTCTGATCGTGGAGCGCGCAGACAACTTCGGTTTGTCGCAGCTGCATCAGATTCGTGGTCGGGTGGGTCGTGGTCGCGAGCGCGGTTATGGCTACTTCTTGTATCCACCGGAAAAGCCGTTGACCGAAACGGCGCACGAACGTCTTGCCACTATCGCGCAACATACTGAGCTCGGCGCCGGCATGTATGTGGCGATGAAAGACCTCGAGATTCGAGGTGCCGGTAACTTGCTTGGTGGGGAACAGTCTGGTCATATCGCGGCAATTGGCTTTGATCTTTACGTCCGCATGGTCTCTGAAGCCGTGGCCGAGTTCAAAGGCGAGAAGCAGCAAGAGGTCGCCGAGGTCAAAGTGGATCTTCCGGTGGACGCGAATGTGCCACACGACTACATCGAATCGGAGCGCTTGCGGCTCGAGCTCTACCGCAAACTCGCCGCTATCGAAGCCACCGAGCGGCTCGATGAGGTACGCGATGAAGTGTTGGACCGTTACGGGCATTTGCCCACGCCGGTGGAAAACCTTTTCGCTGTTGCCGCTTTCCGTTTGCGGGCTCGAAGCCATGGGGTGAGTGAGGTCGCGATTCAGGGGCGCAACATTCGTTTTGCCCCTATTGATTTGCCTGATTCGAAAGTTATGAGGCTGCAACGCTATTACCCAGGAGCGGTATATAAGCAGGCGGCGGGCATCATCACCGTCCCGGCGCCCACCACGGCGCGCATCGGTGGGAAGCCGGTGCGTGACGCCGAGTTGTTGGCGTGGGCAACTCAGCTGTTCGAGGACGTTCTTTGATTTATGGCCGTCGGCTATGCCGACGTGGGCTCATGGCGGTGTAGTCGCCAAACTTTGGCCCAGGGGGCCTAGGTAGTGAGTGTTCTCGTGCACTTTGCAGCGTTGTGCGTAGCCCCGTCAATGCTTCGCTGACCTTGGGCAAAGAACCCTTGGCCGTGTAGTCGTTGAGGCCAAGATTCCAGTCCGTCTCGACTCCGGCTAGGCGTGAGTATTTCTCAACATCGCTGGGTGCATCGGATACGAGCCGCCCTAGCTTGTTTTTCAGCATGACCAGGTAGGAAAGTTCTGGTTTGGGGTGTGCGTGGTTGAAATAGCGGTCGGGGAGCGCGTCGATTTCGGTGGTCAGCTTGTCTTTTAGCAGATCCACCAACCGCACCGTGACATCCCGAACGCGGCCTAGTTCTTCGAGGTTATGGCTGTCAGTGGCGTGAAATTTGAGGGCGCTGGTTAGACCATCCAGGTGAGTAATCGCGTCGGGAAGTAGCTCGTATCCGGTTCGGTTTCTGTGTTTGTGTAGCCATCGCTCGCACTTTTTCGTCTCGGCGAGCGCCGTTGCGGTTCTCGCCATGGTGTCTTTGGCGAATTGCGGCAATTCTGGTGTGGCGTATTCGTCTACCGTGACTCGCCAATGGACGTTCGCCGTGGGGTCGTGTATCGCGGTGAGTGGATACGCGTGAACGATCCCGGCGAGTTCTTGGAGTTTTAAACTAGCCGAGACGTCGTCGGGGAGCGCGGCGATCTCATCAAGAACCGCCTTCGCTTGGTGAGCCGCTAGTGCGATTTCTGAGGCGGCGTACACGACGCTTCCTTTTTCGGGGCCGTTTTCGTCAGGTTCTGGCAGTGCTCCAAGCAGCGCGAACCATTTCCCGCTTGTGCGGCAGAGCTCGTTCAGCAGCGGTTGTGTCGCTAGCGCTTGCTCGGCGGCTTCCGCGGTGCCCAGGGGCCCTACGCGATATTTGCCGTAGTTGGGTATGCCATGTGCGACGTGTCTGGTGAGTTGCCAGGTGAGCCAGGTTAGCGGGCGAAGATGTTCATGTGTCGAGGTCAAGTTTGGCTCACCACCATGAAATTGACCGAGAGCTGTGTCGATTTCTCGTTGGATGCCGTGTGCCTTTTGCGTTATTTCCCGAGGAGTGAGGCCGCTCGCCCAATCGCTCCATTCCTCGTAGCTGGCTTGTGGGTGGGGAGGACGAGTTGTCTCGGGCATGAGGTCAGCGTATTCCGCTGGTGCCGGATGTGCCGGTGCTCCAGGTTTTTTCTGCCGGGACACGTTAGCAATGTGTGGGCAACACTAATGAATTCCCGTTTCAGCCGATTTGTCCGGCACCCCTTAGGCTGGCTCCCGCTGAGTTCTTCGAGCCAAGGAGTAGACGCGTGCGCACCTTCGTAGCCGCGCTCATGACGGGCGTTCTCACCGCGACAACAATGGTGTCAGCCGCACCACCAGTCCACGCTGCCCCCACGACAACTCAGTGGGCAACCTGCCAAGACGGCTTCGAATGCGCGACCGTGCAAGCCCCGCTCGACTACGACGAACCGCAAGGCAAGCAGATTGACCTGGCGCTTATCAAACTGCCCGCCACGGATCCAGGAAAGCGAAAAGGCGCCCTGTTCGTGAACTTTGGCGGCCCGGGCAGCGATGGAGTTGGAAAAATGCGCGACCGCGCGCGCGTTACATTCAGCGATGACATCCGTGCCCATTTCGATCTCATCGGAGTGGACATGCGGGGCATTGGCCGCTCCACGGCGGTCCACTGCTTCACCACCGAACACGAGAAAAGCGAATTCTTCGGGTCTATTCCAGATTTCCCATTCGGTGTCGAGCAAGAACACACTTTCATGGATAGCGCGGCCGAATTGGGTCGACGCTGCCAGGAACACAGCGCCGAGCTCCTCAATCACATGTCAACCGCCAATACCGCGCATGACCTGGAACATGTGCGCGTGGCGCTAGGCGAACCTGACATGAACTTCATCGGCTATTCCTACGGCTCGGTGATTGGCGCAACATACGCCAACCTGTACCCACAGCGGGCCCGAGCGATCATTTTGGACGGCGCCCTGGACCTGGTGGGAAATTCCCGAGGCCATGGCGATGAGGCCAAAACTCTGCCAGTGGACGTGCGACAAGACGTCGCGCAAGCGGCCCAAGACACCCTGACCAGATTTTTCACCATGTGTGAGGCAGCTGGCGAAAAATGCGCATTCGCTCAAGGCGGCAACCTGGCCGGAAAGTGGTCCGAGCTTTTGGCCCACCTGCAACACACATCAATCGAACATCCCGACGGCATCACATATACCTATTCGTCGCTGGTCTCAATGGTCTACTACAACTTGTTTAAGCCCGTAAAAACCTGGCCCACGACCGCGGCGATTCTGCAAAAACTGTACGAAACGAAAAACACCAACAATGCCGAAGTTGTCGCCACCGCGCACGAGTCCTATCAGACCAACCCGCACGAGGCATATAACGCGATTCAGTGCCTCGACTCCGATGAGCCCACCAAGACAAGTCTCTACTCTGAGCTTGGGGCTAGCCAGGATAAGAAAGTCCCTGGGTTTGGTCGGCTGGTGACCTTTAACATGATGCCCTGCGCGGCTTGGCCAGCTGAGGATGCAGACCGCTACACCGGTCCCTGGAATGCCAAATTCGCCCATGAACTGCTGGTCATCAACACCACGCATGACCCGGCAACACCACACACGGGCGCCAAAATGGCGACAAAGCAACTGGGTAAAGCGCGGCTGCTGACCTTGGATGCCCCCGGCCACACCACCATGTATTCGCCGGCTTCGGCCTGCGTTGAACAAGCCCGGCTAGCTTATTTGGTGAGCGGCACGATGCCGGCGAAAAATAAGGTGTGCCCGGCGGATGAGGCCCCGTGGCACTAAAAACGCGGGACCCCGGAATATCATCCGAGGTCCCGCGTCGACGGGTGTGATTAGCGCTGCACAGCGCCCAGCGCGTTGACGATGCCGTAGCCGTAGAACCCGTTGAAGTTCTTGTCACCTTCGCAGGTGGCGTCGAACTCAGCCGGGCGACCCTCGTTGGTGTACGAGACGGTGCGCGGTTCCGGGCAAGCGGTCGCAGTAGCGGTGTCCAGCAGAATCCGTTCTACCTTGTTGGGCTTCATGGTGAGCCCGCCATCTTTGTCTTTATGCCCGTGGGCACTGACAACCAGCGCGCTTACCCCAGCGGCGTGCGGTGAGGCCATCGACGTGCCCTGCAGCCAGTTGTAGTAGCCACACTTGCCGTCGGCGGTGCACTCTTTGATGACTCCTGCTTTGGTTCCAGCTTCGGTCAGGTTGCCGTCGGCGTCGACGAGACCTTCTTCTTCCAGCACCTTGCGTGGGTAGGTCGAGAGGATCAAGTTGTCGACTTTTTGGAAGGAGTCGGTGCCGAATCCGTCGCGGAAGTAGCCACCTGGGGCTGATACCGAAATCTGTTCGGTGCCGTAGTTGGAGAAGTCGGATTTCTTCCCCGATGGGCCCAGGGCGCTGACGCCGATGACGTGTGAGCCTTCGGCTGGCATCGACAAGCAGGTGCTGTTGTCGATGGTTCGCTCGTAGGCGCTGTCCGCTGGGTAGTCCGGGCTGCTGGCGTCGGTGCCGGGTTTACCGAGGTCGGTGTGTTCATTGCCGAGTGCTCCGACCAGGGTGACGCCCTTGTTGTGCGCGTACTCCAGTGAGCGGTTTACGGCTTCGACGATGGCGCGCTGCTCGGCTTGCTGCTCTGGGCTGTCCGCTGGGTTGGCCTGGCAGTTGTAGAGCCACGGGTCGACGTAGAACGACATGTTGACCACATCTAGTCCGTTGTCACCGGCGTAGACGAGCGCGTCGACGACGGGCTTGAGGAAGAAGTAGCCGGAGTCTTGGCCGGTTTTGAGTTCTACCAAGCTGACGTTTGGTGCCACACCCGAGAGGCCGTAGCCGTTAGCGGCGGCGGCGATCGTACCGGCTACGTGCGTGCCGTGGCCTCCGTCGTCGGTGCCCACTGGGTCGAGGCAGCCAGCTACTTCGCAGGGCCCGTCAATGGATTCGATGTCCGGTGCGAAGTTGCGTGATTTTTCGGCGTTGAAGTTGCGCGCCAGGTCTGGGTGTGAGGCGTCCAGGCCGGTGTCCATGACCCCTACGGTGACGCGTTTGTCACCGCCGTTGATTTTGCGGGCCTCGTCGGCCTGGATCATGTCTAGGCCCCATAGTTTGTCATCGAGGGGGTCCATGCCTTCGGCGGGTTGACCGGGCTTGCTGGGTTTTTTGGCTTCTGCGCCGAGGTGTTCGCTTTCGATTTTCTTGTTGGCTTCGGTGCTGCGCCCGTTGGCTTGTGGCGCGTAGCCGATGGCGCGTTCGCTGGTGGCGCCGATGATGGCATCAGTGGCGGTGACTTTGCTGGCGAAGTCGGATGTGGGGCCTTGCACTTGGAAGACTCCGGCGGCTTCGTTGGCTGAGGTGATGGTGCCACCGGATTGAGTGATAGCCGCTTTGACAGATTCAGCGCTGGCGCCTTTTTCGGCGACGACGGTGAATGGCGCCATCGTTTTTTGAGTATCTGTTTCGGACCTTTGTCCCGCATATGCGGAAGTGGCGAGCGCCAAGCTCACAATGGATGCTGCTATCACAATTTTGGGGACTGTCTTATGCAATCTCACGCGAATTACCTCCCGGTTGATGCCGCACATTCACCACTGGTCATTTATTTATGCCTAGCGGGTATATAAACACGGTTTTGTTCAGTGACGGGCGATCAAAATTGCACGATTTCTTGGTACTTCGTCCAATGATTGCTACCGCATACCATGACATTTATTGATAAGTCTGGTGGGCGGAATGAGCGAAGAACTGCCCCCAGCGCTTTGTCGCCCCACCGCTTCGGCAAAGTAAGAGCCATGCACACCATCTACGTTTTGGTCACCTCGCCACGCGTCCCGGCCGGCCTACTCAGCGCCCGCGCTTGGGAGTTGCTACACGCACATCCCATCTACGCGACCAGCGAGTCCGAGCTGCAAGAACAGCTCACCGCCGCCGGGAAAACCGTGCATGTCATCCCAGACCCCACCAAAGCGCTTCTGGAATCTGACCAAGACGTGGTGTGGCTTGCTGGTCCTGAAGGCGACCTCGCCCGTCAACTGGCTGGCGCGACAGTCCGCGCCAGTGATCCCCCCACTTTGGAAGTCATATACGGATCGTGGGATCAACCCGGCGCCCGGTTGCTCGACGTGGTGGCCGTGCTAGACAGGCTGCGCTCGCCGGGCGGCTGCCCGTGGGATGCCGAACAGACTCACCGCACCTTGATGCCCTACCTCTTGGAAGAGGCCTATGAGGCCTATGACGCGCTGGACTCCGGCGATGAACAGCACATGCGGGAAGAACTAGGTGACGTATTGCTTCAGGTCGTCTTTCATTCGCGGCTCGGTGCCGAGAGTGAAAAGCCCTGGACGATCGATGATGTCGCCGCCGGACTCGTCGACAAACTCGTCTCCCGCCATCCCCATGTTTTCGCCGACGTGGTGGCCTCCGACGCCGACGAGGTGAAACAGAATTGGGAGCAGATCAAACGGGAGGAAAAATCCCGCAAGTCGGCGCTGGACGGCGTGCCGCGTTCCCAACCGGCTCTTGCCCTAGCGGCGAAATATCTCCTTAAGAATGAGCAATTCGATGTCGGAGCGCCCGTGAAGAAAGCTGACGTGCCTGAAGATGAAGAAGAGCTCGGTGACCTGCTGTTTTCTATAGTGGCCGGAGCGCGCAGCCAGGGGCTTGACGCTGAGGCGGCCTTGCGAGCGGCCGCTGATCGTTTCGCCGGTCAGGTGCGCGCCCGGGAGAGCAAGGGGCAGTGACTACCGGTACTCAATAGTTACCATTCGCGCATGTCTGAGCCAGTAGGTCGTGTAGCGAACAGGGTGCGCCAGCTGCGGAACTGGTTGGCCCACCATCGAGAGTTCGTGCGGTTCGCCGCGGTGGGCGGCGCCGCATACCTCGTGAACAATGTGGTGTGGTACGTCCTGAAATGGACAGTTCTGCACACGCGGCCCGTCACCGCGAGCGTAGTCGCGGTGGTGGTTGCCACCGTCTTCTCTTATGTGTTGAACCGCGAATGGTCATTCAACACGCGGGGCGGGCGGCGACGCCACGTTGAAGCGTTGTTGTTCTTCACCGTGAGCGGCATCGGCATGGTCGTTAACGTGGCGGGGCTGTACATCTCACGATATGTGTTCCACTTGCAGGAACCTGAGGTATCTCGGCTGGTTCAGGAAATGGCCGACTTCCTTAGCTATTCGGTACTGGGAACCGTGGCCGCGGCCGGGTTCCGGTGGTGGGCATTTCGTCGTTGGGTTTTCCCCGCCGCCCGGCCAGCTCACGCTGTCTCAATTGCCTTGCCCGCGCCTGAAGTTGAGCCCGACACCTCAGTGGTTCCAGCCGCGGAGCGGGAATTCGCCCGTATTTAGTACGTCTGGGCGACGCGCCCACTTTAGTTCCTGGCGCTAGCCAGCCTGTTGTCCCACAATCGTCCACACAGCACTGCCCCGCTGGGATGAAGGTGACATGAGCTACGACCCCGAACAGCGATTTATCAGCCTGGTTCCAGGCGGCAATGGGATCTTTTACGGCATCCAGGCTGATGGAGAACTCTATTGGTACCGGCATTTCAGCTGGGCCGACGGCAATATTTTTTGGGCCAACAATGGCAACGGTCGATTGATTGGCACTTTCTGGCACGACTTTCGGTTGGTGCTCGCTGGCGCCGAAGGGCAACTATTCGCGTTCCGGCCTAACGGCGATTTGCTTTGGTATCAATATGTGCTGACCGACGCTAATAGCGGTGAAGGCTTTTGGCATTCCGCGAGTGGGAGTCAGATTGGTTTCCAGTGGAACTTTCCGCGCATCATCGGTGGGTGGAATAACGTTCTGTATGGGCTAGATGGCGATGGTCGGATCTTTTGGTATCGCTATGTGGGCAGTAACGGCTCGGTGGCGTGGGCACAAAATTCTGGCGCCCAGATAGGCGCTGGTTGGCAGGAGTTTCCGCACCTATTCGCCGATCCCAATGGCGTCATTTTCGGCGCGCACCAAGACAGCAGTCTGCGATGGTGGAGATATTTGGGCGAAGGTGCGCCCGTGTGGGCCAATAACGGCAATGCCATCGAAGTAGGGATTGGCTGGGCCTCCAACCGTCATAAACAAATTCTGTCTAACACCAATGGTGTGGTTTATGCCGTGGAGTTGAGTGCTGCCACGGTGCCAGGGCCTGATGGAGCGCTTAAGTGGTACCGGTTGGCGAACTCAGACAATATTGATAGTCAGGGTGTGAATTGGGTCAACAACGGCAATGGCGCTCAAGTTGGCTCGGGCTTCACCCAAGAAAACTCGGCCGCGCTCCAGGGCTATCCAGGTGCGCTTTCTACTCAGCCCGGGCAAGGCGTGAGCATTCATGTGTCCACCACATATCCGTCTTATACCTCCACCACGGTTCGGATAGCTCCCGCGACCGGTGATCCCATCCCGATGACGGGCGCGACGCCGCGCACCGGGCAGTTCAAACCAGTGCAGAACGGCTATCGCAGCAATGGTTGTGGTTGGAGCGCTGATTTCACGGCCTCAGTGGCGGCGAACTGGCCTTCTGGCGTCTACGCCTCCCGATTGGAATCGGGCTCTGGCGTGCGGCATCAAGTGATGTTTGTGGTCCGCCCAGCTACACCACAGCAAAACATTGCCGTGCTGTTGCCCACGAACACATATAACGCGTACAACACCTGGGGCGGTCATAACCAGTATTCCATCGGACAAGATGGGGTTCAGCGCACTGTCACGTTGGCGCGGCCGAGCAACTTCACTCATACCTCGGCCACTGGGGTGATAGATCACCTCCTGTATAGCGATCTTTTCCTGTGGCGCTGGCTGAGCGCGGAAAATATCGCATTCGATTGCTATACCGATAGCGATTTGCATTCCACTGGTGGGAGTTGGCTTCCGAATTATCGGGCTCTTGTGCTGACCTCACATCCCGAATATATGTCTCAGGCCGCCCGCCAAAATATTGTGAACTTCCAGAATGCGGGTGGTCGACTTATTTACACGGGCGGAAATGGCATATACGAACGGGTGAGCTATTCGGCTAACGGCCAAGCCGTCGTTTTTCGCCGTTCCGATGGAGAGCGCGATCTTTTTGAAGAGTCTGGGCAATCCGAATCGCAGATCTTGGGAGTCGCGCTTTATCCGCCCTCTTATATGGATTTCGCGCCCTATCAAGTGCGAAACAATCACCCTTTCCTCGCGGGTACTGGACTTTCAATCGGAAGCACTTTTGGGAGTGTCGCGTACAACGGAGCCGCTTCTGGATGGGAACTTGATACTCGGGTCGGTCCAGTTCCTGGCGGGGTGTTGATCGCGGAGGGACTGAACCCGGAGGGAGGCGCCGAAATGATGTACGTGCCCAAACCAAATGGCGGGTGGGTGTTTTCGGCCAGCTCGATGTCGTTTAACGGCGCGATTCCTCGGGACCCGGCTTTGGCGCAGTTGTTGCGGAACGTTTTCGCGGCGGCGGTGGCTTAGCGACCTGTTCGGCATTGCAAGGGGGTATCTGTGCAGGAGATTTCGCGTCGTGCGGTGTTGATAGGCGCCGGGGCTCTCACTATAGCTTTGAGTATTCCGGCCTCCACTGGTTGTGCGAAGTCAACGCAGGAAGAAGATCCGCCATCGGGTCAATGTAAAACGCAAGGAAATATGCGGGCTTGTATATCGGCACGGGCTTTGCAAGATGTGACCGCGATTCGGTACGAGATCACGAATAGTGGGAAAAGTCCGCTGAGCGTCTACATTTGGTATGTCGATGAGAACTCCGGGCGGGAATCGCGAAAACGTACTGTAGTTGTGCCGGCGGGAGATTCGGTTGAGGACGATCTCTACGGCAGTTTGAAGCACTGTTTCACGGTGAACGTATGTCCCATTGAAGCTGGAGAATGCGTCAAGATAGGGCCTGTCTGCGCCGAATAAGGTTCAATATGCATTAACTTCGGCGATATGAGGAAAGTCCTATTTACTCTGGCGTGTTGTATTGGGGCGCTGCTTCCACACAACACGGCACACGCCGGGGAGACCGTGTGCCAACAAGATGGGCTCGCTCAACTCTGCGGCAGCGCCACCACCGCGCAAGACGTCGTGCGGATCAACTATGAGATCACGCAGCTAGACGGCCCGGGCAGGTACCGAATCTTTTACCTCGACCTGGACAGCAGTACATCCACACCACCGCAAGAAGTACCAGCCCTACGGCACAACGAAACAGTGTCCGGCGCGCTGTTCGGGCGACTCAACCACTGCTTTCAGCTCGTGCTCACCAGCCAATACAACTCGATACTCAGGGTCGGGCCGATATGCGAATAACGATCACCGCGCTGGCAACAGCTCTTGTAGCCAGCGTCGCCGTCATCGGCCAGAGCCAACCGGCTGTCGCGGCCACCGTGAACTGCACCGATCCCAGCGTGGTTATGTATCACGTTGATGGCAACAGCCATCTGCGCCGCTGGAATCACCCGGCACCGCTATACGGTGATCCCAACTGGAGCCAAGGCCAAATCGCCGAACGATGGGACGCCGCCAGCACATTCTCTGGCGGACAAGGCGTGTTGTACACCAGAACGTCCGCTGGCGACCTCGTGTGGCACCAGGACAACGAAGTGTCCGGAGGCAACACGAACTGGCACCCCAGTAGCGGCACTGTCATCGGCACTGGCTGGTCCGAGTTTTCGTTCGTGTTCTCCGCTGGCGCCGGCATAATTTACGCCATCGACGCGGCCGGAAATCTGTATTGGTACCACCATGTGGGGCAAAATGGCGAGCCGCGTTGGTCACCAGAAAGCGGACGAGCCATCGGATCAGGATTTTCTTTTTCGCTTGTCGCATCGGGTGGCAACGGAATCATGTACGCCGTCACACCCGATGGTGAACTCAACTGGTATCGACACCTAGAACCAGAAATGGGCCAGGCGACTTGGGCGAACAACGGGCAGGGGCTGACGGTGGGCAGCGGTTGGGGGGAATTCACCCAGCTGGGTTCCTTCGGCGGTGGCGTCATCTTGGGCCGCGATAGCTCAGGCGCGCTGACCTGGTATCGACACCTGGAACCACTTACTGGAAGCGCCGAATGGGCCAAAAATGGCCAAGGCGCTTCACAAGGCGCAGGCTGGAACAACACCAGCATCGTCGCCAACGTCACCGGCTGTGTCGCCGCGCCATAGCCCCGATAAGGGGCAGCGGAGGAACGGGTCTCGCGACTAGTCTCCAGTTCCTGCCAGCGCAGCGACTCTCAGGTGGATCTCCATGACACTCAGTTTCACTCGACGCCCAAAAGAAGCGATGCCAGAAACTGCGCCCCCACCCCGACCTCGCCCGTTCTCGCTCCCACGATCCGGGTGGCCAATATGGTCAATTCCGCTCGCTATCGTGTTCAGTTGGGTATTCCCGCTGATCACACATCTGCTGGCCATCGACTGGATGCTGCCAATAGCGCTGCTCATTGCCATCGCGTCTGTACTCAAAGGTGGCAGCACCATTCTTGACCGCATCATGCTGTCAATGGCCATTCTGTTGGGCACCACCCCGGTGGCGGGCCTGTTGATCTCTGTCTGGCCATGGGGACTAGCGCCGGTTCCCGTCGCTGGTTTCGCGTTCACCGGAGTTGTCATCATCGCGGCGCTGTTGCGACGCACCCCCCAGTTTCCGCCGGTGCGCGTCGACGGAGATGTGATCACCCTTGGCTTCTCCCTCGTCGCTGGACTCAGTCTGTTCTGGACGTATTTGGGGCAAGACGCCACCGGCCGCTTCACCGCCGTTATCCCCGGCGGCGACGCCGCCCGCCACTTCGCCATGGTCGACACCATTCGTGGCCTGAGCGGCTACATGTTTATGAACCAAGCCAAGGCCGCCGAATTTGTCGATGCTGGCACCGCCGGTGGGCTGGTTACCTACCCGCAAGGCGGGCACTTCACCGCAGCACTCCTGATGAGCTTCATCCACAGCGATGGCTCGCAACAAATCGCCCTGCACGAGCTCGACGCCTTCGTCTGGATCGTTACCTCCAGCTACCTGTTCTTGTGCGTGGCCGTGCTGTGGGCCATGCGCCGCATCGCGGGGCAGCTGCCTCTGTTCGTGCATGCGGTGGCCGCGTTCCTCGTCGTGATCTTTTTGGTGTGGAACGAGCCGCTGACGATTCTTTTCTACGGCTATTGGGCCGAGATCCTTGGACTCGCCGAACTCGCGCTGCTCACCGGACTTATCGTCCGGCCGCTACGCAGCACCAAAGAGCAAGGGGTGGTGATGGCGGCGCTGTTGGTCGCCATCGCGTTCACCTATTTCTTCATCCTGCCTATCGCGGCGGCCGCCAGCGCGGCGTGGGTGCTGTACTACCGCACTCGGGTATGGCGTCACCGGTGGTTCTTCGCATCTGTGCTCGCCGTCGCGCTGCCCGCCGCTAGCGTCATGTTGTACGTCAACATGTCCAAATACTCCGGCACCGAACACGTGGAAGCCTCTGGCGGCATCATTGCGCTCAATCTGCGGCAAGTGTGCATGCTCGGTTTTCTGATCGTCGGGCTCATCGCCACCGGCGCCGTATGGCGCTCGCTGACCTATCGTGGCTATCTGACGGTTTTGGCCTGCGCACTCGGATTTTTGGCCGCGCTTGGGCTCAACCAATATCGCCGATTGGGCAGCCTAAATTACTACTATGACGCGGCCCTGTCTTACTACTTCCTCAAAGCCACGCACATCGTGGTGATTGTGGTAGTGCTGGGCGTGGGCTTGGCCGCCAGGCGTCTGGTGATGCTGACCCGAAAAATGGGCCGACCAACGTTGCGGACGCCACTGCGTCGAGTAGCGGTCGCCGGAGCTCTCACTCTGTCGATCATGGCGATGTTCGGCCCGCTCGGTGATCCGCGCCCATTTGGTCGCGACTACATTCTGGGCGACCCGCCGTTTTGGGTGTGGCCCGCGCAGGCCGCGGTAGCCACTGCTCGTGAAGTGCCGGTTGATCCAGATGCGATGACCGTCATCTGGGCCGGTCAAAACCGCGGAATTCCCGCGTACGCGACAGCTTGGGCGGGTTCGTTGCTGCGAAACCAGGACGTTAACTACACGGCGGAAGTGTGGGGCGGATTCGCTGGTGAGGACAATTTGACGCACCTGGCCGAGCAGGCGAAATCACGCGATGTGTATTTGCGGGTGGTAACGGATGCTCCGGAGATCATTGCCGAGGTCGAGCAAATCCAACAGGATCGGCCCGACCTGGACATTCGTTACGTGAAGGTTGTGCTGCCCGCTTAGTCGGGGCTTTCCTGCATGTCCATTGCCAAAGCTTGTACCAGCATGTTGACACCGACGAGCAAAGGCCCCACGGCGAGCAACACGCTCGCCGGGCTGGCGACTGGTTCGCCGATGGTGTTTGCGATGACCCACACGCCGACCGCTGTGCCAACTGTGGCCAAGAACAAGCCCATGAACAGCATCAACGCGATGGGGGAGAAGGACATCAACACGTGCTTGCGGAAAATGCGGCGCCAGAAGCCTTTTATTAGCAGGCTAGAAATCTGGGGAATCACTTTGTGCATTTTCATGCCAGATACTTCTTCGCCGTAGACGGCGGGCACGGGGACATCTTTAGCCCGCACATTGGCGATGTTGAGCCAGATCAAGAGATCGTTTTCGAACGAGTAGCCAAGAGCGATTCGATCCAGGTCAATGCGGGACAGCGATTCTTTAGTCACCGCGGTGTAGCCGTTTTGTGGATCAAACAGGTGCCAATAACCGCTGGCGAGTTTGGTGGCAAAGGACAACATGATGCTGCCAAACACCCGCGACGCTGGCATGCCTTTAAGCCCGGTGCGGGAGAAGAAGCGGTTCGCCTTCGTGAAGCCGTAGCCCTTTTCGGCGATGGGGTCTAGCAGGGCGGGCAAATATTGTGGATCCATTTGTGCGTCACCGGCCATGACAACATTGACATCGGCGCCCATTTTCAGGGCTTCGCGGTGCCCGTCGAGAATTGACCCGCCGACACCTGTGTTCACTTCGTGTTGCAACAGAACGAGTCGCGGGTCTCCAGTCTCGACGGCACGTTTTGCGGTTTCGTCGGTGGAAAGATCGTCCACGACCACGATAATGTCGATGAGTTCCGGCATTGTTGTGATGGTCTTTGCGATGAGCTTTTCCTCATTGTGCGCGGGTACCACTGCCGCTACGCGCATTCCTTTGTACATCGCGTGTAATCTCCCGTTCGGCCCGTCTAGGTGGTGGGTCGACTATGAGCGTTGCGAGCGCATTGCGGCAACCCCGTCACACTGCGTGCAGTTCATCGACCTGGGTGGCCAAGCACGCCGCGCAACGAATTTCCTCAGGTTGTTCGGGGGCTCGAGACAAAAGTTCGCCGCACGCGCAGACCCAACCGGCTGGCCGCGCCGGATTTCCCATCACGAGCTGGTGGGCGGCAACTGTGCGGGTGACGACCGCACCGGCGGCGATCATCGCGTATGGCCCGATTTCGATCCCACAGACGATGGTGGCGTTGGCTCCAATCGAGGCGCCATGACGAATGCGAGTGGGGGTTATTGTCCAGGAGGGATTAGCCGCTCGGGGTCGCAGATCGTTGGTGAACACGGCGCTTGGGCCGACGAAAACGTCGTCTTCGATGCTCACGCCGCGATATACCGAGACGTTGTTCTGAATTTTTACCCCATTGCCGATGGTGACGTCCTCGTCCACGAACACGTTCTTGCCCAGGTTGCATCCGGTGCCCAGTTGGGCGTTGCGGCGAATATGGGTTTGATGCCAAACCCGAGTTTCTGGGCCAATGTTTACGCCTTCTTCAACATCGGCGGTGGGGTGGATGTATGCGGCCTGCATGGTGAGCATCCCTTCGACGATCAAATCGCCGGGAAGTTATCACTTTGGCGACTGATGTCGGTGCCCCATGCTCATCACGGTGGCCAGCCCGGCGCCCACCAGGTCGGCTACGGTCATGACCAGTCGTGATGCCATCGCTAGTGCAAGACCAGCGCCGGCGGGGGCAATCGGCAGGAGCGCTGTCGCGATCACCGCTTCGCGGACACCTAGGCCCGATGGCGATAGGAATCCGAAGGTGCCGGCGGACAGGCCGAGCGCGAAAGCGGCGACGCAGATGAGCCATTCGCTCACCCCGAGTCCGCTTTGGCTACTGGCCAGCATCCACAGTTGAGTGCCGAATCCGATCCAGCCGATGAAGCTCCAGCCCAGGGTGGTGGCAACTCCACGCCAGCTCAGTTTTTCATCGAGTTGCGGGGCCCGGGTGAGCCGCAGAAACGTGTTGACAAGCTTGGTCAGCACTATTGGGTGTGAACACGCCAACGCAACGGGCACCACGATCAGCAGAGCGAGTGCGAAAGTTCCGGAGGTTTTTAGCAGCAGTGGGATGCTGAGCACCAGGGCCGCTGTGGTGCTCAATCCAAGACAAACAAGTGAGGCGAGCAGAGCACGGGCGCGGGGTATTCCGGCGCGTCTACCGAGCTCCATTTGGAATACAAAGCTCCACACACTGCCTGGCAGATATTTGGCTGTCAGCCCAACAAGGTAAATCTTGTTTGCTGTGCGGGCGGTGACCGGATAACCCAGATCAATCAGGATGCGTTGAAATGCCATCCCTTGCGCGAGGAGCCCGGCCACTGCGGCGGTGAGCGCCCCAGCTAGGGCTGGCCAGGTCAAAGTGCCGAAGGTCCCGCGCACTTGCGGCCATTGGCTGATGCACGCATATGCGACCGCTCCGACGATGGCAACGGTGAAAACGATACGTGCGCACAGCAGTAATGCTTTTTTAGTCCGGGTGGGTTTGGTGGGCTCGGCGACTGCGATTGGGCTCTGCAATGTGTCGGTCATGAATGGCGCCCTCCTAGACAAAGCAGGTGAGGCTAGCACATTAGGGGCGACCTATTTGGCTTACTTTCTGATACTTTGCCGAGCGTCGTTGTCACAGACCAGTGAGGTCCACACGTGATACCAATCTCCACAGTCCGACTCGACGAACGAGCGGAAAAGCTCGCTCTAGACGTGATCCGCTCCGGAATGATCGCGCAAGGCCCCATGGTCCAAGAGCTAGAAAACCGCTTCGCGCACCTTGTCGGCGTCACCCACGCCATAGCCGTCAACAACGGAACCACCGCCCTCGTCGCGGCGATGCAGGCCCTCGAAATTGGACCAGGCGATGAAGTGATCACCAGTCCCTTCACCTTCGCCGCCTCGCTCAACGCGATTTTGGAAACCGGCGCTACCGCCCGATTCGCAGACATCAACGACGATGACTACTGCGTCAATCCGCACGAAATCGAAACCCGCCTCACCGAGGCCACCAAAGCGGTCATGCCAGTTCACTTGTATGGGCAATGCGCCGATATGCCAAACATAATGCCCCTGGTAGAACGCCACGGGCTGGCACTCATCGAAGATGCCGCTCAGGCACATGGGGCCGACATCGAGGGCCGCAAAGCTGGCAGTTTCGGTATTGGCTGCTTCTCGCTGTATGGCACGAAAAACATCACCACTGGTGAGGGCGGCATCATCACCACTAACGATGACCGACTCGCCGACCGGCTTCGCGTGCTGAGGAATCAGGGGATGCGCGAGCGCTATCAATACGACATGCCCGGACACAATTACCGCCTTACCGATGTGCAGGCGGCGCTCGCGATTCCGCAGCTCGATGACTATGAGCACACTGTCGCGGCCAGACGCCGTAATGCCGCCAGGCTCAGCGCGGGGCTGTCCGAGGTAGAAGGGCTGCGCGTTCCGAGTGCCCGACCAGGGCGCGGACACGTGTGGCATCAATACACGCCCCGACTCACCGCCTTCGCTCCCGTGGATCGCGATGAACTAGTAGCTAAACTGTCCGAAAAGGGCGTCGGAGCCGGAATCTACTATCCACGGCTCGTCTTCGACTACGACTGTTACCGCGAACACCGGCAAGTGCTGGCAGAACCAATGCCAGTTGCCAGTGCGCTCGCCCAACAATGCTTTTCGCTGCCAGTACATCAGCACCTATCTGAATCAGACATCGACACAATCATTGACGCAGTCCGCGAGGTGATGAAGTCATGAGTGCAATGCTCCGTACCGCGCTATTTGGCGCTGGCGTGATGGGCTCTTTTCACGCCCGAGTGATCTCCAATTCGTCGCGCTGCGAACTGGCCGTAGTCATCGACCCGAACGAAGAAACCGGACGCGCGCTCGCCGCCCGGTACGAGGCCACCTGGCAACCGAACGCCGACACCCTCCCCGGCATTGATGCCGCTGTTGTGGCCGCGCCCACCGAATTTCACCACAAACTCGTCGTCCCGCTGCTGGAAGACGGCATTCCGACATTGGTTGAAAAACCGGTCAGTGGCCGCATGAGCGAGGCTGAAGAGATGGTGCGACTCGCGGCGAAACGTCACACGCCGTTCATGTGTGGTTTCGTGGAACGGTTCAATCCGGCGGTGCGGACCATCGCTGCCCTGCTCAATGAGCCTATGCACATCGCGACAGTGCGCCACTCGCCTTACGCTAACCGCATCCAAACTGGAGTGGGTTGGGACCTGCTTATTCACGATGTCGATACCTGCCTGCGATTTGCTGGCGCGAGCCCAGTAGAGGTCAGTGAAGGGCTAGGGCGTTTTCATCCCAAGTCACTCGCCGGTGAGGAAGACATCGCCGATGCGGTGATGACATTTGATACCGGATTGGTGGCCAGCGTTTCGGCGAACCGCATCTCGCAGCGCAAAGTGCGCAGCCTGGTAGTCACGGAACTAGACCGAACCATAGAGGCAGATTTGATTCGCCGGGATGTCACCATTTATCGGCACGTGAGCTCCAATTTCCAGCAAGATCGCAGCTACCGGCAGCAAACCATCATTGAGATCCCCGAATTGGTGACATCAGCCGAACCACTCGCCGGACAACTCGAACATTTCGTCAACATCATTGATGGTGTTCATGACCTCGATGTGGAGCGGAAATCAATTCTGCCCGCGCATCACGTCATCGACCGCATCACCAACAAAGGTCGAAGTCGGTCACTCACGGCCGTGTAACCGGTGACGCTCAATACATCGTTGCGCCACAACTAGTCGCATCTAGGCTGCTCACAGTAGGCTAACCGGGATTTACGGCCGTGTTCGATCATAAAAGGAGCGCATCTGTGGCACTCATCGAGAACATCACCGCGCGTGAAATCCTCGACTCCCGAGGTAACCCCACCGTTGAGGTGGAGGTGATTCTGGATGACAACACGGTAGGTCGCGCAGCCGTGCCATCAGGCGCTTCCACCGGCGCCTTTGAAGCAGTTGAACTGCGTGATGGCGGCGAGCGGTACGGCGGCAAAGGCGTGCAACAAGCCGTGGCCAACGTCAACGACACCATCGCGGCCGAGCTAGAAGGCATTCCAGCTGATGACCAGCGCATCATCGACCAGGCGATGATCGAACTAGATGGCACGCCCAACAAGGCGAAACTGGGCGCGAACGCCATCTTGGGGGTATCGCTTGCTGTGGCCAACGCGGCCGCCGACTCCGCTGACCTGGCGCTCTACCGCTACTTGGGCGGCCCAAACGCGCACACCTTGCCCGTACCCATGATGAACATCCTCAACGGTGGCGCACATGCCGATACCAACGTGGATGTGCAGGAATTCATGATCGCGCCCATTGGTGCGGCCACATTTTCCGAAGCTCTGCAAACCGGCACCGAGGTGTACCACGCGCTCAAAGCGGTGCTGAAAGAAAAAGGCCTCGCCACCGGGCTAGGCGATGAAGGCGGCTTCGCGCCTGACCTGGCCAACAACCGGGCCGCGCTCGACTTGATCGCCACCGCGGTTGAAAAAGCGGGCTACTCGCTCGGCACTGACGTCGCGCTGGCATTGGACGTCGCCGCCAGCGAGTTCTACCGTGACGGTGGATACCAATTTGAGGGCGGCACGAAAACCGCCGAGCAGATGATCGCGTACTACACCGAGCTCGTCGATGCTTACCCGATCGTGTCCATTGAAGACCCAATGAATGAAGAAGACTGGGCCGGGTGGGCCGCGGTCACCGCCGAACTTGGTTCGCGTGTACAGCTCGTGGGCGATGACCTATTTGTCACCAACCCTGAGCGCCTCGCTCGCGGCATCAAGGAAAAGTCTGCGAATGCGCTGCTCGTGAAGGTCAACCAGATCGGAACGCTCACCGAAGCACTCGATGCCGTCAGCATGGCGCATCGGGCCGGGTTCAGCTGCATGATGAGCCACCGTTCGGGCGAAACCGAAGACACCACAATCGCGGACCTGGCCGTTGCCACCGACTGTGGTCAGATCAAGACCGGCGCGCCCGCGCGTTCGGAACGTGTCGCCAAGTACAACCAGCTTTTGCGCATCGAACAAGATTTGGACGACGCGGCCCGCTACGCCGGTGCCGCCGCGTTCGGCCGGTAAATTAGCCGCGATGGCAGCCGGGTCGGGAAACAAAGGTCAGGCACGGGGGCGCGCGGGCAGTGGCCCCCGTGCCTCACGCGGTGCCCCAGAGCGTCGCGTTCGCGCGACGAATCCAGATTCCGTCGACGCAGCGACTAAAAGGACAGTCAAACCCCGGCGTAAAGCTGGGGCTCGACCCACGCTCCGACGGTTCTTGACACATCGGATGGGCGCTCGCGCTGCCTCCGCCCGACGCAGTCGATTTACCCGCCGGGCGGCGGTATTGGCGTTGGTCGTGGCGCTGCTCGGGCTGAGCTTGGCGTATCCCTTGCGCACCTACTTTGAGCAGCAAAACGAAATAGCGCGCCTAGAAGACGAACAACAGGCACAAAAGAATCGCCTAGCCGAGCTGAAACGCCGTAAAGAACTCTGGAATGACCCCGCCTATCAAAAAGCGCAAGCGCGGGAACAGCTGCAGTATGTTGAGCCCGGCGAGGTGGCTTATGTCATCATCGAGGATCCAAACGCGGCCCAGCCGGAAGAAAAGAAACGTGGTCAAACCCGTAATCGCGGGCCGTGGTACGACCAGTTGTGGTCCACAGCTCAGGCGGCGGACCGTCCCAAATCAGCCCGTTAGCAGGAACCCATGTGTCCCCAGTGGAATGAACTTCCAGCCCCCGCGGCTCTCGAGCCCAGCGAGACCGATCTGGCGATCATCGCCGAGCAGCTTGGCCGCCCGCCGCGCGGAGTGAGGACAGTAGCTCATCATTGCCCGTGTGGCGCCCCAGACGTTGTGCGCACCGAGCCCAGGCTGCCCGATGGCACGCCATTTCCCACCACCTATTACCTGACCTGCCCCCGAGCAGCCAGTGAAATTGGCACCTTGGAAGCCGGCGGCGTCATGAAGGAGATGTCGGAACGGCTCGGGGCGGACCCGGAGCTCGCAGTGCATTATCGCCAGGCGCACGAAGACTATCTGCGGCAGCGGCAAGAGCTCGGCTCTGTTCCCGAAATCGACGGTGTTTCCGCTGGTGGAATGCCCGAGCGGGTGAAGTGTTTGCACGCCTTGGTGGGGCATGCGCTCGCAGCGGGCCAGGGCGTGAACCCTATTGGTGATGAGGCGCTGGCGCTGTTGCCGCGCTGGTGGGAAACGCATCCATGTGCCGCCCCGTTGGCCGCGATTGACTGCGGCACCAATACCGTGCGTTTGCTGATTGCCCAGGGCGCTAAAACGCTGGTGCGTCGTGCGGAAATTGTGCGCTTGGGTGAGGGCGTGGACGCCTCCGGGCGGCTCGCGCCCGCCGCGTTGGAACGCACTCGGCTCGTGTTGGAAGACTACGCCGCCGTACTGGCCGAGTATGGCGTGAAAAATGTGCGCATGGTCGCCACGAGCGCGACTCGTGATGCCGCCAATGCCGACGAGTTCGCCACCATGGTGCACGAGGTGTTGGGTGTCGCGCCTGAGGTGATTACGGGAGCGCAAGAAGCACAGCTCACTTTTGCGGGAGCCACGTCGGGTCTTGTTGGTGCCGAGCCCCCCCACGTGGTGGTGGATATTGGTGGCGGGTCTACCGAGATCATCGGGGGTCCGGGCGCCGCGATCTCAGTGGACATTGGTTGTGTGCGGTTGACCGAGCGGTTCCTGCGGTCCGATCCGCCGAGTTTTGAGGAACTGGAAGAGTTGGCGGTGGCCGTTCGTGCTGAACTGCGTCGGGTATTGGATGTGGTTCCGGCGGCTACATTGTCCGATGGGGGCACGCTGATCGGCGTGGCTGGCACGGTAACAACGTTGACGGCATTGAGCCAGGGCCTGTCACGGTACGAGTCCGCGCGGGTTCACGGTTCGCTGTTGGACTTGGCTCAGGTGGAAGTCTTGTTGTCTGAGCTGAGTGCGGTCTCCACCGCTGAGCGGGTGCGTCCGGAGATTTTGCCCGCTGGGCGAGCTGATGTCATCGTCGCGGGTGCCGTCATTTTGCGTGAAGTGATGCGGGCGTACCAGGTGAAAACCATCCGGGCCAGCGAACACGACATCTTGGACGGTATTGTCGCGTCCTTGCGGCGCTGATGCTAGGAACTCCCGCCCAGTGCGCGCCGGCGTGCCGCACGCTCAATGAACTTGATGACGCGATCACTCATTGTCGTGCCTGTCCCAGGTTGGTGCAGTGGCGGGAGGAAATCGCTCGCACGAAACGAGCGGCCTTCGCCGATCAGGACTATTGGGGTAGGCCGGTTCCAGGGTTCGGCCCGCCTGACGCGCGCATCGTGGTGCTCGGTTTGGCACCAGCCGCTCATGGCGGAAACAGAACTGGTCGGGTTTTCACCGGGGACCGTAGCGGCGATTGGTTGTTCGCCGCACTCTTCCGGGCGGGTTTGGCGAATCAACCCACCAGCGTGTCCATCGATGATGGTCTGACCTTGTTCGACACTAGGGTGCTCGCCTCGGTCCGCTGCGCCCCGCCGGAGAACAAGCCCACCCCACTTGAGCGGGATACGTGTGCGTCGTGGCTGCACGCGGAGCTGTCGTTGTTGAAGAGCGCCCGGGTGGTGGTGGTTCTGGGCGCCTTTGGCTGGGGAACTGTGTGGCCCGCGCTATCCGCCCTGGGTTTTGCGGTGCCAAAGCCAAGAGCCAAATTTGGCCATGGTGTGGTAGTTCATGTGCCATCAACGCAGGGGCGCGATTCCATTACTGTCATCGGTTGTTACCACGTGAGCCAGCAGAACACTTTTACGGGCAAACTGACAGAGCCGATGCTAGATGAGGTCTTTGCCACTGCGAAGACGCATCGAGGCGGTTGAGGGAAAGTCTCTTCCGATACCACGTTTGGCGGGTGAAGGGGCGCGTTGTCATCAACCGTTCGGGGGAGGGTCGGGCTGTCCCATCGTGCGTATTTCTCAGGCGGGAGTTCAGCGCACGCGCCCAGATATTTCGACAGCTAACGCGCTTGCGTACGGTGAAAGTCACTACCCGCCCATTGTGGCGTGTAAAAGCAAATGCCTGGGTGGTGGAATGGCAGACACAACCGTCTTAAAAACGGTTGCCCTTGCCGGGCGTGCGGGTTCGAGTCCCGTCCTGGGCACAAGCGATCACTGATCCTTGTTTGTGAATACACAGATGAGTCATTCGCGTATTTAAGTGGATGCAAGCCTTTGCAATGGCTGCACTCGTGATGGTCATAGCAGGGCTTGTTTCTCGTTTCGACGGAAATTTCGCGTCCTGCCTCTCATTCTTTTGTGATGCCCTATATGCGACTGGCTATCACTGTCTCGGTGCATCAAGAAGGCCGACCTGGTCTGGCGAGCAAACAAACCTCTTACACCTTCTCGTTGGCCGGAATGTGCCAACATTCCAATTAGGCTTATTGTCAAACTGACAATAAGCTAGCCTAATGTTCATGATCGAAGATCGTTTCAGAGAGCGTCCGAGCGTCTTGCTCACCGTTGACCTGGTCATTCTGACTCTCCGCGAAGCAAAACTGCACGTTTTGATGATTGAACGTGGCAATTCGCCGTATAAGGGGATGTTCGCATTGCCAGGTGGATTCCTGCAGCACCGTGAAGAGGATATTTTCGTCGCCGCCCGTCGTGAGCTTTCGGAAGAAACTGGCCTTGAGCCTAATTTCCACTTGGAACAGTTTGGTGTTTACGGCGCTCCAGGGCGGGACACGCGTGGGCGTGTGGTGTCAGTGGCCCATCTGGCAATCGTGCCTCGACTGCCGGAGCCAGCTGCTGGAACTGATGCGGCGAACGCCATTTGGCTGCCTATTGATCGCTTACTCCGAGGCGAGATCGAGCTCGCATTTGACCATCAACAGATCATCACTGACGGGCTGGAGCGAGCTCGAGCGAAGCTCGAGTATTCCTCGCTCGCCACTGCATTCTGTGAAGAGACTTTCACAATTTCCGAACTTCAAAGGGTTTATGAAGCGGTATGGGGAGTTCAGCTGGACCCTCGTAACTTCTACCGAAAAGTAAAAAGCGTTAACGACTTCATCGTGGAAGTGGGAGCCACGAAACAGACAGAGAACGGCCGACCCGCGCGGCTTTTTCGGCCAGGAACTGAGCAAGTGCTTTACCCCCCAATGGTGCGCCCTCCAAGGTTCGCAGAAGGCGAGGAACGATGAACGATCGTCCTGTCGTAGTCCTGACCGCATTGAATCTTGAGTATCAAGCCGTAAGAGAAAAGTTAACAAATTTGCGAGTGCACACGCATCGCGAAGGCACTCGGTTCGAAATTGGTTATCTCGCTGGCAAAAATTGCCAAGTAGTTTTAGGCCTAACGGGGAAGGGCAATCAACCCGCCGCGGTGCTCGCCGAGCGCGCAAAGGCGGAATTCAATCCTTTGGTGATGCTTTTCGTCGGCGTCGCTGGCGCTTTGCGGGCGCGTATCCGTCTAGGTGACGTCGTCGTTGCCACCCACGTATACGCCTTCCACGGAGGGACGAGTCAGGACGATGGACTTAAAGCCCGTCCCCGAGTTTGGGAAGTTTCGCATGCAGCGGATCAAATTGCTCGGCACGTAGATCGAACAGGTGGCTGGGTTCATCAGCTTTCAGAGGGTGCCTCAACTCCGAAAGTTTTTTTCGGGCCAATCGCCGCGGGCGAAATAGTTCTGGACTCGGCGATCTCGGACCAGGCGCGATGGATCAAAAATAGCTATAACGACGCATTGGCAATCGAGATGGAAGCTGCGGGTATCGCGCAAGCCGGGCATCTCAATCGGTCTCTTCCGGTGATTGTTGTAAGAGGAATCAGCGATCGGGCTGATGGAACGAAGCATTCAACAGATCGCGAGAACTGGCAACCGCGCGCAGCAGCCAACGCTGCGACCTTCGCGGCGGTGCTTATCGAAGAGTTATTCCGTGAGTTCAACGATGACGAATCCGGCATTGCGAGAGATTACCGAGGCGCGGGAATGAATGCGATATTCAACAATAACGGCGGCAATGGTGGGGTCCACATTGGCATTCAAGCCGCGAATGTGCACGAGTTGAGCCGCAACAATGTATCTTTTGGGCGCACCGGCGAACAGGATACGGCTGATTTGACTATGCAGCTTACAGAGCTGAAGCAGCTACTAGACAGATTGAATGCGGAACAAAGGCTTGGAAACGGAATATTTCTTGAAGCTCAGCACGAGCTGAACGTGGTAAATGATGTGTTGCCAGCACGTGATGAGTTTGCGAAGAACAAGGCACTCGCAGCCCTTAAGAAGCTGTACGGATTGACCATGGACGTTGCTGAGGTCGCGGGAAGGGTCCTACCAGTTATCGAAGCTGTGCGAGGGCTGTAATGACTACTTCTGGCGAATTCAACAACTCTGGCAACTATGTCAAAATCGATCAGCAGGCGCAGAATATTTACAATCTGGCTTCCGACGCTAGTCCTGAAGCGAGATTCGACATGGGCATTCTTCATCTCAAGGGAGGTATGCCGGAAAAGGCGCGGGAACTCATTCGGGAGGCCGTGGATCGTGGCCATGCCACTCCCAAAACTCACTTTTACTTGCTGCTAGCACTGCTCAATGGTCGAACCTTGCAGGAATTACCTCGGGAAGATTTCGACAGGCTCCAAAAAATAGTGTTTACGGCCGCCAGCTGGCCGGACAACGAGTGGGTTGCCGCTATAAGGTTGATCGGAGATCTGCCGAATTTCTTCGTAGATTCCGCCACAGATGCTGAAATTTTCAATAAGCGGATGAATGAGCTCGGAGATACACAAGCCGAGTTGATCTATCAGCATCTAGAGGCCTTCCTTGAGGGTTCGATTCTGGATCAGGCATGGGAACGAGCCGTACAACAAGCGAAGGACTGCCAATCCGACGGCAACCGCGCTGAAAGAGTGTGGAAATTTTTCCAGCCCGAACCTGCTCGCGCCCGTGTTTGTCCTCCGAATCCGATACAGATAGAGATTGTTGATTGCGTTCGAGCGATAGCGGGATCAGTAGTCTTCGCGGCTTCCTTCATAACCATTGCTTTGACTGCTCTGATGCGAAACGGG
>JABFVL010000073.1 GCA_013362805.1 Mycobacteriales bacterium | reverse complement strand
CAGCCGCTGTTCGACGAGTTCGTTAATGCGCATAGTTCTCTGAGAGTAGCCGCCAAGCTGTGCGCGAAACCCGGTGGATCAATCACGAGGCGCTATGGGGGGTGACCAGCGCAAATGACGGGTTGAACCCCGTTGTGTACTGACATGGGTGACCAAGGCCACCCTGAGGCGCATCACACAGAATTCGACGTCGTTCCTAGGATTGTTGGACATCCCGACATTTCCGCCTTCATACCTTGTAAGGAAACTCATGGCCAAGCCTGTAGTTCTTATCGCCGAGGAGCTCGCCCCCGCAGCGGTCGCCGTTCTCGCTGATGATTTCGATGTCCGCCACGTGGATGGAACCGACCGCCCGGCGTTGTTTTCGGCTCTAGCCGAAGCCGATGCGGTCCTTATCCGCAGCGCCACCAAAATTGACGCCGAAGCACTAGCGGCGACTGAACAATTGAAAGTTGTGGCTCGCGCCGGCGTGGGGCTAGACAATGTCGATGTTCCCGCCGCAACCGCTCGTGGCGTGATGGTGGTGAACGCGCCTACGTCCAACATCGCCAGTGCGGCTGAATTGGCCATTGCTCTGTTGCTGGCCGCGGCGCGCAACGTTCCCCAAGCTGACGCCGCGCTCAAAGGTGGTCAGTGGAAACGTTCGAAATACACCGGCGTGGAATTGCTCGGCAAGACCGTGGGCATTGTTGGGCTTGGTCGCATTGGGGTGCTCGTCGCGCAGCGTTTGGCCGCCTTTGACGTCAACCTGATCGCGTATGACCCCTATGTGCAGCCCGCGCGAGCAGCCGCCATGGGGGTAAAACTCGTCAGCCTGGAATCCTTGCTGGGCGAAAGTGATTTCGTCACCATTCACCTCCCCAAAACCGCCGAGACGCTGGGCCTGATTGGCGAAAAAGAACTCAACTTGGTCAAGCCCGGTGTGCGAATTATCAATGCGGCTCGCGGGGGACTGGTCGACGAAGCGGCTCTGGCGGCGGCGTTGAAAGACGGGCGTGTGGCCGCTGCGGGCATCGATGTGTACGCCAAAGAACCGTGCACTGATTCTCCACTGTTTGAACTCGATAATGTTGTTGTCACGCCTCACTTGGGCGCCTCGACTGGCGAAGCGCAAGACAAAGCTGGGTTGGCGGTAGCCCGTTCCGTCAAGCTCGCGCTTGAGGGCGAGTTTGTGCCCGATGCGGTCAACGTGCAAGCGGGCGGCATTGTGGCTGAGGATGTGCGGCCTGGACTTCCGTTGGCAGAAAAGTTGGGTCGGGTGTTCACCGCGATCGCCGGTGGCATGCCGACGTCGATCACCGTGGATGTGCGCGGGGAAATCATCGAAAACGACGTCAGTGTTTTGGAGCTCGCCGCACTCAAGGGTGCGTTTACCGACATTTCGCAGGAGCGCGTCACCTATGTCAACGCTCCTTTGATCGCCAAAGAGCGTGGTGTCGATGTAGGTCTGACCACCAGCGCCGATAGCCCAGATTTCCGCAACCTAGTGACAGTCAAAGGCGCGTTGCCCGATGGGCAGACGGTGAGCGTTTCGGGCACCTTGGTCGGGCCACGTCAGCAGCAGCGTCTCACCGACATCGATGGCTTCGCGCTTGATCTGGCGCCAGAGGGTCACGTGTTGTTCTTCCGGTACGACGATCGCCCCGGAATCGTCGGAACCTTGGGTCGTTCCTTGGGCGATGCGCAGATCAACATCGCCGGCATGCAGGTTGCTCGTCAAACCAGCGGTGGGGAAGCGCTGATGGTTTTGAGTGTTGATAGCGCTGTGCCCGCGGAGCTGCTGCAATCGGTGGCGGTTTCCATTGGTGCTCGCGCCGCTTGTGGTGTGGATTTGACCGAGTACTGATTCTCGTCGCGGCTCCGCTCCACAATGTGGGGCGGAGCCGTTCGTGCGTGCCGAACCGCCTCGGTTCAAATAGTGAGACGAGGTGTGCCACCATGCGAGAAATCGCGGGTGCGTACACTAGCCGGAAATAGTGGTGAGGAGCAAGCGGTGACGAACATTGCGGTAATTGGTGGCGACGGAATCGGACCAGAAGTAGTGGCGCAAGGGCTCACAGTGCTGCGCACCGTATTGCCGGACGTGCACACCGCCGACTACGACTTGGGCGCCCGCCGTTACCACGCCACCGGCGAAGTGCTTCCCGACAGCGAACTCGACAAGCTCGCTGGCCACGACGCGATTCTGCTCGGCGCCGTCGGTGATCCCAGTGTTCCCTCCGGTGTCCTAGAACGGGGACTGCTCCTCAAACTGCGGTTCGCATTCGACCACTTCGTAAACCTGCGGCCCACCAAACTGTGGCCTGGCACCACAGGTCCACTCGCTCAAGTAAAGCCCGGCGAGATCGACTTCGTTGTTGTGCGCGAGGGCACCGAAGGCCTATATTGCGGCGCCGGCGGAACTCTGCAAAAAGGCACTCCGTATGAAGTGGCAACTGAAGAAAGCCTGAACACCCGCAACGGAGTTGAACGAGTAATCAGGGACGCCTTTAACCGGGCGAATGCCCGATCCAGGCGCAAGCTCACCATGGTGCACAAAAACAATGTGCTTACCCATGCCGGCGGGCTATGGACGCGCGCCTTCACTGAAATCGCCCCCGAATACCCAGATGTCGAAACCGAATATCTGCACGTCGACGCGGCCGCCATGTTCTTCGTTACCCAGCCGCAGCGCTTTGATGTTGTGGTCACCGACAACTTGTTCGGCGACATCCTCACCGACATCGCCGCCGCAGTAACCGGAGGCATCGGGTTGGCCGCCAGCGGAAACATCAACCCCACTGGGGCGTTCCCGTCCATGTTCGAACCGGTGCACGGATCTGCACCAGACATCGCCGGGAAAAACCTCGCCGACCCCACCGCCGCGATCCTGTCCGTGGCTCTGCTCCTCGAGCACTTGGGTCACCAAGACAAAGCACTGGCTGTCGAAGAAGCCGTGGCCCAAGATCTGGCACAACGCGAACCCGGCCCAGTAGAAACCACAGCCGTGGGCGCGCGCATCGCCGCCCGTCTGGCATAAGCTCCGGTAAAGCAGTGGGTGCAGGAGGGACGAACCATGGACTTTGATCTACGCCCAGTTTCCATGCCAGTCAGCGACGCTGAACGGAACGCGCTGTTGACCAATCCCGGTTTCGGGAAGGTTTTCACCGAACATATGGTGACGGTGCAGTACCACGACGACAAGGGCTGGTATGACGCGCAGTTGGTGCCCTATGGTCCGCTTTCGCTCGATCCAGCCACCGCTACTTTGCACTACGCTCAATCGATTTTCGAGGGGCTAAAGGCATACCAGCACAGTGACGGCTCGGTGCGACTGTTCCGCCCTGATCGCAACGCGGCCCGCTTCAACTCCTCCGCGCGCCGCCTGGCGATGCCCGAACTACCGGAAGAAGTATTTCTGGAATCCTTGCGCATTTTGGTCGAGCAAGACCGAGCCTGGATCCCCACCGCGCCCGAAACTAGCCTCTATCTGCGTCCCCTCATGTTCGCCACTGAAAGTTTTCTTGGTGTGCGGCCCTCGAAGACCTTCACCTACCTGCTGATCGCTTCACCGGTAGGTGCGTATTTCGCTGACGGTGTTAAGCCGGTGACCGTCTGGCTGTCCACTGAATACACCCGTGCCGCACCGGGTGGCACCGGAGCCGCTAAAACTGCGGGCAACTACGCGGCGAGCTTGGCCGCGCAGATGGATTCGCTGAAACGTGGCTGTGATCAGGTGGTGTGGCTCGACGCGATAGAACACCGGTGGGTAGAAGAGATGGGGGGAATGAACCTATTCTTCGTTTTCACCGATGAGAACGGCCAGCACTCGCTGGTGACCCCAGAACTCACCGGCACCCTGCTGCCCGGAATAACTAGAGAATCGTTGATTGAACTCGCATCCGACCTGGGCTACCCGGTAACAGAGCGGCGCATTTCTACCGACGAATGGCGTGACGGGGTAGGGGCGGGCACACTCACTGAAGTTTTCGCCTGTGGCACGGCCGCGGTGATCACGCCAGTCGGCACTGTGCGCAGCGCCGAGGGTGAATTTGTCATTGGTGACGGCAGTCCCGGCCCGGTGACGATGCAATTGCGGGAAACCTTGTTGGCCATCCAAAGTGGTGAGCGGCCAGATCACTACGGCTGGGTCCACACGCTGTTGTCGGCGTAAAGACTTCTTCAACTTGCCCTGAATCGCTTTTTGCGTGGTTTCGTCGTCGAGCCCGCTCGCTTGCAGCAAATCGTGGGCAACCGTGCGAATCTGGCCGAGCACGACTCGGCCAGAAAAGCCAATATCGGTAATCGCCGCCGTGTCATGAACAGCTGTCAACAATAGGGCCTGAGCTGGTGCTAGCTCGACATCTGTGAACAAATCTTTGTGTAGCAGTTCAACG
>JABFVL010000040.1 GCA_013362805.1 Mycobacteriales bacterium | reverse complement strand
GGCGGTGCCGCCCATTCATCGAAACTCACATTGATGAGGATCCTTATGAATACTCGATTGGCCGCCATTACGGTCGGCACCTGCGCAATTGTCGGCTCGTTATTGTTAGCCGGCGCTCCCGCGAGCGCATACGACGAGCCATACGACTACGACTACACAGTTCCTAGCTCAGATACGCTCGCTCTACCCAGCGAAGACACCGTCG
The DNA here is from genome assembly GCA_013362805.1 of Mycobacteriales bacterium. Lineage (GTDB taxonomy): Bacteria > Actinomycetota > Actinomycetes > Mycobacteriales > QHCE01 > JABFVL01. Next base: position 18,104 of record JABFVL010000040.1, on the reverse strand, counting down.
TTGTCGAATCCGACGATGACCCCAGCGCCGGGGGAACCGCAAATCCCCAATGCGCGAGCGAACAAAGGGCCGCTGATAAGGCCCAAGAAGATGCCGTGACGAAAACCGACATCGCCAACGCGGCCAAGGAAAAGGACGCGAAACCTTATTCGGATAAAACCGAAGATCTCATGCGGGAAGCGCAAAAAGCCCGCGAAGACCGCGACACCGCATACGACAAGCTCGAAAAATGCGAAAATCCAGCGGCCGAATCCAATGACTCCGCGCCGAAAAAAGATGATGACGCACCTGAAGCCGAACCTGACAAAAAATCTAAGAAAGACAAGATCATCGACGGCGCCATCTCGAACGCCGAAGACATCGAACAGTGCAACCAAAAAGGTGACTGCGCATACGTCTGGGGCGGAAAAGGACCCAAGAATTTTGACTGTTCTGGACTTGTCTGGTGGGTTTATAAAGAAGCTGGCTACAAATGGTCGTATCGACCCACCGGCGGTTTGCTGAGCACCGGCGATGGCGTATCAATGAAATCGCTCAAGCCTGGTGACATCTTGGTAAATTCGGGCCACACCGGGTTGTACATCGGCGATGGGAAAGTAATTCACGCCGCGGGTAATAACAATGGGACCCGCCCCATTAAAGATCAGATAAAAAAAGAGTCGCTCGAAACATTCCTGAACAACCATTCCGGAATGCAGGCGCGTCGCCTGAAGCTATAGCTGGGCGAATAAGCAATGGGAGCCAGGAACGCTTTCCTGGCTCCCATTTAGCAATAGCCTGACTTACAAAGCTACAAGAACTAGCCGTTAATCTGTTCGGCGCTCTCCACCAGAATCGACACACCTTCTTCAGTCACCGAAAGGTAGCCACCTTCGGTGCTGAACTTCAGTTCGCCATCCTCGGTTTCCAACCGCACTGGGGCATTTTCCTGAAGTTGGCCCAACAAAGGAGCGTGCCCAGGCAGAATGCCTAGTTCTCCTTCTGTTGTCGCGGTGAAAACCGCATTTGCCTGACCGGACCACACCTTCTGGTCCACGGCAACAATTGCCACCTCAATATGTGTGCTGGGTTGATCAGCCACGAGCGTCTCCTGTGTTCTGTGCCCAACCGCATTGGGTGGATGCCTGTCTGGCTAACCACCCAATGCGGACGGAATTAAGACTTAGCGAGCTTGGCCGCGTTACGTTCCAAGTCTTCCAGGCCGCCACACATAAAGAAGGCCTGCTCGGGCACGTGGTCGTACTCACCTTCGGTGAGCGCTTTGAACGCCGCGATGGTTTCGTCGGTGGACACGTAAGAACCATCCATGCCGGTGAACACCTTCGCAACATAGGTGTTCTGCGACAAAAAGCGCTCGATACGACGGGCCCGGCCCACCAGAATCTTGTCTTCTTCAGATAGTTCGTCGATACCAAGGATGGCGATGATGTCCTGCAGTTCCTTGAAGCGCTGCAGAATTTGCTTCACGCGGGACGCCACACGGTAGTGCTCCTCGCCGATGTACAGCGGGTCGAGGATGCGGGAGCTAGAGTCCAGCGGGTCCACCGCGGGGTAAATACCCTTTTCCGAGATTGGACGAGACAACACGGTGGTCGCGTCCAAGTGGGCGAAGGTGGTGTGCGGCGCCGGGTCGGTGATGTCGTCAGCGGGCACGTAAATGGCCTGCATCGACGTAATCGAGTGACCTCGGGTCGAGGTGATACGCTCCTGCAGTTCACCCATCTCATCGGCGAGCGTGGGCTGGTAACCCACCGCCGAGGGCATACGACCAAGAAGGGTCGACACCTCAGAACCGGCCTGGGTGAAGCGGAAGATGTTGTCAACGAACAACAACACATCCTGCTTCTGTACATCACGGAAGTATTCCGCCATGGTCAGCGCCGACAGGGCGACCCGCATACGAGTGCCTGGGGGCTCATCCATCTGGCCGTAGACCAAGGCAGTCTTTTCGATAACACCGGTCTCGGTCATTTCACCGAAGAGCGCGGTGCCCTCACGAGTCCGCTCTCCCACACCGGCGAATACCGAAACACCACCGAAGTTTTCGGCAACACGGTAGATCATTTCCTGGATGAGAACCGTCTTACCCACACCAGCGCCACCGAACAGGCCGATCTTTCCACCCTTTACATAAGGGGTAAGAAGGTCGATGACCTTGATTCCGGTCTCCATCATTTCGGTCTTGGGCTCAAGCGTGTCGAACGCGGGAGCCGGACGGTGAATAGACCAGCGTTCGTTGATTTCCAACGACTCGGCGGGAACGTCAAGCGGCTCACCCAGCACGTTGAAGATGTGCCCCTTGGTGACGTCACCGACTGGAACCGTGATGGATTCACCAGTGTCGTGCACATCAGCGCCACGAACAAGGCCGTCAGTGGGCTGCATGGAAATGGCACGCACCATGGAGTCACCCAAGTGCTGTTCAACTTCGAGCGTGAGGGTGCGTTTGGTGCCCTCGACGTCGATGCCGACCTGCAAAGCGTTGAAGATTTCGGGCATCGAACCACGTGGGAACTCGATGTCGACGACAGGGCCGATCACCCGAGTGACCCGGCCAATGGCTGGTGGGGCGGTCATTAGTTTTCACTTCCTGTCGCGGCGAGAGCGTCGGATCCGCCGACGATCTCACTGATCTCTTGGGTGATCTCGGCCTGCCGAGCTTGGTTCGCAATTCGGCTTAGGTTTCGAATCATTTCTTGGGCGTTGTCGGTAGCGGACTTCATAGCCGCACGTCGTGCTGCCGACTCTGAAGCGGCCGATTCCAACAGCGCCGCGTAAATGCGGGTATTCATGTAGCGGGGCAGCAGATCGTCAAGCATGGACTCGACGTCCGGCTCGAACTCGTAAGCTGGCAGGTGGTGTTCGGATAGGGGTTCTTCAACCACTTCAAGTGGCGCGAACCGCCGAACCATTGGCACCTGTGACACCATCGACTGGAATCGGGTGTACACCAAGTAAACCTCGTCCACACCCAGCACACCGTCTTCACCTGGATGATGGGTGCCATCTTCGTGTTCGAGGTCGTCGGCACCGTTCAAGAAGCGTGGTACCAACGCGGTGCCCACCTTGCGGGCATCCTCATAGCTTGGCTGTTCGGAGAAACCTGTCCAGGATTCTTCGATTGCCCGGTTCCGGAACTTGTAGTAGCCCACACCTTTGCGCCCAATGACATACAGCAGCGGAGCGGTGCCCTCATGCTTGAGCTTGGCCATCAGCTCGTTGGCCACTCGGAGCACGTTGGCGTTGTATCCGCCCGCCAGACCACGGTCAGCGGTGACGACGAGCACGCCGGCTCGGCGCACTTTGGGTCGCGGTTGCAGCAGCGGGTGCTCTACATCTGAGGTCGAAGCCAAAGTGGTGAGCACCTTGGTGATCTCGGCGGTGTAGGGCGTCGCTGCCGCAACGCGCTGCTGTGCTTTAGCGATGCGCGAGGTGGCGATGAGTTCCATCGCCTTGGTGATTTTCTTCGTCGCCTGCACCGTTTTGATGCGGCGGCGAAGGACACGCAATTGCGCTCCCATGCTTACTCCGGTGCCGCGTCTTTGTAGCGAGTGATTGTCTCGCTATCGGTCTTACCTTCGGCCAGCGGTTCTGCCTCGGGCTCGTTCACCGTCGGGGTGACATCCTGGACGTCGAAGGTGGCTTTGAAGTGCTTAATCGCTTCTTCTAGCCCAGCTACGGTGTCATCTTCCAGCTTGCCCGTGTTCACGATCGCATCAAGCAAGTTCTGGTGACGATGTGTCAGGAAGGTGAGAAATTCTTCCTCGAACTTACGAATGTCTTCGACCGGGATGTCATCTAGCTGACCAGAGGTACCGGCCCATACCGAGACAACCTGACGGCTGACCTCAAATGGCTGGAACTGACCCTGTTTGAGCAGCTCTACCAGGCGCGCGCCTCGGGCAAGCTGAGCCTGCGAGGCGGCGTCTAGGTCTGAACCGAACGCGGCGAAGGCTTCGAGTTCGCGGTACTGCGCGAGGTCGAGCTTAAGACGACCGGCCACCGACTTCATGGCTTTGATCTGCGCGTCACCACCGACACGGGAGACCGAGATGCCGACGTTGATCGCGGGGCGAACACCGGCGTTGAACAGGTCGGTTTCCAGGAAGATCTGACCGTCGGTAATCGAAATGACGTTAGTCGGAATGTAAGCCGAAACGTCGTTACCCTTCGTTTCGATGATGGGCAGACCCGTCATCGAACCGGCGCCCAGTTCGTCCGAAAGCTTCGCGCAACGCTCGAGCAACCGTGAGTGTAGGTAAAACACGTCGCCGGGGTAGGCTTCACGGCCCGGCGGACGACGCAGCAACAGCGAGATGGCGCGGTATGCCTCGGCTTGCTTGCTCAGGTCATCGAAAACGATAAGAACGTGCTTGCCGCCGTACATCCAGTGCTGGCCAATGGCTGAGCCGGTGTATGGGGCGATGTATTTGAACCCGGCTGGGTCTGACGCTGGGGCAGCGACAATCGTGGTGTACTCCATCGCGCCGGCCTCTTCCAACGAGCCCTTAACGGAGGCGATGGTGGAAGCCTTCTGGCCAACGGCCACGTAAATGCAGCGGACCTGCTTGTCAGGGTCCCCGGACTTCCAGGCGTCTCGCTGGTTGATGATCGTGTCGATAGCGACAGCCGTTTTACCGGTCTGGCGGTCACCAATGATCAGCTGACGCTGACCACGGCCAACGGGAGTCATCGCGTCGATAGCTTTGATACCCGTCTGCAGCGGTTCGTGAACGTCCTTACGCTGCACTACCGAGGGGGCCTGAAGTTCCAGAGCACGACGAGCCTCAGCTTTGATTTCGCCCTTACCATCAATGGGCTCACCCAGGGCATCAACAACTCGACCCAGGAACGCATCGCCAACCGGCGCCGACAAAATCTGTCCGGTGCGCCGAACCGGCTGACCTTCTTCGATCCCGCTGAAGTCACCCAGCACGATGGCGCCGATTTCGCGCACGTCAAGGTTCAGCGCGATGCCCAAGGTTCCATCTTCGAACTTGAGCAGCTCGTTGGCCATCGCGGAGGGTAGACCCTCCACACGGGCGATACCGTCACCCGCAACGGTCACCACACCGACCTCCTCACGGGAGAGCTCAGGCGTGTACTCCGCAACATTGCGTTCGATCGCGCTGCGGATCTCCTCAGCGGAGATGGTCAGCTCGGCCATCGGTTAGTCCTTACGTCTGTGTTTCTAGGTCGAGTTAGCTGTTAAGCACCCAAGTTGGTGCGGGCGTTTTCTAGGCGGCGGGAAACGCTGCCGTCGTACAGGTCATCGCCAACACGAATCGTCACCCCACCGATCAAGGACGGGTCGGCGTCGACCCGCACCGAGATTGACCGGCCATAGACCTGGCCAAGACGGCGGCTGATTCGCTCGATCTGCGCGTCACTCAGCGGCGTTGCCGAGGTAACGTAGGCGACCTTTCGGTCACGACGGGCGGCGGCCTCTTCGACGATTCGGCTTAGCGCGGCATCGAAAGCTCGGCCACCCAGCCCGGTGAGGGCGAAGGTCGCCAACCGCACGGTGATCGCATGTGCCTTACCAGCGAGCAGGCTTTCCACCAACGCGGCCCGAGGGGCGATGGCGGCATTGCTCGCACCCAAAACTCCGGCGAGTTGCGGGTTAGCGGCTACGATGCGCCCGAATCGGAATAGCTCATCTTCCACATCGCCCAGGACGCCGGTGTTGTCAGCGAGCGCGAGCTCGGCATCGACAGCCAGCAATTCCACCGCGGTGAGCAAGTCAAGGGCGCTGGACCAGCGTGACTTACTTGCGGATTTAGCGACAGAGAGGGCATCAGAGCCGATTTTCCCACTGAGCAATTGGCTCGCAAGATCTTCTCGTGCCTGGGGTGCCCGCGCTGGATCGGTGAGTGCTCGCCGAAGAGCGGGCTCATCCGTCAACAAACCAGCGAATGCCCGCAGGTCTGAGGCCAGCGACTCGGGATTCGCTGTTGGTAGCGAATCCCGGAGCGCCAGAAGAGATTCACGACTCGCGCTCTGCATCAGCGGGACGCTCCTGCCGTGTCTAGCCCATCAAGCTCAGCGAGGAAACGATCCACGGTGCCAGCGCGTCGGGCCTCATCAGCCAACGACTCGCCAACTACCTTGCTCGCTAGCTCAACAGCAAGCCGACCAACGTCGCCACGCAGCTCGGTCACGAGTTGCTGACGTTCGACGGCAAGTTGCTCGGCGCCTCGGGCGACAATCCGTTCGGATTCTTCCCGTGCGCTGGTTCGCATCTCTTCCAAGATGCGGTTGCCTTCTTCACGCGCTTCGTCGCGAATCTGGCTGGCTTCGGTCCGAGCTTCAGCGAGCTGCATGCGGTACTGCTCAAGCAAGGCATTCGCTTCATTTTGCGCGGCCTCGGCCTTGGCCAAGCCGCCCTCAATCGCAGCGACGCGTTGTTGGTACATCTGCTCCATCTTGGGGAAGACAAACTTCAACAAGATGAAACACAGCACCGCGAAGGCGAGGGTACCGATGATGAGCTCTCCCACTACGGGAAATACCGGTACTTCCTCTTCTTCTTGCGCCCGCAACACCGGAACGGTGGCAAGTTGGGTCGCATAGGCGGTTACCACAGCGGCCTTCCTCTCATCTGGCTATGGATGCTGCGAGTGTTTAGGTGTAAGCGAAGCCCATGGCGAGACCGAAGAGCGCGAGCGCTTCAATCAATGCCATGCCCAAGAATAGGTACGGCAAGTTCATTTTTGCCGAAGCGGGCTGACGTGCACTGGACTTGATGTAGGCGGCGAAAACCATACCCACACCCACGCCGGGGCCAATGGCCGCGAGGCCGTAACCGATGGCGGAGAGACTGCCGTTGATCTCGGCGAGCTCAGTCATTGGTTCCTCCTGTGTTACCGGGCTGGCTTTTTGCTCGACCCGGGCTTACCCCGCGTGCGGCTGCGCGCGGAAGATCTGTGTTCTTAGTGCTCTTCGGCGAGAGCGCCTTGTAGATAGCTGGCGGTCAAGATCGTGAAGACGTATGCCTGAATGATCTGCACCATGAATTCAAATATCGTCATGACGATTGCCATTCCGAAAGAGAAAATCGAGAACGTTTTGTTCACGAAATTGTCTGAATTCAATAGCGCTACACCACCAAAGGTGAATACGAGTAGCAGCATGTGGCCGGCGAACATGTTGGCAAATAGCCGGACAGCGAGAGTGACGGGCCGAGCAATCAAGGTGGAAATGATCTCGATTGGCGTAAGCAACCAGAGAATCCACCATGGGGCTCCGGCCGGCCAGAATATGCCGCCAAAGTATTTCTTGACGCCGTGTTTGCGAATGCCGACCCAGTTGAAGAGCACATATGAGATAAGCGCTAGGACAACTGGGAGAGAAATCTTTGCAGTAGTGGGGATCTGGACTACCGGAATAATCGCCCACCAGTTACTGACGATGATGAAGCAAAATAGCGTGGTGAGATAGGGCGCGAAACGCACACCTTCCTCGCCCATCATTGGTTTGGCCATACCGTCGCGCACAAAGCCGTAGGCTGATTCACCCGCGAATTGCAGGCGGCCCGGCACCATTTTTTGGTTGCGCACGGCAAGGGAGAAAAAGACCACAAGAGCAAGCACCGAGACCCACAGCAAAACGGTGAGTTTGGTGATCTCGAAATTGATCCCTAGAAGCTGGAACTCCCATAGGACCTTGAAGTTGAAGTCTTTAAGCCCCGGTGGAAACTCGGAGGCAAGAGTCGTGGACTCTAGTGCCGGCCGTGCAGTCACCGCATCACCCTTCCGCTGGCCTTCCCTACTGGCGCTCCGCACCACCGCTGGTTGGGTGGGACGTCAGGCTCTGAGGTCAGGGCTGGATGTTGTTGTCGTCGTCATTCGGAATGTATTTTTTGAATATCAAGACGATGGCGCCGATAGCCCCGAGCACAATGCCAATTCCAACAATGAATTTCGTGCCGAGCCACCAGTCGATCAACCATCCGACGCCGCCCCAGAAGACAATTCCGCTTATGAGGGTGGCGACAATGGCCCAGCCAACATTCGCGCCCCAGTTGGGGTCGCGATCCTGCTGGTCATCACTCATGACACCGCGAAGATTACCAGGGGGTTTAACTGACAGATTCGGGGGGCACACGGATTGACGCTGTGCATATTTAACACGCTCATAACATCGCCATTTATCCGACTATTTCAGGCGTCTCATCACTTATCGTCACCCTTTTTCGGCGTTTCTTCCGCCGCGATCTCCGCGGACTCGTCTGGAATTTCTTGACGCCCGCTCTGCCACAAACCCCAACCAATCAGAGCCATCATCCACACGCCAGTTCCGACGATCAGTCCCCACACCAGCCCCGGAAAACCGTTCCAATCGGCCTCGGAAATCGCGAATACCAAGAACCCAACTAGGCAAATCTTGAGCAGATAAGCACCCAAACCGATGGGCATGATCAATTCGCGATTCACCATGTCCGCCCACGCGATAAGAAACGAAGACAGCGAAAAGAAGAACCAGACGATTCCACAACCCACCGCAAAACCGATTCCGACCGGTGCCGAAGCAACTTTCGCGGCGATCAAAGCCCCAGCAAATGCGGTGACGGTCAGGGCCGCCAAGCCAAAACTGAGGTGGCCGAGCAACGTCGGCATCGGATTCGCGGTCTCCTCAGCATCAGTTACTGGATGATCTTCTGGCTCCGCGTCACTGGAGTTGGGCACCAAACGCTCCTCACTACACACTTTCCTGTAGTTCATCGTGCCGCATCGAAAATCAGGCAGGTATGCGGCCTAGCTGGGCACATTCTGAGCAATCCGAGCGGCCGAACCGCACACAATTTGATGGGAAAAAGAAAGTTTGAAAAAGCTGTAACGCTTCAAGCAAGCGTCGCGATGGACTCTATGAAGCCAAGCGCGGTCTTCGGAGTGCTCCTGCTTGAGGCGCGGCAACCCTCCACCTTTGCCCCTCATCTTGTGGTCGAGCCCCAAGACCGTACGGGGTGGGTGCTCGCGGTTGAGACCGAGTACCCGCCCCGTAATTCTTTCCATTCAAGACACATTCCGCAGTTTTGGTAGGCAGCTCCCCCGCATCCCATAGATGCGGGGCGATACTTATTCAAGATGTGCGGGATCGTCCTTGGCCCGAATAAGCTCGAGTGAGATTCAAACCGGATTGCGCCTAGCACTCACCGTTCCTCGCGCTTACAGCAATGGCCGGCATGCTCCTGGACTTAATTCTTCACGGTTGTCTGGGCAATGATGGTCACCGCGTCATCGATCTCGTGAGCTACCCGGGCGAATACTCGGTCGCCCATCCCCCAAGGGTCATCGACGTTGTAGCGCGCATCGGGCAAACGCTCCGCCCGAAGTTCGTCAGCCGTCCGTACCACCGCGATGCCACGCTCTCGCACGGCGTTCAGCAGCACAGGCTTCGCCACGTCATCCGGAATTTTTGGTAGCCCCGCGTTATCAACTTTTGCTAGCAAGTCAGCGAATTCACGAAGCATGAAGATCCGCGCGCTTGCCTCAGGCGCGAGATCCAACAGTCGTTCCATATGTTCAGTGGCGGCGGCAAGAATGAGGTCAGCTTGAGCTATGTCCTCGGGTTTGAGGGTGGCCGCGGCGTAATTCGACGTGTCGCCGCCACGCATCTCAATCTGTTGAGCGGCCGGTGGGTTCATCCATTCCCCAACATGCCAATCTCCGGTGCCGACGCTCACTGAACGCACCAGATCAACACCTTCGGCGGCTTCGCGGGCCCGCAGAGCGAACAACCGTTCGGCCATCGGTGAGCGACAGATATTGCCGAGACACACATGCAGAACTGTAAAAGCGTCAGCCATAGCTCAAGTTTCGCATGGTCTCAATGCAGGCAAGCATGCAACGAGCCGCTACCCGGCTGGGCAGCGGCTCGTTCTAAAGTTTGAAGCGACGACGCGATCACGGCCGCCCATCACTATTTCTTCGGAGTGTTAACCGAGGTAGCTTTGGCTCGATTACCAACAGCGATCGCGGGACCACCGCCACCAATAACAGTGGCCTCGCTCTTATTACCAATCGCTATTGCCGCGCCATCAACACTTCCAATGGACACGCCATCGCCTTTGACGCTTGTTTTACCGCTGGCCGTTTTGACAACAATTTTGCCGATGTGGCCCGAACCTCCGTGCTGCTCAATGTGGTCACCGTGGTGAATAGTGACCCCACCCCTTTGGTCAGTTGAGAAAGTAACAGCGGGCTTGGACTCTTGCCCCACGCTTCCAGGACTTTGCTGTCCGGCCACTGGTTGCTTTTCTTTCCAGCCCTGTGGCGCGCCGACCTGGGCGGTCGGGGCCAGGTCGGGCGTGCGCTGACCCAAGTTCTGGGTTTGCGGGGCTTGCGTATTAACAGCTGGTCGAGTGTTCGCCCGGCGGCGCCGACCATTGCCTTGTTTTTTGACCGCTCCAATGGCCTTACGCGTGTTCCGCACAACGACATTGTTCTTAACGGCGGCTTCGGCTTGATTAAACCGCTCGCTCTTCCGGGCAAGAGCCAGCAAGCCTTTTCCAATGGCTTTACCCCACTTGGCCATTGTTTTCCATTTAGTGGAGTTTTTCAGCCCCGGCTTGTCGGATTTAAGGTCAAACTTCGCGGCATTGTTTTTCATGTCCGCATATTGCGTCTGGTTTTGCTGACGTCGGGGGCCAGGTTGGATTGCCCCTTGCTGGCGCAGATTGTGCCTGGCGGCGAGCTCGGCCCACAATTCACTGTCGGTTGCCTCACTCACGCGAGGGTTGCGACGTTGAACTTGCTGACGCACCGTCTCTTTGGACGCACGGCGGCGGGTGAGAAGGCTGGCGACTTTCTTGGCGGCGGCGACGACAGCCACGGCCGCGCCAACACCTAAGGCAACGGGGGCTACGGCCGCGCCCGCGAGAACGGCTACCGAACCGGAGACGGCGGCGCCCGCCACCATTGTGGTTCCCGATGACCAACCTTCACGGCTGGCTCTTCTGTTCGGGCGTGGCTGCATGGACATTAGTCTCTCCGATCCAGGTATAGAACCTGACTTGCCAACAACCCGGGCAATGCCAGAACAAAATCTTCTGTCAATTCTTCCGCAGTGGGTATCATCTCGTCGGGCATTTCTTCGTTATCTGCCCGTTGTTTAGCCAAAATCACAGCGGCGTGATGCAGCGATTCCGATTGATGCCCAAATGTCCACAGCTGAAATACGTCGACATCCACCGAGACGGCGCCTTCAGGTGTCATTCCCAGCTTGTACGTGAATGGTTCAGCGGCGGTGTTGCCCAAGCTTCGCTGCAACGGAAAAATTCGGTGCTCTAGAGCGAACGTTCGAATGGCTTCTTCCTCGGAATCCACCTGAGCCAACACCTGATCAGCCACTAGCTGGTCAATCATGTCGCCCGCGTTCGCGATGTTGTAGTGCGCCGCGTATGACTCCACGTGTGAGCGATCCCAACCGCCATTCGCTTTAACCAGCTCTGGTGTCGAATGGGCCAGCCACCACAATTGATATTCAGAAGCTTCCAGCATGACCACACCGTCGCTAATGCGAATGTCATAGCGTTCAGGCATGGTCGCGTCGGGATTAGTGAAAACTGGGCCCAAGTCTTGCCCTACCGGAAACAAAAATGGGGCTGCCATCACGCGGCTTCTTTCTGCTCGGCGCCCGGTGAGTTCGGGCCAATAATGTCGGGGACGACGTCTCGCAACTTCTCTAGTGTTATGGCACCTTGGCGCAACACCCTCGGGGTGGACGTGACATCCACAATAGTCGAGGCGACTGGATCACCAATCGGCCCACTTTCCAGATATATATCCACCGAATCGCCCAATTGTGACCGAGCCTGCTCCGCTGACGAGGCCGCGGGTTGACCAGAGATGTTGGCCGAAGAAACCGCCATTGGCCCCGTCGCGGCAAGCACCTCCAAGGCAACAGCGTGCAAGGGCATGCGGACGGCGACAGTGCCATCGGTGTCACCCAAATCCCAGCGCAAACTTGGCGCTTGGGCCACTACCAAGGTCAAACCACCAGGCCAGAAGGCGGACATCAAGTCCTGAGCTGCGGGCGAGACATGATTAACCAGTCCTTGCACTGTTTGACGTGCACCGACCAATACCGGCACTGGCATGTCACGACCGCGCCCCTTTGCCTTGAGCAATCCTGCTACTGCCTGGGCATTAAACGCATCAGCGCCTATCCCGTACACCGTGTCGGTGGGCATAACGATGAGTTCGCCTTGACGCACAGCTTGAATCGCCGCCGCGATGCCAGAAGCGCGCTGTTCGCGGTCACCACAGTCAAAAAGTTCGCTCATAACGGCCAATTTTGTCACTGCGTCGAAGCTGAGAACGCACCGGCTATCGCCGCTGGCCGATCGTGAATCGTGGCCGCCCGGTCAAATCATCCAGGTGATCGACGCTGGTCCACTCTTGGGCGTCCAACAATTCGGCCGCGGCGAACGTGTGTTGTTCACCGTGCTCGAAACCGAACCAGCCACCGGGTTTCAGTAAGCGAGACGCCGTGACGATAACGCCACGAACCACGTCCAAGCCATCAACACCGCCCCACAGCGCATGGGCGGGATCGTGGTGCACTTCGTGCGCGACGGAGGAACCAAGCGGGATATATGGCGGATTGGATAGGACCAGGTCTACCGCGCCGTTCGACTCCGCCAGGGTTTCTGAACTGGTCGCGTCCTCGGCATAGACGTCGACGGGGTGATCGCCCTTGCCCGCTTGTTCCTTGGCGTTGCGTTGCAACCACGCCACGGCGAGTTCGTCTTGCTCTACTGCGTGCACGTTCACGTTCGACATTTCGTGAGCTAGCGACAGAGCGATCGCACCAGAACCAGCGCACAAATCGACCGCGACCGCGCTCTCCACGCCTCGGAGCTTTTCCAGGCCCCATTCGACGAGATACTCAGTTTCTGGCCGAGGAATGAACACCCCAGGACCCACCGCGAGGCTCAAATATCGAAAGGCCGCTTCGCCGGTGAGGTGCTGTAATGGCACCCGGTTAACGCGTTCGGCTATCAGTTCTTCGAATCGATCTGCCTGCTCGTCGGTAAATCCAGAGACCAAACCAAGCTGGGCACGCGGGACTTGAAGGGCAAAACTCGCGAGAAGCTCCGCGTCCACCCGGGCACTTGGAACTCCAGCTTCGGAAAGCTGGGCACCCGCGATAGCGACCGCTCGTCTCACACTGAGCCCAGTGTTCTCTTCCGCTACGGCACGATGCCGACCTGTTGCTGCCTGATTGCGAGAATCTGCCATCGAGCCAGTATTGCGCTCCTCGGCGGCTTCATGTGCCATTTTTTGAGGTATCGCGGGTGTTACGCCCGCCTGAATGTCATTCACCGCTGGGAACAGCGGCCAATTTGGCTGCTATGTCCGCGGTGACCAACGAGTCAAGCACCGCATCGAGATCCCCGTCGAGAACTTGGTCAAGGTTGTAGGCCTTGAAACCCACCCGGTGATCCGAAATACGGTTTTCAGGAAAGTTATATGTGCGGATGCGCTCGGAACGGTCCACGGTGCGCACCTGGCTCTTGCGCTCAGCTGACGCCGCCGCTTCGGCTTCTTCTTGTGCGGCGGCTAGCAGACGCGCTCGCAAAATTCGCATCGCCGATTCTTTGTTTTGTAGCTGTGATTTCTCGTTTTGGCAGCTGACGACGATGCCAGTAGGCAAGTGGGTGATGCGGACAGCGGAGTCGGTAGTGTTCACTGACTGACCACCCGGGCCCGATGAGCGATACACATCGATACGGAGTTCGTTGGGATCAACGGTGACATCTACTTCATCAGCCTCGGGAACCACGAGCACACCGGCCGCCGAGGTGTGAATGCGCCCTTGGGACTCGGTGACGGGAACGCGCTGAACTCGGTGTACGCCACCCTCGTACTTCATTCGCCACCAAATACCTCTGCCCTCAGCTGGGAGGCCCTTGTATTTGATCGCCACCGAAACATTTTTATAGCCACCCAAGTCTGACTCGGCGGCATCAATGATCTCGGTCTTCCAACCCTGACGTTCTGCATAGCGCAAATACATGCGGAGCAAATCACCAGCGAAAAGCGCGGACTCCTGGCCGCCCTCGCCGGCCTTCACTTCCAAGATGACGTCTTTCGCGTCACTAGGGTCACGGGGTAGCAGCAGCTCGGTCAGCTTCGCCTCAAGTGCCATCTGCTGTTCTGCCAATGTCTGCGCTTCGAGAGCAAAAGCTTCATCTTCGTCAGCGAGCTCACGCGCCGCCGCTTCGTCTTCTCTTGTTTGATCCAGCTCGCGCACGGTCGCGACAATGGGGCCGAGTTCGGCATACCGACGGCCTAGTTTCTTAGCCATGGCCTGATCAGCGTGGATGCTTGGGTCGGCTAGACGTTGTTCCAGCTCACCATATTCGGTGAGGTAGGCAGCTACTTTCCCGCTGTGTTTTTGCGCCATGACAGGCCTCTCTAAAAGGGCTAGCCACCCCGGGCGAGTGGCATAAAAAACGACGTTTACCAGGCCGCCCGAAGGTGCCCTGGTAAACGCCGAAAGATGAGCTACTTACTGTCTTTCTTCTTGCCGTAACGAGCCTCGAAGCGGGCAACACGGCCACCGGCGTCGAGCAGTTTCTGCTTGCCGGTGTAGAAGGGGTGGCACTGTGAGCACACTTCAGCGGAGATTTTTCCGCTCTTAGCGGTGCTACGTGTGGTGAAGGTGTTGCCACAGGAGCAGCTGACTTCGGTGACAACGTACTGCGGGTGAATATCGGCCTTCATGGCTCCTCTTTCAACTGGCGATCGCCGGGTCGTCGAGTGACGTGAACCGGTATCGGGTGAGCAGGGCGGCGGAATCACCACCACAGGCAATTTCTATTGCCACGCAATTGTCAAGTGTGCCATGGCTGAAAATATTCCCAGCACTCAGGCCGGGGGCAGAACCGGTGTTTACACCACGGCACGGCCCACCATCGGGGTTCCCGCCATGGCACACAGGGCGGCAAAGACCAAGGTAAGCATAGAAAGTGGGCCGCACCTTAGATGAGGTGCGGCCCACTTTCTATCGTTCTATTCGCCAGGTGTGGTCTTAGCGATTTGCATCAGGAACTCCGCATTCGTGCGGGTGTCGCGGAGCTTCTCCAACAACAGATCCAGTGCTTGCTGCGTCTCCAACGAATGCAACACCTTGCGTAGCTTGTACACCACGCCAAGCTCTTCCGGCGCGAGCAGAATCTCTTCTTTACGCGTGCCAGAGGCGTCAACGTCAACAGCTGGGAAAACCCGCTTGTCGGCGATACGACGGTCCAGCTTGAGTTCAGCGTTACCGGTTCCCTTGAACTCTTCGAAAATCACCGTGTCCATTGTCGAACCAGTCTCGACGAGAGCCGTGGCGATAATGGTGAGCGAACCACCATTTTCGATGTTTCGCGCCGCACCCAAAAAACGCTTCGGCGGGTACAGAGCCGTCGAGTCCACACCACCGGACAGGATTCGTCCGCTCGCTGGTGCCGCCAAGTTGTAGGCGCGACCCAAACGGGTGATGGAGTCCAACAACACGACTACGTCGTGGCCCAGTTCCACCAAACGCTTCGCACGCTCAATGGAAAGTTCCGCGACCGTGGTGTGGTCCTGTGGCGGACGGTCGAAGGTGGAGGCGACAACCTCACCCTTCACCGAACGCTGCATGTCGGTGACTTCTTCGGGCCGTTCGTCGACCAGCACGACCATCAGATGACACTCGGGGTTATTCGTGGTGATCGCATTGGCGATAGCTTGCAGCACCATCGTTTTACCAGCCTTGGGCGGCGAAACGATCAAGGCACGCTGGCCTTTACCGATGGGCATTACCAAGTCAATGACACGAGTAGTGAGCTGCTGCGGCTCAGTTTCCAACCGCAAGCGATCTTGCGGGTAGAGGGGTGTGAGCTTGTGGAACTCAGACCGCTTACGGGCCTGATCCACGTCCATGCCGTTCACAGAATCCAAGCGCACCAACGGGTTGTACTTGGCTTGGCGCTCGCCCTCACGTGGCTGACGGATTACACCAGTGACGGCATCACCGCGTCGCAGCCCGTTCTTACGGACCTGGGACAAAGAAACGTAAACATCGTTCGGGCCCGCGAGATAGCCGGACGTGCGAACGAAGGCGTAGTTGTCGAGAATGTCGATGATTCCAGCTACAGGAATCAGCACATCGTCTTCGGCGAGGGCCGGCTCATTGTCATAGCCGCGATCCCGCCCGCCACGACGATTACGATCGCGGTCATTGCGCCCGCCGCGGTCGTCATTGCGGTTGCCCCGGTCATCGCCGCGACCGCCGCGATCGCCACGGTCATCGTTCCGACCGCCACGGTCATCATTGCGATCGCGGTAGCGGCCACGACGATTGCGACCACGGTTACCGCGATCCTCGTTGCCTTCTTCATTGCGCTCGTTGCGGTTACTGTCCCGATCACCGCGTTCGTTGCGCTCGTTGCGGTTACTGTCCCGATCACCGCGTTCGTTGCGCTCATTGCGCTCGCTGCGGTTGTTGTCCCGCTCGTTGCCATCGCGCTCGGAGTCACGATCATTACGGCGTTCCGATTGACGTTCCCGCTGACGATCCCGACGTTCTTGCTGAGGGGACGGCTGACGCTTTTCGGCCTGTGGCTCAGCGGCGTTTTCGCTTGGTGTCTCGTTTTCGCTCGGCACGTTCTGCTTTTCAGAACTGGCGGCGGGTTCATTGGTGGCTTCCGCTTCGCCAGAAACTGGTGCACCCGCTGGGCGGGAAGCTCTGCGTCGTGGACGGCTGCTGCGAGTTGGCGCGCTCTGTTCAGCGGCGGGCTCTGAGGCTTGCGCCGGTGCCGGAGTGGCAGAACCGGCTTCGCCAGCTTGCTTACTCGCGATTGCGGCGACCAGGTCGCCTTTTCGTAGACCACCAACGCTGATCCCTAGTTCGCCAGCGAGGCGTTTCAACTCGGGCAGGAGCATGCCGGATAGTCCACTGGCTCTGCGCCGTGGACGGCTGCTGCTCGCCTGGGCTTGCGTATCAGTCGCCACGGTGGGGGAAGACAGTGTTTCAGTGGTGTCGCTCAATGGGTTTCCTTCCCTGGTGAGCGGCCGCGGCAGATGTTGCCACGGTTTGGGATGGAGAGATTTTCAACCGCCACACCTAAGGGATTCACAGTGGATTCGCCAAGGCCAGAATCCAGCAATCATGAAGGACTACCGGGTTTTCGGCAAAATTGCGTGCCGAAGAGGTGGCGTGCTGCCAAGCAGCCTAGACGTCAGTGTCATCAAGAGCAACAGATTCGGCACTTAGTGTGTTCCCGCCTTGCTGGTGATTCTTTCGAAGAGTCTTCTTACGAAAGAGGCGCCAGAGGCGGCAGATAACTCACGAAGGTCGAAATTGCCACTTTGTTGACTGCTCGACAACGTGAGCGTACGACACTGTTTGTTCCCGCCGCAACCGGGGTGTCCTTTAGCTCACTTGTGCGCCTACCTCGGCAATCGCTAGAGGATGCGCTGCGAATCCATCGACATGAGCGGGTGTTGTACCCGGGGAAGTAAAAGCCAAAACTGATGGGCCGGCGCCGGAAAGTACCGCGGGAGTTCCGGCACCTCGCAACTTCTCCAACAGCGCAAAGGAGTTCGGCATCACATTGGCGCGATACGGCTGATGCAACCAATCTTGCGTGGCATCCCACAGTAGAGCTGGATCTTGTGTGAGTGCGTGAATGAGCAAAGCGGCAGTTGCGGCATTAGCCGCGGCATGTTGGTGCGGCACCTTATCGGGCAGCACCGCCCGCGCCGCCTCGGTTTTTACTTCGTGCTGCGGAACATAAAGCACCACTGACAATTTGGGTGACACAGCAAGTGGGGCTGTGCGAATAACCCCACCGACCACCCAGCTCAACACCACACCGCCCAACGCGCAAGCGGCCACATTGTCGCGGTGGCCCTCCATCTCGGCCGCCAGAGCAAGCACCTCGGCGTCGGAAAAACGTGGTTCGGCGACCAGAGCCCGGGCCGCGAGGATGCCTCCCACAATCGCCGCCGAAGATGAACCCAGACCTCGCGCGTGTGGGATTCGGTTCACACATTTCACCAACACAGCGGCTCTGGGCACCCGCATCGCGTCAAATGCGCGATGCATGCTGCGCACGACAAGAT
>JABFVL010000034.1 GCA_013362805.1 Mycobacteriales bacterium | reverse complement strand
CTGACAAAACTCACAAGCGCGAAACGCCCACCAACACCGCGGCAGAATACCTAAGTCACCAATCGGGCGACAAGGTTGTCACCGCTGAGGAAATCGAAGAAAGTCTTTTTTCGGAAACTAAAGAAAACGCGCGAGCACAACTTGAAGCAACACTACAAAGTGCCCTCGGCATCTCCAAGGAAGACCTTTATAAAAAAGCTCGAACATCCCAAAAGCGCGATCCATTGCGAGTCGCTCTCGAAGCCGCAGCCGGCCACCCCGGAACCGATATCGCATCAGCTATCGGATATCTGGAAAAGTACAGTAGCGATCAATTCACACAGAGCCGAATTTCAACGCTCACCGGGCGCCGATATGATCCACGCTTCACCCAACTAGCCGCCGACGCTTTGCGGCCCTTGCTCCCCAAACCTGTTCCGCAACCAGAGGCCAGCAAACCTGTCACAGTGCGGGCAGCAACAGTGCCTCAGATCAGGACCGCTAACGGGTTTCAAGCGCCACGATAAGCCAGTCCAGCGATTGAAACCCGTCGCATGAAGCACATGCATCTCGCAACACCTCTTCATTTATGACCGCTAAGCGCCTTCCGTCGCTCTCGGGGCAGACGGCATGAGGACGGGTAGAATTAAGAATGACGGGGCAAGCTGATTGCCCGCGAAAGCCCGGTCGTCAATAGTGCGCTGCGCGGATGGTAGTGAGTCACCCACCATCGGCGAATGGAGCGGTCATGCAGGTATTCATTTTCACTCTCATCATTGTTGTAGTGCTTATTCTGGTGATACTCGCATTGTCAGTTCGCATCATTAAACAATATGAGCGAGGTGTCGTATTTCGCCTCGGAAAGCTCCACAAGACCTGGCCTCCAGGCGCAAAATTTCTTATTCCTATTGTCGATAGTTTGCATCGTGTCTCGCTGCGCATCATCACTCAGCCCATTCGATCCCAAGGCATTATCACTAGAGATAACGTCAGCATTGATGTGTCAGCTGTGGCCTATTTCCGAGTAACCGATGCGGTGAAATCAGTCGTCGCGATCGAAGATTTCTACGCGGCGATTGGTCAGATTTCCCAAACCACGCTGCGTAAGGTTGTAGGTCAACACACATTGGATGAAACCTTGTCGGAAACCGACCAAATAAATATCAGTATTCAAGAAATTCTAGAAGTACAAACAGCCGACTGGGGTGTCGAGATCACTGTCGTCGAGCTTAAAGACATACAGTTGCCGGAAACCATGAAACGGGCGATGGCTAAACAGGCGGAGGCCGAGCGAGAAAAAAGAGCGAAGATTATTAACGCCCAGGGTGAATCTCTCGCCGCCGCCGCTCTCGGAGACGCCTCAGACAAAATGGTCGCGCATCCCCTGGCGCTCCAACTTCGAAACCTGCAAACTTTGGTGGAACTCGGGGTGGACAAGAACACCACCGTCGTGTTCCCGGCGCCATTGATGAGCACCATAGGAGAACTGGGGCGGTTTATCTCGCAAGAATCCGATGCCGCACAAAGGACGCACCAGTTCGACCTACTGAACCACTGATACGACAACGACCGCCCATCAAATTGCTGTCGCCATGGCGCATTGGCCTGCCACAACGCCGCACATATCTCACCCGGCCAACTAAGAAGATGAACAATATTTGAAACAGGGCGCGGCAACCCAACCTGGGCTAACGCGAAAAGTCACACCAATGGCGTAGAAAAAACACAGCTAGTTTCGACGCCCTAATTGGAGGACGCATGACCTCGCCAACACTTGGCAGCATTCTATTGTCCAGCACTAACCCAAAACGTCTAGGGGATTGGTATGCCGCCGCGCTAAGTCCTGAGCTCGACAACGCCGAGGGCGGATATCGGATCCTCAAATTCGGTGATTTCTATCTGCTTGTCGATACGCGCGACGACATCGGCGATACGAACCCCGAGCCCGGACGAATCATCCTCAATTTCGACGTCGCCGACGCGCGAGCAGTAGCCGCGAAGTTCGACGAACTTGGCGCCCAGTGGCTCTCCAAACTCGAGGATCGCAACGGCAGTTGGTTCGGCACAGCCATTGACCCGGACGGAAATTACGTTCAGATCATTCAACTCAGCGAAGCAGAGCGTGCTGCCATGGCCAGCTAACGACGAATAACATCAGGCCGCGTTACCGCGCATTCTGTTTCACTCGCCTAGTTCTTAACGAAGTCTTTCTCGGCAAAGGAGCCCCGCAGCAGATTCGACTGCGGGGCATCACCTTTTATCACCTTGGGCTGATCCGTGGGCGCGCATTATCCGCAACATATTGAGAAGGCGGCAATCTGTTGCGGGTAATAACAGTTTGACGGAATTTGAGAGTGATCGGATCTACTGTTCGCACTAGCAGGAACAGAAAACGTCGTCACCCATCCTCATCAAACTGAACCTCACAGTTGCGATTGAGAATGGCGCATGACCTCGGGATCGAGCTCTTGTATCTGAACGACGATGCCGTCGGGATCGGTGACTCGGATGCTCCGCCCAAAGTCTTCATCAAATAGCGTGTGCTCGTAGCCACGAGCCGCGAGCCGAACAGAGACATCTTCGAGCCGCTCGTCGGTCGAGAAAGCCAGTTCCACAGTGCCTGGCGCGCGTCCTTTGGATACTGACGCATCATGAACGCCCACAGCGCCGGCCGAGGCCTCAAGGTGCGCCCACACCGGGACACTCGCTTCAGCGCGGTATTCCAAGCCGAGGCCTTCGTAGAAGCGCCGAGATGCTTCCACGTCGGCAACGTAACGGATGGGGACAACGGTAAGCATGGGAATCTCCTCGAGAATCGTCAGTCTTGCAGAACCGAACGGATAAAGGGCAGTTCGCTTTTTAATGTGCGGCGTTCGGCGATATCACACCATGCACAAGCCTTAGAACGGAGGTTTCTGGCGCTATCATGCGAAGATATGGCGGAATCAGTCACATTGAATCATCAGGATCGTCAAGTGCTGCACGCGCTGCAACTTGACGGACGAGCGTCGTTTACGCGAATCGCGGCGGTCCTTGGGCTTTCCGAACGCGCCGTCTCACGCCGCTACCATCGTTTGCGCTCCCGATTGGCCCTGCGCGTTGTTGGACTTACCCGCGACGAGTCGCAAAACGAAGAGTGGTTCCTCCGCATAATGGCGCCCAGCGGCTCATCAGATGGCCTCATGCGCGCGCTTGCCGAGCGCGACGACACGTCCTGGGTCGCTGTCCTTGCCGGGGACGGAGGAATCAGCTGCATTCTTCGGCTGCCTACGGAGGCACGCGATGGTGCTACAGCACTCGAACGATTTCGACGCAGCGCGGGTATCGCAACAGTGAGTGCCCAACGCCTGCTGACCCCAGTCGCCGGGGTCGGCGGATGGCCCGGGCGTCTGGAGGCGCTAACTCCGGAAGAACAGGATGCGCTGCGTCCCGACGCGCCCTCCAAAGACGAAACCGAGCAATGGCCCAGCCCTGCACTGTCCAACTCCGACATACACCTTCTT
Source organism: Mycobacteriales bacterium (assembly GCA_013362805.1). Lineage (GTDB taxonomy): Bacteria > Actinomycetota > Actinomycetes > Mycobacteriales > QHCE01 > JABFVL01. The sequence continues at coordinate 16,054 of JABFVL010000034.1, read as the reverse complement.
CGGCTACTTGCCGTCGATGGGAGAATGAGCAGCGCCCGGCTCGCCCGGGCAACCGGAGTCCCGGAAACCACAGTCCGGCGGCGGATCGCCGAACTCACTAATCGCGGCACACTGATGTTCGAGGTCGAAATTGACCCGAAACTATACGGACGGAACCTCGACGTGATCTGCTGGATGGAAATACAACCCGCTGCACTCAGCACCATCTCGCAAGCCCTGCGCTCGCATTCCGAGGTTGCCTTCGCCTCGACAACCACCGGAAGAACCCAGATCCTGGCGATACTCGAGTTCACCGACGTCGGCGATCTACATCAATACCTAGTCGAACGCATTGGCGTGCTACCGGGAATCAACAGTGTGCACACCGAGATTGTCACACGCTGGATCAAACGGGCGGGAACACTCGTTGTACCGCCCCGCTAACCCGCGAGAAAATCCCTTCACGCTACTGAGCCAAAGCCATGACCACCTCCCTGGCGGCGGCACGGGCGGACGCCGGGTTCTGTCCGGTGACAAGGCGTCCGTCGCGAACAACATTTTCACTCCAGTCGGATGCGGGAATATGGTGCGCACCCTGCGCAGTGAGCCGTTCAGAGAGAACAAAGGGGATGATGTTGATCATCCCGCCAGCGATCTCTTCTGACTTCGTAAACGCCGCGACCCGCTTGCCATCGACAAGAAAAGAGCCATCCGACAATGTGAGACCGATCAAAGCCGCCGGGCCATGGCACACGGCCGCGACCACGCCACCGCTCTCATAAATCGCCCGCGCCAGTGATGCCAATTCAGTGTTGTCAGGAAAGTCCCACATCGTGCTGTGACCGCCAACAAAGAAAATAGCGTGATAGCCGGCTGGATCAATGTCACTCGGCTTGGGCGTATGGGCCAGTTTCTGGGCTGCCTCCGCGAAAAAAACAGCTTGATCGGGGTCAGAAAGATCAACCTCATCACGTGGCGGCTGACCACCCGCCGTGCTCGCCACATCAATGCCAAAACCGGCCGCACGAAAAACCACCCATGGGTGGGAAGCCTCGGCGGCATTGAAACCGTTAGATACTCCGCTATCTCCCAATGTGTCCACACTGGTCAACATCATGAGCACACGTTTAGTCAATTTTTCCTCCCGATGTACTTCAACACAACCGCTGGAAGATCTCGGCCGGTGGGATGCATTGGGGATACCGACCGAGACAGCTCTGCCAGTTAGGGGTGAGTGGGCCCGGTGCCCGCACCGGTAACAGTGATAGCGGACCCGATGTTTTCTAGATCGTCGGCGGTAAGTTTCACCGCTCCGGCACCCCGCCAGCCATCTACTTGCGCGGCCCGACGCGCGCCGACGATCGCACCCGCAACACCCGGCCATGCCAATACCCAAGCGATAGCGATCTCAGCGACCGTAACGTCATGTCGCGCCGCGATCGGGCGCAGTGCGTCAGCGAGCGCAAGATTCGCCGCCAAACCGGTGGTGAAATCAGCATGCGAGGCCCGCCAGTCATCCGCGGAAAGCGCTTTGGCCCGCTCCACGGTGAACGCGCCGGTTAGCAGCCCAGACTGCATAGGCGAGTAAACGATCACTCCGGCGTTGTGTTGCCCGGCCCATGCGATCTCGGGCGCCGCCGAGCGGTTAATCGCCGAAAACGGCGGCTGGATCGCATCGACGTGAGCGATTTTCTCGGCACGGGCAAGAAGATCAACGGTGTGGTTGGACAAACCGATCGCACGTACTTTGCCCTCGGCTTTTAGCTCCGCCATCACCTGCCAATATTCTTCCAGCGGCGTTGCGTTGGGAGAAACTCCTCCGTTGCCATCTCCGGCATATTCCAAAGACTCACCCGTGTCAGGCCAATGAACCTGGTAGAGATCGATTCGTTCGACGCCGAGACGGCGTAGCGAATCGTCCACCTCTCGGCGAACGCTGTCCGGGCGCATAATTCGACTAGGCGCGGCGGTGGGATTTTCCGGATCCCAGACCAGCCCGGCCTTGGTGAAAACAAGTGGCCGATCAGCCTCTGGCAGCGCGCTTATCGCCCGTCCGACTAGCTCTTCAGAATGGCCCAATCCGTAAACAGCGGCGGTGTCAATCCAGTTCACGCCAGACTCAATAGCGTGCCGAATCGCCGCGACTGACTCCGCGTCATCGGTCGGGCCCCAGCCGAAACGCCATCCAGAGCCCGCGACCGCCCACGAACCGAACCCAGTCCTGGTGATCTCCATGCCGGTATCCCCCAGTGGGCGGGTTGATAACATCTCGCTCGCGACACCTTTAGACATGATTCCCTCCATCTCATACTTTGCTGATCAGCAGGGCCATCGCCCACTGTGGCTGTGCGTCCGCGCCCCCAAAGGAATCAGTGACGTACCGTTTCGCACGCACCAAATTTTTGCGCTAAGAAGCTCGAGAGACAAACAACTTCTTTTTGTGGTAGCCACGGCAAAATACTGTCGCTGACCGCACGCGCAAGTGGACGCCATAGGAGGGCGTAAAAACGGCTAGATCCCGAAGCAGCCGATCATAGACTCAGTTCGACAGAGATATGCGGTGACAACGCACGGAGGAAATCCGGTGCATCAAAAATCGCGCCAGCTGAGGCGACACCGACCGTGTTGATGCGCCCAGTGACGATCCGGTCCACCGCTTCTACCACGAGCGGCGCGGTGACCGCATAAATGTCTTGGCCTGTAGCCACGGCACGTCGTTCAACACCGCCAGCGCGCACAACCACATCGACCAGGAAAGTCTGATCAGACCGTCCGCGTTCGTCAACCGGATCGGGTGCCTGTGGATCGGGAGCCAACACGTCCTGGACCGCCGCGGCTGTCATGTATGTGCAGACTTCGGGAATGGACAAATGACTGGGAATAGTTATCACGTCAGCCATCGTGAATTCACCAATGACTGTTGTGGAACCCACCGGCTCGGGAAAGGGCCACTGCAAGGTGGGTGGTTCGTCCTGGCGATACTCGAGCTGCCCGTTGGAGTATCGAATGCGCCGATCGCCTCGACGCTGCCGGGACACCGCGCCCGAGGCACGGGTTCCAGCGGTGGGACGCCAACTACTCAGCCCATAGGCCACATGGGCTTCATCGGCCGTGGTCCAATCACCCATCGCCGCGGTTGCGAGCAGGTCGCCAAGCCCTCCGAAGAACGCCATCGCTGGCACGACTACCGTGCCCGCGGCTCGGGCACGCTCCGCGAAGTGCGTGAACGTATCAATGTTGGCTTCAAGCTCAGCGGCCACATCCACATACGGGATCCTCGCCCGTAGTGCCGCTTCGATAACGGGCGCCGCCGTTGTGGCAAAGGGCCCGGCACAGTTAATCACAGCATCCGCGCCAGCGAGTGCGCGATCGAGGGAGGACGTGTCGTCCACCGAGGCGGGGCGCACGTCGAACCCAGTAAAGGTCGTCGCCATTTCCTTCAATTTGCTGGCGTCTCGACCACAGAGAATCGCGGCGAATCCTCGGTCACGCAGCTCCGCAACGACAAAGCGCCCAGTGTGCCCATAGGCCCCGAAAACCGCCACTGTGGGCTGAGATCCCATTGGTTCTTCTCCTTCATGCTCAAAATCCGCTGTTACCGATCATGGTAAAAGTCAGCTCGCCTACAACTAGTCTCGTGAACACAACGATTCTGGGCAATGAAGCACGCATATCAATCTGTCGCCTTCGGCTCGAGCCCCGACAAAACATCTCAATGCCGGTGAGCTCTGCGATATTCACGGCGCAAAGTCCCTTGCGTTCGAGCGCACTCGAATCTTTACCGTCATGTTCATGACTACCGCGAGAAATACAAAAACATGGCTGATAACCGGCGCGAGCTCAGGAATAGGCCTCGCGCTCGCCGAGGCGGCATTGCGAGCCGGCGAACGAGTTATCGGCACCGCACGGCGAGTGGAACGATTCAGCGAATTGCGGGCCACGTATGGGGATCAACTTCTCGCACTTCAGCACGACGTACGGGATACCGCGGGTGCCGCCACAGTCGTGCAGACCGGGGTCGAGCGGTTCGGGCACGTCGATGTGCTCGTCAACAACGCCGGCGCTGGGCAGATCGGAGCCGCCGAGGAGATCACTGACGCCGCGCTACGCGACATGCTCGAACAACACCTGTTCGGCCCAGCCGCGTATGTCAGAGCGATCCTGCCCCACATGCGGAAACATGGCTCCGGTGCGATCGTGCAGATGAGCAGCCAAGGCGGCCGCATGTCATTTCCGGCCGTCGGAAGTTATTCAGCTGGGAAGTTCGCATTGGAAGGTTGGTCCGAGGCACTTTCCGGCGAAGTGGCTCCGTTCGGAATCAAAGTACTGATTGTCGAGCCGAGCCGCTTCCGCACCGAGTTCAACGCCTCAGACGTGCTCAAAACCGCAACGGCGGATGCTATGTACCACAACGTAACCGGTGCAATCCGCGCGAATATGGCCGATGCCGATGGCATGCAAGAAGGTGATCCGCAACGAGCTGCCATCGCTATCCGGGAAATGGTCCAAAGCACTGATGCGCCCTTGCGTCTACCTCTAGGCGCAGAGGCCGTCCGCAACCTCACCCGCACCTATCAGCGATCGCTCGACGACGTGCGAAAATGGGCCGAATTGAGCGCATCAGCGGACTTTCCAGGCGTGCCTGCGGCCGTGCGTGCGTTCTGATCGGCTTTACGATGTTTCTATGGCAACCGAAGAGTTGATCGGGCGTGTTCTCGCCTCGAGCGAAGAGCCTTTCACCTCAGTGATTGACGCCGTCCAGGGACTACTTGACGACTCTACGATCGATGCCTCGGCGCCCCCAATCGGTGTCGCCGAGGCCGCCAAACTAGTGGGCCTGTCCCCGCACACTCTTCGCTACTACGAGCAACAAGGTCTGGTGCGGCCGGCTCGCAACGCCTCCGGGTACCGCGAGTTCACCGCATTCGACTTGCGTCGACTCGTTTTTCTCGCCCGCATGCGGTTGTCCGGAATGACTATCCACGACCTCAAGCGCTATATATCGCTGGTGGATCAAGGCGCGAGCACTATCCCAGAACGTCGGCGCATCATGTTCGACCAGCGCGATCGCATTAAGCGGCAACTACGCGAGCTGACCCTTGCTCTAGAGACGACGGAGTACAAGATTCGCGCCTACGACGGTCATCCCGAGGGCTAGCCGTATTCTCTCTAGCGGCCATCGTTGGCTTGCCGAGGCGATTTTTACCTGGGAATACGGCCGTATTTATCAGCGCAAGAACGCCGTCAGGGGAGTGTCCGTGACGGTGCACTCCCCTGCCCTACCTGGGACTCGATTAGCAGTGACCCCAGTTGTTCCCACGGGAGGTGTTGCCCCAAAGGCCATTGCCGTAGGCATCGCCCCACCATTTCACGCAGCTTGGCGCGCGCAGCTTCACCGGGCCGGCGTAAGAACGGTATGCGCCCTCGTCAACTCTGTGTCCACCATCGATGGTCCACAGTTCGGCGGTCAACCATGGGTTACTGCCGCTGCTCACGTGGTATGACTGAGCGATTGTCACTACGCAGTTGTAGGTGCCGTTCCACATGAGATACGTGGTGGCGAGCTTGGCGCCTGTCCATGCGTCATCGATGACTTCCCTATCAACTTCCCAGTATGAATAGCCACAGACCCCTTGAGGTGTGGCGGCTTGAGCGGGCGCCGCCGTGCCGAATACTGCCGCAACGACGACGGTTGATAAAGCAATGATGCCGGTCAATATCGAACGCAGTCGCATGAGTTCTCCTCAACTATGTGATTCTCAGGCCGCAATTCGATCACGTGATTTTCGGTTTTGGGAGAGCGTGCCAAAATATCGTGCAAACTACATTTAGGGTCGAGTTGAAGGATGAAAGGCGACTATAAACCCTTAAACAGATCAGATATGTGCAAGCGATATGAACATGTTTTATAAGGTCCAAACAAGAACGCATTCGCTCGAGTTGTAGCCGCAGACACCTTCACTCCACGAAGATGGCAAGGACGACAAACGTACCGTTCATTCGTTTCGCAGGTCTTTGTTACGGGTCAACCTGACCCCACAGCACGTCGTGCCAATGCTCCGGAATCTTGATCCCCCAACGGCCTGGATCATCGGCCACAGTTAACGTTCCTGCGTTGAAATCCCGCACCTCGCCAGGAGTCATCAGCACAGCAGCCGTGATCTCGTCAATGTCGTCAATATCCGCTTCAAAATTCGCAAAAGTGATCATCACGATCTCGTGCCCATCAGTCACTTCACCCGATTTGGCTGCTTGCATCGCCGTGAGCCGGTGCACGAACAACGCGGTAACGACAGCTACCGGCGCGACAAGCACATTCACGAAAAGCTTGAACCAGGTCAATGAGTCGAACGCATATACACCGAGTGTGTAGTCTCCGCCGAGTTCCAAACTTGCGGTCTCCGTCCAGGGAGCCCACAAGAGTGGCCACGTCAAGAAACTAATGAGCCAAGTGCACCACCAAGCATGCAACACCAGCGCTGGCGCCATATCACGGCTTCGACTGGAGGCATGCCATATATCGTTAGCAATCTGCTTAGGAATAAAGAGATTCGCCACCGGGATAAACCAACCGAGCACTGCCATGAATGGGCTATATCGCAATCGCCCCGGTGCAAACTGTTCGGCTCGCGCCCGCGCCCGATAGAACCACATCAACCAACAGATCATCAAGATGATGCCGCATGCGGCTTGAGCGCCTAGCAAGGAAAAGGCAACGTCTTCGGTGCGGGTCTCAAAGAAGTCCTCCAGTGCACCTTCTCGCCCATTTTCAGAAAAGATAGTGAGCTGATGGATAACGGTGAGTCCGCCAACAAAAGTAAAGAGACCAAGAAGCCAGTACACCGCGGCTCGAAGCCCATCGGCTGGAAGCCGATAACCCCGCGCCTGACGACGTTCATCGACCAAGCGGCGCTGCACCGTGGGTGACCGCACAGCCTCGCTAAGGGGAAGAGTTGCTGGCAGCGGCGCGACCAGCGGCTTAGTGAGCGGCCAAGGCTTCGTGCCCAGCTTTCCTGTCGCCGCATCAAGGGAGGCTTCCGAGGCTAGCGCCTCCTCAAGGCGTTGATAAACAATTTCCGCAGTCTGGGGCCGGTTAGCGGGATCGCGTTGCAGAAGCTCGTTGAGCAGCCGCGCGATAGATTCGGGAATTTCAGCCCGAAGGGTGTTTATCCAAGGGGGTTCTTCATCAAGCTTTCGACGAACCACCGAAAGGTCATTAGGGCCGGTAAAAGGTGGCGCGCCCACTAAAAGCGCATACAGCACACTACCTAACGCATACAGGTCTGAGCGTTCGTCTCCTCGCTGGTCAAGAAACTGATCTGGCGCCCCATACATGGCAGTGCCAGCCGGGGTGAGCAGGCTGGTCGGGGCAACAGTAAACGTGTGCGCTTGAGTGAAACCAGCAATGCCAAAATCAACGACTTTTACGCCCCCATCGACCGCGAGCATAATGTTCGATGGCTTGATGTCATAGTGGACGACCTTGGCCCGATGCGCCGCGACCAGCGCCGCGCAAACCCCTTGGGCGATTGTGAGAGCTCGCGCCGGATGCATCATCGCAGGCTCACGCATGCAGTCAGTGAGCGTGACGCCTCCGATATGTTCCATCACCAAGTACGGCGTGCCGTCATGAAGGCCCCGGTCGTATACGGCCACGACATTTGGGTGGTTGATCTGCGCGGTCGCAACCGCCTCCCGCTCAAATCGCCGCAACAATTCAGGTGCGGCGCCATCGCTCCCGACAAGCATTTTTACGGCGACTTGGCGGTGCAAGTCTTTATCTCGCCCAGCCCATACCTCACCCATGCCGCCACGGCCGAGTAACTCCTGAAGTTCATACTTGCCCGCGATCAGCGCGCCGCGCTCCACACCTACCCCCAATGACCTGCCTTTAATGAAATGCCCAGTGTCACGTATTTGTGGGCCGTTTAGATAGCCATTCGAGAAGTTTCGTTCGCGAAAATACTGGGCATGCACGCGGCGCAGACCGTATCTCTAAATGGAGGTGGCTCGGCCCAGATCATACGATCCGAACCGAGCCACTTTTTATGACAATCTGAGGGCTGGGAAACCCACCAAGGTTTCACTCCTCGCTCCAACCCGTGGGACTGTCACATCTATACGTCGCCGCTTAGCTGGCAACCCAGAACTTGTAGTCCGCCTTGTAGGGCACAGATACGGTCTGGCCGGTTTTGCAGGAAACCTTCGGAGCTACCCCACCCTCAGTGCGCAGCCGCTGAACAAAGGTGACATCGCTGAACAGCCCGTCTCCGCTGAATCCTCTGTTATCGGTAGCGCGAAGCAAGAGTTGTGGCACCGCGCGATCCACGGGAGAGCTCGCCACCACGGCGCCGGTGACTGAACTGCCATCGCGAATGGACGTCCACACTGGTCCCGCACTGTGTAGAACTAGCGGTACGCCATTTACTTTGAGGATCGCGTCGGGTTGCAAGAAGACCCACTCATTGTTTTTGCACTCATATGTCTGAACACCCTCGGCGGGAAGAGTGGCGATCGCCTTGTGGCCTTGCGGGACTCGTATTTCCTTGGGGATTTCGCTTGCCTGCTGGGTGCGTTGCGCAGGGCTGGTTGGTTTCGTGGCGCGAGCAGCCGCGGTTCCCGCTGTTCCGGCAATCGCCAATGCCACAAGAGCTATCACTGCCAGCACTGTCTTATTGCGAGTCATGTCATTCACTCCGTTTCTCGACCACTGCTGATTGGTCGCTCACTAAGACATACGGAGCGAGCATCGAAACGGTTCAACGGGAGTTTTTGAAACGGCAGAGTATGACCGTAAGTATGAGGTAGAGATCCACATTTTTGGCCGGTGCGCCAACGAGAGAGTACGTAAGAACGGTACCGCTGCGTGCGGCAAGATTGAGTCCATGCCTACCGCGTCAAACAGGATTGAACTAAACGAACAGGAACTTCGAGAGGTCACGGGCTATGCGGCCGCTTGCGCGCGTCGAGCTCTGCCGCTCTTCGAGACGCATCAGCCCACCGATAGCCGCCCTCGTGAGGCCATCGAGGCTGCTGAGGCATTCGCTAAAGGCGGCAAACGCACGAACGAGTTGCGGCAAAAAGCGTGGGCTGCCTATAAAGCGGCACAAGAAACCACCGGCGAGGTCGCCGTTGCGGCGGCACGTTCAGCAAGCCACGCCGCCGCAGCCGCATTCCTTCATCCGTTGGCAAGCGCTCATCAGGTCAAACATATTCTCGGCGCGGCCGCACATGCCGCACGAGCAGAAGAATTTGCTGCGGAAGCAGACCCAGAAACCACCGAGGGGACCCTCACCTGGGCGCGTCAATACGCGCCCACAGCGGTGACCGCGGTGCTTGGCCGGTTGCCCGCCGCACCGTCCGGTGGCGGACGCGTAGGTGAAATAATTCGAAATCTCGACAGTGCCCTTCGAGCTTGACAGGCTCAGGCGGCGAGGGGTGGGAGGCGGCACAATGACGGAGCAAGGCCCGCACACCGGCGGTTGTTTGTGCGGAAACATAAGATACGAGGCCGTTGGACCCATCGACTTTCCCCACGTCTGCAGTTGTGAGCACTGTCAACGGCGTTCCGGGGCACCCGTCACGGCCTGGGTAGATGTTCCAATAGATGGCTTTAGATGGCTAGGTCCAGGTGGTGAACCAACCTGGTACTACACATTTTCCGACACTAAACGCGGCTTCTGCGCGATATGCGGTAGCTCGGTGAGTGCCCAAGATGAAGGTGCCGACACGATGGGCCTGGCCATGATGAGTCTTGACGAGCATCGCCACATCGTCCCCCAGTCACAGAGCTTTCGAAACGACGCCGTGTCTTGGTTGCCACATGTCCCGTGGCGGCCTTAACGCCACTAGGAATTAGCGCGGACCAGGCCTTGTTCGTACGCGAGCACAACAGCCTGAACGCGATCACGCAGGTTGAGTTTCAGCAACACCCGGCTCACATGGGTTTTCACCGTCGTCTGCCCCAGAACCAGTTCTTGGGCGATTTCCGCATTTGAAAGACCCTTTGCCATCAGGGTGAGCACCTCCAGCTCTCGGCGGGTAAGCACCGCCAAAGCTCCTGGGGCATGGCTTGGATCGGGTCGGCGAGTGAATTCCTGGATCAGTCGTCGGGTCACCGCTGGCGCCAGCAACGCATCTCCCTCGGCCACCACACGCAATGCGTGTATCAGCTGATCTACGGGCTCATCCTTGAGGAGAAACCCGCTGGCGCCAGCACGCAGAGCCGCGTAGACATATTCATCCAGATCGAACGTCGTCAAGACCAGCACGGCGGTGGGCGTGGGCGCATCTGGCCCGGCGAGTTGCCGGGTTGCCGCGATCCCATCCATTTTTGGCATCCGAATATCCATCAGCACCACATCTGGACGATGCTCCTGGGCGAGCGATACCGCCGACACCCCATCGTGAGCTTCAGCGACCACGGTCATGTCGGGTTCGGACTCCACGATCATTCGAAAGCCCGTGCGCATAAGCGCTTGATCATCGGCGATAAGGACCCGCAACTGTCGCTCCATAGTGGTCAGAGCTTATCCGTTGTAGGGCAGAACCGCGCACACCGCGAAGTTCCCTAGGGTGAAGCTGGTTTCCAGGCTTCCGCCCAGCAAACTCGCTCGTTCCCGCATACCAATCAAGCCATGGCCGGTTCCGGCACCGGCCGGACCTTGCGCGCCATCGTTGTGCACGTCAATGCGAACACCATGGTCGGCTGACCGAATACGTACGACGACTTCGGTCGGCTGAGCATGTTTGAGCACATTAGTGAGGGCTTCCTGCACGATCCGGTAGGCACAGAGTTGCACGCCGACGTCCAATTTCGCGAAGTCTGATTCGGCGTCCAACCGCACCGGCATGCCAGCAGTTTGATGTTGTTCAATGAGGCGGGTGAGATCAGCCAACTTAGGCTGAGGTTCCGTTTGCGCGGCATCAGTCTCGACTCGTAGAACACCCAGCAATCGACGCAGTTCGTTCAAACTTTGTCGACCGGCGGACTCAATATGTGTCAAGGCTACTTCCGCTTGCAGAGCACCATCGGGTAGCACTCGACGAGCAACTCCAGCATGCAGCACCATCACGCTCACCGCATGCGCGACAACATCATGCAGCTCTCTAGCGATCCGGGTTCGTTCTTGCGCCGCCGCCAACTTCACTCGCACTTCCCGTTCTTGTTCCAGCCGCTCGGCATAACTACGCAGTTGCGCTGTCACAATCCGCAGCGACTGCTGACGGTCTCCTAACGTCCATGCCGTGAGGTACAAAACGATGAGGACAGGCACCCATGCAACCGGGGTGTTTCCCCATAATTCGGCACCCGATTTGACCGCCGAGAATCCCGCCAGCGCTATAAATGAATGGGTCCGACCGCGGTATGCGGCAATGGTGTAGACACCGACTAATGTGCCGGTTTCACTCCCAGTGACATGGAAGAAAGGGCTCACTATTCCGCCAGCGGCTATTACCGCGAATACAGTCCATGGCGCGATCCGGCGAAATGCGAGTGGCACGGTGGTGATCACCAATAGTGCTATCACCGCCGCCGGTGCTCGTTGCAGATACTGAGGTTGAAAGAAAGCGTTGAACCATAGATCTACGCCAAGCAGAATCGCCGCCCCAATGCCGTCAGCCACCCATACTGGGAGCGCACGCCATCGTAAAAAGCTTCGCATATCCGTTCACTTAAGCAGAAATATCGGATGTGTGCCGACAATGCCGCCTAAAATAACGCAATGCGACGAATCGGCTTGTACCTGAGTGTGATCTTGCTAGTGGCCGCTATCGCGCCCGCGTTTCCAGCCACTGCCTCGACCAGCGCACACTGCGGAAACCCGCGCCTACCCGCTGGCGACTACACCGAACGCGATTGGCCACTGATTCAGCACAAACCAGATGGAACTCCAGTCGCCCGCACATTCAACATCCATGTCCCGCCACAGGTCGAACACCAAGCGGTTCCCGTGGTGTTCGACCTGCACGGCGCGTTGAGCAACAAAACTGAACAGGACACCCGCACCAGACTGCGCGACAAAGGAAAAGAAGCGGGATTCCTCACCATTCAGCCCGACTCGTGGCCACATTGGACTACCTCAGCGAAAGATGAAGCCGAGCGCGGACTAAGCGACATTGAATTCGCCCGCCGCCTCCTGGACACCGCCACCGAACATTTCTGCGTGGACCCGAGCCGAATTTACGCGGTCGGGTTTTCCAGCGGCGGTCTGATGTCGACGATTCTCGCCTGTGCCGGCGTGAATAATAAACTCGGTGACTACCGGCTCGTCGCGATCGGCGTTGTCGCGGCAGCTCCCATTCCCGACGCGCATACCGGCGGGATATGTCCATCGCTTGCGCAACAGCCAATCCCAACCCGCGTGGTGTTTTCTCACAACGATCAAACACTTGCCTGGTTGTGCTGCCAAGGCAACGTGGAAAGCATGACCGCGCAGGTCCACAGCGCAACCAGCATGTGGGCCCGGGAAAACGGGTGCACGGGCGCGAGCACTACCGATCTCACTGGACGCACCGGCTGGGGCGTGCTCACTCAAACTGTGCGGCATCAATGCCCGGCGGGGAACTCTGTCATCGTCGACACCTTCGATACTGGCTCACCACTGCGCAACGGTCATGTGTGGCCAGGCGCCGCCTATGGTGGTGAATATGCCACGACAGATGTGCTGTGGAATTTCCTAAGCCAATACAGCTTGTGATGACAAATCGAGTTCGGACTGCGGGCTAGCACTGCGCTCGCAAGAGCACTTTCCGTTCAGTTACTCACCCGCGCGGAATAATATTCCAGCTCATTCACCTGGGCGTGTGAATTCGGCACGCCAGCGTGTCACCTCGGGCCGGGCCAAATCGGGCAACCGTTCAACACGTACCTGCTCAAGCCCGGACGCCCCAAACGCGCGTATCTCCGCAGAGGTCAGCGGCCAAGGTGGCCCTTGCGCAACTGGCTGCTCAACATCGCTGGCGGCGGCGATGACCAACAGGGTGCCTCCCGCTTTCGCCAAATCACACACGCTCGAAGTGGCCTCCGCCCGATAAGCCCGTGGGAGCGACTGGACGGTCAAGCTCGATAACAAGGTCAAAATGGCGCTGCCACTCGTGGGGCAGACTAAAAAGATTCGCTACGTGATACTGGACGACGCTGGTTGGAAATTGCCGTCCAGCGGCTGCGATGGCGCTCGGCGCCACATCAAACGCCGTGGTGTCAAAACCCAGGCTCGCTATGAATTCCGCATCCCAACCCAAGCCGCAGCCAACAATAAGAGCGGTGCGGCCAGCGCCATCGAGTCGTTGATTCCTAACCCATTCAACCAACAGGGGGTGCGGCCCACCGCGATCCCATGGCACTACCGCTTTGCCATCAGCAGCCGCACCATAAAGCTGTTCAAACCAGCCCGTCGGATCGCCAGCATCGCGCGAGCGCGCTACGAGATGCTGAACATAGTCTTCTGGATCTATCCCGGTCATCGTTCCCCCTTTCCGCGCGCCAAAACGACCATAAACATATCGCGCGAAACCGGGACCATACCCGCCGTACGTCGTAGCACTCATCAGCAGTTTTTGACAGACTCTGCCTGGACATCCAATACCGCGGCTGCCAGGAGGGCCCTGAGTGAAGACTCTGGTCACGTGCGATATCAGCGCATCTATCGATGGCTATGTCGCTGGCCCTCACCAAAGTCTCAACAAGCCGCTGGGCGAGGGAGGGGCCGAGCACAAACTTCATCGCTGGATGTTCGACCAGCCGGAAGAGAACGCGGCCGAACTTGCCGCTATCACCAACGCGAACGCCTACATTATGGGGCGCAATATGTTCGCGCCTGGACGAGGAAACTGGGACGAGAACTGGCAAGGATGGTGGGGCGAAAACCCGCCCTATCACGCACCCGTCTTTGTGCTCACCCACTATCCGCGCGCACCGCTAAGCATGGCCGGCGGCACCACATTTAACTTTGTCACCGACGGGGTCGAATCCGCGCTCAAGCAAGCCCGCGCCGCCGCTGGTACCGGATCAGTGGCAATCGCTGGCGGCGCCGCCACCGTCAATCAGTACCTCGCCGCGGGCTTGATCGACGAACTGCGCCTTCACATCGCTCCATGACAACGTGGGCATCCTTAATTTCGAGCTGCTGAGCAGTCGAAACACTGAACTGGTAACGCATCTGCGCTACCGCTTCGTTCGATAGCGCAGATGCGTTCACTTAACCTTCCTGCCGCGCCCGGAACTTATACATCGCTCGCTGATCTTTCGTGATCCGCCGGATACGCTCGGTGCCTTTCGCTCGCAGTCGGGCATCAGAGCGAGCGGCCTGCCATTCGCTTTCGCGCAACAGCTTTCGATAGCTGTCGAGACGCCGTCGCGGCATCACACCAAGTTCGATTGCCTCTAGCACCCCACAACCGGGCTCATTGTGATGCGCACAGTCCCGAAAATGACAATTGGCACCATAGGTCTCGATGTCAGCGAAGACCTGCTCGACACTTTCCGCGCCACCAGTCAAACCGATGCCACGCAAGCCCGGTGTATCTATCAGCACACCGCCAGAAGGCACAACGAGCAGCTCACGACGCACCGTGGTGTGTCGCCCCTTGCCGTCTTGCTGGCGTACAGCACCGGTTTCCAGCGCATTCGTGCCGAGCAAAGCATTTCCCAATGAAGATTTGCCCGCACCAGAAGGTCCAAGCAACACGGTCGTACCCGAGATGAGCGCGGTAAAAATGTCTACACCTTCGCCGGTGTTCGCGCTTGTGGCCACGACGTCCACTCCCGGCGCGAGAGCGCTCACTTCCGCTTGGATAGCCGCGATATTTTCCGCCAGATCCGCCTTGGTCAAGGCGATAACTGGTCGAGCGCCACTTTCCCAGGCTACGGCCAGCAACCGTTCGATCCGTGCGGGCCGCAAGGCCATTGCCAACGACACCGCAATCACCACCGTATCGACATTGGCGGCGAGTGCTTGACTTTCTGAGGAGCCGCCAACGGCCGCACGAGTAATCGCGGTGCGGCGAGATACCAGCTCCACGATCTCGGGCTCATCTGCCCACCGCACCGCTACCCAGTCGCCCGTGCATAGCGCCGATCCTTTTGGCGTCTTGAGCCGGGCCTGGCCCAATTCGCCTATAACATCGCACGCCTGCCGATGCACTTGGATGACACGTGCCGGAACACGCCCATGAGCGCGGTGAGCGGCAAAGTTTTGTTCGAAACTTTCATCCCAGCCGAGCCCAGAAAGCACGGGCGAGGACGCAAAATGTGAATGAGACAACGTAATACCCTTAGGTGAAGGGCCCGAGCGCGGCAACTAGCTCAGAGCATGCGCTGCGATGAGGAGAGGCTACGCCGGGGCCTGAGACGTAAAAATGGTCGGCGCGCCGCAGAAAGCGGCGGTATCTACCGCAACCATGAATCTCAGCCCCAATCCCTTTCAAACCTTCCTCGACGATAACGGAAGGTTCGGGAATAAAGAAGCCTTTTTTCGAGCACCCCCATCAAGTCAATACCTGGAACTATCGCTACAGGCGGCGACAACGCTAGGCAATTTGGGCCCTTTGACACACTGCTTCAAATAACAATGCCGCTGCGACACATAAGTAGGACCGAGCTGAAGGCCACTCACATATGAATCTAGATATTTTCGGTAATCGCGGGCAGCGGATACGCCGCTTTCTCTGGTCAAGCTTGGGCACCCTGGTGTTCGGCGCGATCTGTATTGGCACGGGCGTTGTCGCCATCGCGGTAGCCAGCGGGGGTTACGAAAACTCTCGTGGACAAGAAGTCACCCCCGTCGCGGCATTCTGCCCAGCGATCATGTGTGTATTTTTCGGCTTCTTCGTCATTGTGTGCGCAATGCTCGCTATCAGCTCAGTGCGAGGAGCGGCCCGATTGGATGGAAACACCTTGATAGTCAGGGCGGCCGGAAAATACAGTCGGTTCGCCCTCAATGAGGCCTATGCCGAGATAGCCAGAGGACCGGTTCGGAAAGGTTTGCGCCTACAAAATAGTCCTGTTGGGCCACCGTTGTTGATTGTTCGAGCATCGGATGGCCGTCCAGCGCGACTCGCCCTTTCCCCCGAA
>JABFVL010000075.1 GCA_013362805.1 Mycobacteriales bacterium | reverse complement strand
GCCCAAACGCCAGAGCGCAGAAAAGAAGCAGCAAGACTCAGCTCGATTGAAACAGCTCAAAGCTTAGGATTTGATGGTGAATATCTTGATGGATTCACCGGCGAGACACATCATGATTACCAGCTTTTAGAATTCTTAGAAGAGCTGGCAGAAGCCAGAGCAACGAAATCGGACAGCCTTTTTGCGATCCAATATCGAGAGGCGCGTATCGCCGAATTTATTGCCGCAGAAAACGATCGAAGCCCCGCCTTACGTGTGCTTTCCGCTTTGGACTCCGCAGAAGAAGCTCTCCACCAGGCAGTATCTGGGGGGATGACAGGAACTCAACTGACGTTCAAACAAGTTCAATTGATGGCAGCCGCCGAACCCGACAATCCGCGATGGCTCCGCATACAGGACCAGCTGCTCAATCAGATGGGCGCCGAGTTCATCCTGGCAAAACACCGGGAACAGAACGCACCTCAAGATGTCATCGAATACGACGAAGCTCGGCTGGCTGCCTTAACACATCCAAAAGATCATGCCCTCCGAAAAAGAGCTGATGAGCTGTACGCCGCTCTGGCTGAAAAATACCCGTTCCCTACTACGTCGAATGAAAACCCGCACCGCGAAAGGAGTGAAGCGCCCCCAGCGAGTTCTCCGGCCCCGACATCCGTATCCCCGGTTCCTCGTAGAAGGTGGAATCTTCTCGGACGGCATTCGGCGCGCAAGCCCAGGTAGCCACCTAGGGCTCTTGCTTAGCGTTTTCATCCCGTGTACCTGATGTGTGCTCGACCGCGCCAGCGCGGGACGTCATAGCCCTTGGGCAGGTGTGCCCGCCTTCTGACGCGAACTCGCCCTGCGCAAATGGTAGTTAATATGCCGGTTCACGGGAGGAACACAGGCGGCTAGCATCGATCGTATGGCTGAACCGACGTGGGAAGTGCTGGATGAGGCATATGCTGCTTTAAGGGCAGCTGTTGCGAACGTTCCTAGTGATTCTTGGTCCCATTCCACACCGTGCGGCGACTGGACCGTGGCCCAAGTGCTTCACCATGCCGCTGGCGACCAGCTTGGGTATGTGATGAAGCTCGGTAAAGGCCCAGGCCCAGATTATGACCCGTTCTCGCCTTCAACAGAGAAACAAGATAACCCCATTACTTTCCTGGAAACGGCGCTGACCGCTGGCGCTGCTGCGTTCGCTGATGTGGATCCCGCCGACACAGAGGTGCCGGTACCCCTGCCACCATTTGTGTTGCCTGCTTCACGCGCGGTGGAAGCCGCCGCGCTTGACGCCGCGATTCACGCCTGGGATATCGCCGTTGCCACCGGGCAGCCCTCGCCGCTGACGCCGGAGCTGGCGATAGTGCTGCGGCCCGTGGCCGATGAGCTTGTCGAACCGCTGCGGGGTTTTGCCTTTGGTCCAGCGATAGAACCCGATCGCGATGCGGATGCCGCTACAGCCCTTCTCAATTACCTAGGTCGGCGCGTTCCCCAGTGATCGTTTACACGATCTCGAACAGAGTGCAACGCCAACGACCGTCCAAACCCTCCAGCCGCATCGCCGCCGCATATACGTCGTCACCTTGACCGATGACCGCAGTCACTTCGGCCACTCCGTCGTCGGGTTCACAAATGTGAACGCTGCGGACGTTGGGAGCTTTGAATGCGTGCGCTCGACGTCGGCGTCCAATGCTCATTTTTGTTTTGGCGGCAATGGCTTCGTATACGTCTGTGCTCAGCCAGGGCATCAGTTGTTGGACGCCGCGTAGTCCGGCGATGCACTCCACAATGGCCTGCGCGATGTGTCGGGCGTGGGATGCTGGCGCGGTCAGTTCGGCCCGCCCGGTTGGCCTAGCGTGAAATGCTTCTGGACTCCAGCTGTCGACTCTGGATGTGCGGTAGTGCCAGTAGTGATCGAGCTCTTCGATGGCTAGTTGGCGGTACGCCGGGGTTTCTTGCCTAGGCTGCGGCACCGCAGTCGCGGGTGGATCCAGCGCTGGTGGAAGGCACAGTGTTAGCTCCCCACGCCGACGAATGACGCGGAGTTGGCGGCGCGCGGGTGTCTCGATTTCATCGAGCAGAGCGGGCATGGTCTTCTCCTTGCGGGGGTTGCGGGGCTATTGCTGGGCTGAATCTTCTGGTGCCTTGAGTTGCTGTCCGGGAGTGATGTGGTTGGGGTTCTCGCCGATGAGATCGCGGTTCGCTTGCCACCAGCTGGGCCAGGCTTGAGCGATGTCGGCGTCGCTGGCTCCGGCTGGCAGGTGTGTTTCGGCGATGCTCCACAAGGTTTCGTCTTTAGCAACCGTGTGGGTGGCTGTCGTTTGCGTCCCGTTTGTAGCGGGCCAGTCCAAGTTGTACGTGGTTGGTTTTGGTTGGGTCGGCCAGTCAAGGTCATAGTTCTGTTGTTGGCTCGTCACGCTGGCTGTGGGTGCGTCGGCGGCGGAGACCGCGGCTGCTGGACCGCCGATGACGAGGCCCACCCCGAGCAGGGTGGCTAGGGCGCGTTGGGCGATTTTCGGGGTAAGTGCCAGGCAGATTCGCCGACCAGCTATCCCGATGTAGCCGGGCAGCCAGCTGACAAGTGCGCAGATCGCTACGAGGGCGAGCCAACTCAGCGCGGACCAGAGGGCAAGTGTGGCGAGGGCGAAGCCGAGCTGATTGGCGTAGTCGAGTCCGCCGGCGCCTATGGCATCGCTTGCGTCTGTGTATGCCTGCGCGGGAGTTGGGAGCGCGTAGAGGGTGCTGGCTATCGCACCGATGACGATGAGCGTCAATGCGCGCCTTAAATGGCGCGATCCTCGGACATCCATGCGAATCCCTTCATTTGCTTTCGTTTGCTTGTTTTAGCGTCTATTCAAAGTGGATGTCAAGTATTAGCTGTCGCTTGTGGATATCTAATGACCTGTGGCACTCTCGTCGAGATGGACGAATCTCGATTCAGCGATCTATTCGCAGACTTATCTCACGAGCTTGATGAGCACGAACGTGCCCAACAACGCGCGGAGGTGAGTGATCGCACTCGACGCGAACATGCGGCAGTTGCTTTTCTCGACCGGTTGAGGGGCGCGGTAGGGCAAGTGGTCGAGCTCCGCATCACTCAGGAAACTTTGACCGGCGAACTCGTCGAAGTCGGAGCTGACTGGATAGAACTGCGGGCGCGTCTGCGCACTTGCTGGCTCCCAGTTAGCGAAATAGTCGCGATTGGCGGAATGTCCACGCCTACTGTCGCACCGGGCAGTGTCGGAGCCGTCGAGCAGCGGTGGACCTTCGCGTTTGCGTTGCGACGCCTCGTGCGGGATCGTGCGGTGCTTACGGTGCGCGCTAGAGGCGGTCAGTCATACACCGGGACACTTGATCGGGTGGGTAGTGATTTCGTCGAGTTGGCAGAGCATGCGGCCGACGTCAGTCGACGGGCTCGCGCTGTCCGCGCCGTACGAGCTATACCGATGTGGGCGATTGAATTGGCTTCGGTGTCACGATAAACGCAACGATGGCCTCACAGCGGGCTTAACTGCGAGGCCATCGTCGAGTGAATGCTGGCGCTGTACGCCGCAGCGCTTCGGACGACGGGGATGACCCGTGCTGTGCAGATATCAAACGGGGGAACCGCCATGTTGCGCGGGCGGCCACGTGTATCGTCCGGCAAATGCAATGAACGGTACGTGAGCACTATATGACAGTGCGGTGATGCGTCGAGTGTGGGGGTGCATTAAGGACATTTACTGTCCTATCGGGTTAGAAGTGAAATGTTCACAAGCCCTGGGTAGAGGGCGAAAACCACGGTGATAGGCAGAATGAGAAACACCACTGGCATCATCATGGCGACCTCACGCTTCCCTCCCGAGGCCAGCAACTCGCGTTTGGAAGCCTCACGAACGTCGTTTGCCTGCGCTCGCAGCACATCGGCTAAAGGTGTGCCCCGCTCCATGGCAATCACCACACCATCTGCAAAGCGCGTCAGCACGCCCAAGGACGTTCTTTCCGCGAGTGCTTGCAACGCAACAGGGAGATTGGCATCTACCCGTGCCTGCGCTAGGGCTGTAGCCAATTCCGCGGACAACTCGCCTCGGCAAGCCCGACATACTCGGTCCAGCGCGGCAAGGGGCGGTTCGCCTGCGGTGACCGCTAGGGCGAGTAACTCCGCCACGACCGGGAACTCGGCGAGCATTGCGGTTTGACGCCTACGAACCCGCACGCCTAGCCACCAATCACGTGCCAGGACACCAGTGAGGATTCCGACCGCAACCATCGCCAGCGCCGCTGTGAGGTTGACGCTTTGGCGAACCACCCCAGCGAGCACAGTGGCACCTACTCCCGTCAATGCACCCCAAATGCCCCACAAAACTTGCTCGACGCGAAAGGATTCCACTGACATCGTCGAACCCAGCGCTTGCAATCGGCGTCGCACCGAACGGGTGCCGCCGAGCAAGCGGTCAATCGCATCAGCCGCCGCCAAAGTAAGCGGCCGCCATGGCCCGGTCACCAGCACGCTAGGAGAACTGCCCGAAATGAAGGGAGCGATGCGATCCGCGAGAGTCATACGCCGCGCGGCGGGAAGATTGATGACGCTGAACCAAGCACAGGCGGCGAGGAAGGCACCAGCCGCGATAGAAAGAACAATCATCGCAATACCCTTGGTTCCTGCGGTAGTCGACCAATTCGAATCATCAAGCGATACGCTCCAATGCTCAATGCTGCCCCGACAGCCAGAAGAAGTTGACCTGTCGCGCTATCGAAGGCTTGCAAAGTTGTGGCGTCAGTGGACAAGAACAAAAGCACTGCCCACGGGGAAGCCACCGCAAGACGTGCCGCGATAACAGTCCAGCCTTGACGTGTTTCCAGTTCTGCGCGTACCCGAGCGTCCTCGCGCAAAAACGTGGACAGAGTGCGCAGCAGCCGACCCAGTTCGGTGCCCCCGACCTCGCGTGCGATTCGCAATGACTCGCACACACGATCGCCAACTGGATCGCTTAGTTCATGCTTCAAATTGTCCAAACATGATGAAAAATGGCCAGTGACCCGGTGCTCGGCAGCAAAACGGGCGAATGCGGGTCGCAGTGACTCTGGGCCGCGTTGCGCCAGCGCCGCCACGGCTTCGGGTAAAGCCAAACCCGCTCGTACTGCTGAAGCGAGATTATCGACAACCTCCGGCCAGATATCGCGCAATTCGCGCACCCGTCGGTCTCTGAACATGCGCACCATTGACGTCGGCGCGACGAACCCGAAAGCCGTGAAACATATCGCCACCGACAAACTGTGTGTTGCGATCACGATCAGCAGCCCCAGCAACAGGCCGGCGCCCACCTGCAGAAATAGCAAACGGGTCGAGCCCAAATTAGGCATACCGGCTTGTTGCAACATGTCTTGTCGACGACCCCGCCAACGGCCGATAAATCCAGGTCCCGCCGATTCGGTCTTTTGCCCACTCAAAATGATGAGTAGCAGCGCTGCTCCGCACAAAAGCCCAATGACTACTGCCACGAATTATTCTCCCGCTCGCAAAAGCATGCCAAGGTCGAAACCCGCCTGTTCAAAACGTGCGTGATGAGGTGGAAAGCCTTGGCCGCGTACCAGACGCCCCCGGACAGATCGAAAAATCTCGGCCGCTTCGATCGCGGCGCCTTCGATGCGGCCAGAAAGCCCCATAATTTCGGTGACGCGGCGTTGCCCGCTGCTGGTTGTTTCCGCATGAACGACCAGGTCGATGGCCGAAGCGACGGTGGGCACCACAAAAGCTGATGAAATGTTTTCCCCCGCGAGTAAAGGAAGTGTGCACATTTTGGTGATCGCTTCTCGCGCCGAATTAGCGTGCACGCTGCACATACCGGGAAGCCCGGCGTTGAGAGCGATCAGCATGTCCAGACATTCGGCTTGGCGTACTTCACCGATGATGATTCGCGAGGGCCGCATTCGCAGCGCTTCGGTAACTAGGCGCCGCAGACCTATCTCGCCAGCGCCTTCCAAGTTTGCCTGCCGCGTTTGCATGGGAACCCAGTCGGGCGCACTGAGCTTAAGCTCGAAAACCTCTTCGCAAGAAATGATCCGTTCGGACCCAGGTATCGCATTTGCCAAACACCCAAGCATGGTGGTTTTTCCCGCTTGGGTGCCGCCGGCGACCACAATGTTCAAGCCGGCGATGACGGCCGCCTCCAAAAACCGCGCGGCCTGCCTGGGTAGTGTGCCCAGCTCCACTAATTGGTCCAGTGAGTCGGCGCGGGCCACAAATTTTCGGATGTTGACGGCCCAATGCTCACGGGTGATGTCGGGTATCGCGACATGCAAGCGTGAACCGTCGGGCAAGGAGGCGTCTACAAAAGGAGTGGAGATGTCTACTCTGCGGCCCGAGCCCTTGAGCGCTCGTTCGACGAGTTCGACTATCTGTCCGCTCGACAAGATTGTCGTGGTGAGCTCGCTGCGTCCGCGACGTGCCACGAACACTCGGCCGGGGCCGTTGACCCATACCTCTTCGATCTCTGGATCGTCCAAAAACCGTTGAAGCGGGCCTAGCCCTGCGACGCCGTCAAATATTGTTCGGGCGATGCCAGCGGAATCCTGCAGCAGGGGCAAGACGCCGGTCAAGGCGCGTTCTTGATAGTCGGCGAGAACATCGGCGATGAGACGCCGCACCACATTGGGCTCTAGGAACGGGTCGATGCCGCGTTCCCGAATTTTCGTTCGGACTTGTGCGTCAACGATGTCCCGCGCATCGGTACGTAACGTCGTCTGGCTCACTGGTGGACCATAGCGCAATGCGCCGCTTATCTTCTGGCCTTATCCACGCATGCTTCGTGTGACGAAGGCACCATTATGCGAGGTTCACCGCCGCCAGGTGTGTCACATTAATGATCGATGTTCGTTGGCCTGAACCATGAATATGGAGAGTTCAGATATGGAAGTTAAAGATGGTGCCGTCATCCTTGCTCTTATCAGAGGCGCGGTTGCAATAGGGCACCGTGATGTGCTTCCCGCACGGGTAGACGCCGATGAGATCAACCAAGCGCCAAAACACAATGAAATCGGAATGCACTGCGGAGTCACACCGAAGACATTGTGGAAAATGGACGAATCCGGCGAACTAATTCGCGGTGCATGGACGGCTCAGGAACTTTTTGGTGTACCCGCGAATCGTGCTGGGGAAAAAAATCCTGGAGCGATGTTCGTTTATGCCCGCTTCGGCGACAGTCGGTTTGTCTTTGAGTTCCCGCATGACGGGGCGGCTCCACGTCGTGCGTTTCGGAGCGATAAAGATGATCATTTTGTCGATCTGAGTCAGTTAGAACTGCCCGAGCCTGTCGTTCGAGCTGGTCGGTCTGACGGCGAAGTGGAATGGGGAAGTTATCTGACGAGATTACTGGCGGCCAGACTTAACGAAAATATGTCGCTGCTGCCTGATCCCAAAGCGCTCAAGCGAGAAATCATCACCGCTGTTATCCCGCCAATGGCGCAATCCGGCATATGGAAATGGGCGGTTCCGGAGCCCTCTGACGAACGTATCGGATGGCTCAATCCGATCGAAAACACTGCCAGAGCCTTACGATCCACTCTGCCATCCGGGCCCGATCTGCCCGGCCTTATACCGCCGCAATTCACCCGGCTCGAGGCCACTTCAATGAGGAAGCCGGGATCCTCAAGAACGTAACTTGTGGATAGTGGACCTGAGTAACGGAATTGTTGCGCCATAGTAGGGGCGTGCAGCTTCGGTTCAGCGTATTTCGTCCTACTTCGGGTGGTGGGTCAGCCACATCAAAGGATGTCCTGGTCACCGCGCCTCCTGGTGCCCCGCTCGGCGACCTTGCAAACCGCTGGGGAAGTCCGCTATTTGCTGGCACGCAGCGACTGCACTCGCAGCATGTTCTCGGCGAGCCGCCTTTACTCGATGGCGCTCGGCTTTGGGTTGGCGCTCCCGAGCCGATCGTGAATTCTCTTCCGCCTCATGGTCGTCAGCTTCACGTGATCGGCGGCCCCGCAACGGGGGCGGTTCACCCCTTGTCGGAGGGTGAAATCATCGTGGGACGTTTGGGCGACATCACAATTGATGACCCCGACCTATCCCGTGAGCATTTCCGGCTGCTTGTCACCAGCGAGCATGTCGCGGTCGCCGATCTTGAATCCACTAATGGCTCCTATATTGATGAAGAAAAGCTGACTTCTTCACAAGTCCTCGGCGAAAAGTCCGTGCTGCGCGCCGGCTCTTCATCGTTTGTCCTTGTCGAAGCCGCGCATACCGCGATTAGTCTGCGGCCAGACGGCCTGGGCGCGTTAGGCGTTTTGCGGCCACCCAGAATGAAAAAGGACCCAAAACCGCTGGTTATCACGTACCCGCGGGCCCCGGAGCCTCCCCATCGTCAGCGTATTCCGTGGCTGTTGAGCTTGGCTCCGGCTGTTGTCGGTGGTGCTTTGTTTTTCTTCACCGGTGCGAATCCGCTGTTCTTCGCCTTCATGTTGCTTTCACCGATTTTCATGCTGTTGAGTGTGGTCAGCGATCGCGTGTCGGGGGCGCGTCAATATCGAAAAGCAAAGATCGAGCACCGCAAAGAGCAAGCGAAGAAACAATTGGAGCTAGCGACGGCTCTTAACCAAGAGACCCAACAGAGATTCGCCGCCGCTCCCAGCCCGGCTCAAGTCATGACTATCGTCAGCACACCCACGATGCGGCTGTGGGAGCGTCGAATTTCTGATGAGGACGCGCTCTGTCTTCGCGTCGGAGTCGCGCACATGCCGGCTGTCTTGACTAAAGTCGACGACCGCTCCGCTCCAGAACTCATACGTGTTCCCGTCACGATCGAGCTCAATCGAACCAGTGTTATTGGGGTGGCTGGTCCAGCCCGATACTCAGCTACTCGATGGTGGTTGGGGCAATTGATGGCTCAGCATTCTCCGCGAGAGCTGCGCATAATCGTGCTAAGCAAACATCCCTATGCCTGGAATTGGATGCGCTGGATTCCTCACATCGAGCCGTTGGGTGATATAGCTGAGCAACTCGCCGCCATCGACAGAATCGGAAAAAATGATGCACGACTGCTTGTCGTTATAGAAGAAGCCGCGCGACTCCGCACTATTCCCGGTATCGCCGAGCTGCTCGCCTCACAAACGATCGCGCTGTGTATGGCCGAAAAACCACACGAGCTTCCCGAAGAATGCCGCGCGAGCATCACGTTCACCAGTTCAGACCCATCCGCGTTGCTGACACAAGACGATGCGGCCCCACTTGAGATCAACGCGGATTTGGTCAACCCAGAATGGGCGGACAGTTTGGCAACCGCCTTGGTTCCGTTGCGTGACGTTACCCCTGGGCGAGGAAGTTCTGTATTGCCGGGCTCAGCTCGTTTGCTCGACATATTAGGCGAAGTTGATGCTCAGCTATTGACTGAGCTATGGCAGCCTGGAGCTGGCGACATGGGCGCCACATTGGGTGTGAGTGATGACGGCCCGCTCTCCATCGATCTGGCCGCTGATGGTCCACACACACTTATCGCCGGAACAACGGGGTCGGGAAAATCTGAACTTCTGCAAAGCCTTATTGCCGCGCTCGCCATTAAAAACCGTCCGGATGAACTGTCATTTTTGCTCATTGACTATAAAGGTGGTGCCGCGTTCGCCGGCTGTGCCGCACTTCCACACACAGTCGGCATGGTCACGGATTTGGACTCACATCTCACCGCTCGAGCCTTGCACTCAATGAGAGCCGAGCTTAAACGGCGGGAAAAACTTCTCGCCGATCATGGAGTTCCTGACATCACAGCGTATTCACTGATGCGCGCCAGGACGCCCGAGCTTCCGCCCCTTGCCCGACTGGTGCTGGTGGTGGACGAATTCGCGGCTCTTGCCACCGAGCTCCCAGAACTTTTGACCGGTCTAGTCGATGTCGCTCGCCGCGCGCGTTCGCTCGGAATACATTTGGTACTTGCCACTCAGCGACCAAGTGGTGTCATTTCGGCTGACATTCAAGCCAACACCTCGCTGCGAATCTGTTTGCGCGTCACTGATGCCAGTGAAAGTCACGACGTCATCAAAGCTCCTGATGCGGCTGCTCTTGCGCCAACCGTGCCCGGACGCGCAGTGATTCGGCGCGGAAACCGGCTCATCGAATTTCAGGTAGCCCGAATCACCACGAGCCGACCGGCCACCAACTCAGCTATCACCGTGACTGAACTCGACTCTGACGACCGAGAAGCAGATGGTGCTCCCGGTGACAAACACCCCAGCGATCTGGCGCAGGTAGTGGCGCTGATTGTGGAGACAACCGCTGCCCTGGGCATTCAAGCACCGCCTAGCCCATGGTTGGAGCCTCTTCCGGAAACAGTAAATATCGAGGCCCTTCCCAAAAAAGCTCGTCCCAACCAGGTCCCATACGGGTTGCTTGATGAACCACAAGCACAAAAACAAAGCGCGCTCTGTCTGTCCGAACAGCACGTTTTGATTGCCGGAGGCCCACGGTCCGGGCGTAGCACCACGCTGCGCGCGATAGCAACGAGCCTCGCTCGAACCGCGCGCGACGCTGAGTTCATTGCCTTCGATTGCGCGGGCGCGGGTCTAGGCGCGCTGCGCACTCTGTCGCAATGCCGGGCTTTCGTCGCACCGCTCGACCCCGATCACCTCAGTTACGTGCTCACGAAATTGGATCTGCTCATCGCAGAACGCCGTGGTCAACTCGCTCAAACACCAGATGCGGAACACCCACTCGTGGTCGTGCTCCTTGACGGGTGGGAAGGGTTCGCTGAAGCCACCACTGAAGAGGACCAACTGATATTCGCGCGCATTTTGCGAGCCGGTATTACCGCGAATGTGCGAGTGGTCATCACTGGTGGACGCTCTTCCCTCACCCATGTGCTTCTCCGGGGGATAACCGAACGTTTGGTTTTGCCTCACCTTGACCGGGACACATATCTGGCGGCGGGCTTGTCATCCAGTGCGGTCACCTCGATGGGTTCTCAGCCAGGCCGAGCCTGGCGCGTGGAGGGCGCCGTCATGGAAGCTCAACTTGCTATGCCATCAGTGGCGGCGCAGGATTCGGAGCCACATCAGGCGCCCTGGTTGCCACTGCCAGGTGACATCATGTTGGACGACGAGTTGGCTCTTGCGGATGGTCCTTGGCGGTTTCCACTTGGGGTGAGTTACCACGATGGCGCGAAACCCCATCCGCTCGTGTCGATCGATCTCGCCGTCGATGGTCCAGGATTCCTCGTCGCTGGGCCAGCGCGAAGCGGTCGCTCCGGCGCCCTTGCCCACGCCGCGCGGTGGCACCTGAACCGAAACCGGCCAGTTTTCGCGATCACCGCACGGCGCTCAGCGCTCACCGAGATCCTGGGCATAACATTTTTTACCCCAGACCAGGGGATTGAGCTGCAGCAATCGCTGGACACCAGCCCTGAGGCGCTGCTGGTCGCCGATGATGCCGAACTGTATGCCGATAGCCCAGTGGAAGCTGTACTGCTCGGTGCTTTGCGCGCAAAACGCCCGCTGATGGCGAGTGGAGAAAGCAGCACGCTCAGCACTACATATCGCGGACTGCTGTGGGAACTCCGGCGTGGTCGCACCGGAATATTGTTGAGCCCGCGACGCCACGACGGTGACCTTCTGTCAGCGGCGGTGCCCGCCGCCCGTCTACGAACCCCAGGTCGGGGAGCGGCTGTCATCGCAGGCGAGACGCTGCCGGTGCAGCTGTTCCGGGCGCAATAGTCAGCGCATGTGCGGATATTCATGATCGTTAGGCGGCACAAAGGTTTCCTTCATCGATCGAGGCGACACCCACCGCAAAAGATTGAGAATGCTGCCCGCCTTGTCGTTCGTGCCAGAGGCCCGAGCGCCGCCAAAAGGCTGCTGCCCGACGACAGCGCCCGTCGGCTTGTCGTTGATATAAAAGTTCCCGGCCGAGAAGCGCAGGGTTGAGCTCGCGCGCGCGATGACTTCCGGGTCACGCGCGAAAACCGCGCCGGTGAGCGCATAGGGCGCGATGTCGGCGGCTTGAGCGACGACTGTGTCGAAATCTTCATCTTCATAGACATAGACACCGAGAAGTGGTCCGAAATATTCAGTAGTGAACAATTCGTGAGCCGGGTCGTCGCACACCACAATGGTGGGTTCCAC
This sequence comes from Mycobacteriales bacterium, assembly GCA_013362805.1. Taxonomy (GTDB): domain Bacteria; phylum Actinomycetota; class Actinomycetes; order Mycobacteriales; family QHCE01; genus JABFVL01. The sequence goes on along the minus strand of JABFVL010000075.1, from coordinate 8,192 downwards.
GAAATAGCCCACGGAGTCATCTGTGCTGCCGCCAGCGATGAAGGTGCATGAGGCATCACCGGCCAGTCTGCGCAACACCTCCGAGAGTTTGTCAAAGGAGCGGCGGTCAATCACGGCTCCGCCAAAGTTCGCCATATCGGTGATATCCCCGTAGCGCAGTCCGGCAGCTGTATCGGCGAGTGATTCGCGAAGCCCGCCGTCCCACAATGACCTAGGCACATACGCCCGGGAACTCGCCGAACATTTTTGACCTTGATATTCGAAGGACCCCCGAATGAGCGCGGTGGATAGGGCGTCGGGGTCAGCACTGGGATGAGCGATCACAAAGTCTTTGCCGCCAGTCTCGCCGACCAATCGCGGGTAGGTGCGATAGCGATCAATGTTTTCACCCACGGTGCGCCACAGGTGTTGAAAGGTTTTCGTGGAGCCAGTGAAATGAATGCCAGCCAAGTGGGGGTTGGTGAGTGCGACTTCAGATACAGCCGCGCCGTGTCCACCAACGAGGTTGATCACGCCAGGAGGAAGCCCAGCTGCTTCCAATAGTCGCAGGGTGAAATGCGCGGCGAACTGTTGGGTTGATGAGGGCTTCCACACCACTGTGTTGCCCATGAGCGCCGGGGCTGTAGGCAAGTTCCCGCCAATGGCCGTGAAGTTAAAAGGCGTGATGGCCAGCACAAATCCCTCAAGTGGCCGGTGATCAAAGCGGTTCCATACGCCGGGAGAACTCGCGGGCTGCTCGGCGAGGATGTGCCGCCCAAAGGCGACGTTGAATCGCCAAAAATCGATAAGTTCGCATGCCGAATCGATTTCGGCTTGTTGCACACTTTTGGATTGTCCGAGCATTGTTGCGGCATTCAGAGTGCTTCGCCACGGGCCAGAGAGCAGTTCGGCGGCCCGCAAGAAGATCGCCGCACGGTCGTCATAGGGCAAGTCCCGCCAGGCGGGTGCGGCCGCCAAGGCTGCGTCTACGGCGGCTCGCACCTCATCGGCGGTGGCTTCATAGGCATAGCCAAGCACCTTGGCATGCGCGTGGGGCTGTACCACTGGAATGCGTTCGCCAGCACCGACAACCTGTTGACCGCCGATAGTATGTGTCAGTTCCATCGGCGTGGTGTCTGACATCTCGGCGAGACGGGCGTGCAGCTCTTCCCGTTCGGCGCTGCCAGGTGCGTAGCTCAACACGGGTTCGTTGGCAGGTGTAGGCACTGCGGTAACGGCGTCCATGTCTCCATCCTGACACGCCGCCGGCGATGGTTCAGCTTTCTAGCAGGCTCGGCAGTTCACTAGTTGCGTACCACTGCAAATCAAACCCTTCGACGTCGTCCACCAGGGCTTGCGCGTCGTCGTCTCCGTTTTGCGCCGCATCCCATGCTCCGAGCGCCACCTCGATGGCCGCGACGAGTTTTTCGTCGTTGGAGGCGTCAACGTGAATGGCAGCGATCCGGTCGATGGGCACGACTCCATCGACACGAACGGCGGCTTGTCCACGGTCGGGTTCGGGGCGGCTTTGTTTTTCGTCAATGTCCGCGGCGAGCACTACTCTGCGTCGGGGCAGTTCGGGGTCGGATAGAAGTTCAAGGCAGGCTCTCACCGCCTCAGTAAAGGCCGCGTATTCGAGTTCTTCGTCGTTTTCGTCGAGGTACCACTCACGTAGCGCTGGTGTTACCGCGAAACCGGGTGCTGGTCCGGTAAGTTCGCCGGTTTCTTGCAGCGTGTGAAGAATGGGCCATTGCACGGGAAAGTAGACACGAATCACCCGCCCACTGTAGAGCAAACGTGGATTAAACCCCGGCTAGGCGTAGTGCCGCGCTCGACGTGCGTAGTGAAGTTTCCAATACCTGATTCTTGCGGGCCACATCCATCAGATTCGGGCCCATCGCGCGAAGGTCTTCCACACTGGGGCCGATGATTGTCACGTCCGCGCCGGACGCGCGGACCTTTATGGCTTCCCTCTCGCAACGCCTGGTCACTGAGCGCCGCCAACGCCGTTCGAGCTTAGCCATCATCCCGTCGGGGCTATCCATAGCGAAGGACACCATTGGGGCGATCACATAGACTTCGTCCAGGCCTTGACCAGCCAAAAGATCGGTGGATGTGTTGGAGAACATTCCACCGTCCACATATCGTTTTCCTTCGATTTCTACTGGGGTAAACCAACTGGGGATGGCGCATGACGCTCCTACCGCGGTAGCCAAGTCGGCTTTCGGGCTCCCCGGTCGACCGAATACGGCGCGGGTGCCTGTCGCGTAATCCATTGCGACAACCCACAGTGATGGATGCGGTGCCCATCCTTGCGGACACACCTGTGCGATAACTCTTTGTACGGGATCCAGCGAACCCTTCCCGACGGGTAGCGCCGCCGAAATGATGGCCATGGGTGGAAGTGCCCCAGGTCGGCGTGCCGCCCGGGCAAGCAGGCTCGGGGAGCCGACTCCCCAATCGGGGCGAGGTGGTTTGCCGTTGGATCCGTCGAGCGCGTGATAGTCGTAGTCGAGGGCGATATCCGCGGGCGCGGGTTCGCCACGTTGATGCCTCAACAGGACATCTGTGCTGACGCCGCAGCTCACCAATGCACCCATGATGGCGCCAGCGGACACGCCAACGATCATGTCGAATTCTTGTGCGGCGATGCCGATTCGTTCTTCAAGGGCACGCAGGGCACCTACTTCCCAAGCGAAGCCCAAAATCGCGCCACCGCCAAGTACCAAACCGCGCCGCGTCACCGCGCTGCCCCCTTGAGTTCTTGCAGAGATTCTTGCGTCATTGTCGCTAGGTCTTGCACATCGGCCAGGGCTTCGCGATCGGCGTGGAAGCCAAAGAACGCGGTGCCGTTGTAGGAGCTCACGCCAATCGCTAGTCCTTGCCCTTGAGCCAGTGGCATCACGGGAAAAACTTGATCCAGTTGGGCACCACCGGCGAATAGGGGTTTCTGTGGGCCTGGCACGTTGGTGATCATCACGTTGAAGAGTCGCCGGGACATTGTTGAGGCGACTCGAGCGCCGAGCGCGTGCAAGGTGGGAACCGCGAAACCGGATAGACGCACCAGCGCATCGGCGCCCACTGATTGCCCGGTTTCTTTGTGCCCGGCCATGGTGTGCACGATGTGCTGCAGCCGCAATATTGGGTTCGCTTCTCCAACTGGTAGGTCCACCAAACGCGCGGAGACCGTGTCGCCCTCGCTGGTGCGCATGCTGACGGGCACGAGCGCCCGCACTATGCCTCCGGCTGGTGGGGCGGCGCCGTGAGAGGAGAGCCAAGAACGCAATGTCCCGGTGAGCACGGCGAGGACGACGTCATTGACGCTGCCGCCGTGACGTTTGCGCAGCTGCCGCAGGTGTTCGAGGTCCACCTGGGTGAGAGCGAGACGACGATGCGGGCCAACATTGGCGTTGAGGGGAAGGTCCGGTGCGGGTCTGGCCGCGGTGGAAAGAGCATTGGCCAGGTGGCTCGCGCTGGCCCGCGCGCCCTGAGCACGAGCCAGCTGCCAGAGCTGGGATGGCCGATGCCACAGCTGAACGAGTGCATCGGTCACGAGTTCGCGGGTACTTGGTTCACCATAACTAGGGGCGATGTTCAAAATGGGCTGCTCTTCAAAGAGCGCTTGAGCGACGTCCATGCCTACGCCGTCGACAAGCGCGGCATGGGTTTTGGTTATCACCGCTATGCGCTTATCGGTGAGCCCTTCTACGAAATACAGCTCCCACAAGGGTCTTTCGCGATCTAGTGGACGGGCCAGCAGCCTGGCGGCGAGCTCGTGGAGTTGGCTGTCGTTGCCTGGACGTGGCAAGCCAAGGCGCCGCACGTGATAGCCCGCATCGAAGTGGGTGTCTTCCACCCACACCGGGTGGGAAAGTCGTAGCGGCACTTCTCGAAGTTTTTGCTGGAAGCGGGGTACACGAATGACCCGTTCGGTGATGAGCTCGACAAATTTTTGGTAGCTGAACCGGCCCCGCTCTGGTCGAAACACCGCGACTTGGCCCACTTGAAGTGGGGTGTTGGGTTGTTCGGCGTAGAAGAACGAGGCGTCTAGCGAGCTCAGGCGATCAGGCACTCCACTATCGTCACATAGATAGTTACCGATGAGTTGGCGCGGTGGCTAACGCAACACGAGTTGCAGGCCAAATAGCGTTTCCAGCTCTTGGGCGGTCGTGGCGGTGTCTTGGTGGTGAATCCCCACCATGCCTACATTCGCGGCGGCTCGCACGTTGATGGCCAGGTCGTCAACGAAGACGCACTGGTTTGGTGACACCCCGAGGCGTCCAGTGGTGAGGGTGAATATGGCCGGGTCGGGCTTGCGGAGCCCCACTTCACCCGAAATGACGACGTGATCGAAAAGCTCGTCCCATTCGGTGCGGTCGTAACACTCACCCCAGGAGTTTGAGAGCAGGGCGGTGTGGAGGCCCTGCTTGCGGGCGCGACGGACTACATCCACCATGTCGGGTGCTGCCGCTAGTTCTTGCCAGAGGGTGGCGAGGAAACCTTCCGGCACGGCGTGGCCGAGTTCGGCCCGCAGTTCAGTCAGCAGGAGCTTTTCGAATTCGACATCGGTTAGTTCTCCACGTTCGTATTGGTGCACCCAGTTTTGCTCGTCGTTTTCGCTGACTGAGGCGTCCATGACTCGGCGAAACGCTGACACATCGATTCCGGTGCGTTGGGCGATCTCGCTCCAGCTACGCCCGATCGAGTCGGTGAGGACGCCGCCCCAGTCGACGATGAGGGTGTTCAGAGCCATTGATTCACCTCGATGCTGCCGGCGCCAGCGTATTTATCAAGTTAACCAGTTGTTGGAACGACTTGCGTAGGGGTGTATCGCCGCCGGCCTCAGCTGGGGTGATTCCCCGAGCGATCGCTTTGTCGAGGGTATGGCGGTCGTAAGGGACCATCTCGAGATGCGAAATTCCAGCAAAGCGTTGCAGGACACCTCGAATTTCTTTTTCTGGCTTTCCAGGCAGCGGCCCAGGACGCAGTTTGTTGATGACCGCTCTGATGCGGTTGCCCGATGAGGGAACCATCTCGCCGAGTTCCGTGATCGCGCGGGCTAGGCGTTGCACTCCCAGTGGGTCGGCGGCTCCGATGACAAAAATAAGGTCGGCTTCCGTTAGGGCGGCAAGGGTTGCCCCATTTCGTCTGGGTGCTGCCGTGTCGAAAGAAAGCTCTTCATCTTCTTCTAGGCAGAACCCGCAGTCGACGATGGTGAGCTTCGCGTAGTTCCGGGACAAGCTTAGAAGTTTTTCGACGGCGTCGGGCCGTAGCTCGGGCCAACGGTCGGCGCGAGTGATGCCCGTCAACACCTGTAGGTAGGGGGATATGCCCCTGGCCAAACTTTGTAGGGCGGTTATGTCGAGTAGGCCTTGGTTCTCCATCCGTGCGGCGGCGGCAAGCCCGGGGGATTCATCGAGTAGCCCCAGCATTTGCGCGATAGCGCCGCCGTAGGTGTCAGCATCTATCAACAGGGTGCGGGTTCCAGCTCTGGCGGCCTCGTCGGCGATGCCGAGAGCGATTGTGCTGCGCCCTGGCGCTCCGGTCGGGCCCCATATCGCGACGACGAGGCCAGCGGCCCCCGGGTTTGGCATTTTCTCGGTGTCTTGGGGCGGAAAAATTGGTGGGGGCAGAGCTGATCGTGGATCGGCGATTGCGCGGCCGGTGATGGTGGGGTGACTGGCGCTGGTCAGCGCTGCGACGATTTTTTCGGCCGTGGCGTCAGTGGGAAGCACTCTGGCCACCCCAAATTGGAGGAGCCGCCGTTCTGCTGCCTCATCACCTGGTGTGACTAGCGCGACTACGGCGACTTTGGCGGCGGCGAGTTGAGTGAGCGTGGCGCTGTCAAGCCGATGGAGGTCCGCGGAGAGGACTGCGGCCCGTGCGGTTCCTGTCGCGGCGGCGGCGAGCAGATCAGCGACGTCGACGCATCGCCGCACGACGGTCACGCCGTATTCGTCGCGTTCCAAAGTGGCGACGAGCTCAGCTTCCCAGGTGGCATCGGTGACAGCGGTCAGCACGGGCACGCTCATTGCGCCGCCTCCACATGGCTGTCCGCTTTTTCGTCAACGTTCGACGGAGGAGTTTTACAAGGGTTTGTGTCTGGACCGGGGTTAGCGGCTTTGGTGATATCGATGTTTCCGCCGCGAATGGCGTCTATGACGGCCGGCTCGCGGTTTGGGTGAACCCTGACAGTGAGCGACCATTTGCCCGTGGTGGTTCCGCCGTCTTCCACCATTTCTTGGACAACGGCTCCATAAAGTACAACGCTCGCGGTGGTTTTATCGCCACTGGCGATGAGGTTGACACGGTTTCCTGGTTTGAGTGAGGGCGGTAGGTGCTGGGCTTGCACGGGAATATTGATTTCGTTGCCGCATTCGCCCGAAGCGATGGCCGCTTTAGGGACAAGCGCACCGTTGGCCACGTCTTGAGTTAGTTTCTTCCCTAGTGGTGATTCGTTGGTGCCTCAATATTGGGACCCAGCTTCTCGAATGCGTCCCGATTCTTTCTTCACATGTTTTTTAGTGAGAATGGTGCCTTCGGAAAGCGAGGTGCGAGCCACCCACACCGGTTCGGTTTTATCAGCCCAGTTCACTAGCGCGGTAACGGCGAGAACAGAGACGATCAGCATGATTATGCCGGTCCAAAGTCGCCAGTTATTCCATGATGGGCGCGGTTGCCGTAATGCGGGCTGCGCTGAATCAAACGCGGAAGGATAGGAAGAGTTAGACACGGATACGGACAGTACTCGATTTGTCGCTCTAGTCTCCGACGTTATCCACATTCTCCAGGAGAGATTTCATCCCGTTGCTGGTTCATGCCTTGAGCGAACGACGTCACAGGCGGTGGATAACTCTCTGGGCAAGTAGTGGGGTAGTGGCACACTAAAGCCAGTAATTGAAAAACCCGCAGTGAATTGAGGAAATTGAATGGGTGCCGAGCGCTTCCTTCAACTCGCTGATGTCGCGGAAATACTTAATATCAGCTCATCCCAGACCTATGCGCTCGTGCGTTCTGGTGAGCTGCCGGCCATAAAAATTGGTGGCCGCGGTCAATGGCGCGTCGAGCGGAACGAACTCGAACGCTACATCAAACGGATGTACAGCGAAACGAGAGAATTCGTTAAAGCGCACCCTTTTGACAACGCCGAGGTTTAGCGCCTATTTAGTCGCGTTTGTGATTTCCGGCGATTCCGATAGCCGTCGTGAATGTCTTTCCGGTTCGGTGCGCCTTGAAGCGTGCGCGCACCGCTTCGCCAGGCCCGCTCGTCTGCCGACAAGAGTCTCGCGCTTTGGAGTTGGCTGAGCGACGTTAAAGATTGGTGGACCGGTGGGATGTCCTGACGTGATTTGTGGACCACGGGTCCAAGAAATGCCCAAGCCTGGGTATCGTGCCGACTACACAGTGGAGTGAACAAAAAGTGCGCCAGAGTTATGGCCTGGCTACGGCGGAAGGTGTTGAGCGATGTTAAGGCGTTTGATTGCGAATGTGTACGGGCGTCACTTGAGGGTTCGTCGGGCCACCGAACGTGGTGATGTTCCGGGCTGGGTGATGATTACCGTCATGACCGCGGGATTGGTGACGCTCATATTCGGCGTGTTCTCGGACAAGATTACGGATGCGATCAGTTCGGCGATTGATCAGGTGACCTCCGATACAAGTGGTTCGTGATTGTGGGTGTCCTGCGAAACAAGACGCGGCCGTTGTGACGTCCGCGCATTTTGACCGCTCGAATTCCGACTGGTTCGACTCTAAATCTACGTAATTGATGTGGGTAAGTCGCGATAAATGCCCAGCATGGGGCGAGTGAGCGTGATTTATCCGTAATGAGATTATGCTATTTGAGTTTCCTTTAAGGTCGGGTCGATCCTCCAAGTAGCACCATTGTTGGGCGAGGTGAGGGTTGAAAACGTAGGTGTTGTATCTGCTGTCAGTGTGGCGCCCAAATTATTTGTGGCTGAAATTCTGCTATCTGCGAGTAATTGAGCGTTCATGCTCCTCTCGCGCCCCAGAATTTGTTTCGTTTTCGCTATATTCAATGTTCACTAGTGTCTACTCTCGTGAACAAATGTCGCGCGATTGTAGTGTGTAATCTGGTGATTTAAGTGTCTTTTGGGGTCTATTTAAAGGTTTGTTGCATCACGCATTGAGTTCGGCTCGGTCTCCTTTTTATAAAGGCCCGTAAACTCTGGCTAAAAATGACGTTATCCCAG
>JABFVL010000044.1 GCA_013362805.1 Mycobacteriales bacterium | reverse complement strand
CGAGTGCACTGGCCAGTGCGCGGCCCGCGACGAGGTCAGGCTCACTTACTCGGATTTCGGTGTCGGGTTGGCGTCGTCCAGCATCTACGGCTACCGAGGTGATCGGGTTGACGTAGTTACTGCCGATGGCTTCAGAAGGCCAGGATGGGCCAGCGCTTGGGCCACTAAATGGGCCAGTGTGAACAATTATTCGGTTGATCGGCGTTGACACTTTAATTTGTTTGGCGAGTTCATCGAGCCTTCCGGCGCCTGGGTAGAAGCCTTGGGCTGAGGCGGCGAGAGTGGGGTCACCGTCGCTGACGAGCACAATCTCGCCAGGTGCACTGCCCGCGATCACTCGGGTGCTGAGTCGCTTTTCCGGATCGAGAGCGGATAGCACCGCGTATGCGGTGGCGATTTTGGTGGTTGAGGCTGGGACAGCGGGCAAGTTGCCCGAGTCGTTGAAAAGTTCATCGCCGGTAATTGAGTCGACTATGCAAATGTTGAGCGCACCAAACTCGGGGCGTTCGATGAGCCCGTTGAGCGCTTGGGTGATTTGGTGCGTGCTGACTTCGTTACCTGGTGATTGTTCGAGCACGGCTGCTGGCGTGTCGAATTGAGGTGTGCCGGCGCTGAGCCGCAATGAGGCGCCTTCTTCGATGTTTTTCTTGGACCCGCCTAGGAGAAGATAGCCGCTGGCAATGCCAAGGAGCGCCACCATCGCTACGGCCATAGTGATCCAGACCACAGGGCGACGGGCTTGCCTCATGGGGTTCTCCTTACTGAAGTGCGCTATTGCGCCACACTGGAAGCGACATTATTCGTACCTGGCAAGAGCCCTCAAACGGGCTCGAACTCCCCACGCGCGTCAAGCTCAACGAAAAGCCACGCCCCCAAGCTGTGGCACGTTTGGCGTTCACGCACGTAGGTTGACAGGGTGGAAAATTTTCTCAAGGAGAATTCGGTGGAATTCGACGTCACGGTTGAGATCCCCAAGGGGCAACGCAACAAGTATGAAGTGGACCACGAAACTGGGCGCATCCGGCTCGACCGCACCCTGTTCACATCCACGCAATACCCCGCGGACTATGGCTTCATCGAGAACACTCTCGGCCAAGACGGCGACCCGTTGGATGCTCTAGTGCTCATTCAAGAGCCGACCTTCCCGGGCTGCCTCGTGGAGTGTCGCGCCATCGGCATGTTCCGGATGACGGACGAAGCCGGCGGCGATGACAAGGTGCTGTGCGTGCCAGCGCATGACCCCCGCATGGAGCACCTACGCGACGTGCACCACGTCCCCGAGTTCGACCGCCTGGAAATCCAGCACTTCTTCGAGGTCTACAAGGACCTCGAACCCGGCAAGAGCGTCGAAGGCGCTTCCTGGGTTGGCCGCACCGAGGCTGAGGCCGAGATCAAGGCTTCTTTCGCCCGGTTGCGCGACCACGAAGCCGAAAAAGCCGGAGAAAACCCCCAGCGTTAAGACAAAAATATGGGCGTCACCCAGTCAGGTGACGCCCATATTTTTAGTGAAACAGCTGTACGGCCAGCGGCACCGCGAACATTGCCGCCAAAATGAAAACTGTGAGCCCGTGATGAATCATGCCGGGCTTTTCTAAAGACTCATCGACGAGGCGAGCTACTCGTAGGGCATCGTTGCTTTCCCAGCACGTGTCGTTCTTCGCCGTGGACATGCCCATCTCCTTCATTTCGGTTCCGTCATGCAGTACTTCGCTGGCTGAGCCGCGGTCATTACTAAATTCCGTGCGGCGATTGCAGTTGAGCACAGCAAAACCAGACACGCCCGGTTTCTATCTAATAGTCCGATCCGCGAACTAGCCGAACAGCTAGTCCTCATCCATGCGGAAGCGACGACGCAAAACATTGCCGATGAATTCGCCGCTCTTTACCGCCGGGATCGCGGCCAGTAACAAAACCAAGTATGACCAGGGGGCTTGGGTCCAAGCCGAAAAAATCTCTTCCACGAAACACCACCAAAAACGATTGGACCGACAAACGGTAACAACCAGCGAAAACCACTGCTAGATGCCCGGACGGATCACAACCAAAGGCCCCACCCACCCGGGGGCCAAACGGTTCTTGCAGTATGGGCCCGTGAGCGCCACTAATATTCGCCTGCGCACCACTGGTACCCATATGGCGATCGCCATGGGAATCCTGGTAATTCCGCTCGTTCTATTTATCACCATGTGCCAGCCAGGCGGAGGCTCGGCACCCACCATCGATGCGAATCGCGTCTACGATGCGGCCGCGCACGAAGGCGCGTTCACCGTCGAGCGCCCCAAAGGCCTACCCGATGGCTATAAAGCCACCCAATCGGCGTTCCGCCCACACAACGGTGGTGCCATAACCGTGCGCGTCACCTACATCACCCCCAGCGATAAGGCTCTACAGTTCGTGCAGACGAACCGGGACGCCACCACCGCGATCGAAGAGGGACTGGGCAACACCCGCCTCGACGCCACCGAAACAGTGGCCGAACGAACCTGGCAACGCTACCCGCTCGAGCGGGCCGGGGAAACCGGATATGTGCTGCTCGACGGCGAGCGCACCGCATACGTCGCCGGAGACGCCACCCAAGAAGAAATGCGCACCTTTATTTCAAGCCTCAATTAACCCGGCGAAGGGGAATTCATGGCCAAGGCAGTCACACTTGTCCGGACCGACGCCCTCTCAAAAATCGCGGAATACGCTTACGCGGCTACCGCGCCCGCAGACGCTCGGCTCATTTTCCTTGCCGGCGCCTGTCCATTGAACGTCGATGGAACTACAGCGGGCGTGGGTGATTACGCGCAACAGGCCCGTATCTCTATCGAGAACCTTAAAACCGCGCTGGCCGCCGCTGGCGCCGAACTCACCGACGTCATCTCCACCAGGGTGCTGGTGGCATCCACACGACAAGCGGACTTGATCGCGGCTTGGGACGTCGTGCGAGACGCCTTCGGCGACCACGCCGTGCCAAGCACCTTGATGGGCGTCACCGTGCTTGGATACGACGATCAGTTGGTTGAGATCGAAGCCATTGCCGCTGTCCTCGACTAAGACTCAACCGCTTCCCGCGCGGCGTCCAGCCGCCGTCGGGCTCCATCGAGCCATTCCTGGCACACTTTGGCCAGTTCTTCGCCGCGCTCCCACAACGTGAGGGACTCTTCAAGAGTGCTTCCACCAGCTTCTAGCTTCGCGACCACATCAGCGAGCTCAGCTCGGGCTTCTTCGTAACTCAACTGTTCGGTAGACACACTGTGAGCCTAGTAGTGGCTTCAACACCTCGAGTCGGAGCAAGCGTTCCGTTAATTCGCGAAGTTCAACGTAGGTCTGGCGGGCGAGCTTTACTTTTCGCTCAAAGACCTGAGCAGGCGCGGGTAATTACGCAATATGCAACCAAGTCTTATGAGAGGATTGTTCGCTGATAACGAAAAATTTGGCGGAGACATGCCCAAACAATCGAAGAAGATCTCAGCCGAAGATCGGTTGGCCAAAGCCACAATCATCGGCTCCGCGTCCTTAGAGGTGCGAACGACACCACATGTCGAAACGCACCAGATCAGCATTGATGCTCACGAACGCGTCCTAGCGGCACTACGGCTGTCGATCGAAGATGGCCACCTCCAACTAACGATACCCACGGCCAATGAACTAACGCGTGGAGCGACGTGGAAAGCCGAGGTCGCCAAGCGAACAGCCGAGCTCAAGAGCGAAGGTATGGTGCTATTTCCTCAGCGCCGCGCTCAACACCGGCTGCGGAAAGAAATTAAACAGGCCCTCGCTGAACCGGCGACAATCACCGCCAAATTTCCGCACCAAACTGAACTAACCGCGCACGTAGGCGGCCCGATCAGCACAGAAGGTGCCTTCACAGATCTCGACTTGAGCACATCCGACGGCTCAATAACAAGTTCCGGGGATTATCAAACCGCGAATCTCACTACAGATAACGGATTCATCGCCCTGGACGCCATTCCGCCCGGCGCCGTCGTCGAAGCGACCACAAAACAGGGCAACATCCACACCCAACTGATCGGCGGAATGGCGAAACTAACTTTGAACGCCCGTGGAGAAGTGACCACTGGCAATGTCTCATGGGGTGCCACCGTTGAAGTCCAAGCTACGGAAGCAATCGAAATGCACCGCCTTGCCCCTCGGAGTTCAGTCCAGGCGCGCACTCTCAACGGGAGAGCTAAGTTCGGAAACATAGATGAGGGCGCGTATCTCGACGCTAAAACAGCAGACGGAGAGATTAAGGTCGGCCGGATTGGCACCGATGCTAAGGCGCACCTTGAAGCTGGCAAAGGATTGATCACCGTGGGCCGATCAGCCGCTGGTGCTTTTGTTCAAGCGGCCACTGGCCATGGCACCGTCAAGCTTTCTGACGTAGCGGCCACTGCCTATATTGATGCCCGCACGAGCTTCGGCGACGTCACACTTACCTCGGTACTGGGCGGTGGCTGGGTGGAAGCGAAGCATGGTGACGTCAGCTTCACGATGGCGAGCCCTTTTGAACAATTGACGTTGAGTGCGCTTTCGACGGGACATGAAGTGCGCGGTTCAGTCGTGGGCGGCAGGGAGGTTCAAAACCGGGTCAACGTTCATGCTGGCACTGACAAAGTTTCCCGAAGCCTGGGCTAGTGGGGTTTTCCGCGCGGCGCGTTCAACACTTGGTCAATGGCAACCCTTAAGGCAACCAGCGAATTCAGATATTGGCAGAAAATCGACACGATGCCTGGTAAATGTGGAGCCGCTTCGGGGATTCGAACCCCGGACCTACGCATTACGAATGCGTTGCTCTGCCAACTGAGCTAAAGCGGCCTGCTCTTTACATGAAGAGACACGGACACTATAGAGGTGGCGCACCAATGGAGCCCGCACCGGGTTGACATGCTCGGGCTGCTCGTGCGCTAGTTGCCTGTGCGTACCGAGTGCTCAAGAACGCGGCATCTCAATATGGTCGGCTTAGCCGCTCAATGTAGTGGAAACGCACCGCGCGAAATCGGGCAGCTCGTTATTGGCTACAAGCTCAGCAAGAGTCGGCGCATCCGAATCACGTTTCGACAAGATGGGCTGATCAATGCGCCAGTCGATGTTCAATTGCGGATCCACGGGGTTGATTCCGAATTCATTGGCGGGATCGAACTTTCTCGTCGTCACGTACACCACGGTCGCCGACTCCGACAAGGCGATGAACCCATTGGCGACCCCTGGCGGAATATAAATGGCCTGACCGTCGCCACCAGCGAGTGACACCATTTCCACCCGACCAAAAGTTGGCGAACCGGCCCGCAGATCCGCGACCGCGTCACGTATTTCACCAGCCACGCACACCAAATATTTCGCTTGGCCAGGTGGGACTCGCGACAAATGCAACCCACGTATGGCGCCGCGCACCGAGGTCATCGCATTGACCTGCGCGACGGGGAAGAGCTCGCCCACCGCTTCAGAAATCGCGCTTTGGGTGAGAGCTTCCCAGAACGTTCCCCGAGCGTCCTCGAACTGGCGTGATCTAAATAGGAAGCTGCCGGGAATTTTTAGCTCGTCAAACGTAATGTTGCCAACGTGGGCGTCTGGCATGCGCTCATCCTTCTCGGCGGCTGATGGGCCTCACAATAAATGGCCTAGAAAAATTTCGTCGTCAGTTTATGCATCAAGCTCGTCGATCGCTTTAACCAAACGGAAGTCCCGGCTAGTGATCCGCTGCACGTCGTGGCTGTATATGTTCAACACAACCGTGTTCCAGTGAACGAAAATATCTGGATGATGGTCTAGTTCTTCGGCGACTTCCGCAACTTTGTTGAGCCATTTCCAGGCCTCCGCGAAGTCACTGAAGGTAAAGGTCTTAGTCAGTTGCGACTTGTCTTTGAGTGTCCAACTGTCGGTGTGCGCAAGTCGTTTTTCGATCTCTTCGATATCCACAATTGGCCCCCAAGCTGTCATAGCAGCGTGCTCGCTTGTGAATCACACTATGGTGAACTGATGATTACCCGTGCGTTGTTGGCTTCCAAATACGTGAGCGGCGTTGCCGAGATTCTTGACACGGAACCGGCGCGAGTGCGCACAGTTTTTGTGCCTACAGCGGGTTCGGCCTATGACACCGCGTCCTGGATCGCGGTGGAGCGTGAGTGGCTCACCCGAAATGGCTTTCCTGTCGAAGATCTAGAACTGGCAACGGCATCACCCGAGCTTGTCGCGGAAAAACTGAGCAACGCTGACATGATTTACGTCGCCGGTGGCAATACATATTTCTTGCTAGAGCACATGCAACGTACTCGATTCTGGAAAGCGTTGGAACACCACAACCCCATCTACGTGGGCGTGAGCGCCGGGGCAATAGTCACCTGTCCCGACATCGCGCATATCGCTGATTTGGACGAACGAGAACTAGCCCCAGGGCTCGCCGACACCACCGCAGCCGGATTGGTGGATTTCAGCATCTTGCCCCACGTGGATTATCCAAAGGTGCAAGACAAAATCACCGCGATCCTTTCTCATTGGCCCGACGGTAAACCGCTGGTGAAACTTAATGACGATGAGGCGATCGTGCTTGAAGTCGGCAACTGGCGAATAGTGAAGTCTGGTGCCGACGATCTCTCTTAGTCGGGCACCCGAAACTCATACACAAACGAAGCCGTGTCACCAGCAATAACCGACAGCATAACTTCCACCGGGCGATCATCTTGATCCAAAATTGTTCGGGCGAAATCAATCACTGGTGTTCCCGGTGGTAGCCGAAGCGCTCCTGCCTCCGGCCCGGTTGGCATCCGTACATGCCACTCTTCGCGGATGCGAGTAGGTGTATGCCCGGCATCGTCAAGCCGCGCGAAGTCTCCACCTGGCCCTGTTTCCTCTGCTGTGAGCGCGGTTCCTTCCGCAATCTCCAAGGGATAGTAAGAGTCAGCCAATTGATTAGGGCGTCCATCGAGGAAGGTCGTACGCTTGCGCGTCCATACCGTTGCGCCCTTCTCCAAGTTCAAACCTTCCGCAACCTTTGTCGGCGCCGCGACCTTGCCAAGCTCTCGAATAATGCGTGTCGCCTTTTTACCCTGACTTTTAGCTTCGGCGTCGAGGATTGTTGAAGCTTCTTTTCCTTGCCATCGGCTCTTTGCGTAACGCTCCATGCTGTGGCGCGCCAAGCTCGGCCGTTTCCGGACATATGAACCCTTGCCCTGCCGCGTGATCACAAGGCCCTGTTGTCGCAAAAGGTCGAGAGCCTTTCTCACCACAGCCAAGCTGCACAGGTAGTCGCGCGCGAGTTCTTCCAAAGTCGGCAGTTGTTGGCCCGGTTCGAGTTCCCCATTTTCGATGCTCGCCCGAATTTCATCAGAAACACGGACCTGGAGAGGTCGGGCGTCCGTGTATCCAAGCTGGTCAGAGTTCATGCGCGAGAGTCTACGTTGGCATTGAAGGTTTGCATACAGACCTTCTTGACGATGTGGCGCAAGTGACTTATGATTACTCGTGCCTGTAGGTCTGCATACAAAGTATGCAGACCTACAGGCACTCAGGAGCATCCGGATGAATTAGGCAGATGCGCAACCATTTGCGAAGGGTGGGAACTGTTAAATGCTGACGTTTCTGTCGAATTGCCTTCGACCAAAAGCCGTCTGTTCTATCTGTCGGCATGGCATCAAAGAAATCCGGACCGGCCATTGGGAACATTTGCCAACCAAGAGTTCTCAGTGGGGGCCAGTCTGCGTGATGACGCCAGTTCCGCTAGTTCTTCCCACCGGTGAAGCGCCGCTAGGCGATCACTGAGTGGGGCACGGTGCGGGGCAGCGGCTAGCCCCCTTAGAGCTTTTTCCCAGGAAGCTCATAGTGCTGCCCCGCACTCACTAAATCATCTAGCTCAGAATTCTCAAGCTATGTGAAAAATTCTGCGCGTATGACCGCAGAATCCACTGCTTTACAAGGGATCGCGGCGGCCCAACTCCTTCAATCGCCAACCACTGACAAAAACATGGGACAGGCCTCTTATTTGCCGACCGCACTCTATCGGCGGGCCAGGACGGGCCCGCCAAGTTTCAGCCTCGTGGGCGTCCATTATCTAAATGGATGCGACTAACACTGGGCTCGCGGCCTAGTCGTTGACGAAACTCAGCAATAGAGCGGCTTCCGCTCGGAGCTGGGCGGCCCGGTCAGCGTGCACAGGAGAAGTCAACTGGGCCGCGACCTCCAAACGCTCCGCAGCCTCGGCACGCACGATATCTACCGCATTGCGTTCGCTCAGCTCGCGTCGCGCTACTTCGGTGGCCCCAACACCAACCGGTGCATGCTCAAGGGCCACGCCCTTCAGTTCAACCTCGCTCAGCGGCATTGCCTGTGCGTTGTCCAGGGCGGCGAGCGTGGCACGCAAGACACTTACCGCGACCTTGTCACGGGAGCGCATAGCTTCTGACAGAGCTTGGCGCATTCGAAGGGATAAAGGCATACCGGTGAGCTTATGGCGGCACCCCCAAAACGTGTGAGTCGGCCCGCATCAAAAAAGGTGAGAGGTGGCATCACGAATCAGCAAGAAACCGATGATGCCCACAATCCATGCAGTGGTTTCGGCGGCATTGCGCACCATCCACTGGTTGATTTTTTCTAGCACCGGCTCGACATATTTTCGTGCGGTCATCCGCCCCACGAGCAAAGCGAGGGCCGGGAGGATCATGACGAGGCAATATCCAGCGAGCACAAGAGTGATTTGCGGAAACGCCAGCGAAGACTTACTCAGCAATCCGATAGCCGCGAGATAGGGAACCATCGTCGCGGCTTCCAGCCCTACCGCCGCGACCGCGAGTAGCATGAGCGACTTCGGTGAGCCTTCGCCGCTCATGGCCCGTTCCCGCCACCGCATGAGTCGGCCGGTTTCTTTTTCCGCTCCGGACTTTTTGCGACCGGAGAAGATCCCGAAAAGCAGCAGGCCGATTCCCAACGCGAGTTGCACCGCATAAGCGGGCTTGCTGTCGAGCGCGTCGCTTAGTTGTTCTATGAAGACCGTGGCCCCGGCGCTCAGTGCGATGCCGAGTAGGAAATAGGCGCCAGCGACAGTGCCTAGGAAAATAAGAAGTCTTTTGGCCCGCAGACCAGCGGGACTCATCATCATCCAAACAGGAATGAGCAGCGTTCCGAAGCTGGTGCTGTCGATAAGGGCGAGCCCAGCGAGCACGCCAAGGAGTGCGATTTCCATCAGGCCTCCCCAACTCGAGCACGCAGGGCATCTAGCTGGCGTCGCAACAGTTCGCGCTGCAGCACTGGCGGCATTTGGTCGGGATAGTTGGCTCCTTGCAAGGTCAAACCATCGATAAACGTGTGTAGGTCTTCGGCTTCGCGCTCCAAGGCATCGTCGTTAAGGGGGATGGAATTTCCTTGAGGAAGCGGCACTTTGGCGTAGTGTGCGACAGCTACGCGGGAGATAAATCGCCCACCGTGCCATGCGGTGGTGCGGAGCTCATCAACCTGGGGATCGGTTCGGGATTTTGCCATGAAGGCGAGCCAGATAAGCGCTTCGCCGTGTCGTTCTTCATCTAGGGGCAGGAGTTCTTCGAGCAGTTCTTGCACGCGTAGCTCGTGTTCCAGGTGGTGTCGGACCCGCAGTGAGATGCGTCGGGTCATTGCGTAGAGAGCGAAGCGAAGCAGTTCGTCTTGTGCTGAGAAGTAGTGGCGCAGCGCACCCATGGACCAGCCCGCTTCAGCGGCGACGGTGCGGACACTCGCGGCTTCAACCCCGGATCGAACGACTACGGCCCAGACGGCGCGAGCTAGCTCTTCGCGGCGTTGTTCGTGGTTAACAATTTTCGGCACTTCTTATTTGTAGCGCCCTTCAGAGCTTTTTTCAATACAGTTGTGCTAAATAAAACTCGTCCACATATTGGGAGCTTGCTCGGCGCATAATGCAGGGTTTCATCAAGTAATCGCGCAAGTCCGAGGTTCCGTTACACAGAATTAGCTAAACGACACCAGAGATTCGTCCTAATAGGTGCTCCTACTAAAAATCCCTTATCGAATGCGTTACCCATGAACGCGCCCGTCGTTGGAAGGGTGTCAGTATCCATCCAAAGGAGAACCTCCCCATGCGTCACAGCACCAGTCACCGGCTCAAGCAGGTGGCCGCCACCGGGCTCGCACTTGGCATCAGCGGCGCCCTCTTAGGCATTTCAGCACCAGCTGGCGCCGCAGACCCCACCGCTCCGCAGTACAACGCTGCTTCCTCAGCCAGCTTGCTTCGCGTGAGTGCGTTGGACGCGCACCCCCTCGGCATCGACCTTGGCCCCTTGGTCGACCTCAAGGTTTCCACCGCCGGAAGCTCCGTAGACTCCACCGGCACCCCCCAGTCACAGGCCGGCTCCGCAGTTCTGGACGCCGCTGTTGGCAAAAAGCTCCCAGACGTCCCGAACACCTCGGTCAACCAGACCGCGGCCCCGGACAACGCACAGCCCGCCACCTCCGAAATCGGACCCCTGGACCTCGGTGTGGCGAAACTCGGCCTCGCACAGCAGAGCGCTAACGCCCGCTGGAACGAATCATGCGAAAAGCCCACCGGCCCCACCCCGCTGACCAGCGCCTCCACCAACCTGGCCACCGCCTCCATTCTCCCCGGCGGTAAAGCTGCCGACGCGAAGCTGCCAGTGAACCTGCCTCTCGGCCAAGCCTCCTCCGTTGTTGAAATCAACAACCTCGGCGCCTCCGCCAGCCGCAACGACATCGTTGAGGTAGAAGGACAAGACAACCTGGGCGTACAGGCCCAAGCCAAGATTTCGCTGACCGACGTGACCCTGCTCAAGGGCACCAAGAACGAAATCAACATCAAGGTCATCTCGGCCCCCACGTTGACCGCCACCGCAGCGGGCAGCGACAAATCCAGCGTCAAATACACCGCCCCCATCTTGGAAGTCACCACCGGCGGCAAGACCAAGCGTCTGGACTCCCCCAAGGCCAAACTTGAGGTTCCTCTCGCGGCAACCGCAAACACGATGACCGAATCCACCGACGCCAAGAAGCCAGCCCTGCTGCGCCTCTCGCTGGCTGACGTGGAAAAGACCGTCACCAACACTTCAGTAAGCGCTGAGGCCGCCAGCCTGCGCCTGCAGGTGCTAGACGTGCCAGGCTCGGGCACCCTGCTCGACGTCGGCCTGGGTCTACTGAAGGCCGAAGCCACCGTTCCTGACGGCGGCATCGACGTCCCCGGTGGCGGCAAGCCCAGTGAAAACGCTGGTGGCGGTGGCGGTAAAGACCTGCCAGTCACCGGTGTTGGCATCACCGGAATCCTCGCCGCGGGTGTCGCGCTCGCCGGCTTCGGTTACGTTGCCATGGTCATGACCCGTCGTCGGGCCAGCGCCACCAAGTAACACCAGCTAGCGGGTAGCTCCCCCGCAAAAACAAATGTGGATGCCCTGGCGTGTGCGACACCAGGGCATCCACATTTTTGTGCACCCACTACATTCGCCGGTATCCAAACAGGAGGACCGGAACAATGCCAAACACCCCATATGACGCACTGCCGCAAGTGCCGTCATTCCAACTAGAAAGCGACGACATCGTCGACGGCGTGCAACTCGACTACAACCAAGTCGCGGCGGGCGGCAACCTCTCCCCGCACCTACGCTGGAGCGGATTCCCAGAAGACACCACAGGGTTCGTCATCACCTGCTACGACCCGGACGCGCCCACCGGCAGCGGCTGGTGGCACTGGATGCTGTGGAACATTCCCGCCGACGTCACCGAAATAGCACCCGGTGAACGTCCAGAAGGGAGCTTCCAGCTCCGCAACGACGACGGCGAACACGACTACACCGGTGCCGCGCCACCACCCGGACAAACCCATCGCTACTTCTTCGCTGTGCACGCGCTCGGCGAAGAAATCAAAGGTGTAGACGAAGACACCACGCCAGGCAAAGCTGGATTCAAACTCACCGCGGCCACTATCGCCCGCGCCGTGCTGGTGCCCGTCTACAGCAACTAGCCTTGGTGCAGCGCCAACATCATCGACTCCACGGCGATCTTCGGTTTCACATTCACGGCGATAGCGTTCTGACACTCCAAAATCGCATCAATACGCCGAACAATTGATTCCGCGCTCCATCGAGCCGCTGCGGCCGCCGCACTGGACTCCATGTCCGGATGCACCAGCCGCAGCTGCTCGCCCGCCAACTTCACGGTCAGCACATCGCGATAAAAGGCGGCCAAGTCCACCAAAGCCCGATCCAACGCGTCACGTTGAGCACGAGTCGCCCGCGACTTTTGCCGCTTTTCCAGTTCTTTACGGGCTCCGGCCGCACCGCGCGCCACCTGCGCGGCGCCCTTACCAGTGCCACCAGCGCCATAAGCCTGATTCAACGCTTCGATTTCACCGGCATCCCGCTCACTCGAATACGCGGCGGCTTCTGCTTCACTCGCCGCGATCAATTCACTAGCCGCCGCGAAACACGCACCCAAGTTAGTCAACGAACGAGGAATCGCCAAAACAGCTGCCCGCCGGCTTGCGGCCTCTTCATCACGAGCTAGCCGTCGAGCCCTCCCCACATGCCCCTGCGCGGCCTGCGCCGCCCATTGGGCGCGGTTAGCCGGGATGCCGTCGCGGGAGGTCAACAGCCCGGCCACTGCCTCAGGAGCGGGAGTGCGCAAAGCCACCACCCGACACCGGGAGCGAATAGTGACCGGAACATCTTCCGGATGCGTTGACGGGGTGCACAACAGGAACACCGTGCGAATGCCTGGTTCCTCAATAGCCTTCAACAACGCGTTCGCCGCGGCCTCGGTCAACCGGTCGGCGTCCTCTACCAACACGATTTGCCAACGCCCACCACTGGGCGCGCTGGCCGCCTGCACCACCAACGCCCGCATATCCGCAACACCAATGGTGAGCCCGTCGGGAACCACATTGCGCACATCGGCGTGTGTGCCGCTCATGACCGTGTGGCAGGCACCGCACTGACCACAGCCACCATTCGAACATTGCAAAGCGGCCGCGAAAGCCCGTGCCGCGACAGAGCGCCCCGACCCGGCTGGGCCGGTGAACATCCACGCATGGGTCATTCCGCTGCCCGGACGTCCAGCCACCACCTCAGCGGCCGCGTCAGCGGCCCGGCGCAGTATCGCCACCACGTCGTCTTGGCCGATTAGCTCATCGAAAACGCTCACGAAGATGTGTCTACCATCGTGCGAGGAACGCTGGTGGCCCGTACCGGTAGCAGCGATTCCAGCCGTTGCTTAATTTGCCTGGTGATGTCTTCGGGTTTCGCGGTGGCATCTAGCACCAGATAGCGTTTGGGTTCGGCTTCGGCCAAATCAAGGAAACCGCTGCGCACCCTTTCATGGAACAAACGCGATTCGCTTTCCAGCCGGTCAGCGGTGCCCCGTTTGGCTACTCGCGCTAGACCCACTTCTGGATCAAGATCCAGCAACACCACAAGGTCGGGTTTGAGCGCGGCCGTGGCCCAAGCCGACAGCCAGCCGATTTCAGGAGTCGGCAAAGCACGACCAGCACCTTGGTATGCCAACGACGAGTCGATGTATCGATCGGTGATCACTACCGCGCCACGGCTGAGAGCCGGACGAACCACAGTGGACACATGTTCGCTGCGGTCGGCCGCGTATAGCAGCGCTTCGGCCCGAGGCGACACCGATTCTTCATGCAGAAGCAGTTGACGAATTTTACGGCCCAATGGCGTCGCGCCGGGTTCGTGTGTGGTCACACATTCGTAACCGCGCTCTTCCAACCAAGGGGCTAGCGCTGCGATCTGAGTGGACTTGCCCGCACCTTCGCCGCCTTCTACCGCAATGAATACGCCCATCGAGGGGCCGCCAGGCACGGCTAGTGGTCGACCGCGTAGCGAAGCGATGAGGTCGGCGATGACTGGCACCCCTGGCTTATCGTCCATGCGGTGAAACGCCAGCACTCCGGTGATGATGGCCAGCACACCGGCTACCACCAATAGCCCGCGCGCGGTGCTCACCTGTATGTCCAATGAACCGACGGGCAGGGTGCGTGAACCACCAAGACCGACAAGTAGCGAAGAAAGCGCGATGGCGAGCATCAGCACCACGCGCACCAGCGACTGGACAAAGGCGAATACCCGGCCCCGCATGGTGTCTTGCACTTCTTTTCCTAGCAGCGTCGACCCGGACAAGTAGGCCATGCCCGCGCCGGCGCCGACGAGGAACACCAGCGGCACCGCGACAGCCAAATGTGGGGCTGGGGCAAGCAGAGCTACCGAGAAACCGGCCAGCACGATGCTCATCCCGAACCAGCGACGCCGGGACAGAGCACGCACCACAATCGGCCCCAAGCCAATACCAGCGCCTAGACCAACGAACAGTGATCCAAACAAGAGCGAAAAGGCGGCGTCACCACCGGACAGCGAAGCGGCATATGGCTTGGCGATGCCGATGACCGCGCCGCCGGCCGCGAAAGCGCCCAAGATTCCGTAGACCAAACCGCGCACCATGGTGGTGCCCTTTACGAACTGCCAGCCTTGAACGACAGAGGCCAATAGTCCTGGCTGCCGTTGCTTTTCTTCGGTGTCGCCACCTTTACCCGATAGCCCTTTGACGAAAAAGAACACGACGATCGCGGCGGCCAGGAAGGTGAGCGCGTTGACGTAGAGGGCGAGATCAACTGGGGTGATCCATAGGTCATCTACTTTCTCGTCTACCGCCGAGAGCAAGGCGCGGGAGATGCCGGCGAGCAGCAGTGCGGCCAGCACCGGTGAGACGCCATAGGTGGTGACGAGGGTGAGCTGGTTCGCTGATTCGAGTTTGTCCCGCGGCACCAAGTTCGGTAGCCCAGCTTCTTTGGCTGGGATCCAGAACATGGCCACCATTTCGATAAGGAAGGTGGCGATCAGCGCCCACGTGACAGCGGCGGCCGGTTCGTTGAGGAACACCGCTGCCAGCGGGATCGATACGAATAGGCCGAAACGCAGCAGGTCGCAGATGGTCATGGTCAAACGTCGGTCGAACCGGTCGGCGAACACGCCAGCCAACGGCCCGAGCAGCATGGCGGGCAGCAGGCGCATCACGTTGACGCCACCGAAAGCCGCGCCTTTCGCGGTCGTGCCTTCTACCTGATCGGCGGCGAACAAACTCGTCGCCAACAAACCCAGCCAGTCACCGAGACTAGAAAGCCCCAAAACTATCCAGAGGCGCCGAAATTGGCTGATTCGCAGGACTGCGGCAATGCCATTAACATCGGCAACACCCGAGGCGGAATCTTCCGACTTCGCTGGCGCGTCTTTCCCAGCCTCTTGCGCGGAATTCATGGCGTCAGCGCGCGCCGACGCGTCCTGCGAAGACAGCGATGGCGTGTCGGTAGGCCCGGGCTCGGTACTGATGGCCGGCTCTCCTTAATCGAGGAAATGCGATACTGCCCCCTGAGCCTAAACGCCCACTCCCACACCACGGTGCCGCCGCCCCTCGCGTGTGGCGCGCACCGCCGTGATGCGCGGCCAATTTGGCTTACGCACGGGCCCCTGCGCGCCGGGCGCCACCTAGCTCCCTCACCGTCATCGTCACCGCATTTCGCCGTGACACCACCGCGCATGAGTCCGAAGCAGGCTTCGTCTTCGAATCACCGGGCTTTGCCATTTTGGCAGCGCTAATCGTCGGCAACTGGCGCGATATTTCGTCGTTCCAGCCATATATCGCGCCAAGTAGCGGCAAAAGCGCTTTTGGCAAACCCACCGGATTTCGGAACTTCAACGCGGAGAGGCATTTATTTCTGGTGCTCTCAGATTTCTGATACAAATCCATGATCGCCTGCAGCGCCGGCTCCGGCTTATGGACCAAGTCGCGGTGTATCGCCAAAACCGCCTGCCGCGCCTCCGCACTCAAATTCTCGGGCAAAGCGGCCGCGAGCTCAGACGACAACCCGCTGCGAAGGGTCTGGGCAACCTCACGAATGTGCGCCCTTGCCGGATCCATCAACCGCAAACCTTGAGCGAGCTTCTCCGCGAAATCGATCGTCTCGTAGCCCGGCTGTACCTTACCGTTCTCCACTTTCGTAAAATGCGCGAAAGCGGCTGTGGTGAGCTGCTGATATTCGTCATACCTGCCGTCGCGCAAGCTGGTCAGCCGCTGCGACCCCGCATCGCGCGCCCAAGCCATGAGCGTGTGCCACGGGTCATCCGTCGCCGGCTCGGGCCGCTCAATTTCAGGCTTCTTACCCCCGACGCTTGCCGAGGCTTGCGCCCACTGAGCGCCCTCACCAGCCGCAAAAACTACGCCACGCGCCGCATCCCATTCTCGATCGGTCTTCGGTACCCGCCCCTCCTCCAATGCCTTAATCGTCGAGAGCGGACCCCATTGAGCTTCCACCGACTCCCGGCTCGCGAAAATGTCGGCTCGACGGGCGAAAACCGACACGACCATCGCTCGCCACTGTGGCGATAGTTCCTCAGGCCGTTGCGCCAACCAGCGTTGATAACTCAGATAAGACTGGTTGGAGCCCGCCGTATGCGCGAGCAGCGCCTTACTGCGCTGGTATTTGAGCACCTCAGCCGCGTTATCTTCATCAACCGGCCAGTCCGTTGTACTAGCCGGCCAACGTGCGAAGAACTCCTGAATCAGCTCGGCGTCCCGTTGCCGATAACCGCCTCCGTGCCCCCATCTGCGTACATCCTCCGCGGAACACCCCAAATTCTCGGCAATTTCATCAGTGCTGAGCCGATGCTTTGCCCGTGTCTTCTGCAGCAATACCCCTACATCAGGCCACAATGAGCCACGCCAGCCCGGGAAATGCTCATCGAGGCGCACAATTTCCGCACGGGTTCTTCCATCAAGCCGCGCCTCCTGCTTAGCCACCGTAGCTTTAGCCCGAGCCAGCTCCCGAGGCTCGCTCGCGAACAACGCATGCGCTAGTCGTAGCGTGTCATTGAGATCTGAATAGCTGTCATAGCCGCCGCCCGCAGCCAAACGCCTCAAATAAGCGGAGCTCATCGAATCGATGCTGGCCGGCTCAAACCCATATCGGGACATCAAGTCCACGGACAAAGCGGGCCACCCAGAATCTACCCAGGGATGGGCGCCATCTTTGTAGTGTTGACCACCGAGTCGAAACAAACGCATCAACGCGCTGACTCGCTCGTCGTTAGGGTTAAGCCGCCAACTTTCACATTCAGGCATCGCGACTAGACGTTGCTTGCTCTGCGAAACAATTCTGGTGACTTTGTCGCGGAATCGGGGATAGTTCTCTCCGCGAATAAGCCCGCTAAGGAGCACAGCCGCGTCATTACGTTGGCTAGGTTCCAGCTTCGGCCTGATTGTTCGCTCGAAATCCTGCGGGGTTATCCGGTGCCGGATCGCATAAGCCCACAACAATCTTCCGTAAATTAGATAGGGATCATCACCGCTGTCTGGGGGTTCAATCCAATCCACATAGGTTGCTGAACTGCGTGCTATAGCTGTGACCCGCATGAGCAGCGAATTCACGGTGGCCACATTCTCGGCGCCCGCTCCGGCGAAAACCTGGCCAAGTTCGTTGGGGTCCATGTCGACCTGTTGCGCCACCTGCGCGACCTGGGCTTCACTGGGCTGCGCCGCGCAGCCGAAGTAAGCACACGCGAGTATTCCGATCTGACGCCACATCGCTGGGGCGTCCTGCTCGTACTTTGCGGCCGGCGCAACCCGGACGGTTCCTGACGTTAATACTTCGCGACCGCTTCCAGCCCTTGCCGGTTTCTTGCGTGTCCTAGTTGGATCAATTGGATGATCTGTCAGGCGAAGCTGCTCCACAAACTTCTCAACCGCATCTGGATGAGGCCCCTGAACCACCGAATACGCGGCACCCGAACCCTTAGCGATGATCCCGGCGGCTAACAACAGATTGTATGTTTCTCGCACTGCGGATTCCGTGCACGGTTCAGCGTTCTCCACCTGCGGCGGCGGCATTTTTTGCGCCAACAGCCTTAAGCCTGGCAACGCCCCGAGCAACGTACCTTCCGCGATGAGCTCAGCGATCGTATAGCCCAGACCGTTCGCCACCCTCGTCCGGTTCTCGTGCCGAGCGTGATGTTCCGCGACGATGCGGGCTTGCTCTACCCCTATGCGCGACTTCTCTTGCTTTATTTCTTCGCGAGATTTCCCCGAACTATCAACTGGTTTTCGACCACCGGTACGTCTCGTGGTCGGATCAGTTGGATAATCAGCCAGGCGAAGCTGCCCCACAAACTTCTCAAGGGCATCAGGATGAGGACCCTGGACCACCGAATACCCATAACCAGAATCCTTAACGACAATCCCCGCCGCTTCCAAAAAACCGTAGGCTATGCGCACCGAAGACTGATTCTTAACCCCAAGCCGCTCACACAACGGGCCCACTGACGGCAAACTTCCGCACAACTCACCTTCCGCGATGAGCTCAGCGATCGTATAGCCCACACCATTGGCCGTCGTGGCTCTATTTCCTTGGCGATCCGCCACCACCTGCGCCGCGTAGCGGGCTAGCCGCTGCTTTGATGCGCCGCGACGACTCGCCGAACTGCCCGACGCCTGTGGCACCGCACTGTTCTCAAACTCAGCAGCGATCAGCCCATGAGTGACGTACTCCCGCAGCGCCTCAAGTTCTTCACCACCACTTTCCCCCCGCAATAGCCGCGGATACTGCCGCCCCAAGGCTCGTTTAATATCCGCGGGCATCGCTGTCCTAAGCGGAGCTATCAACTGCCACGGGCTTGGCACTGGCTTACGGGTGCTCATGTGACTGCCAAGCAGATGCGCGTATATCGAAGCGGGGTTTTTGGGATCTAGTGGCCAGCCACGCAATGAACCAAGCCGGGCCAACATAGCGTGCCGGGTTTCCAACGGCACCTGATCGCCCCGCCCCTGAACGAAACGAAGCACATCCTGAGCGTCGAACCCGGCGAGCTCAGTTACACCTGCCGCATCAGAATCAGTAAGCGCCTGCGCTGACGACGACAGCTCGCACCGAAGCCGAAACAACCCACCCACCTGTTGCCACAACTGCTCGGCGGTGACCTCCCGTTGTTGAACGGGCTCCTCCACAACGCTGGACGGCAACACGGGTGACAACGGTGCAGCGGGCTGCGCCAACGGCAACTCAGCGGGAACCATCCATGTTGTCCTACCCGCTTTCTTAGCAAGACCGCTGTGCGACATCAATTGATACGCCGCCTCGATCACCTCCGGCGAGGTATGGAGCCTTACCGCCAACATGCGCACAGCGGGCAGCGGATACTTCGGGGCAAGAATGCCTTGGGTGATCAAATCCTGGATAGCAAGAGACAGCGCCTGTGGCTCGACAACTTTCTCAGCCATTGCGGCCAGAACGAGCGCTGTGGCCGTTTCCCGTTTTTCATCAACCGATTCCGGCGCTACCGTCTCGGACGGTGATTCCAGGGCCACATTTGGCTCATCGGCAATAAACCAGCTCTTGCCACGCAGTACAACAACGCCTTTTTCTGCCAAAAAATCGTAGATATTCTTCATTCGCGCTGGTGCTACGTAAAACACTCCCGCTAGGACACTCGCCGCCGGCCAGGCCTGCCCGCGGTGCAATTGGCCCTCAATAATCAGTTCCTGCGCCGCTCGCAGCAGGGTGTCGGGCGCCAAGGCCTCACCACGCATCGCGTGGACCAAACTGACTCGCGCAGCTTGACGCTGCGCATCCAGGGTCAGCGCGCCCGTGGCTACCGATAAATCGTCACTCGATGTTGCCGCTGGGGCCGGGGCCGGGGCCGGGGCCGGGAGAGGAAGGTCGCCCACCTGGGGTGACGTGTCAACCCGTTGAGTTGAACTGGAACGCCCTATTTCCGGAACGTTCACCTCACCTGGTTTGGGGCGTTCCTTGGTTGCCGCAGCTTTTTGGTCATGCGACGTGGACAGTCGTCGAACAATGTCCGCTAGGTCCTCATTTTCCGCCGCCAATACTGATCGGAAATAGTTGATATCTCCCGCCGAAACGGCAAATTCGGTCGCTTCTGGAGACGATACGGTTCCATTGCTGTTAACGGCCCGCACAGACATTCTGGGTTCAGCTTTTGCCCCCGAAGGCAAAGGGGCGGCCACTTTATTGGCGTGGCCGAAGCTCGCGCACACCCGAATCGCGGCTTCCCAATCCGAAGGCGAATAGTTCTCTTTCGGGGTCTCAAGCCGCAACATCTGCTGGAAATTGATGCCGGAATTTCGGGCTAGCTGCTCCCTGTTCAAATGAGCGGTTTCCCGCTTACCGTAGATCAAGGAAGCCACGGTTGATGTCTGCTTGTCTACACGATTGCCACGGGCTTGAGCACTAGCCCGCACAAATGCCATTCGTCGCGCATACAACCAATACATCTGGGCGTGAAAAAGCTCATCGAGCCGCTGTTTCGTGGCGTCCGAAAGCTCATAGCTATCGGCCAGCAGCTTGGCTTTGGCTACTGCACCGTGCTTCTTAAGATTGGCGCCATTCTCTCGTTCTCTTACCGCGTCCTCGTTGAGTCCGACCCGTTCGCCAGCTTCTTTCTGGGTATAACCGTTATCTTCACGAGCCAACCTCAAGCTCTTACTGAGTTGGGGGGCATAGGGCGAAACCGCATGCCAGGAGACATCTTGTCTTTCATATCCGGAGATTTCATGCATCTGATTCAACGCGGTCATCAGAGCAGCTTTTAACGGTGCCGATGGGTCACATATTTCAATGGCCATCGCCGCGGTTGCCAAAGTATCGGGATCAGCAAAAAGCCCATCCTG
Organism: Mycobacteriales bacterium; assembly: GCA_013362805.1. Taxonomy (GTDB): domain Bacteria; phylum Actinomycetota; class Actinomycetes; order Mycobacteriales; family QHCE01; genus JABFVL01. The sequence goes on along the minus strand of JABFVL010000044.1, from coordinate 42,711 downwards.
CAAGCGACGAATATCGTCGATGTCACGGCCGCAAAAATTGGCCAGCTCAGGCACTGAAACGTGGGCTAGTTGCCGTGCCTTTATCAGCAACGTCGCCAGCTTCACTGCGGCCCGAAGTTCACGGCCCGTCGGGTAACCCAGATCTTTGTGATGTGATGCCCGGCGACGAATCACCAAATCAGCCGCGTCGTCATCTAGTTCTTTGTCGCGCCACGCTAACTCTTGTTCCAACAACACATGCAGTTCGGTGGGCCAACGCTTCTCAAAATGGGTTCGCACCACTTCAAGGTCAGTGAACTGTGCGTCATTGCTCAGCTCGATGACCTTCTGACGTCCGACGACTCCAGCTTGCTGCCGTTGCGTCCTGGCGCGCTGGCGAAGTTTCACCAAGTTTTCTAGGGCCGCATTCGTCTGAGCCGCGACATAGGCACGTTCATGCTCGTCAAACGCGGTGCTCACTTCGTCACGAAGTGTCTGCGGCACGCACTGAACTCGCGGAATATCGAGCACTCGACGCATTACTTCTAAATGCGGGGGCGCTAACAGCTGGCCCATCTCTCGTTGCCGCTGCCACGACAAAGACTGGTCGAGCGCTTCGCTCATCTGACTGAGGCTCAGGCCGCTGTATTCCCGTAATTCCCGATACAACACCGCGAGATGGGCAGCGGTTTCGGGGGCATCTAAGGCGTGATGCGACATTTGCAGCTTGGCTCGAGCGGCCGCGCGAAGGCTTGCGCGTTGTCGTGCCAGCTCTGCTCGGGCCGCCTCGACTTGGTCGTCCGCTAAAAGTTTTAAATCGAGAAAAATTTGTGGGGCGAGTAGGGAGAGAACGGTTGGTGCCGTTTTTCGCCCGGCATTGCTGATGAGCGCGTCAACATGAGCCGCCGCAAGCTGCATGTCCATCCCGGTACTCACAGCTTGATGCCACAGGTAATCGCCGACAACCTGCTCAGCGGCCAGACCCGTTGCGTTGATAGCGACCGGCGTTGTGCTCGCAACTCGGGGGGTTTCGGGATTTTCCAAACGGCTCATCGTCGCTAGGGCGGCATCGCGCTTGCGGCCAGGCGGCACCGCAACGAGCGTAAGTCGGCGAAGTAATGCCACTTTGGAGGGCTCTGTAGGCACTGCGACCAGGAGCTGTTCGATCTCGGCTGGAGTGACCTGAAATCGAAAGGCCCAATCCGCGACCCTAAGGGACACGCCGTCAAAGGCGGCTGTCACTGCCGAGGCGGGATTGTCTTGCATACATACACCGACCAGAAGAGAGGAAAAGTTTAGTTTAAGGCTCGCATCACGCTGGCAACGGCGTAATTCCTTTCCAGGTTTAACGCTTCCTTCCCATATAGCTGTCCAGCTCTGACAGACTGTGCGGGTGCATGACGAATTCTTCGCCGGCGGATTTTCCGGTTTACCCATTTTGGCAATCGTTCAGCCCCGCTCCGTGCAACAGGTGGTCGCTGAATGCACCGCGGCTTGGGATAAGGGCATTCGCCTGGTGGAAATGGCTATGCGTGGGCCTATGGCCATCGACATGCTGCAGGCAGCCGTCGCAGCCGGTAGAGAACGCGGCATGCCTGTTGGGGCCGGCACGATCTTGAACAAGGCGGCGATGGACGCTGTGTTCTTCGCGGGCGCGGCTTTCGCGGTCTCGCCTGGTCTCGACCTGGAACTGGTTCGACACGCCCAACGCAACAACGGCCGATATCTGCCTGGCGTTTCCACGCCGACGGAAATTCAGCTCGCGCTCGGCGCCGGATGTCGGTGGCTGAAGGCATTTCCCGCGCAGTCTCTGGGGCCTCACTGGTTTGATGCGATGCGAGGACCGTTTGCGGATGCGCAATTGGTCGCCACTGGCGGTGTCACGACGGCCACTGCCCGCGCTCTGCTAGACAGCGGGGCCGCCGGGCTTGGCGTTGGCGGCGCGCTCCCTGAGGTAGCTGAGCTACTAGCGACCGGCGGATGAGCCTATGGACGAGCACCCGCAGGAAACTCCCGAAGAAACGTTAGCCAGGCTGGAGTTAGAGTCCCGCCAGGAGCGCCAAAACGCGAGTCCTCAACACCAGCCCCACGCACACTACGGGCAGCCGGCATGGCCCGCCCCTCCTCACGCACACTATGGGCACCCTGCGGGATGGCCGGCACATCCGCCTAAGAAATCAAATGCTGTAACCGCTGGCATCGTCACATTCACTGCGATTTTGATGTTCGCGGCGATATTTATGGGGTGCGCGATGTTGTCCTCAGTGGACGCGTATCGATATCTCACCGCGGACTACTCAACGACCGCCAAGGTCATCCGCTGTGAACAGCCGGTCGAAGAATATGAGTGTCTGATTCGCTGGCGCGACGATCAAGGGCGGCGGCGGGAAAGCTTCATTATGGCTGGTGACATCCGCCCCGAAAACCAGGTGCAAATCATCGTGAAAGACGGGGTGCCCAAAAAGGCGCCAGATTTCTATTTGGGTGCGTGCTGCGCCGTTCCTGGTCTGGTTTTGGGTGTGATCGGCGCGCTGGGTTTGTGGATTTCGCTGCGTCGAGCTCGACACATCAGAGCACAAGCGTACGGCGCCTACCGACTGGGTAGGCGCCCAGGCTTAGTCTTTTTCGCTTGCCTTTTTAGCTGTGGCCTTTTTAGCTGTCGCTTTTTTAGCGGTGGCAGTTTTCTTCGCGGTCGTTTTCTTAGCCGCTGTCTTCTTGGCAGTTTTCTTGGCGGCCTTTTTGGTGGCTTTTTTCGCTGGACCTTTGGCACGGCGCTCGGCTAGGAGCTCGGCCCCACGTTCAATGGTGATTTCTTCCACAGAGTCGCCCTTACGGAGTGAGGCGTTTGTCTCGCCGTCTGTCACGTAAGGCCCGAATCTACCGTCTTTTAGCACCATTGGCTTGCCCGTGGCGGGATCTTCACCTAGTTCGCGCAGCGGCGGGGTAGCCGCGCGACGCCCTCGAGTCTTGGGCTGGGCAAAAATCGCCAAAGCTTCATCGAGCGTAATGCTAAAAATTTGGTCTTCGGTTTCGATCGATCGTGAGTCAGTGCCCTTCTTGATGTAAGGGCCATAGCGTCCATTTTGCGCGGTGATCTCGGCGCCCTCGGCATCCTTGCCCACTACCCGCGGCAGACTTAGCAGCTTCAGCCCATCGTCAAGTGTCACCGTCTCCGGGTCCATGCTCTTGAACAAGCTGCCAGTCTTCTCACCACTTTGAACATATGGCCCAAATCGGCCAGCCTTGAGCAGCACAGGCTCATCGGTCTCAGGATGAATGCCTAGTTCCCGATCACCCTGCGGAGCCGCGAGCAGCTCTTCCACTTTTTCGCGGGTGAGCTCATCGGGCGGCAAATCCTCGGGAATGCTCGCCCGTTCCTCTTCCTCGCCCTCCACAGCACGCTGCAAATAAGGCCCATATCGACCCACTCGCACTACCACGTGATCGAACAAAGGAATGGAATTCACGCCCCGAGCGTCGATATCGCCGAGGTTCTCGGCCACCATCTTTTTCAACCCGCCGAGCCGTGCGACACCACCCTCACGCCCAGATTCGGAGCCGAAATAGAAACGCGTCAGCCACTGCGTGCCCGCTAGCTCGCCGGTGGCCACTTCGTCCAAGTCTTCTTCTACGTTGGCGGTGAACTCATAGTCAATGAGACGAGCGAAATGCTGTTCAAGAAGCTGCGCTACCGCGAACGCCACAAATGTGGGAACAAGTGCCTGCCCCTTTTTCCACACGTAGCCACGATCTTGGATCGTCTGCATGATCGAGGCGTATGTTGACGGACGACCGATGCCGAGCTCTTCCATGGCCTTGACCAGCGAAGCTTCGGTGTATCGGGCTGGTGGCTGAGTGGTGTGCCCGTGGGGTTCCAGGTTCTGCGCGCTCAGCCGATCGCCGACCGCGAGTTGCGGCAGGCGGCGCTCGGAGTCATCAGACTCAGCGCCATCATCGGTGCTTTCCACGTATGCGGACAAGAAACCAGGCTCGGTGATCGTCTTGCCGCTCACCGCGAAGTCGGCGACTTCTCCGGTCGCTGAAGTGCCACTGATGCGCACCGACACGCTTTGGCCGATAGCGTCGGTCATCTGCGAAGCGACAGTGCGTTTCCAAATGAGGTCGTACAACTTGAGCTCGTCCGCGGCCAACACATTCGCCAATTCACCCGGGGTCCGAAATGAATCGCCAGCTGGGCGAATAGCTTCGTGAGCTTCCTGGGCGTTCTTGACTTTTCGTGCGTAACGACGCGGCTCGGTGGGCACGCTCTGGGGGCCGTACAGCTGACGCGCTTGGGTGCGCGCGGCATCCAACGCGGCATCCGACAAGTTGGTTGAGTCGGTACGCATGTATGTGATGTAGCCATTTTCGTAGAGCTTCTGCGCGACTCGCATCGTTTGCTGGCTGGACAGGCGCAGTTTTCGGCCCGCCTCCTGCTGCAAAGTGGAAGTCATAAACGGCGGGTACGGTTTGCGCCGATATGGCTTCTCATCAACCCGGGTTACCTGAAACGCCGCGTCAGCGAGCCGAGAGGCCAGCCCAGCGGCCCCGGCCTCATCAAGCCGAACGACCACACCACGGGCCTGCTGACTCAACTCGCCCGTGGCCGCGTCAAAATCTTTACCGGTGGCAACCCGGTCACCATCGACAGCTACCAAGGTCGCCGAAAAATCACTGCCCTTGCCGGCCAAAACAGCTTCAATATCCCAATATTCAGCCGTGGTGAATCGCATACGCGCACGTTCACGCTCGACCACAATGCGTGTGGCCACCGACTGGACCCGCCCAGCCGAGAGCTTGGGCATGACCTTCTTCCACAACACCGGGCTGACTTCATAGCCATACAACCGGTCCAGGATGCGCCGGGTTTCCTGAGCATCGACCAGCGACAAGTTCAATTCACGCGGGTTGGCGACAGCACGTTCAATCGCCGGGCGGGTGATTTCGTGGAACACCATCCGGTGCACGGGAATCGTTGGTTTGAGCGTTTCCACTAGGTGCCAGGCGATTGCCTCACCTTCGCGGTCCTCATCTGTGGCCAGATAAAGCTCGGAGGCCTCTTTCAACAGTTCCTTCAGCTTCGTGACCTGCTGCTTGCGGTCCGGGCTGATGACATAAAGCGGGCTGAAGCCATTTTCGGTATCCACACCGAGGCGAGCCCAAGACTCCCCCTTGTGTTTCGCCGGCACATCGGCGGCATTGCGTGGTAGATCACGAATGTGGCCGATGCTCGCTTCAACAACAAAGCCTGGACCCAGGTAGTTCGCGATGGTGCGCGCTTTAGCCGGTGACTCAACAATGACGAGTTTGATCCCGTTACCGGCGTTCTTCGCGCCACGTTTTTTGGTTGCCACGCCCGCGCTCGTGCCTGCCACTGAACCCCCCAAGGCCTAGAACTCGCACGGGCAGCGGCTACACGCCGGCCCTGGTTAAGAGAACCACTTAGTCCGGAGTAGTACCTGCCGGACCCTTAGTCAAACGTAACGCGCCGTTAGAGGCCGATTGGCGGCGGGAGGAGTCTAAGCTGTGATCCGGCCAGTCAGCCCCGGCTGGCGCTGGTCCCATCAATGCCGCCAAATGCCGCAATCGGCGCTGCCCGCTCACGCGCAACGCCGGGCCGCCAGCCCTCGGCCCTACCGCTGTGACCTGCACAGATAGTGGGCGCAGCGCTCGAACTACCTGGGTATCGGCCCGATCATCGAGATGGAACTGATACACGGCGTGCATGACGGTGTGACCTGAAGCCACTGCCCACAACCGAAGCTTGGCCGCGTCGAACGTGAAATCAGCTGGTGGCGCCTTCACCGCTCCGCGCGTCCACGCGGTGGCTAGCGGCACGAGCAGCGGCGTGAACTCGCTGCGCACCACGGTTTGACCCCGTGGGGTTCGCGCCGACTCACCAGAGAACCCAGCATCAGCGAATGCGGACAGCAAAGCGTCAACCCGCCATTGGACCGGCCCGGCTTGGTCGGGGATCACAACGGACAGGCGGGCTTGGTCACCACGGCGCACCATGTGGGCCGGGCCGATGAGCAAGCCTTCCAGGGCAGCGAAAGGATCCGCAGTGGACCGTTCCGACAACAGTTCGAGCTGCATGGCGCGAACGATAGCGCCTCTGTGCGACAAAGCGCACCGCCCGTTGCCCTAGCGTGGGCTGTTGCACTCGGGAAGTTCTGAAAACGCTTGATCGAGCTCTGGGGCTTTCACCTCAGCAAACGCGGAGGTGGACTCGTTGTTTTTCTCGCTCATATCTTCAAATGCCGTCACGACACCGGAATCGAATTGAGTTGAATCATCGGTGGGCAGTTTCTCAATCGCCAACCGACCTTGTTCGAAACTATCTCGAGTGGAGATCAGCGCCTTGACGAAACTGTCGGCGATGACGCGCCCGTTATCGACGTCGGGAACGCCAGCGCGCTCGACTTCGCGCAAGGCTTCGTTGGTGAGCTTCTCGCCCTCGGTAAACAGGGTCACCAACTCGCGCTTTTTGGTGTCAACGTCAGCGGCTTGATCGATGGTTGTGCTGACGGATTGTTGAAGCTCGGTGAGCTCTTTACTCATCGGCCCGATAGCGCCGCATACTTTTTTCGCCCACTGCCGAGGCTCAGCGCGCTCTAACTTCGGGTCGTCCGCACCACAAGCTGTGAGTGCGAGTAAGCCCACCAAAAGGCCACTTGCTACCACCCGACGCATGTCCCTACCTCCTCGAGCACCGCCATCTTGAGCGGTGCGTGGAGGTTATCAGCATTTTACGTGCCTGAGAGTGCCTAATCGTCATCCACTGAGGACAGTGGAGGATTACCGGCGGAATCGCCGACAGTGATGGGACGACGTTTGGCCACTACAATGGCGATGACAACCACGGCGAGCGCACCAACCGCGATCACGCCGCGCAGCCATCCGTTGGCATCATCACCCACCGACAACGTCACAATCGCGGGTGCGATCAGCAACGCCACCAGGTTCATCACTTTGATGAGCGGGTTAATCGCGGGCCCCGCGGTGTCCTTGAACGGATCACCCACGGTGTCACCAATAACCGTGGCGGCGTGAGCTTCTGAGCCCTTGCCACCGTGGGCTCCATCTTCCACCAGCTTCTTCGCGTTGTCCCAAGCCCCGCCGGAGTTAGCGAGCAACACCGCCATCAAGGTGCCCGTGGCGATCGCACCGGCGAGGTACGCGCCCAACGCGCCCACCCCGAGCGTAAAGCCCACCACGATTGGCATCAGCACGGCCAAAAGACCTGGTGTCGCCAATTCACGGAGGGAATCTTTCGTGCAAATGTCGACGACTTTCCCGTACTCGGGCTTGGTGGTGCCCTCTATAATTCCCGGAATCTCACGGAACTGGCGCCGCACCTCATAAACGATCGCGCCCGCCGCGCGAGTGACCGCGTTAATCGCCAATGAGGAAAACATGAACACAGCGGCCGCACCGATAAGCAACCCAACCAGGTTGCGCGGGTTCGCCACATCCAACACACCGGCATAGGGAAGCGCGTCAGCGACGTTGTCTGGCAACGCGCGTTCTCCTCCGGCCTCATTGAGAGCATCACGAACCGTGTCGGTAAAGCTGCCGAACAGCGCGGTCGCCGCCAATACCGCGGTGGCGATCGCGATGCCCTTGGTGATCGCTTTCGTAGTGTTGCCCACCGCGTCCAATTCGGTGAGCACCTTGGCGCCTTCACCTTTCACATCGCCTGACATTTCAGCGATACCCTGCGCGTTATCACTAATCGGACCGAAGGTGTCCATAGCCACGATCACGCCGACAGTCGTCAAAAGCCCACAGCCAGCCAAGGCAACCGCGAACAGCGAGACAATGATCGAGCCGCCGCCGAGCAGAAATGCGCCCAACACCGCGCCGCCGATCAATAGCGCCGTGTAGACGGCGGATTCCAGACCCACGGTAAAGCCCGACAAGATAACGGTGGCCGGGCCCGTCAGCGCGGTCTTGCCGATATCGCGCACTGGGCGTCGGCTGGTTTCGGTGAAATAGCCGGTGAGCAGCTGAATCGCTCCAGCAAGAACGATGCCGATAACGACAGCTCCGATGGCAATCCATCGTGGATCCCCGTCATGTCCAGCGATGTCGTTGGAGACATTGGAAAGTTCACTGAACTGACCGGGTAGATACGCGAAGGCGGCCACTGCCGCCAAAAGCGCCGAAATGGTCGCCGACATGAAGAACGCGCGATTTATCGCCACCATGGGGGTTGCGTCGGTGCTGCGCAAACGAGTGAAGAAGACACCAAAAAGTGCCGTAAGGGCACCAATGGCCGGAACAATTAGCGGGAAGACCAGGCCTTCTTCACCAAAGGCCGCGCGACCCAATATGAGCGCGGCTACCAACATGACCGCGTACGACTCGAATAGGTCCGCCGCCATTCCCGCGCAGTCGCCTACGTTGTCACCAACGTTGTCCGCGATGGTGGCGGCATTACGCGGATCATCCTCCGGGATGCCTTGTTCGACTTTGCCGACCAGATCGGCGCCCACATCCGCGGCTTTGGTGAAGATGCCACCGCCGACACGCATGAACATTGCGAGTAGCGCCGCGCCGAATCCGAATCCCTCAAGCACGGTGGGCGCGTCTCCGGCGTAAATCAGCACCACGGAAGCGGCACCGAGCAGACCAAGTCCGACAGTGAGGAACCCCACGACGCCGCCGGTGCGGAAAGCGACTTGCATTGCCCGTGCTGGTTGACCATCCCGGGCCGCGGCGGCCACTCGCACGTTCGCGCGAGTGGCGAGCCACATGCCCAGATATCCGATGCTCGCGCTGAACAGGGCGCCAAGCACGAAGAAGACAGAGCGTCCTATTTTGAGGCTCATATCGCCGTCGGGAACTGGCAGCAGAAAAAGCAGAAGCACTGCTAGCAGCACAAACCCACCGAGCGTGCGGAACTGCCTATTCAAATACGCGGCGGCGCCTTCTTGAACGCCTTGAGCGATCCGCTGCATAGCTTCGGTGCCTTGCCCGGCGCCGAGCACAACTTTGACCAGACGGGCCGCTACAGCCAAGGCGAGCACAGCGATGGCCGCCACGATAAAGACGAGGGTAAGGTTGCCGCCGCTCAACGAGGTCGGGTCCGCCGCGAGGACTGTGGAACTGCTCAAACTCCGCATGTTGTCCTCCTGCGCTCAGGTCGAACACCGTTACCCAAGAGCATTAAGGAACTAAAGTGGGCAAAGCGGCGCCAATCCGTAGCAGTTTAAGTGACGTAGCCCACACTTAACACCGAATGTCACCTATTTGCGGCCTGGCCGCCGCCTCAGCGCAACAACCGGCGTGGTTTTAGATCAGTTCCTGAATTGGCCATGACATGCGCACTTGCGTGCCGCCTGACGGCGTGGACGACACCTGTAGGTCCGGCACCAGCCGTGCGACAACCGCAAGCTCCACCGCGGCCGCATCGCGGGCAAGATCTTCGGCGAAACTCTCAATTGTGTCGGTGTCCGTGCCCTGCCGATCCCACTCAGCCACAAGCGAGCCTGACTCAGCTTCATCACGCACAAAAACCACAAAGTCCGCAGAATCCGCCGCGAACTCAACTGCCACCAAGTCCGAGACACCTCGACCAATGTGCGCACTCACAGCCCGGGTGCTCGCCTCGCCAACCGCGAGCCGCACCTCGTCGATGACCTCATCGGACAGCCCAACAACCCGAGCCACCGCTACCGCCACCTGGCGGACCGTACGCACATGTGCGGGTGTAGGTGAAATTGACAACCGCACCGGACTCGACATTTGCCCCTGAACCACTCCTGAGCTACTCGTTCTGCCCGCTGGTGGCCTGCTGCACCGAAGCGGCAATCCCGAAAACCTGCTCCAGACCGGTGATCCTGAAGATTTTCAAAATACGTTCTTGCGAGCTCACCAGACGCAAAATCCCGCCAGATGCTTGTGCACGCTTCAGCGCTCCCACCAGCACGCCAAGCCCAGTGGAGTCCAAAAACTCAACGCCCTCCAGGTCGACGACGATCTTGCTCGCACCGCTATCAGCCAACTCCACGAGCTGATCTCGCAAAGCTGGGGCCGTGTATACGTCGATCTCTCCACCCACTTCAAGCACAGAGTAAACTCCCACTTGACGGGTGTTCAGCGACAGCTCCACCGCACCTCCTCATGTGATACGTCCCGCACCAGAAACCCCGGGGCCCGCATTCTGCCAACTGTGGGCGCTAACTGGGGCAGATCACCATCTAACCATGTACACCCCCACCTGCCGACAGAACGCGTAAATCCCCTTAGGGCGTTGATGTCCGGTTCACTATCTATATTCACTGCCCAGAGGCCCCGCAAATACTAGTTTTCAGAGCGACACGGCTAGGGAATCCGCACCGGCCCGGCTCGCGCCCGTGCGCTCGGCGCGCCGAACATCGCCAACGGGCCTGATAGCTCCCGTCGCACCTCTAGCGTGGCTTCTAGCCCATCAAGCTGACAGCTAACAACACTCACACCATTTTTCTCGGCTATGTCTCTTGCCACGGCGCAGGGATTCCGCTTCATGTGGCCGGCAGCGGCCAAAGCGCTCAAATCCGCAGCTGAGGCCACCTCTCGCTTAGCGACCAGCACGGACCCCAGCTGCGCAACCACTACGCCCAATAAGACCATCACGAGACATGCACCGAGCATGAGGACGCTACCGCTGCCACTTTGGCCCTTTGGGACCAAAGTGGCCACCGCACGCGCAGCTTTCTTGATCATGGAGATTCCCCAGGCTCTTTCATCGCGGTCGCGGAAGCATCAACCACCATCGCGGGCAGAAGAGGTCCGAACGCGCGCACTTTAATTCGCACTTCCACCGTGATTGACTCACCACTTTGCCGGAGGCTGACCTGGGCATTCTCGCCGGCGGCCGAGCTAGCTCTTTCCTGTCCATTTTCGCCGCGGGCCGATGCGCGTGCACCCGAATAGGCGGCATCAACGGCGCGAAGCTTAGCCATGGCAGCAGAAGCGATGCCGACAGTTGCGATCACAGCGATGATCAGGGCGAAGATGGTGACCGCCATTTCAGCGGTCACCATCCCACTATCCTTTTTGGCAGACTTCATGCCGATAGCGCCCGTTGCACAATTCCGGCGAGCGCTGAGCTGACTTGATCGCTAGTGAGAACTTTGAGCAGCACGCCAGCGAACGCGACGGCCGCGATAATTCCAACGGCATACTCGGCAGTCGACATTCCGGCGTCTTTCACAAAATGCTGTCCCGCTGGATGTCGCTCCATGGCTTCTTTGAGCGCTTCACCTCGGCTTTTCAACGTCTTCGCCCAGCCTCGAAGCTTGCTCTCCGGCGGCAAAAACGTCGGCCAGTCAGCGAGCTTTGAACTTTGCCGACGTGGATTAGGAACCAGACGCGTCAGGCGACGTCGTGGCCTTGGAGACGTTGCGCAAACCATGTTCTTCTCCTTTGGTAAAATCGCCAGGAACCGCTCCTAGCGGTGGCTAAGTGCCGTCTGCTGTCACAAGGCGCTGCCGAGGCCTTGTCTGAGCAGATCGATGAGCAGCGGGATTACACCGATGAGCACGAAAGCGGGAAGGAAGCAGCAGACCAAGGGCAGCACTAATGCGACGTTGGCGCGCGCCGCTCGTATTCGTGCGTCTTGCTCGATGGTGCGACGCAGTGTTCTCGCATGAGTGCGAAGTGACCGTGTCAGAGCGGCGCCGCTATCGGATGCTCGAGCGATGTCTTGCGCCAGAGCAACCAACGGGTCGGAGGCTTGCGACACGCTCCAAGGCCAGCGTCGGGCCCGTGTTGGTAGGTTTTTCCGCCAGGCGAGCGTCGGGCTCATCCCGGTCTGGAGTTTGCGCGCTACGTCAGTGAACCAGCCTCCAGCCGGGCCGGGCAGTGCTTTACCAACAAGAGCCGCACCACGGCTTGTGGGAGCTCCAGCGCTGATGGTGGCAGCGAAGAGTTCGGCGGCATAAGGCAGCGCGTGCGTGAACGCAGAGGGTGAATCGTTCGCCGACATCGTCGATGCACGACGCAGCGAGTGAAGACGAGCCTTAGGGCTGCGCCCACGGTCACACTTGATGGTTGTGGGCGAAGGACCGCTCAGCTTGTTAGCCCAATACCAACCGCCATATTGCAGGCAGACGCCAATGAGGGCACATCCCGCGCCAGGCATTGTGAGAAGCAGAACATGCAGTGAATCCGCGCCAAGCGCATATCCAAAGAGAATTCCCACGATGGGCAGACTCAACAACACGGCGGCCGTGGCCTTCGCCCCAGCGGTGTCAGCGGCGACGCGCTGTCGGTGCTCTATTCGCCCGCGCAGTTCCGTTTCGAGACTGTCCAGCACCGGTGCGAGCGTGATGCCAGCCTCGATGAGCTGCCACGCGGCGGCTAGGCGCTGACAGCATTCCCGATAATGCGCTGGTGCTCGCCGCAAGAGAACTATGACCCGAGTGGATTCGGCGGCCGCGATGAGCTGTAACCAAAACGGACTTTTCGTGGTTTCAAACAACCCCTTTACGGCGTTGGTGAGCGCGTTCGCCGGCGTTGCGCCGGCTCGGATGTCCGCGGCAAGTCCGGCAAAAGCGTCAGCACAAGCAACTTCGGCGACTTGCTGACGAAGCGCCCGCTGATGTCTGAGCCAAGCGTCTCTCGCCCACATCGTGTAAATCGCCGTGAGGACACCGGCGATGATGCTGACGCATAGACCCGCGGCTGAAGAAAGCGCAATCACAAGCAGGTACTGACCCGCGGTTGAAATGCGTAGCCCGTGTTCTTGTGATCGTCGGCCGTGCGGCAACCGCCTCATCGCCCGACGGCGCGCACCGAACAACGCGTTCATAGCTGAACACCTCGCTGCGCACATTTGTGTCGGAGCGTGTCGAGCCCCGGTTGTTCCGCTGCCTGGCTCCGCCAGGCGGGTTGCACTGAAAGTGCGGTGTCAGCGACTATCACTCCGATCTCAGAAACAATGCGGCCGGTTGATACCCGCGCGAGGTGAACAACGCATTGCAGACCAGCCGCGACTTGAGCTCGCAATGCCGTGCTGCTCAGGCCACCCACAGCGGCTAGGGCCTCAAGGCGCGCAGGCACATCCGCTGGTGAGTTGGCGTGAACAGTGCCAGCGGAACCGTCGTGTCCGGTGTTGAGCGCGCTGAGTAGTTCGGTAATTTCGGCACCTCGACATTCGCCGACGACGATGCGATCAGGACGCATGCGCAGAGCCTGACGAACAAGCTCTCGCAGAGTCACCGCACCACTTCCTTCGCTGTTGGCCGCTCTGGCCTGTAGCGAGACGACATGTGGATGTGCGGGTCGTAGCTCCGTGACGTCTTCCACGGCGATAATGCGTTCGTTCGGAGGCGTGGCTGAGAGCAGGCTGGACAACAATGTGGTTTTTCCCGATCCAGTGCCGCCAGTGACTACATATGACAGCCGAGCGGCGATGATGGCTCGCAAGATGGCAAGCGCGGGTTGTTCGATGGTGCCCAGCTGGTGAAGTTCTTGCAGCGTGAAGACTCGTCGACGAAATGTCCGCAGTGACAGCGCGACACCATCTGTGGCCAGAGGTGGGAGTACAGCGTGTAAACGAGTTCCATCGGGAAGGCGAGCATCGACCCACGGTTGAGCATCGTCAAGGCGGCGCCCACAGGCATTAGCCAGCCGTTGTGCCAGCTGCCTCAGCGTTACGTCGTCTGCGAATCCGACATCGGTTCGCTCGAGGCCGTTTCCGCGATCGACCCATGCGCGTCCCGCGTTGACTACGACGTCAGTGATTCCCGAATCGTTGAGTAAGGGAGCAAGCGGTCCGAGTCCGAGGAAGCGGGGAGTCATTTGCGACCCTTGCCGGGTTCGTCGAGTCGAGTGAGGAGCTCCTGGCAACTGGTGGCGAGTGGGCCGCGAAGCCGAGCCCCCGGTGGCTCGCCGCGTTCCAGGGCGGCCGCTAACCCGGGTTCGGCTTTAAGGCTGGCGGCAAGCGGGAGTTCGAGCACGCGGGAAATGTCGTGCGGGCTCAGGCCCGCGGGTGATGGGCCACGCACAACGCATTCAACCGCTGGGCTGTGCTCAATGAGAAAGGGCGCCAGTCTGGCGGCGGCGTATGTGGCGGGCACAGACGCCGGCACCACGAAAAATGTTCGGGTGGAGCGCGCTAGCGCGACCAAGGTGGCTTCGTCGGGATATCTCGGCAGGTCAACGATCGTGAGTTGGCTTTCGTGGGTAACGATGTCTAGGGCGGTGGCCATCGCTTCGCCGGTGAGTGAACCCGAACGTTCTCGGCCCCACAACAACAAGCACAGATCACCGAGTCGCGGGAGCACGTCCATGATGTTGCTTGAACCTTGAGGGTTGGCTTCCGCCATCAAGTCTGCCCATCCGGCGCCGGTGTCATCTTTGCTTTCTCGCCCTAGTGTGAGGTCCAGCCCGCTGCCGAGCGGATCGGCGTCAATCAAGACTGTGGATGCCTCTCGCCGAGAGCTTGTCAACGCGAGCGCCGTGGCCAGGACGCTGGCGCCGGCTCCCCCGCAACCACCCACAACGGTGACGATTTTTCCCGCGTTGACGGCGGCGGCACGTGTTGGCCGGAGTCGTTCGGTGAGCCACGTTTCGGCTGCTGGCAGCGTGACTACATGATCAGCGCTGATTCCGCTTGCGAGTTCCCAGATGGCGTCTTCGGGTTCGCCACGTCCGATGAGGATTACGCCGTCGCGAAACGGCAGCAGCGCTTGGGCACATTGTTTGGCGGCCAAAGCATCGAGAATGATGGTGCGTGCGCTGAGCCAACGTCTCCGCACCGCGACTAGGTCAGGCACCAGTTCTGCGGTGACTCCGGCGCTCGCAGCGATGCGCAGCACGTCATCGGCAAGATTGGGCTCTTCTATAAAGACGAGAGGTCCGTCGGTGGAGTGCGGCGACGTGCGGTTGCCGAGGTGGGTCATGAGCAGTTCCTTCACCGAATGCGAATGGGTTGGGTTCACATTCGGCGAGGAGCGCTGATTAGACGAGCTTTTATCATTCGTCTGTGGACAGCCAGGGGAGCTGTGGATTACTGGGACGAGCGTGGGGCGGCCCCCGAGCGGGGGAACTCATTGGGCCAGTTCGTTCGCGAAACTTTCCGCGCCACCGCCCCACAGCTTTCCCCGCGGGGCCCGACTGCGGGGTTAAATCACACGCCTATCCAATTCGGAGGGGGCCGAATTGGTTTTGGGGACAGCCCCCACCGGGGGGTGGCAGGGGCTGTCGTAGTTCGGCTTCGGGGGGCCAAGCCGAACTACTCAGCAACCGCGGGGGTGCGGCCACCGAGAACACACCAGAGGATAACTAGCAAATCGCTTAAAGATCTTGGGAATCGTGATCAAAAGCGGCCGAACAGCGCCCTCTACGCTGTAAGCGTGAGCGTCGAACCATATCCCGCATCTGTGGCTATTCCGGCAAATAGCCCATCAGGTGCAAAAGTAGCTGCTTTCTTCGACTTGGATAAAACAATCATCGCCAAGTCCAGCGCACTTGTGTTTAGCCGACGGCTGTACCGACATGGATTCATTGGCAAGCGCGCCATGTTGCGCAGCGCCCTTGCCCATGTCCTGTATCGCGCCAACGGCGCGGACGACGATAAAATGGAACAAATGCGGCGCTACGCCCAGCAATTGATTGTGGGTTGGGACGTTAACGAAGTGCGCGCGCTAATCAGCGAATCGGTTGAGGAACTTATCGCCCCACTGATCTACGCCGAAGCGCAAGAACTCATCACTCGACACCAATCACGAGGGCATGACGTAGTCATCGTGTCATCCTCAGGGGTTGAAATCGTCGAGCCGATTGCGGAACGACTAGGCATTCACGACGTGATCGCCACCAGGATGCGCGTGTATGAGGGTCGATACACCGGAGAAATGGAACTATTCGCAGTAGGAGAAGCGAAGGCGCAGGAGATTGCTCGCGTTGCCGTTGAACGTAACTACAACCTATCTTCATGTTACGCCTACAGCGATTCGATTTCCGACGCGCCAATGTTGCATGCGGTCGGACATGCCCACGCGGTCAATCCAGACAGAAGTTTGCGCATCTTGGCCAGCGAAAACGGATGGCCAATCATGGAATTTCGTCACCCAGTTCCCATCCGGCAACGCTTCTCCCAGCGAAAAAAACCTTTGGCGGCATTGGCGATCGCGGGCATGCTATTCGCCGGCACTGGATACCTGCTTTGGCGTCAAATGCGAGCTAATTTTCCAGATACCCTTTCCTGATGCGCTTCTACGCGGTACAAAGGAGGTGCGGACCTAATCGGTGAGGGGGTTCTCCCCCAAACAGATGAACTCCGTGCGCAACCCCTTGGTACCCACGCGCGACCAGCCGCGGGAGGCATGATCGAGGCGGTATTTTCTTCGGAAGATCCGCGCTCGTCACGTAAGGTGCACGCTTGGTAGCCAAGTCCGGTATTGCGGTGACGGCGTCTCTCTAGAGGCGCCGTCCTCTATTTGTGGGTTCTGTTCACACGAATTTCCTCGCACGTTTACTGTGTTTGATGTGTCCAACACTTATCCATACCCGGTTGACGCGCCCGCTCGGCGTCTCACACTCGCCGATGCGCTTGTTGCCGGCGGCGGGCTCCTATTATTTCTCGCCTCTTTCTTGCCATTTGTGAGCTATAAAGAGGTTTTGCGTGGGCCATTGGAACGCGGCAACTTCCAAACGCATTTCGACGCTTGGCAATTCGAAACCTTTCTCGCCCCGCTCAGCGCTTTCGTTGCCCTTTCAGGCCTCGTCGCGGTTGGCTTGATCGCCCTTGGATACCTTAACGGCGGCCATTTTCGGCTAGCCACTTTCAGCCTTCCGCAGGTTTCTGTCGTGATTGGGCTATTTAGCACAATCACGCTGCTTGGTTACGCTTTGTCGACAAAGTCCATGATGTTCGGCAAAGACTGGGCCGAATACAACCTCAAGGAATATCGCGACGCACTCGAATTCTCCATCGGCGGATGGCTCATGCTCGGCGGCGCGATTGTGCTTCTCGCCGGAAGTCTGATGGCACTCTACGGCGCGGGCCCGATGCTGCTTCACACTGAGCAACAGTTCGCCGCGGCCCCAGATCCAAATATCGTCGTCACGGTAAATGACCCACATCTGACCCCACCAGCCCCGGCCCCGGTCATCACACCACCCAATCAGAGCACCGAGCACGCATAACAATGCGCGTCTGAACAACACTCGCATGGTGAAGATCTGGGAAGATCAAACGATGGGACCATGGGAACTCGTCGGGGCAATCGCGGATATCACCGAAGACCAACGCGGGTTCATCACCGCCGCCCAAACCCGCACGCTCGGCATTGACGGCGCCGTACTGGCGGGCATGGTTAAAGCCCGAGTCCTGAACCCGGTTCGCGTTGACGTCTGGCGTATACGCGGCTTTGACGACATGGAAACATACGACGACGTGTACGCCTGGTGGCTCGCTCTTCGCCCTGAACTCCCAGCAGCGGCCCGCACACCAGAAAACTCCCCTGTGCTTTCCCATTTTGGAGCGGCCCACATATACGGCTACTTCAGCCCTGGCATTGCGTCGAACATCTGTCTCGTCGCTCCAGGAATAACTTTGTCCAGCGCCCAAACTGAGGGCAGGTGCATGGAATATCAAATTCCAGAATCATCGGTAGTCAGCTGGAAAACGGCTCTTGTCACCGACCCTGAACGAACAGCGTTGGATCTTGTTCATGCTGGGATCGACCTTGAAACATTCGGCAAAGTACTCGAGAAAATGCTTCAAACCGGCCTTACCTCACCTGAAACTATTGCCCAAGAAATCGACATCTGGGCAAAGCAAAACGATATGGGCAGTGGCTCGGACTTTGTTGGGGCCGCGTTGTTGGCCACTAAACCAGGAAATAGGTGGTGAATATGGCGGACACACAACCGGGCCCACAACAGTCCGCCCGCCCTGCCACCGATCCCAATGAATTGCAAGAGATGGCTACTGACGCGCTCCTACGACGAATTGAGATCGCCTGGGCAAAAATAGACGCCTCTTTAAAGGGCACATTGCTGTATGGCTCTCGGACACTCGACGATGGTCACTTTAAGAATGACGTCGACCTCGTTTTTCCACAGCTTCAAGCCACCCTTCAAGACACCGGCGAGCTCGACGACTACATTCAGCGCGCACGAAAAGTGTTTATTGATGCCGCAAACACACGCATTGACGATTCATTCCGCTTTAAACCACCCGCTATTAATAAGACCCAAGGCACCGCATTCGCCGCGGATTTCGTCGGACGTTTTGTAGACCCCGTAACCAGCAAAGTCACCAAAGTAAGTGTGCCCGTTGACTCAGATGCCACCGAAGGCCCAGTTTTGGCAACCTTGAGCCGCTCTCAGCCCTTGAGCAGGCACACCAAGTTGGCGGAGGGTGAAGAGTTCAATCTGCAGATTCAAGATCCTAATGAAACTTTGGCAAAAAAATTGTATGCGATCTTGGACTGGGCTCGGAAAGAAGAACAATCGGTGAACAGTTTGGATCGAAAGGGCGCCGAATTCGCGGCTGCCCGTGGCGCAAAACATCTCTTGGGCGTAGCAAACGCCTTGGCCAGCTTGCCATTCGACTTGGAGAAAGTGGCAACGGTATATCGCAATATCAATGGCCTCGACGAAATGAGCAGTCGAAGCGCGCTTAAAGACCATCTTCCCGCCCCGACAACAATGCGGCGTTCTTCCAGGGTTAATGGGCACTACGCCAAGATCGTGGAAAAAGTCCAAACTCAAGAAAAAATGGACCCCACGCTAACGCCACTCAAAATCACTAACCCGCAACAAGCGGAAATGGTGGTTCGTGCTTTCCGAATAGCGCTGTGCAGCGACACTAAAACATGGGACCCAGAAAAACACCTCTTGCATGTTCTTGGGGAAGCCTCGCCAGGGCTTGATCAAAACATCCCTGAACAGCGAAAAAAGAGTACGTTCGGGCCCGATGACGACCTTGGTGAAAAACATATAATTTCCGCTCCCGCCCAAGCGATCCAGGCTAAAACGATCATCGCGGCACCCAATGATCCCTTGGCGGACATGCGAAAACCAGCGACCACAAAAAGCAAAGTGTCTAAATAAGATCCTTTTAAAGCGATTCACACGCCGCCAGAGTTCGCTCAGCGCCGAGCTGATACGCCAAAGCGCAATGTTTCAGCCACGCGCGCACACCATCAGTACGTCCAGTGGCGTAGGCCTTAGCCGCACCCAGATATTCCGGAGCACGCTCCAAGTGAATCTGCTCAACCGCGGCATCCAGGTGCGGATCCAAACCAGCGCTGGCACACGTCACACGCGCGGATGCCCGCGCGACAACGCCGGACTGCGCACCAAACGGTGTCAAGCGCAACAACTCGCCATGCACAATCGCCGACATGACAATCGCCGAATTTGCGCGCTCGGTTATCACCAAATCGGCAAGATTTACGAGCTCGGATGTGGTTCCTTCCGGACGGCCGAGCCGTGCGGGTTCCAGTGTTCCCACAGCCGCGAGCACATGCAATCGCGCCAGCACTTGCAGTGGAGCGCGGCGCCAGACCGAGATGAGGCTTGGCAGCTCCGCATAGCAACGCAACGCGCCCTGAACCCGCTGATCGGTGACGACCCCGGCGCGAACCGCCTCAACATCATCCGAGTTCTCGCGAGCCCAGCTCGCTCCGTCAAGTTCGGCGCTGGCACAGGCCGCCCGCAACTCCCACTCAGCCCGGGCCCGAGCCGCCTTCTCTTGCCGCGCCGGGCTTGTGTGCGCGCGAAACAGCAGCGGGTGCATGCGCAGTTTCCGCACCGCCTCTTCCGCGTTTTGGCAGGCCTCATCCACGCCATGCAAGTCACGCAGCGAGGTAACAGTGCCCATAGATCCAGTCTGACAGGCGCGAAACAGCGAACCACGTGGACTGGCCGGGCCCCTCAATCGTGAATGACATTGGCTATGCCGGCAAGTCACTGGCCGCGCACGTCAAGCTGCAATACCGTGGCGGCATGCCGGAGAACCCCACACTTGAGAATCTGTCCGCTGAGCTCCGCCGCTTCTCCCCGCCCGCAGATCTAGCTCGTGCGGCAAATGTCACCAGTGCTGACACGGGTGGCTTGGGAACCGAGGCCTTTTGGGCACAACAAGCCCAGCGCCTGCGATGGGACCGCCCATGGGACAGCATCCTGGAATGGGAGCATCCGCACGCGCGCTGGTTCAACGGCGGACAATTGAATGTGGCGGTGAACTGTGTGGACCGCCATGTTGATTCCGGACATGGGGATCAAGTCGCGTTTCACTGGGAAGGCGAACCAGGTGATCAGCGCACAATTACCTACTCCCAGCTCAAAGATGAAGTGTGTAAGGCCGCTAATGCGCTCATACAACTAGGCGTTGACGCCGGAGATCGGGTGATGATTTACCTGCCCATGATCCCCGAAGCCGTGATCGCGATGCTCGCGTGCGCGCGCATTGGCGCGCCGCACAGTGTGGTGTTCGGCGGGTTTTCGGCCGAGAGTGTGCGCCAACGCATTGAAGACGCGCAGGTGAAAGTGGTCATCACGGCTGATGGTGGATATCGCAGGGGCGAATTGTATGCGCTTAAACCCGCGGTGGACGCGGCGGTTCAACACACAACGGTAGAGAAAGTGCTCGTTGTGCGGCGCAACAATGAAGCCGTGGCCATGGGGCAGAACGACATTTGGTGGCACGAGCTGGTGGACAGCCAAAGCACGGAACACACCGCGCGCGGTTTCGACGCCGAACATCCGCTTTTCATCCTGTATACCTCCGGGACCACGGGTAAACCGAAAGGCATTTTGCACACCACCGGTGGCTATCTGACACAAGTCGCCTATACGCACCACGCCGTGTTTGATCACAAAGCGGGGCAAGACGTGTACTGGTGCACCGCTGATATCGGTTGGGTGACCGGGCACAGCTATGTGGTGTACGGTCCGCTCGCGAACCGCGCCACTGCGGTGCTGTATGAAGGCACACCTAACACGCCACACAACGGTCGTTGGTGGGAACTTGTCGAAAAATACAAAGTCTCCATTTTGTACACCGCACCAACAGCTATTCGCACCTGCATGAAATGGGGCGATGAAGTTCCAGCGAAGTTCGATCTTTCTTCGCTTCGAGTTCTCGGCAGTGTCGGCGAACCCATCAATCCCGAAGCCTGGATGTGGTACCGGAAACATATTGGCGGCGACCGGTGCCCGGTTGTCGATACCTGGTGGCAGACCGAAACAGGGGCGATCATGATCTCGCCCTTGCCTGGTGTCACCGCGACCAAGCCGGGCTCCGCGATGCGTCCGCTACCGGGCATCAGCGCCACCGTGGTGGATTCAGATGGCCAACCGGTCTCCAATGGCTCCGGTGGATATCTCGCTATCACGGCACCTTGGCCATCGATGCTTCGCACTATTTGGGGCGATGACCAGCGTTACATAGACACATATTGGAAACGCTTCGCCGATCGTGGCTACTACTTCGCGGGCGATGGCGCGAAAAAGGACGACGACGGCGACATGTGGCTTCTTGGCCGGGTAGATGACGTGATGCTGGTCTCGGGTCACAACATTTCCACCACCGAAGTGGAATCGGCGCTCGTTTCACATCCAGCGGTAGCCGAAGCGGCTGTAGTAGGCGCCACCGACCCGACCACTGGTCAAGCCATCGCCGCCTTTGTAATTCTGCGCGGCGAGAATGAGGGTAGCGAGGAACTGATCGCGGAGTTGCGTGCGCATGTAGGCCAAGAAATCGGTGCGATCGCGAAGCCGAAGAAGATCCTGCTTGTGAGCGAGCTTCCTAAGACACGCTCAGGAAAGATCATGCGCCGGCTGTTGCGTGATGTTGCCGACAATCGTCAACTTGGCGATGTAACAACTTTGGCCGATCCCGCTGTGATGGCGCTCATCACCGAGGGCATGAAGGCGGGCAATGCCGAGTAATTCAACTTCCGGCGATGGGCAAACGCCGAGCGCATGGGATCGAATGGTTCATGCCCGCGCGGAGTTCGCCCGTTATCTTCGCACCGAAACCATCGGCGGGATCATCATGCTGGGCGCGACGGTGCTCGCGCTGGTCGTCGCGAATTCGCCACTGGACCAGTGGTATTTCGACGTCCGGGACACCACTTTGGGCCCAAGCGGGTTGCGATTGTCGGTCGGGCATTGGGCAGCTGACGGCTTACTCGCGGTGTTCTTCTTCGTGGCTGGGCTTGAGCTCAAGCGCGAACTTGTTGTCGGGGAACTTCGGCAGTGGCGTCAAGCGGCTTTGCCCGTGTTCGCCGCTCTCGGCGGCATGCTGGTGCCCGCGCTGGTAGCCCTGGCGATCGCCGCTGGGGCACCGGGTGGATCGGATGCGTGGCCTGTCCCCGTTGCCACCGATATCGCTTTCGCGCTCGCCGTCTTGGCGGTCACCGCCTCGGCGCTGCCCGCCTCGGTTCGCCTCTTTCTGCTTTCCCTCGCCGTAGTGGATGATCTGGGGGCGATTCTGCTGATAGCCCTGCTTTTCACG
This sequence comes from Mycobacteriales bacterium, assembly GCA_013362805.1. Taxonomy (GTDB): domain Bacteria; phylum Actinomycetota; class Actinomycetes; order Mycobacteriales; family QHCE01; genus JABFVL01. The sequence goes on along the minus strand of JABFVL010000044.1, from coordinate 20,264 downwards.
TCCAACATTTCGTGGCCGGCGTTGGGCGGGGCCATCGCACTGCTCGCGTTGTACGCATTGGCACAGAAACTGCGAATACGGAGCTGGCTTATTTACGCGCCAATCGCCCTGGGAACGTGGTATTTCGTGTACGAATCTGGGGTTCACGCGACGATCGCTGGGGTAGCTCTGGGTTTGCTCACACGCGTTAAGTCCGACCCTGGTGAGACGTTTCCCCCGGCCGAACGAATGGAACATCTCTTCCAGCCCATTTCTGCTGGCCTGTGCGTTCCGCTGTTCGCGTTTTTTGCGGCCGGCTTGGCTCTTTCCAGCAAAATGTTGGATGGGTTCGCTAGCGACCGGGTTGTGTGGGCGGTCCTGATCGGTTTGGTGGTTGGCAAGTTCCTTGGCGTTCTCAGCGGTTCGTTCTTGGCTATAAAGCTGCGGGTCGCTGCGCTGTCTTCCGATCTACATTGGCGAGATCTAATCGCTCTCTCCATTTTGGCTGGCTGCGGGTTCACAGTGAGTTTGTTGATTGCCGAACTGGCTTTTGATAGCGCGGACCAACGCGATCGAGTAAAACTCGCGGTGTTGATGGGATCGGCAATAGCTTCCCTTGCAGCTGCGTTTGCGCTGCGCCTTCGACTGCGTGCTCGGAATAACTAACGCCTAGGAAATATGGCTCCGCCGACCCAATGCGGTCCGCTGCCTCTATGGTGGGGCAATGCCTCAAAGCCGTGTAGATGATTCCGTCGTGTACATCGACGGACCATGGACTCATCGCACTGTTAGTGCGAATGGTTCGGTTTTTCATGTGGCGGAGTGCGACGGCAATGGTCCTTTGATTTTGTTGCTTCATGGTTTTGGGGACTTTTGGTGGACGTGGCGAAAGCAACTCACTGATCTTGCCTCCGCTGGATTCCGTGCCATTGCTGTGGATTTGCGCGGTTATGGTGGTTCGGATAAACCGCCGCGCGGCTATGACGGCTACACATTGGCGGCGGACGCGGCCGGCCTGATTCGCGCTTTGGGTGCCGAAGACGCCTACTTGATTGGTCATGACTGGGGCGGCTTTATCGGCTGGTCAACAGCGGTCTTGCATCCCAAATCCGTGCGTGGGTTGATCACACTGGGTGCCCCGCATCCGCTAAGGCTGCGTGAAGCGTTGACGACCGATCGGCGGCAAATTACCGCTAGCGCCAACCTTTTCGCCTTTCAACTTCCCCGGTATGAACACGTGGTGACAAAGAACGATGCCGCATACATTCGGCATGTTTTTACCCGATGGGCCGGGCCGCGCTGGCGGGGCACACCAGAGTTCGACGCACACGTGGCCGTGTGCCAGCAAGCAATGCAAATTCAGCAGGTGGCCTTTTGCGCGATGGAGTATTACCGATGGGCAATGCGATCTCTTACCCGTCGGAGCGGTTGGCGATTCGCGAAAATGATGAGCACACTTATTACGGCGCCGGTTTTGCAAATTCACGGCGCACTTGATTCGTGCATTTTGCCGAATACCGCTCGTGGGGCCAGGAAATACGCTGGACGCGGACTGCATTACCGCGAACTCCAAGATATCGGGCATTTCCCACAAGTTGAGGATCCAATTACCGTCAACGATGAAATACGCAGCTGGCTGAACCTACAAGAACAAAGAACCACTTAGATAAGCCCCTATCGCGGCACATAGATCATGCAATAGGCGAGAATGAGCCGTATGGGTATTGGGTCACAGCTCGGCCGGGCTAGCACACGCGTACTGCTCGCACTCGCGCTTGCCCTCGCCGTGCTCGCCCCAGCGCTACCCGCCCACGCCGACAGCATTCGTGACCAGCAATGGCAACTGTCCATGCTTCGAGCCGAAGAAGCCTGGTCCTATGCCCGAGGTGAAGATCAAATAGTCGCGGTCATCGACTCCGGCGTCGACGCCAGCCATCCAGACCTCGCCGGGCAAGTACTCCCCGGAGCGGACTTCGTCGACGGCAGCACCGATGGACGCACCGACGTGGTAGGGCATGGAACGACGGTCGCCGGGTTAATAGCAGGACGTGACGACGACAGCCGCGGCGTCCTGGGGCTAGCCCCAAAAGCAAAGATTCTGCCCGTGCGGGTGCTCGACCCCGACAACGAATATGACTCAGCCGAACACGTAGCCTCCGCCATCAGATGGGCTGTCGACCATGGCGCCACCGTCATAAACCTCTCCCTGGGCAGCGCCGACACCGCCGCATCGCTCACCGACGCCGTGCATTACGCCCTCAACCGAGACGTCGTCGTGGTCGCCTGCGATGGCAACGTGTCCAACGATCGAGGAACGCAAGTCTGGCACCCAGCCCGAGAACCCGGCGTGTTGGCGGTCTCCGGCGTCAACCGTGACGGGCAATTTTGGTCAGGTTCGCTGCAAGGCCCTGAAACCGTGCTGGCCGCACCGGCCGTCGAAATTACCGGAGCCGCTCCGGGTGGTGGCTACAACGCCATGCAAGGCACGAGCTTCGCCTCACCCCTCGTTGCCGCGACCGCGGCCCTTGTCCGCTCCGAATTCCCGGACATGGATGCGAAGAACGTTATAAATCGGCTCATCAAAACCGCATGGGACTTCGGGCCAGAAGGCCAAGACAGCGAATACGGATACGGCATCGTCAACCCCACCCGCGCCGTCAGCGCCGAAGTTGCCTCCGTTGACACCAATCCCCTGCTACACGGCGATGACACCGGCAGCCAAGCCACCGGCGGGCCAGACATGCCGTCGCTACAAAACAAAGCCGACCCCTCAAGCAAAGAACGCGATCGAATCGGTGCCACCGTCAGCATTATCGCTACCTCGATGCTTCTCTTCACCGCTGTCGTGATCGCCGTGATCGTGATGGGGGTGCGCCGACGCCGCCGCCCCCGCTTTGAACCCGATTCGCTCCTTGCTGCCCGCCTAGCTACTCGTGATCACTTGCCAGGCGCCCCCATGCCACCACCGCCGCCACCACCACCGCCAGGATCAACAGATACAACCGTGTTTGTCCCCCCGGCCCAGAGCGTGGTCAACTCTGATGACCAAATGACGGTGCTACTCGATGACGACCAAGAAACTGTGTTTATCGAGCCACATCCCAGCCACGCACCTAATCACAAGACTGAGTATCGACCGCCCGCGTCGTCTGCGTTCCCTGGATCGCCGCCTCCTGGGCCTGGGCGGCAGTGAGCGCGTAGCCCGTCTCGGGATCATCAGCGGCCGCGGCGAATATCACGCCATATACCTGCCCGCTCGGCGAAATCATCGGCCCACCAGAGTTACCTGGACGCACCTGAGAACGAATCGAATACACCTCACGGTGCACAGTTGATTCCCCGTAGATGTCTGGCCCCCGGATCGTTTGGCGATCCCTCACCCGCGCCGACACCGCCGTGTAGGGCCCGTCTAGTGGATAGCCGACGACTATCGCATCATCGGCACGTTCGGCCTGCGGCGCCCAGTCCAGCGCTGGGGCATCCAAATCCGGCACGTACAAAACGGCGAGGTCAAGCTGCGGGTCGTAATGCACTACCCGTGCTTGGTATCGCCGATCGTAAAGCTCAACTTTGACGGTCTTGGTGCCCGCGACCACGTGTGCGTTTGTCATCACCCGGTTCGGGGCGTACACGAATCCAGTGCCTTCTGAGCGACGGTCACAGCTGGGCGCTTCGCCAAGCACTTTCACCACGGAGCGATGCGCCTTGTCAACGACTGGCGAATCTTGGAGTTCTGGGTCGGGCGCGGCGACCGGACGAGCTGGGCTTGGGGTCAACCCGTCAAAAATCTCGGGGAACTCGCTGTCGCGGACCGCGTCAGCGAAAGTGCCATACAAGCCACGAACGGGATCGGGAACGGTCGCGTCCACGGTGTGCAACACCGCGGAGCGGCGCACTTGGGAGGCCAGCCACGGCTCGGGGGCTGAGGCCAAGGGCGCGGCGACCATCCACGCCACGATGAACACCGCGAGCACCGAGACTATGGAGCCGCCGATTCCGTCGACGACTCGCGCGGATTGGCTTCGTAGTTGATCACGGAGTGCCGCCCCGACCATGAAAGCCGCGATTTGCCCAATGAGCGCCAACCCAAACACAATGGCGAGCCCCACCACCAGCGGCGCCATTTCCCCATCAATGTTTCGCGCGGCTAGCGGCGCTATTTGCAGACCCGTGAGCGCGCCCGCGAGGAATCCGGCGAAGGACAAGATGCCTAGCAGAAACCCTCGGCGGTAGCCCACAAAGCCAGCGAGGACGCCCATCGCCAGCAATATGAGGTCTAAAGCACTACCGCGCATTGTTCTATCGTGGCATGGACGCGCTGGTTCGGCTTAGCTTCCCGGCGGTTCGGGGGTGGGTGGGGCGCTGGTCACACCAAGTTGTTGGAGGCTGAGTGTGCGGGAGCGGTCCCACGGCTGTTCCCAGCCGCCAAGCTTAAGAAGCATCGCGACGATGCCGCCGGTGAATCCCCACACGATTGTTCCGTCGACATCGAATGCCGGGCCGTACCGACCGTTACCTAGTTGCACCCGCAAGCGGGTCTCGGGTTGAGCCAGTGTGTGCAGCCCTGGGCGAAGAACGCGCGCTACTTCGTGCGGATTGTGCTCCGCCAACAGGTGAGGAGCATGCCACCAGGCGACTATGGGGGTGACAACGAAGTTCGAGGGCGCTACCCAGATGGGTGCGAGCTCTCCCAAAATGGTGACACTGGCAGGATCTAGCGCGATCTCTTCTTTTGCTTCTCGCAGTGCCGCTGCTTGTGGATCAGCATCGGTGTCATCAATCGCACCGCCTGGGAACGCGATTTGCCCGGCATGATTTCGCATCGTCGCGGGCCGTTCAATCAGCAGCACATTGGGATCGTCATGTCCGGTAAGAACGACCAATACAGCGGCGGGGCGGGCATTGTTGGGAGCGTCGGGCACCCAGGTGGGTTTTTCTGAGCCAGACACAAGACGTTTTCGCAGCCGTTGTGTCCACTCTGGCAGATCTGTCATTGGCAGCTTCCAGCGTGACTGTTTTGGTCAAGTGTCTCAGTTTGAATGGTGATGTGCTCCAAATGATATTTCTCGCGGAGTAGCTGTTGGGTGGCACTTAGCACTGCCGTTGGACTGGCGGCATCCGCCACCACCACGTGGCCGGCGACCGCGTCAAGCCCAGAGGTGATCGTCCATACGTGGAGGTCGTGGGTGTCTACTACGCCGGGCAACGCTTGAATTTGTTTTTTGATGTCTACTACATCGATGCCTTTGGGGGCGGCTTCCATCAGAATGCGTATCGCTTGTCGAGCGAGGCTGAAGGTCCGTGGCAAAATCAGCAGACCTATCGCGCCGGCGATCAGCGGGTCGGCGTAGCCCCAGCCCGTGGTGGCGATGATGATGGCGCCAACGAGCACACCAATAGAGCCCAGCAAGTCGCCGAGTACTTCCATATATGCGCCTTTAACGTTGATGCTTTCTTTTGCGCCGGCCATGAGTAGTCGGAAGCTGATGATGTTCACAACTAGACCGCCGAGAGCGACAAAGGCCATGGGGAGCGCTTCAACCTCGGGCGGGTCGGACCAGCGCTCATAAGCCTCATATAGCACATATCCGGCGACACCAAACAACAGCAGAGCGTTGGCGAGGGCGGCGAGAACTTCGAGCCGATAGAGGCCGAAGGTGCGGTGCGGAGGGCCCTTTCGCCCAGCGAGCAAGACAGCAGCGAGAGCCATGCCCAGGCCCAGCGCATCGGTGCCCATGTGTGCTGCGTCAGAGAGCAGAGCAAGTGAGTTGGTGATGAGACCACCGATGATCTCAGCGACCATATATGCCACGGTGAGTGCGAACGCGATGAATAGTGGGCGACGGTGCCGCGAACCCACGCTTGCCGCGTTTATCCCGTGACTGTGGTCAGCGCCCATTACCTCATCTTTTCACACTCGGAGAATACCCCCCAATGGTATTACGCTTCGATGGCGAGGTGTTCCCGCACGAGGGCTCGCAATGATTCATCAGCCAAGGGAGCACCGTTGTACACATGCTTCACCTGGCCCTGAGCGTCAACGAAGACAGTCACTGGCAAGCCCGTGCGGCCAAGCTCTCGACGCAGTTCACCCGAACGGTCATACACATTGGGAAAGGTCAAACCGATGTCGGTCGCCGCCCCTACCGCGCCCTTGACCTCGTCTTCCGTCACCACACCAAGCACCACAAGCTTGCCCTGCGTATCGTCGCTCAGGCGTTGGAACGCTGGCAGCTCTTTTCCACATGGCGGGCACCACGACGCCCACAAGTTGACCACCATCGGCACGCCTATCGGCTGATTTAGCTGAAAAGTGGTGCCACTGCGATTGAGGCAAGTGAGGGTGAGATCCGGCAACCCACCACGCGCGGGCGCGGCTCCAGAAGGTTCAGGGCAGGGCGCGAAAGCTATGGAACCAATAACGTCGGGTTTGTCGTCTTTGCTGTTCGAGCAAGAGACGAGACCGGTGACGAGCACCAAAAAAGCGGCACACCATCGCAATATTTTCATCAAGGCACTAGCTCGTCGTCAATTCCAGCGGCTTGAGCAAGTTCCTCGACTCGTGGCCCTTTCAACAGTTTGACGGCCGTCGCCGGATCCATCGGGCCCAACCCGGCCGAAGGGCACATTTTCTGCAAAGCGCATGCGCCACACGCGGGCTTGCGCGAATGACACACGCGACGCCCATGGAAAATCGCTTGGTGCGAAAACAGCGTCCAGTCTTTCTTGGGCAACAAGTCGGCGACAGCGAATTCGATCTTCACCGGATCAGTTTCTTCGGTCCACTCCCATCGCCGGACGATGCGCTGAAAATGGGTGTCGACCGTGAGCCCAGGCGTGTTGAAGGCGTTGCCCAGAATGACATTGGCTGTCTTGCGACCTATGCCGGGAAGCGAAACAAGTTCTGGCAAAGTGCCAGGAAGTTGGCCGTCGAATCTCTCCACCAGAGCGGCGCCCAAGCCGAGCAACGAATTCGTCTTGTTGCGGTAAAAACCAGTGGGGCGAACTAGTTGCTCTAGCTCGGCCCGATCGGCTTGCGCGTAGTCGAGGGCGGTTCGGTATTTGTCGAAGATCGCGGGAGTGGTGGCGTTCACCCGCACGTCAGTGCATTGAGCGGACAAAATTGTGGCCACGGCCAACTCGAGAGGATTGCGAAAATCTAGTTCACAATGCGCATCGGGATGCAACGCGGCTAGGGCACGACTTAGCTTCCTTGCCCTGCGAACAAGGGCTGTATCAGGCTTGGCGCCAGTGGGCTTGGGCGAGCTCATTACTTCACCCTACGGGCTGGGTATGACGGCGAGTTCTTGCATTACCGCTCTCAGGTCGGCAACTTTCTGACTTAATCTAGGTAACCGGGGCGAAATAACCGGTTTAAACCGAAGAAGTTAGCGCTAGCATCCCTTCTTGCACGGCAAGATGGCAGTCACGTTCTCCAGCTGTGCGCGCTGGCATATGCTAATGCCTGATCAGTGCGGGCGCTGCCCATTTCACTAGCAGGGGGTGTCATTCATGGACGAGGTACTCGCGAAATCTGGCCTTTTCCAAGGAGTCGAGCCAGAGGACGCCGAGGCGCTTGCCGCGCACCTGGAGTACCTCGAGGTGCCGAAAGGTCACACGATTTTCGCCCAGGGCGAGTTCGGTGACAGCCTTTACATCGTGATGAGCGGAAAAGTGAAGGTTGGTCGACGCTCAGCCGATGGCCGCGAGAATATGCTCGCGGTTCTAGGTGCGGGCGACCTTTGTGGCGAACTCTCGGTGTTTGATCCAGGACCACGGACGGCGAACGCGATTGCGGTCACAGACACGAAACTCGCGCGAATGCGACAAAACGCACTGCGCCCGTGGATCACAAACCGTCCACAAATCTCGGAACAACTCCTCCGAGTTCTGGCCCGCCGCCTTCGTCGCACCAACGACATGCTGGCTGACCTTATTTTCACCGACGTCCCCGGTCGCGTCGCGAAAAACCTTCTCATTCTCGCCAAGCGTTTTGGCGTGCGCGAAGGAGCGGCACTGCGCGTCACCCACGACCTCACTCAAGAAGAGCTCGCTCAGCTCGTTGGCGCCTCGCGAGAAACCGTGAACAAGGCATTGGCCGAATTCGCATCACGCAGCTGGCTCCGCTTGGAAGGCAAGAGCGTCATCATTTTGGACCCAGAACGTCTCGCACGCCGGGCCCGCTAACTTCCAAAAAGCGTATTCTCAAATGGCTTTTCCCGGCCGGCAACGCAACGAATGTCGCGTTTGCCGGCCGCGAAACCATCGGCCGAAGGTGCGATCACACGCACAGTCCACCCATTAGTAGACGCACCACCCAAGGCAGTGCTCAAAGCTTCGGTACTGCAAAGGGCTTTCACATACGCGTTGTCTTCAATCGCGTCAACGCTCGCCACGGTGCCAGGTAGCGCGGCCACCGCAAAAGTCTCGAAAGCATGCTCTTGCGCGCAATCGGCCTCAGCCAGCGCATCATCGAAGCACTCTGGTTCAGTTGGGCACTGCACCCCTGCTGGGGTAAATGGGCAATCTTGTGGAGGGCGCGCATCCGTGGAAACACTGGTGGAGCCATCATCACGAGTAGCTAGCCACCAAGCTCCGCCACCGATCACACCGACCAGCAGCAGAATCAAGGTGACAAGGGCTCCCACCAACACTGGCGTTCCCCGACGTGGCTGCTTTGAGGCGGATGGCGAGAATGCCATGGGCGGCGCAAAATTTGCGGGCGGAGCCAATGGAGCAGGGCTCAACGGCGATGCTTGATTCGCAACCGGTCCGGGGATAAATTGCCCCCCAGAATGGGCCGGAGTCCCCGATTGAAATGGTGGCGCGGAAACGGTGGACTCAAGCGGCGGCGGTGCTATTGGGTTGATTTGTGGCGTGGGAATTTCCGACTGCGCTGGTGGCGGTGGGGCGACAACCGTTCCGCTGCCATCAGCATTCAACGCCTCAAAGGCATCCCGCAAGTCACCCGCGCTAGCGAATCGATCCTGTTTTTCTTGCGCCATGCCTTTGCGCAAGACATTCATTAGGCCATCTGGCACGCCCAAAATGTCTGCGATGGGTTGGCCAAATAGGCCCACCATTTGCATTGGGCTCGGCGATTCGCCGGTGGCTGGCCAACGAGGTGGTTTTCCGGACAGCATGGCATACAGGGTGGCGCACAGCGAATAAATGTCACCGGCTTCGGCCGGTCGTTCAAGTCGGAATACTTCTGGAGGAGCGTATGCGGGTGTGAGTGATTCCACGGTGACCGACAGGTCATGACTCGCGTCGATCACCGCCGCCAAACCGAAGTCCGCCAACCCGGGGACGCCGTAACGGTTGATCAAAATATTGCCGGGCTTCACATCTCGGTGAAGTACCCCTGACTCGTGTGCCGCCTGCAGGGCATCGGCGATTTTGATGCCCAGTGACCTGGCTTCCGTAGCCGAGATAGGCCCATCTTTGCGCATTTTCGTGGCATATGAGCCGCCCGAGCAGAGTTCCATCACCAAGTAGGGGTGATCGTCCGAGGTCACTCCAGCGTCATATAGATGCACGATATGCGGATGTCCGGACATTCGACCGGCCGCTTCGGCTTCACGCAAGAACCGACGTCGATCACGCGCATCCTGCAATGTACGAATGTCGACTTTCAGCGCGACCTCACGGCCGACCGAATCTTGCTTCGCGCGGTACACCGTGGCGTATCCGCCGCGCGCGATGACGGTCAGCTCGGATAGCCCTGGAACGGGCGAGTCGGGCTGCGGCGTTTGGGTCACCCTTAGAAAGTACCGAAGACCATCGGGCGATAAGAGGGCGACAGACTTAAACGTGTCACGGCTCCCGCTGTCGAATATGACGAAAGCAAAGAAACCGTGACACGTTGTACTAATTATCGGACTTCTGCGATGAGCTCGACTTCGACCGGTGAACCAAGCGGAAGCTCGGAGACTCCCACAGCGCTTCGGGCATGACGGCCATTTTCGCCAAATACCGCGCCCAATAGCTCGCTGGCACCATTGAGCACGGCGGGTTGGGCCGTGAATCCAGGCGCTGAGGCAATGAAGCCCACGACTTTGACGATGCGTACAACATTGTCCAAGCCAGCCACATCGTCAAGCGCGGCCAAAGCGTTGAGAGCGCACCGCGCCGTCAGCTCCTTGCCTTGCTCGGCGGTGATTTCGGCACCAAGCTTGCCCGTGGCGGCGAGCTCGCCATCGATGATTGGCAACTGGCCAGCGGTATACACATAGTTGCCGCTGCGCACAGCCGGCACATATGCGCCAGCGGGTGAGGCTACTGGCGGCAGCACAAGGCCGAGCTCAGCGAGATTTTTTGTGTAGCTCATCGACGCGTCGTCTCCTATGCCTTGGGACGTTTGAAGTAGGCCACGAGTTGATCAGCGTTTGGCCCAGGGATGACGGTAACGAGTTCCCAGCCATCATCACCCCAACTATCGAGAATTTGTTTTGTGGCGTGAATCAATAGAGGTGCGGTCGCGTATTCCCATTTGCCGGAATTTTCGGAGGTAGACATGCCTAAAACTTACGACATGTGCGCGCTGTCCGTCCGCACGGTCAGCATTGCCTTGGATACAGAAATCGTTGTGGCACAAATAAGGGATATGCCGGCCCCGGGGTGCACGTTTACTGGTTAACAGCCGTCAGTACCCTGGCGGCACGTACAACTATCCACAGCGCGAGGGGATTCGCAATGACTCAGCAGCCTCCCGGCGGCTACCCGGGCCAGCAGCCAGGCCAGCAGCCAGGTTTCGGCGGCCAGCAGCCAGGCTACGGACAGCAGCCGCAGCAGCCAGGGTTCAACCAGCCGCAGCCGGGTTACGGCCAGCAGCCAGGTGGCCAACCCGCATATGGCCAGCAGCCGGGCTACGGTCAACAGGGTTACGGCCAGCAGCCAGGCAACAAAAACAAGCTCTTCCTTATCATCGGAATCGGTGTAGCCGCTCTGCTCGTCATCGGCGGTGGCTCCTGGTTCTTCTTCATGCGTGATGAATCTGCTGGTAGCCCCGGCGAAGCTGTCGAACTGTTCTTCGAAGCGGGCGCCGACAAAGACAAGGGTCAGCTGAAGAAGGTCGTCTGCAAAGAAGACCGTGAGGGCATCGACGATGACAACGCCTTCGATGATGGCGGCATGGACGTCGAGCTCAAGAGTGTTGACATCAAGGGCGACACCAAAGATGGCGACGTCTGGATGGTCGAGTACTCCATTGAGGTCGAGGTCGACGGTAAGTCTGACTCCAGCGAAGGCGAACTTCCTGTGGTGAAAGAAGACGGCGACTACAAGGTTTGCCCTTCAAAGGCTTTCTAATCTCCAGTAGCTTTTCCACGGATCCCCTCGGCGACTTTGCCGGGGGGATCTCGTGCGTTTAATGCGGTAAATCTACCCTAAGCGCTTAATGTGGGATAAATAGTGCACAGACTGTATGTCTGCAAAGGAGCGTTGATGTCCCAGCCGCCGACCGGCCCTGACCAGCCTCAGCAGCCATATAACCCGCAACAACCTGGGCAGATGCCTCCCGCCTCGGGCTCTTATCCCGCACAAAACCCACCACAAGGTCCTCAGTTCCCGGATCCGCAACAGCCAACCGCGCAATTCCCTGCTCAACCACCCGCTTCGCAATACCCAGGAGAGCCGCAATATTCAGCACAACCGCCATACCAGGGCCCGCCACCCCAATACCCGGGTCAACCTGGGCAATATCCCGGCCCGCCACGCCGTAATAACAGCACCCGAAACTGGCTGATCTTCGCTGCGGTTTTGCTTGTCCTTGTCATCGGCGGCGCGGCACTCGTCTGGGCGCTCACCGGTGACGACGACAATAAGGACAGCGACAAAGGTGACACGAAGGACAACGGGGAAAGCGGAAAAGCTACCGAAGTCGTCGAGGACTATTTTGACGCCATCGTCGCGGAAGACGAAGCTGCCCTGACCGAGTTGAGCTGCCAAGAAGACATCTCCACGTTTATCGAAAACGGCGAGTGGAGAAATGCGTATGCCGGCGTCGAAGATTTCGTTATTGAAGTAACTGGCGAGGAAAAGGACGGTGAGAATTGGCTCGTTGATTTTACCTATTCCGCGACGGTCGACGGCGACAGCATTGATGGTGAAGAAACCGTAGCGGTTGTCGAAGAAGACAACGAGCTAAAGGTGTGTATTTCAGAATCTATTGGCCTCGACGGGCCATAAGTTCAGCGGATTGCTCAAATCTCGACAACTCTCAGCGGAGAGATCGAGCCTCGCGATAATGTGCGATGAACTCGAGGAGCAGATGCGATGAACCAGCCCTACGGCGGTTACGGCCAGCCAGATTACTCAAATTCTGGGTATCCCACTCAGCCTGGCTATGTAGGTCCCGCTGCTCCGCAACCTGGATATCCTCAGCCGCAATATGCACATCAGCCTGGCGGCTTTGACCCCGCAATGAGTGCCGGGCAGCCATGGCAACAAGTGCCACAATATCCAGGTGGCCCAGTCGGCCCTCCGCCACAAGGCGGCGGTGCTAAAACAGCCTTAGTCATCATCAGCATCGTCGCGTTAGTGGTGGTTTTGGGCGGCGGAGGCGGCTTAGCCCTCTATTTCGCGAGCAAAGACGATGAGAGCAGCGGTGGCGGTGGCACAAACAGCGACAACCCAACGGCGGTCGTCGAACAGTACGCCGATGCCATCATCGCTCAGGACATAGACGACATCATGGACTTGTCGTGCGAAGAAGATCGAGCCGAAATCGACGAAGACGATCTCGATACCGACATGAAACTCGATGTGAAATTCACTGTCACCGATGAAGAAGAGATCTCCGAAGATCATTACGAAGTGAAATACACCGTCAAAGGTGAAGCAACCGTTGACGGAGAAACCCACGATATCGACGATGATGGCGTTTATCCCGTCATTAAAGAAGACGGCAAATGGGTGGTCTGCAACAGCGAAGGTGGCGCTCACGATTCCAGCGTCGCCGATTCTGGCACCTCAGCCGCCATGCGCTAAAAAGCCTCATTTTCGCCGTGCGAGCGGTGCGCTGCACCGGAGCGAAAACCAGGCCCATATGCTCGTGAGAGTCATGATCGAACAGTCAACGAGCCCCAGCGCACCTCCAATCCGATGGCACATCGTCACCGGCAAAGGCGGTGTCGGCAAAACAACGGTCGCGAGCGCCCTGGCACTCGCTCTGGCAGATGCCGGCAAAAAAGTGCTGCTCGCAGAAATCGAGGGCCGGCAAGCTCTAGCCAGAGTGCTAGACACCGCTCCCCTGGGATACGGCGAAGAGAAGATCCTCATCGGAAAAACAGGTGGAGCCGTACACGGCATCGCTGTGGACGCCGAAACCGCATTGATTGACTACCTGGAAATTTTTTACTCCATGGGCAAAGCGGCTCGCGGATTGCGTCGTCTCGGCGCCATCGACTTCGCGACAACTATTGCCCCAGGTGTGCGTGATGTGCTTCTCATCGGGAAAATCACCGAGGCACTGCGGCGACGCGACAATGCCGGCGAGTACATCTACGACGCCGTTGTGCTTGATGCTCCGCCAACAGGGCGCGTCGCCCGAGTGCTGGGGGCGGCCCACGAAGTTGCCCAACTTGTAAAAATTGGGCCTTTGAAACGTCACGGCGAGCTAGTGACGAGCATGCTCGCTGATCCGAGCACGGCGCTGCACTTGGTTACCCTTCTCGAAGACATGCCCGTTCGGGAAACAATCGAATCCGTACCCGAGCTGCGGAGTTTGGGAATCGCTTTTGGCTCTGTCATAGGTAACCGCACGAGCCCGGTGCCTTTGCCAGCGGGTCGAATTACTCAAGTGGACATTGCTCGGGCATTGGATGCGGCGGGTTTGCCAACGAGCCGGACAATGCTCGCGAGCTTGGCTGAGCAAACTCGTGGTCATCGTCAACGGCAGGATAACGAAACAGAACATCGCGCCTCACTCGAGACCTTGGGCTTGCCCTACGTTGAACTGCCACAACTGTTTGGCGGCATCAATAGGGCGGCGGTTCGGGAGCTAGGCACACGGCTCGGAGATTTCGCATGAGATCGCTTGATCTGGACGCATTGGTGCGTGACCGAACCAAAAGAATAATTGTGTGTTGCGGGTCCGGTGGCGTTGGAAAAACCACTTTGGCAGCGGCTTTGGCTCTTCGGGGCGCCGAACTTGGGCGCCGCACAGTCGTGCTCACCATCGACCCGGCGCGTCGTTTGGCACAAGCTTTGGGTCTGGAGGAACTCGACAACACACCGCATCCAGTCCCCGGGATCAATGGCGAGTTGCACGCCATGATGCTGGACATGAAAAGCACTTTGGATGACATGGTGCTGGCGTATGCGAAACCGGAACGCGCAGAAGAAATATTGACCAATCCTTTCTACGAATCGATTTCTTCTTCACTCGCGGGCACTCAGGAATATATGGCCAGGGAAAAGCTTGGCCAGTTGGCGGCTGATACTCGCTGGGATGTGATCGTGGTGGATACTCCGCCGTCACGTTCTGCCTTGGACTTTCTAGACGCGCCCCGTGCGCTCGCCGGGTTCTGGGACAGTCGAATGGCGCGCCTGCTGGTCGCGCCCGCGCGTGCTTCTGGCCGTGGAATGTTGAAAGCATTTTCGCTATCTCTGACCCTGGTTCATAAAGTGCTCAGCAAAGTGGTGGGTGCTCAACTTCTCAAGGACGCCGGTGCGTTCATGTCCGCCGCCGAATCATTGTTTGGTGGATTTCAACAGCGGGCCGAGCGCACCTATGCGTTGCTCGCAGCTGACCAAACAGCTTTTGTGGTGATCGCGGCACCTCGCGCCGAGTCGATGGATGAAGCTTCATATTTCGCTGATCGGCTCGTGCGGGATGACATGCCTTTTGCTGGATTTGTCGTTAACCGGGTGGTGCAAGACACCGTGTCCGAGCTGGACGCGGGCGCGAGCTTGCGCGCCGCACAGGTAGCTTCCTCACCAGTGGCCGCCGCAGCATTGCGGTTGCACGCGGGTGTAGCCAAGGAAGCCACGCATCAGCAGGTGTTGATCGCCGAGCTCGCCGCTGGCCATCCAGATTGCTCGGTGGCTACCATCAGCGGATATAACGAGGCAATCAACGACTTGGATGATTTGCGCGGAGTCTTCCCAGAGTTAGAGCCCGCCCCAGCTAAGTAGGGCGGGCACAAAAAAACTCGCAGCTAGGCTACGAGTTCATCTGCGGGTTTGGTGACATATGCGCGGCGGGCAGAATCTAGCAACGTCCACCACGAATCTACATCGGGACGGCGCCGCAACAATGCGCGACGTTCCCGTTCTGTCATTCCGCCCCACACACCGAACTCGACCCGATTATCGAGTGCGTCTGCGAGACATTCGGTACGCACAGGGCACCCCATGCACACCGCTTTTGCTCGATTTTGCGCAGCACCTTGTACGAAGAGCGAATCTGGATCACTCTGTCGACAAGCCGCTTTGCTCGCCCAATCGTCTACTAGCCCCATTATCGCCGGCCCCCTTGCCGTCCCCAATTCCGGCACTACATGACAGGTTGCCGGGCAGCCATAAGCCCATCCCTAAGCTCATCGTGTGCTGTCCGACACTCCTTGGATCAGGACGGTATGAAATGGACAGCTGTAGCGGCAGCGGCTAATCGAACAGACTTTGCCTCATCCCTATGGCGCGAGGCATCCACTAAAAGGAGGAAAAGGCGCAGGTCGCACGTGGTGTTGTGAGTCACACGCGAAACAATTTATTTGAGAAAAGACCCGGCAAAATGCCCGATAGGTGTATTACACGAAATTCGGCAACATTCGCAAACACACCGGCAGTGCCTGACAAGACGGCAATATCGCTGCCCGAAAGAGCAAGGTCGCACCGCAAACCAGATGCGCCCACAACGTACCCTTAAACCTGGCCCGAGACAGGTGCCAAAGATAACGATCGAAATGCGAGTGTGAGTAGGAAATGTCACTAGATGACTTGATGGGGCCGCAGCCAGCAACACAACCAGCCCCACCTACTTCCGTAGGGCGCAAACTTGGACGCGTTCTCACTCTGGCGCTATGCGGACTAGTAGCCGGGATCGTCGTCGCCGCCTCAGCCTTTCCCGCAGTGGGGATCACCGGATTGACGGCCAAGGCCGCCTCCGATTCATTCCAAAATCTACCTAATGACTTGGCGAAGCCATTCATTCCACAAACATCAAAACTGTATGACGCCAATGGCAACTACATAACCTCGTTCTACGACGAAAACCGCACCAACATCAAAATCGACCAGGTGCCGAAAATCATGCAAGACGCAATGGTCGCCGCGGAAGACCAACGTTTTTATGAACACCGAGGCGTGGACCCAAACGGCATCCTGCGCGCCGCATTGGCGAACAAATCTGCTGGCGGCACTAAACAGGGCGCCTCAACCCTCACGCAGCAATACGTAAAAATGGTGCTCCAATACTCGGCGAAAACTAAAGAAGAACGCGAGAAAGCAACCGCGCCAACCGCGGCGCGCAAAATTCGAGAAATCCGCTACGCCATTGCCGTAGAAAAAGAACTCGATAAAAAGCAGATCCTTGAGCACTACCTCAACATGGCATTCTTCGGAAACCGCGCCCATGGCATCTGGTCAGCGTCAAAGGCCTACTTTAATAAGGAACCCAAAGACCTGACTTTGGGGGAAGCCGCCCTGCTCGCGGGCCTGGTTCAAAGCCCAACGGAATACAACCCAGCCGTCGGCGATGGAAAAGCCGCGAAAGAACGCCGCAACTATGTGCTTGACCGAATGCTCGATCAAGAATTCATCACCAAGAAACAAGCCGAAGCGGCAGAAAAAGAAGACATCGTTCTCAACCCGCAAAGCGAACCACGCAAATGCGAGAACGCACCCGACAAAGAGCGCTACGGCTTCTACTGCTCATACTTCGTCGAATGGTGGAAAGAAAACCCCGCATTCGGCAAAACCGCTCGCGAACGCCTGCAAAAGCTTGAACGCGGTGGCTACCACATCACCACCGCATACAACCCTGAGGTAAACGACGCGGCACAAGCCGCCGTAGATAAACAAGTATCACGCGAAAACCGATTCATGGTCGGCGTTGTGCTTATCGAACCACCCACGGGGCGCGTCGTGGGCATGGCAAACAACAGGACATTCAGCATTGAAGAAAACGCTGGTGGGAAGAAATATCCGAACACCACAATTCCGCTGCTGACAGGAACCGAATCCAGCCCCGGCTACCAGGCCGGTTCAACGTTCAAAATGTTCTCAATGCTGTCCGCCCTCGAACACGGCCTACCGCTGAGCTACAAACGGAACTCGCCACAGAAATACGCATCGCGCTTCCCCAACGGGGGTGGCGGCGCCACGGCCTGCAGTCGTGGAGGCCGCGCGGTTTATTGCCCCAGCAACTACCCGGGCGCGCCACAGGGCGACCAAACCATGTGGTCCGGGTTTGGACAATCGATCAACACCTACTTCATCCAGTTGGAAGAAGCCACCAACGTCGGGCCCGTCGTTGAGATGTCCGAACGGATGGGCGTCAAGCTGCGCGGCGAAGACGGCAAAGCCATCAAGGCCAACCCGGAAAGCTTTGCCTCATTCACCCTGGGCACCGCCCAGGTGATGCCCATCGACATGGCCAGTGCCTACGCGACGTTGGCAAACCGAGGTGTGTACTGCGAGCCAACCCCGCTCAAGGCGATTCTCGACTCAAATGGAAAACCGCAGCCCTACGCGAATCCCAACTGCAAAAAGGCGATTGAGCCCGACATCGCCGACGCGGCTACCGATGCCGCGCGTTGCCCCGTCGGACAAACCGCACACGGCGACTGCGGAAAAGCTGTCACAGCGGCCAGTGTCGGCAGCGAGCTGCAACGCCCAGTTGCTGGCAAAACCGGTACAACCGACAACAACAACGCAGCATGGTTCGTCGGATACACACCAGACCTCGCAGCCGCGGCGGTGAAAGTGAACCCCGACCGACCAAGCGAAAACGTGGGCGACACCAACGACCCAATCCAAGTCTTCAAAGACACTATGAAAACGGCGTTGGCCAACACGCCACCGACAGAGTTTGTGCCGCCCACCGAAGGGCGGATAAACGGCGATCAAAGCGGCATTCCAAACGTGACTGGCGCCACGCCGGAAGATGCGAAATCGCAGCTCGAAGCGGCTGGATTCCGCGCAAAGGTCAATCCCGACCAGGTTTCTTCCGAACAACCCGCTGGCCGTGTCGCACACACCACGCCAGGCGCTGACCAAGACGCGCCGCGCGGCAGCACCGTAGAAATATTTATCAGCAATGGCAAAAAACCATCGGATGAATCGGAGCCGACTAACCCTGATTCTGGCGGTGGCAGTGCACCTCGCCACGGTGAACCACCAGGTCAGAGCCGACGAGGTCGATGAAATACGAAATGCCCGCCGAAAATTCGGCGGGCATTTCGTATTTTTAGTTAGGCTTCCAACTGGCGACGGACCTCGGCGGCAACGCGAGCGCCATCAGCTCGCCGGGCGACTTTCGCGTGCGATGCTTTCATGACCGCTCCCATTTTTGCCCCAGGTCCGGCCTCGGACACGGCCTGAGCGACCAATTCGGTTAGTTCTACGTCAGACAATTGTTTGGGTAGATAACGCTCCAAAACCTCCGCTTCGGCGAGTTCGCGCTCCGCCAGCTCGTCACGTCCACCTTTAGCGAACATCTCAGCGGCCTCTTTGCGCTTCTTCAATTCGCGCGCAAGAACCTGCAAAATTTCGTCATCGTTCAAGGTACGTGCGGCTTTACCAGCGACTTCCTCAGTTCGAATCGCTGCCAAAGCCATGCGCAAAGTTGCGGACGCCAGTTCATCCCTCGCTTTCATCGCCGCGGTTCGATCGGTTTCGAGGCGAGTTTTTAGCGTCGATTGGGCCTCAGATGGGGTGGCGGAAGTGGCACTCATAGCCATCGAAACTACTCTGTTCCCTATGCGTCTGCGTACCGCAATCCCGATTACCTTGGCCGCTGCTGCCGCCGGCACCCTCGCCTACGGAGCGTTGGTGGAAAGAACCCGCTGGACACTACGGCGATTCGACGTGCCAGTTTTGGCGCCCGAAGCCGAACCTCTCCGGGTCCTCCACATTAGTGACCTGCATATGCTCCCCGGGCAACGTTCCAAACAACAATGGGTGTCCAGCCTGGCCGCGACCGACCCAGATCTGGTCATTTTGACCGGAGACAACCTAGCGGGGCCCGCTGCGGTGCCGGCGGTATTGGAAGCGTTGGAGCCGCTCCTGGACTACCCAGGTGGTTTCGTTTTCGGCAGCAACGACTATTACGGTCCGGTACTTAAAAACCCACTCAGCTACTTCAGCTCAAGCGCCACGCCCAAACTTGGCCAGCCCTTGCCGTGGCGCCAACTGCGTGACGCGCTCACAGGCTCGGGCTGGACCGATCTGACTCATCACCGCACCACCCTCACGGCTGGGGGCCGCACAGTTGAACTCGCGGGCGTAGACGACCCACACCTGCGACTCGATAACTACGATGCCATCGCATGCCCCGTTGATCCCGAGGCGGATATCCACATTGGGCTCGTGCACTCCCCCGAACCGCGCATTGTCGACCGCTTCGCCCGCGACGGATTCGACCTTGTTCTTACTGGTCACACCCACGGAGGCCAGATCTGTGTCCCTGGCTATGGCGCGCTGGTGACCAACTGCGGACTCGACCGTTCCTTCGCCAAGGGGCTGCACCGTTGGTCTGGCGAGACTTGGCTTCATGTCTCCGCTGGCCTGGGCACATCGCCTTACTTCCCAGTGCGCATCGCTTGCGCGCCAGAGGCAAGCGTGCTCACTTTGATTGGAGCGCCAGAGGCCCGGCACGCTGCCACCCGCGCAGATGCCGCGGTTGCGGCGTGAGCTAAACTTCCCACGCCTCATATATCGGCTTCGTTGAAGGTCACTTCCCGGCTCATCGGTGACTTCCCGCGAAGCCACCGCGTTCTCCTTGCAAAGGATTGGGCGGAATTGAAACGGGGTGTGGCGCAGCTTGGTAGCGCGCGTCGTTCGGGACGACGAGGCCGCAGGTTCAAATCCTGTCACCCCGACTCTGCTCAGGGGCCGCCGCATGGCGGCCCCTGAGTCGTTCCCGGGCCGTTCTCGCGCCCTGGGAGGATGGGCCGTGTGACTGCCGAGTCGACCGCCGCCCCCGCCCTCCCACCGGAGGTCACCGCCCGCTGGCAGGCCCGCTTCCGCGCGCCCCGGGTGTCGCTGCCCTCGTGGGCCCAGGACGCCCCGCACCGCAACCTCTACGCCTCCGACGTCAGCGGCGTCGTCGAGCAGTACGC
>JABFVL010000067.1 GCA_013362805.1 Mycobacteriales bacterium | reverse complement strand
TATTGTTCGACTAACGCCCCCTCACTTCATTAGGGGAGCCCTATCACTCCCTAAGGGGATACTTGCTTGCCGCATTTCTGTGATCGTTGGCCTCATGAAAGCTATTAGTTCCCCGCGAGCCCATATAAACGCTTCTTATGGGATGCGCCAAAACATTCGCTGGCTCGCCAGTGGTCGGTGTCGCGGAAATGATTCGATCAAAATTCGGACGATGTTCAGGCAGCTCAGAGGGTGCACCTGCGCCGGCGTAAAGCTGCGGTCCGCACTACGGACTATTCCTAACGCTTGCTGACTCAGCGCAAAAATAATGCCTGGGTGATATCGCGAATTCTATTGGTTCACTGTGGGAGCGGATATGACCATTACTGTGGTTCGTACGAATTCGAGGAAGATGCCCCGATGGGCGAATAGGTGCGCTCATGCGGTTCCTTTGCTCACATTGCCCTCTGGGCTTTGGCGCATCGCTCTGATTTGCGGGTTTTCTGGTTGGAATATCGCCGGTATGGAGCTGAGTGAAAAATTCACTATCTTTGCGCTGAGCATTATTTCCGAATGCGCGGCTTTACTCACCTTGGGGCTTGTGCGGCCCTGGGGACAGACCGTGCCTCAATGGCTGCCCAAGATCGGCGGAATGAGGATTCCAATATGGGCGGTAGTAATTCCGGCGAGCCTAGGTGCGCTTGCTATCACATGTATTTGGATATTCGCGTTGTTTCATCTGGGTGGTCTGGCCAATATTGAACAGGCGCCGACTGGTGTCGCGCTCTGGGTAATGTGCGCCTGCTACGCACCGCTCCTTGCCTGGGGGCCCCTTTTAGCCGCCGTAACAGTTGCCTACTACCTGGCAAGGCGAACGTGATCACAAGGCATGCAACTGGGAAATGTCACTTAACATTCGTGTATTCGACCCCGTTCTTTGTCAGCGTGTATTCACATCTCCACGTTTCGTTATGAGCCACTTGGCCTATTTCATCGCTGAATTACTAGTAATCTGTTATGAAAAATACTTATATGTCGGAACCTTTGGATGTCGCGGAACACGCCTTGCTTGGTCAGATATCCCCGACCACGTGCGGGCTGAGATTGAGCGATATGCGGGCTCAACCGTAGTTCAAGCTGTGAACAGACCGGCTGGGTTTTCCCCTGGTCTCGCAGCGAAATTGCTCCTAGCGGATGGGCGCGCGGTATTTGCAAAAGCGGCCGGGTCGGCGCGTCATGCCTTCGCCCCGATACTGCATAGGCGTGAAATCGAAGTGTTGCGTCAATTACCGCGGAGCGTTCCGGCCCCCCAGCTGATTGGGTCATTTGATGACGATGATTGGGTCGCTCTGGTCTGTGAATACGTCGAGGGACATCAACCAGCCGAGCCATGGCATGACACCGAGCTAGCCGCCGTTATCGCAACTTTGGTGCACCTCGCGGAGACGTGTACTCCGAATCCCATCGCGTCCCTACCGACCCTTGCTGAAACTCACGCGGCTTCAATGAACGGATGGCGGGAACTATCTGAGTAGCCAAAGAAACTAGCATCGATTGATCCTTGGCTTCTTGACAGCATTGTGGACCTCGTGGCCTTGGAAGAGCGCTGGACACTGGTCGGGGCTGGTGCAACCCTCGTACATGCGGACCTGCGAGCGGACAATATTCTCATTGCCCCACCTGGAGTTACGCTCGTGGATTGGCCATGGGCCTCTTATGGTGCGCCGTGGCTCGATTTTTTTTGATGCTCCCCAGTATCACCATGCACGGGGGTCAGCAAGCGGCAGAGCTTTGGCATCGATTCCCGCTGGCGAGCCAGGCTTCCGATGATGAGGTAAATGTTGTACTGGCCTCAATGGCAGGTTTTTTTGTCGCTAATGGTTCCCGTCCAGCGCCTGCGAATCTTCCCAGGCTGCCGGCTTTTCAAATGGCGCAGGGGCGCGCTGCTTGCGCTTGGCTGAAAGAAAGAATGATGTGATTTTGAGGTCGGCGCCTTGACAAGCGCTCGCCATCGTCATTCACACTGCCACGTGACTATGCATGGGTCCCGGAGTTTTTTCCGTGCCGCTTCCCGACCAGCTAGCGGTGAATTACCCATCGCTAGCTGAGTCTCCAATTTTTTCAGCCCGGCCACCCACTCTCTCGGGTAATTTCGTTCCAAGCGTTCAAAGAAGCTTGTTGGGCGTCTCACTCGTTCGTCTAGCATGGCGGGCGGAAAAGCGCACAACGCTGGAATAGAACGTCTTCAAGACCGGTAAACCACAATGGGCGAACGTCGGCGTTCGGCAGTTCTCGCACGATGTCCGCGATGCTGGGGCGACACTTCCGGGCAAAAGCTCGCATACTCGGAACATGGATGCGAGGTGAAAACCCTTTGGTCTCCCGGCGCATGCGACCTAATAAACCAATTTTCCGTTGGATGAAGATTCGTTCGGCAATAGCCGCGCCGCTCAAATGGATAGCCCCGCTGAACTGGGCAAATGGTGGGGCGCCGGGGACTCGAACCCCGAACCTACGGATTAAAAGTCCGCAGCTCTGCCAATTGAGCTAGCACCCCTGACACGATTGCTCGTGAGACGCGTACTTTAAGACGGATGTTCTGTGAGAAACATCCAGTTGCAGATGGCAACTATAGAGGATCGCCCAAACGGCGCTTCCAGCAGCGTCTATATCACCTACCGGCCGCTTCGCTGGAAAGTTGCGATTCCGCAGGTGGTACGTGTTGTTGCATCGTTGGCTAGCTTAGAGGCCATTTCGGCCGCTAGGTGGCAACACTCCGTGTTCTATAGGAAGCGTCAACGCGCGCTTACGGTTCGCGAACCTTTTGGGGATGTCTTGCCGAACGCATCCGGTCTTTGAGGTCGGCGCACAATCCGATGACCTGACGAGGTGATGGCTGTGGGTTGCGATTGGTCGTCCGCGCTCATAGCCGCTGCGGGGTGCATTTCCGCAGGTCGCTTTTCCGCGGATTGCTGCTAGAAAGTTGGGGGTGCCCCCAGATGTGGGTCTGGGTGGGCGTCCCGTAAGCTTTGTCTCGCTCCCGACGTTACTTCGGGAAGGCGCACTCAAATGAGTTTTCCGAGTGTGTCGTGCCTAGGCCCCCATCGTCTAGAGGCCTAGGACGCCGCCCTTTCAAGGCGGTAACACGGGTTCGAATCCCGTTGGGGGTACGAGTTGGCAAGAGCTCATGCGCTGCATGAGCTTGGTTCAGCTTTTATGACTGCGCGGCTCGATTGCGCAGGTGAGGCTTAACGGTCTCACAACCACTGCTCATGCAGCAGCGGGCCATTTTGGTGGTCCGGTGTGTGAACGGGCAGAGGAGAAGGCTAGAGTAGCGAGCGTTGCTTGTTGCCCTGGTCCCGTGGAGCAGCTTGGAGTGCTCGCCGCCCTGTCAAGGCGGAGGTCGCGGGTTCAAATCCCGTCGGGACCGCATTTTGTTCGTGAGTTTGGGTTGATTCTCATCTGAAATGCGCACTCTTTGTGCTGGGTTCACTTGTTTCATTGGCTTTGGCGCGTTAGTGGACGAATAGCTATAGGGCCCACCCCTAGCGTGGCCCCCTACTTGCTGGGTCAAGTGAGTGCGGTAGGGTTTAGCCGCAGTATGCAAGGCCAGGTAGCTCAGTTGGTACGAGCACTCGCCTGAAAAGCGAGGGGTCGCCGGTTCGATCCCGGCCCTGGCCACAAACTGCATATGAAGGGGTGGTTGCTGAGGCAGCCGCCCCTTTTTTATGCCGCCCGAACCGACCCTTCAACGCTAATCCGGTCTGAAAGCCACGTCGAAGACTCTAATGTGGATATTGCTGGGCGAGGAATGATAGCGAGCATCCCACGGTGATGTGAATGCATGATCCACGTTCGGCGAATTATGGGCAATAGAACGTGTGTGAACCTAAGGTGGCCGTGTGCGCAAAGGGCGGGGGCCACGCGGATAAATTGTGTGGCTATTTGAAGGATCTCTAATCCCATTTTCTTTGGCATTGTTCAACACATGTATCCCCCATGCGGATGTGTAGGCAACTCATAACTAGCAGCGATTCTTTTTTGCTCTAGAGAGAACTCGGATATGCATTGCCATACGTGTCTTAGGTTGTGGGGCAGAGCTCCAGAGAGGACATGGCGATGGGTGAACAGCCACACACTCAGCGACGACGCTGGTGGAAAGTTGGTAAATGGGCGGGTGTTAGCGCGCTGGCGGCGGTTATGGTCAGCACGCAATTCGTGGCGGCTGACGCTGAGGTTTCAGAACCGAGCGGCGAATTAATCGCTAATGGCACCTTCTCGAAAAAGACGGTTAAACCCTGGTGGTCCTACGGCTCTAAAGCAGAGCTTAAAAAAGACGCACTTCTCATAGATGTGAATAAGAACGGTGCGGAGTTGTGGAGTGCTGCCGCCGGTCAAGGTGACATTCCCCTAAAAAAGGGTAAACAATACACATTCTCATTCGATGTGAGCGCATCGAAGAATGTTGAAATGCTCGCGCAGGTGCAGCTTGGTGCCGAGCCATATACGCCAGCGCTGGCCAAAGGCGTGACAGTAGGCACGAAAAAACAGCACTTCACTTTCGCCTTCACATCTCCATTGGCAAGCACTGACAAAGGCCAAGTGAGCTTCAATATTGGTGGCCAAGGAGACGGATTCTCCGTCGTTTTGGACAACGTTTCCCTCAAGGAGGGCAAGGCGAGCACTAAGCCCACGCCGAAGCCCACTGGAGAGATCACGCTTCCCGTTGAACCACCTGGGTCTATCGCGCCAGGCGAGCCGGCGCCGAGTAAGCCCGACCCCACGCCTACGCCCGGAAAACCCGAACCGACACCCGCTCCGGGTAAGCCCGTTCCAGGCGAGGGCCCCTTCGCGCAAACCAGTGGGCTCTACGTTGACCCGGAATCTAATCCAGCCGCTTGGGTAGCCGAGAACAAGGGAAATCCAGACGCGGAGAAAATCCAATCCAACATTGCCGATAAGCCGATAGCTCGGTGGTTTGGCGAATGGAGTGGCGACATTCAAACTGCCACTTCGGCCTATGTGGCGGCGGCGGGCGACAAGCTGCCCGTGCTCGTCGCGTACAACATTCCTGGCCGGGACTGCAAAGGTCATTCGGCGGGCGGTGCCGGCAGCCCGGATGCTTACAAGAAATGGATAGATGGGTTCGCGGCTGGCATTGGCGACAAGCCAGCTTTGGTGATCATCGAGCCTGACGCCTTGGCGCAGCTCGATTGCTTTAACGCCGAGGAAAAGAAGGCCCGCACGGAGTTGCTCAGCTACGCGGTTGACCAGCTCGCAGCGAAAGCACCGAACGCGTGGACCTACATGGACGGGGGTAATGCCGAATGGATCGCCCCCGGTGAAATGGCGAAACGGCTGCAATCGGTGGGCGTCGACAAGATACGGGGTTTCACCGTGAATGTGTCGAACTACTTCACTACCGAAGAGTCGACGAAATACGCTAACGCGGTTAACGATGGCTTGGGGAACAAGTCGCACTACGTCATCGACTCCAGCCGCAATGGCAAAGGTGCCAACGGTGAATGGTGCAATCCAGGCGGTCGTCAACTTGGTGAAGATCCGCAAGCCGGTGGAGCCGGAGACGCGCTGTTGTGGATCAAGGTCCCTGGCGATTCTGATGGCGCCTGCGGTATCGCACCGGGTGCCCCGGCTGGGCAATTCGATCCCAAACTCGCCACTGCCTTGATAGCGGGTTAGCCACAACGGAGGGCGGGGCTAAGCCCCGCCCTCACCATCTCAAATCGCGCTTTCGTCCTGGTTTTTCAACCGGCGGTGCGCGGCCTGCTCCAGTAGCCAATACAAAAAGCGGCGCGGAAGATGTCGCAACAAGCTCACCACGACCTTGTATCTGAAAGCGGGAATGCTTACTGCTTTTCCTCGCGCCAAATCCCGGAGCCCAACCTGTACCACATAATCGGCGTCAAGCCACCAGCTGCCTTTCCCCTTTGGCAACCCCGCGCGTTCGTGAAACTCGCTATGGGTAAAGCCTGGGCACAGAGCTAGTACCGAAATTCCTGATGGGCGCAAAGACATGTGGAGTGATTCGCTAAAGCTCGTCACCCACGCTTTGGTCGCTGGATATGTCGAGCCTGGCGATGTCGGAGCGAATCCGGCAACGGACGACACGTTAATAATCTGACCACCACCGCGTGACCGCATTTGATCGATCACCGCATGGGTAAGCCGCATCACGGCGAGCACATTCAGGCGCATCATATGCTCCTCATCCCGAACATCGCCGTTCCCGAAACGCTCCCTGAGACCAAGCCCGGCATTGTTGATCAGCAGATCAATCGGGTTTTCTAGCCGGGCCAGGCGCGCTTCAATCACCGATGAGCCCGTGGGATCAGCCACATCCGCCGCCAGTACTTCCACTGAAATCCCGTGGTCAGCGCTGAGCGAGTCAGCCGCGGCCCGCAACGTGGCCTCACGTCGCGCTACCAGAACTAAGTCGTAGCCTCGTTGCGCGAGTGCGCGGGCGAAAGCGGCTCCAATGCCGGCGCTGGCGCCGGTTATCAATGCGGTGGGCATGCGCGCAATGTACCGACGCGTGCGTAGGGCCCGCAATTACGGTGGCGGGCTGAGGCCCGCGATGCACCGTCGCGGGCTCAGAGTTCGCTGCATCTTCGCTACCGAGCTCGCTTACTGCCATTGCGGCCGCAGTGGCATCGACGAGTTGCCGTCTGACGGCGTTTTCACGCCGAGGATTTGATGCAGCTGGATGTTGTTTCGTTCAAATCCAAGTCGTGAGGCCGCCAAATACAGTCGCCACACTCGAGCGCGTTCCGCGCCGATTTCTCGCACTGATTCGTCCCAATGCCGGTCGAGGTTATCGGACCAGTCAGTAAGAGTGAGCGCGTAATGCTCGCGCAAGTTTTCTTCGTGGCGGATTTCGAATCCGGCATCGTTGGCTTCGGACAGCAATCGTCCGGGCCCAACCAGCTCGCCGTCCGGGAATACATATCTACCGATGAATTTGCCCGCCTGTGCGATGGCTCGGTTATCGGGTCGGCTTATGCAGTGGTTGAGTAGACGCCCACCTGGGCGAAGTTTCGAGTAGAGGAAACCGAAATAGTCCGTGAGTTGGCCTTCGCCAATGTGTTCGGTCAAGCCAATGGAGCTGACCGCGTCGAAGTCGTCTTCGGAGACATCTCGATAGTCGAGGTGTCGCACTTCGGCCAGGTTGGAGAGGCCGGCTTTCGCGATAGCTTTTCCGGCCCACTCAGCCTGCTGCTCGGACAAAGTGACGCCCAAGGCTTGCACGCCATATTCGCGCGCCGCGTGCATCGTCATGCCGCCCCAACCGCAGCCCACATCGAGCAGCCGCATGCCTGGCCGCAGGTCGAGTTTCCGCGCGATCAGATCATGTTTGGCGAATTGGGCTTGTTCAAGCGTCGCTGATTCGTCGGGGTAGACGGCGCAGGTGTAGGCCATGGATTCGCCGAGCAGCCACGAATAGAACTGGTTTGACACGTCGTAGTGATGGGCGATCGCGGCTTGGGCGCGGGCCCGGGAATGGCGACCGCCGGTGAGCTGCACTTCGCTCGCCGGGGTGGGCGGGCGGCGAAGCAGCGATATGCCGCCCAGATCGCGCAGCAGTCGGAGCCGTTCAGACCAGTTCATCGGTTTGATTTTGATGGCGCCGAGTCGGGTCAGCGCGGCGTAGATATCTCCATGTAGCTCGAGCTCGCCGGTGACATACGCGCGGGCCAACCCGAGCTCGCCCGGGGCGGTGATCAGATAAGACAGTGCTAGTGGCGAGTTCAACGAAAGCACAACATCGCCGCCGCCGGCGCCGCTTCCGTCGTAAGCCTCAATGCGTATTCCGGCGTCTTCGGATACGCCGAGTGCCTCGGTCAACGCTGGTGCTATTTGCATTCAGGCCCCCCTCATTTGGCTACACATTTTGAGTACAAGTCAGGTAGGACCCCGTCCGGGTCGTAGCGGTGTTTCAGGGGCCAGTACTGATCTCCGTGGTATCGGCTCCAAAATTCGTCCGCACCATAGTGAACAGTGGAATACAGGGATTTGTGGCCACCGCAGTCTGCGACGAGTTCTTCGACAAAGAGATTGTGATGATCGGGATCATCTTTGCGTGGCACCGCGGACCAAAATCCGACGTTCACATAAAGCTCGCCAGCTTTCAGCGGGTATAGGGGCCAGTTTTGTTGAGCCCGCACGGGGCAAAGCCACAGGGGCGTAATGCCTACCTCGCGCTGAAACTCGGCCAGGAAGTACGGCAGTTTCGCGATGGGTATTTCCACGTCTTGGATGACGGGTTCGACTTCGGGTCGGCCGCGAAGCTTGTCGAGCCGGTGGGACAGCTGCCAGCGTCGATCGAGTCGAACGAGTCGGTGGTACACATCTGAGCGCAGCAACCGGTTCGGCCATAGTGTGCGCACGAGCGGATTTTGTACGCCGAAGGCTCGTGAGCACCAGAACCAGTCGGTGTCCCAGCGCCATAGGTAGTCGCGGATCGTCAAAAAGTCGAGTGAGCGTTCTTGGATCGATTTGTAGTAGATGTTCTGGCCGGTGTAGTCGCTGACTATGTCGCCGGCTTTGTCGACGAAGTCGCCGACGGTGAGGTACATCTCGTTGGGGCTAAACAAGGTGCCGTCGATGAAATCTGGTGGGTGTTCGGCGTAGTGGCTGATGGCCGTCGCGCATTCTTCGGCGCTGCCGAATCGGTGATGTCGCAGCCTGACGTAGGGCTTCACTTCTTCTAGCGATATTTGAAGTCGTAGTGCGTAGCCCAGGGTTCCATATGAGTTTGGGAAGCCATGGAATAGATCGGAGTGGTCTTTAGCGTTGGCGGTTATGACGGCGCCGGAGCCGGTCAATATCTCCATTTCTTGCACCGCTTCGTGAGGCAGGCCATTTCGGAGAGAGGTTGATTCAATTCCTAGCCCGGTCACCGCGCCACCGAGTGTGATTGTTTTCAGCTGGGGCACCACTGTTGGCATTAGGCCATGGGCAAGTGTGGCATCGACCAGGGTTTCGTAGGTGGTCATGCCTTGAACATCCGCGATGCCGGCGGCTGGGTCGACGTTCAATACCTTTGTGAAGGCGCTGACGTCGAGCCCAACCCCGTGGCGTTCCCCGAATCTAAATAGATTCGAGGTGGGTTTTGCTAGCCGGATAGTTTCTCCGGGCGGCCTGGCCGCTTCCGCGTAGAGGTATGACTGCCGCAGTTCTGCGACGGCGGCTTCGTGTGCGGCGCGAGGGGCGTCTTCGGGTGTGCTGACCACGCTTGGCACAGTAAGCCCATTGAGGCGCTTGGACTAGCTATTTGCTCCTTATGTTGCCAAATTCCCGCAATATGTCCACTAGCTCGCAACCTCATGGTGCGGATCGTCCCCCAACAAAGGCGCGTCCACATGGCGCAGATGCGGCGGTGGGGATCCGTCATGCCCGCGGAAAGCGGGAGCACGTCCAGCTGGTTGGGTGGGCCGTGGCGGAGGGAAAAATTCCTCGATCGGGCATGAGACCGCATCCGCGCTGTCCAAAGTGAATGGCTCACCGTGATGCTGCAAACGTATCCGTGGACCCTCTAGCAGCCGGTACACAGCGTGGTCAGGTTGTACCGTTACGCCGATTCGCCGACCTCGGTAACGCATGCGGAACGCCAGACGCGACAAAGAGCTTGGCAGCCTAGGCGCGAAACTGAGCTGGCCATGGCGCGCCCGCATGCCGCCAAAGCCACCCACCAATGCGGTCCATGCCCCGGCCAAGGACGCGATGTGTAGGCCGCTGCTGGTGTTCCGGTTCAGATTGTGCAGATCCATGAGGGCGGCCTCGCCCAAATAGTCGTGCGCCAGCTCAACTTGTCCGACCTCGGCGGCCATGACCGCTTGTGTGCACGCCGACAATGAGGAATCTCGCACCGTCAAGGCTTCGTAATAGTCAAAGTTTCGGGCTTTTTGTTCGGGTGTGAAGGCATCTCCTCGCAAATGCATGGCGAGCACTAGATCTGGCTGCTTCACCACTTGTTTGCGATAGAGGTCGAAATATGTGTAGTTCAGTAGCAATGGGTATCGCTCGGGTGGCGTGTTTTCAAAGTCCCACCGGGCGTGGTCGGTAAACCCATCGCTTTGCGGATGCACCCCTAGCCGCTCATCAAACGGGATATACATGGCCTTGGCCGCGTCTCGCCAACTGGCCATCTCTTCCACGCTGACACCGAGCTCAGCCGCCCGTTCCCGATGGCGCGCGGCCGCATCGGCCGCTGCCTGAAGGTTTTGCTGGGCCATCAGGTTCGTGTAGACGTTGTTGTCGACGAGCGCGGTGTATTCGTCGGGCCCTGTGACGCCGTCAATGCGGAACTTGCCCTCGGCGTCGTGGTGGCCAAGACTGCGCCACAGTCGGGCAGTTTCGACCAGCAGCTCCATGCCCATTTCGGCTTCGAACTGGTTATCACCGGTGGCATCGACGTAGCGAACCACGGCGTCGGCGATGTCGGCGCTGATGTGGAAGGCGGCGGTGCCAGCGGGCCAATAGCCGGAACATTCCTGTCCGCGAATCGTGCGCCACGGAAACGCGGCGCCCTTGAGCCCAAGAGTTTCGGCGCGCTCTTTGGCCAGATCCAATGTCGAATAGCGCCACTTGAGCACATCTGCGGCAGCGGCTGGTTGGGTGTACGCGAGCATCGGCAACACGAATGTCTCGGTATCCCAGAAGGAGTGCCCGTCGTAGCCAGCACCGGTGAGACCCTTGGAGGCGATGGGCCGCTCTTCGACCCGGGCGCCTGCCTGCAGCACGTGGAAGAGCGCGAAGCGGGCGGCCTGCTGTATTTCGGCGTCGCCTTCCACTTCCACGTCAGCGCCGGCCCAGAACTCGTCCAAATATTCGCGCTGTTCGGCCAGGAGGCCTTCCCAGCCGGTGAGCCTTGCACCGGCTAGCGCGGCGACGACCTGGTCGTGCACTGCTGGTCGGGATCGCTGGCTGGACCACCCGTAGCCGAGGTATTTGACGAGTCGTAGTCTCTCGCCTGGTTTGAGTCGAGTTGCGACGGTGGCTCGGGCCACGTCGGGAAAAGTCTCGTTTTCTACCGCGGTGCCTTTGGGGCCTTCGATGTCATGGCGCATGCCCGCGGCGATGCGCAGTCCGCTATGGCGAGTTTGATGGACAAGCAGCGCGCCGGTGGAGCCCATTGTCACGTGTTCTTCGCTGACTAGGGGTGCTTCCAAAGCGGCGGCGACTCGTGGGTCTTTGCCCTGGTCAGGGAGCTGTTCGTTGGCAATCAGTTCGGATTGCAGCACGATTCTCAATGGAGTGTCGATCGCTTCGACTTCGTAGCAGATCGCCGCGATGGATCGCTGGGTGAGCGAGACAAGGCGGGTGGAGGTGATGCGCACATGATCATCGGCTGGCGAGGTCCATTCGACATGCCGAGTGAGAGTGCCACTGCGCATGTCGAGCATGCGGCGATGGTCATGCACCGTGCCGTAGCGGACGTCGAATGGTTCGTCGTTGACCAGCAATCGAATCAGTTTGCCGTTGGTGACGTTGATGACGGTTTGGCCAGATTCGGGGTAGCCATATCCGCCTTCGGCATAGGGCAGGGGCCGAAGCTCAAAGACTGAGTTGAGGTAGGTGCCCGGGAGCCCGTGTGGTTCTCCCTCGTCGAAGTTTCCGCGTAGGCCAATGTGGCCGTTGGACAGCGCGAAAACTGATTCGCTGGCCGGAAGGTTATCGAGATCCAGCTCGCGTTCCTGAACAGACCATGGTTCAACGGTGTAAGCGGAATGGTCCATCAGGAATCCTCCATGAGCTCGGAGAGGTCTTCGACTACCCGATCAGCGCCATGCTCGGCCAATGCGGCAGCTTGTCCTACCCGGTCTACCCCAATAACGAGCGCGAAGTGCCCGGCGCGCCCAGCTTGTACGCCTGCGAGTGCATCTTCATACACTGCCGCCTGGGTGGGCATGACATTGAGAGCTCGGGCGCCCGCTAGAAATGCGTCGGGTGCCGGTTTGCCTGGGTAGCCGCGTTCCGCGGCGACAACACCATCGATGACAGCATCAAAGAGATTGGCGATTCCGGTGACGTTCAAAATTCGGGTGGCGTTCGCGCTGGACGAAACGACGGCGGTTGCCAGGCCGGCTTCTCGCGCCGCTTTGACATAGCGAACGGAACCTTCGAATAGTTCAGCGCCGCCTTCATCAAGTTTGCGCAGCACAAGCTGATTTTTCCGGTTGCCGAGCCCGTTGATGGTGGGGGCACTGGGTGGGTCTTCAGCGGTGCCTTCGGGCAGGTTGATGCCACGGGATTCCAGGAACGATCTTGTTCCATCGGCCCTGGGCTTGCCGTCTACGTATCTGTCGTAATCGGAGCCGGCGTCAAAGGGCACAAATTCTGTGCCTTGCTCGTCGGCGCGAGTGCGAAGAAAGTCGTCAAACATTTCTTTCCACGCCGCCGCGTGAACACTCGCCGTGCGGGTGAGCACGCCGTCCAGGTCGAACAAACACGCTTTTACGCCGTCTGGGAGGCCAAGCATGGCCACGCACCTTCCCAAGTATCGGAATTGCTTAATTTGCCGTCATAAGAACACACGATGCCATCGGCGTGCCAGTTATGAGCTGTTAGCGCTGGTACGGCTGTTTTATTTGGGCAGGCTTGCTCTGTGTAGGGCAACGACGCCACCGAACAAATTGCGCCATTGGACGTCTTCCCAGCCGGCCTGGGCGAGCTTTTCGGCCAGCGCTCTTTGGTCTGGCCAGTCTTGAATGGAGTCCGCCAGATAGCCGTAAGCGGTGTTGTCGCTGCTCACGAGGCGAGCGACGGTGGGCATGCCGTGTCGGAGATATATGCGGTGCCCCCACCGCATGGGGGCCAATTTTGGCGTGCTGAATTCGCATACGACGAGTCGCCCGCCTGGCTTGGTGACGCGACGAAGCTCTGAAAGCGCGAGGGGGACATCGGCTACGTTGCGCAGGCCAAAAGAGATGGTTGCGGCGTCGAATGAGTTGTCTCGAAATGGCAGGGCGAGCGCGTCCCCGGCCGTCAGCGGCACGCCGTGCCCGAGCCCTTGTTTGAGCATCCCGAGCGAGAAATCGCACCCGATGACCGTTGCACCACTGCGGGACAGCTCAACTGTGGACACGGCTGTTCCGGCGGCCAGGTCCAGGCAATATTCGCCAGGTTGTAGATCGAGTGCGCGTCGGGTGGCCCGTCGCCATGAGGCGTCCATGCCAAAGGACAGCAGTGTGTTGGTGATGTCGTAGCGTGAGGCGACCCGGTCGAACATTGCCGAAACCCGGGTGGGTTCTTTTTCTAGGCTGGGGCGCTCTGCTTGCTGCATGTAGTCAGGGTAATGCCCGGCGCGCCCGTGGTCCGCGCCCCCTCTCTCAGTCGTTGAAAGCCCGGATTGGCCGCAGGCCCACAATCAGCAGCGCCGTGCCGATCGCCACATGTACGGCGTTGGTGGCTGGGCTGAGCGCGAGGATATTCGCGCTGCTGGTCCAAATGAAGATGCCGAGCACTCCGATAAGCACGAGGAGTACGCCGAGGAGCGTATTCATGATGTGTGCTGGTAGTGGGCCGAGCCAGGCCGCGAGTACGAGTAGTGTCCCGGCGCCGAGGTAGGTGAAGCACAGAAGCGGGTTCATTTTCAGAACGCCAAGGATGGCTTCGCCGTTTTTGCCATGGAATTGCACGCCGTGTTGGAGGGGAAGGGCTATGCCGCCGAGGAGGAGCATGAACGCCCCGAGCAGGTAGCCGGCGGTGACGTTATGGTGGCCAACTTTGTTGAGTTTTGTGGGCGGTTTGGGAGCGGGCTGGTAGACGAACTGGGTGCGTGAGTTCAGTTGGGGTAGTGGGCCGATGTGGTGGCGAATCGAGGTTGCCATGATGACCCCCTGAGGTAGAACTGTGAGTTCTTTCTCAATCTTCAGGGAGCATTATCTCGCGCCGCTAGATTCTTTATCGGCTCAATCAACTCATGTGCCGCAATAACACTGTCTATTTGCTTGCGGGCTCTTGTGTCTCTTCTGTCGCATCTTCTGAGCCGCGGAGGGCGGATCGCAGCTTTTCTTTCTGAGCCGTGCGCTTTTCGTGGCGCTCGACCAGGAATGCCGCGAAGCCTTCCCGTTGTCGGCGAAGAACGAAGTATGACAGTGGCAACGAAATGGCGATAGCGCCGAATGCGAGCGGCCATGTTCTGAACCCGAGTAGGTAAAGTACGGCTGCTGTCGCGGCGATCAAGACAAAACGACCACCGGTGTAGGCAAGGGCGGGATGAAGCTTCACCCCCTTACCGTACTTTCCCGCTGATGGGCAAAGCCCGTTAGGGGGTGCGACCTTGTCTTTTCTTCGTGGACAGGATGACGTTGGTTCTTGTGCGGGCGACTCCCGGAATGCGATGCACTCTCCCGATGGTGTGTTCCAGCTCGGCGATATCAGCGACTCGAACGAGCAACATGTATGACTCTTCGCCGGCCAGGCACCAGATGGAATCGACTTCGTCTAGGGCGGCGAGTTGGGTGGCCACGTCGCTGTCTTCACCGCTTGTTGACGGCAGGATGCCGATCAGAGCGGTCACGCCGAAGCCAAGGGCGTTTTGGTCTATGTCCGCGTGATACCCCGTGATGATGCGCGAGGTCTCCAATTTAGACACGCGATCGTGCACGGCTGGGGCTGATAAACCCACGTAGCGCGCTAGTTCGGCGAAACTTTTCCTACCATTTTCCTGTAAAGCGGAAATTAGCTGACGGTCAATCTCATCCATGCTGGAAACATATTACGTTCTAGGCAAAAAGAGGTCAGTGGCGACATATTTCGGCACATACTCGTTTTTACCAGCGCTTACGGTGTACCACGCGAGTCGGGCATCTCTGAGCTCAACGCGTGAGTTCGGCTGTTTCCCGTACCTAGGGTGCACATGGGTGTTGTAATGGCCAGCAGGGCGCTGTTGGGTCCTTATTTAATGTTAGTCGCTTGCGCAGCGGCTGTAGGGCCCGGCCGGGAGGCCGCGCCTACGATGCGGCGCCAGTTGGGGATTATTAGCCAAGTTTGAGGAGTGAGGAAGCCGTGGAGGTTGGCGAAAGGTTGCTGACCCCGAGTGAGGTTGCGACATTATTCCGTGTCGACCCTAAGACCGTTACTCGTTGGGCCGCCGCCGGGCGCATCAGCAGCATTCGAACCCCTGGAGGCCATCGTCGCTTTCGGGAATCTGAGGTCAAAGCGTTACTGGCCTCAAGTAATGGACTTGTTGAAAGTGGGGACATTCATTAAGTCCATGCACTGAATGCGATGTTGTACTACAAAATGTGGGGCCCCGCACCAAGGTGCGGGGCCCCACATTTGTTTGCGATTCCGATTAACCCGGCCTTACCGCGCCGGCATAAGGCATGGCGGTCACGGGTGAGACCTTCACGTATTCGCCGGGTTGCGGCGCGTGAATGACATTCCCACTGCCAATGTAGATGCCAACATGGTGCATATCGCTGTAGAAAATGATCAGGTCGCCAGGCGCTAGCGCCGATCTGTCTACTTTGGTGCCAACTGAGTTGTATTGCTGCCTAGAGGAGTGCGGGAGCGAAATTCCCGACTGCTTCCAGGCCATCATCGTCAGGCCCGAGCAGTCGAAAGTGCTGGGGCCATCCGCATTAAGTTCGTACGGCTTGCCAATTTGGTTATAGGCATATTGAACAGCGGCTTCGGCGAGGCCACTGGCGGTGCCGTCATAGGTGTAGCGAGTGTGGCTGCGTCCCTTAGGCTGCAGTTTGCTGCGTTTGTCTTGCCATTCTTTTA
Source organism: Mycobacteriales bacterium (assembly GCA_013362805.1). Lineage (GTDB taxonomy): Bacteria > Actinomycetota > Actinomycetes > Mycobacteriales > QHCE01 > JABFVL01. Next base: position 4,733 of record JABFVL010000067.1, on the reverse strand, counting down.
GCTCACCGTCAAGCTGCTCTTTCTTCTCGCGAAGAATTCGCTCTTGTTCGGTTTGTGTGGTGACTTCTTCATCGATCTGGCGCTTTTTTTCTCGAACCTGATCGCGGGTGGTGACAAGGTCGTTGAGTGCTTGATTTTGCTCGCCGCTGATGATGTCCAGGTAGCTGAGTTGGTCAAGGAGCTCTTGAGTTGAGGTTGCTCCCACGAGTACGTTCATGGCGCCAAATGGGCCAGTTTCGTAGGCGGTGGCACCCATCAGTCCAACTTTGGTTTGTTCTTGCTCAAAGTTGCCTTGTGCTTCGGAGAGCTCTCGCTCTACTTCGCCTTGACGGCCACGGGAATCTTCCAGTTTGACTGATGCTTCCTGGTATTCCTCGTTGGTGACGGTCATTTGTTCAGCGAGCGTGCTGACCTGGCGTTCTGCTTCGGCGAGAGTTGGTTCAGGTTCGGCGAGCGCGGGGCTGGTGGCCATTGCGCTCAAGCCGGCGATGGCGAGAAATGTCACCGCTAGTGCAGATAAAAATCGGCGGGACAAACCCGGGGGTGGTTCCACTGGCGTGTCTCACTCCATTCAGCCTCATCCGCCTACCGAGTTAGCTGACGGGTTCGGGCTGTGGCTGCCCGTCCACATGATGTGAATACACCCCGATTGAATGGGTCCCCGGCTCATTGCGATGCCGCGTAACGATTCGGCGGGTCGCTCGATCTCCTTCGCTGTGAAGGATGGTCACTCGGGCGACTGTCGAACACGTTAGGTCATCGCAGCTCGCTGTTCTAGCCCGGGTAGCGCAATGGCACAAAATTCTTATTAGGATCACCGGGCGTGTTTGTAGCGCTACCCGTGCGTAGAGTGCTGAGGGCGTATTAAGAGACCCCAGAATAGGAATGCAAGCCCGAAGTCACCAGATTGATGACGAAAAGGTTGACCATCATCGACGCCCAGCCAGCCAAAACGATCATCATTGACTTAGCGCCACGCCATCCATTCGTCGAACGCGCATGCAGATAAGCGGCGTAGATGACCCAAGAGATGAATGCCCAAGTTTCCTTTGGGTCCCAACCCCAATAGCGGGTCCAGGCCGCTTCAGCCCAAATGGCGCCGGCCACAATGGCAAACGTCCAAATGGGAAACGCGAGAGCGTGGATTCGAAAGGTGAGACGCTCGAGGGTTTCTGAGCTTGGCAGCCGAGGCCCAAGGGTCAATGGGAACCGTAGTTCACGGCTAGTGTCGGCGTCCTCAGATTCGTCAGAATCGTCGGCTGAGTTCTCCGCCATGCCGCTTACCGCTGCTTTGGCGTCCTGAACCGCCCATTCCTCGATCCGACGCTCGTAGCGCTCTCTGATCAAGTACAAAGCGGCCGTGACAAAACCGGTGAGGAAAACACCTGAGGCAAGTGCCGCGGTAGAAACGTGGATCTTCAACCAGAACGAATTTAGAGCCGGCATGAGCGGTGCCGCCTCCGCATACAACACCGTGCCCGCCAAACCAAGCAGGAGCACCACGGGGAGCAGTACAAACATGCCCAAGTGCCGGACCGGCTTCGTGAATGCCAGCACCAGCCACGCCACCACACCGGCCAGGCACACTGCCGAGATGAACTCGTACATGTTGCCCCACGGAACCCGATCCGTGGAGAGCCCTCGAGTCGTCAAACACGCGACCTGTGCGAGCGCGCCGACAATGGTCGCGATGATCGCGAAAACGCCAAACCGGGCTGACTTTCCACGCTTAGCGCTGGGCTCTTCTGCGGGCGGTGTCGGAACGTCAGCGCTGGTGTCGGGTGTGCCTCCGCCAACTGTGGCAAGGGCGCGTTGTTTGGGTAGCTGGGCCTTGACCCGCGAAGCCACCGCGCCCTTTGCCCCAAAGGCATATTCCACGGTGTAACCGACCATCGCTACCGCATAGGCGCCGATCGCGGTGATCAGCAGCGTGTCAGACAGCTCAGCCAATTCGGTGTTGGTCATCACTCACTCCTTGCCAGCGGATGCTGGGGCACGAACATCTGTGATTTCTTGCATGGCGTCGGGCAGGTCCTTGGTCTTGACCGGCGAGGACTCGGGGTCCTCTTGCACCGGCGTTAGATCGAGCCGCTCGACAATTTTCTTGTTCAACGCCGCGAACTCGCGTGAAAAGGCTTCTGATCCTGTGCGAGCCAAACCGCCCGTGGTCACCAGAACATTGCCATCAGCCGTGGTGATGCGAGCAAAGAATCGGCGACGTCGAATGAACAACGAGACCATCAACCCGCTGATCATGCCCGCCGCTCCACCGAGTGCGATGAGCTGGCCGGGGTCATGCGCCACGTTGACGCTCATCCACTCGACCGTGCCCACAAACTCAACGACGCTGCCATCGTCCAAGGTCCATTTCTCATTTGGGCGCAAGAGCTTTGAGCCCAGTGGTTTGAGAGCGCCTTTGTCGACCTGGTTCTGGTCGAGCGTGTACACCGAACGTGGAATGCCGGTGTTTAGCCCGGTATCGCCACGGTAGGCGAGCACCATGACGCCCTCGTCGTTTCGTTCTGGGCGGGCTGATCGAATCGCTGGCCCCGACTCGGGCACTGTTGGCATGTAGATGCCCTCGAATGCCATCTGCTGGTCCCGAGCCCGCTCAGTGCTCGCGGGGTCTTGGTTCGCGTCGGGCAGGACAACGACGCCTTCGCTGGTGAGAGCGCCATCTTGTGGCAGGAACGGGGTGGGGCTTTCAAACACGGTGCCATATCGGTCGGTGTAGCGAATGATGGGCGCGAAGCCGTGGTTGATGAGGTAGAACCCGGCGTCGTCCATGCGAAGCGGCTTGTTGACTTCCAAGTTGAACGACGTGTTCGGATCCTGGGTCACCGAATCGTCGCCGGCGCGGTATTTGATGTCCGCTTCATAGCTCAGCGGTTGGCCGTTGTCCGCGAATGTGGCGCGGAAGTCGTCGAGTTTCACACAGAACGGCGGCAAAGAGGTGGGTTTGACGAACTTGCCTGGCGTGAACTGGTCGTATGCCTGCACTGTGTTGCAGACCGTGGACCCTTCGGTGACGAGCATGCCGCCCGACCAGCCATACAGTGCGCCCACGGCGATGCCGATCAGCACGGCTACTAGGGAAAGGTGGAACACGAGGTTCCCCGTTTCGCGCAGGTAGCCCTTTTCCGCCGAGATGGTGGTGGTGCCGTTGTCTTCTTCACGCATCCGGACCCGCCAGCGGCCTTTACGCAAAATGGTGGCGATGTCTTCGGCCTTGATTGCGGGCGCCGTTCCCACCGTGGCGTGGGCGGGCAGGCGGTCGAGTTTCTTGGGCGCTTTTGGCGGTCCTTTTACGATCGCGCGGAAGTAGACGGGGATGCGAGTGGATAGGCAGCCAAGCAGTGAAAGGAACAAGAGGAGATAAATCGCGGCGAACCATGGTGAGGAGAAAACCTCGAAGCCCGACATTTTGTCCACGATTGGCGCAAGGTCAGGGTGGTCCTTGTAGTACTGCGTGACTTTCTCAGGGTTTAGAGAGCGCTGCGGAAACATTGCTCCTGGCGTGGCCGCGATGGCGAGCAAGAACAACAACACCAGCGCTGTACGCATGCTGGTGATGACGTTCCACGCGCGCCGTAGATCTTTTTTCATCAGATGCCGATCTCCCCGGGACCTACGCTGCTTCGAAGCCAAATCATGGCGTCTTGCCACCAGCCCGTGACGAGCATCAAACCGATGATGATCAACATGACGCCACCAGCTCGGGCGATCCATCGGCTCTGTTTACGCAGGAAGGCGACGGTGCCGGTGGCCCAGCTCAGACCGAGGGCGATCGCTAGGAACGGTAGGCCAAGGCCAAGCGCGTATGCGATGGAGAGCGTGACGCCCCGTTCCGCTGATCCTTCTAGGAAGGACAGGCCTTGCACCGCGGCGAGTGTCGGGCTGATGCAGGGCACCCAACCGAGTGCGAACACGGCGCCCAGAATGGGCGCTCCGGCTAGTCCCGAGGCCGGAAGTTTGCGGATGCGTTTTTCTCGGAGTAGCCACGGGAATGCCCCGAGGAAAGCTAGTCCGAGTAGCACGATGCCGACGCCAACCACCCGTTCGATGGTTTGTTGATGTACGAGCAACCAGGTGGCGGCGGTGCCGACTGTCGCGCCGATGAGTACGAAAACAGCGGTAAATCCGGCGACGAATAGTGCGGACCCCGCCACGGTTCGCCACTTCTTCGAGTTATCGGCGTCGGCGCCGGACATGCCAGTGACGTAGGAGAGGTAACCGGGCACTAGCGGCAAAACGCAAGGCGATGCAAAGCTGACAAAACCGGCGAGCGCGCTGACACCTATCGCGGCAAGCAGTGGGCCGTCAGTGACGGTGTTGGCAAATGAGCTCATCACCACACCAACGGAGCTGCTAGAGGACGCACCGAGCTAGTTTCTCATCTACACCGTGTCGTCATTTTTTGGGGTTCTGGCCTTGTGCTAATGCATCGGGATAGCGCATCCGTTCATGAGTGATGAGTCTGTTGAGAGGCGAACTCGTGCGAAACATTGTGCGCCCGCTCGGGCCGTGGCTGTGAGCGATAACGGGAAATGCGAATTGGGGTGAAAGGCTTACCGCCTAGGAATGGGTCGGCTCGCCGCGGGTTGTGGGGTTGAGCGGTGTCGAATCGATTCGTACAGCTCTCTGCGCCGCTCGTCTGCCTGTGCCAGTTGCGTCCCTTGCATGCGTCGGGCCTGATTGCGAGCCGCTCGTCGATACCAGGCTTGACGACTCCC